>NZ_JAMXDB010000022.1 GCF_024718545.1 Weissella fangxianensis
CCGTATTTTATAAGGCGGAATACCTTGTAGATACATTGTGACAGCTTCAATTTGTACTTCTTTTGAAAACATAGTAAAACCCCGTAAGTTTTGGAAATTACTCCAACTTACGGGGTTCAGTTCAGACAGATTTCTGTCAGTCCTTTTTTGCTTGCAATGTATAAAAACCGACTTCAAACCGTTTTTGTTTACGCTATGTGTAAACGCGCTCCCTAAAACTGAAGTCTCAATGTAACGAGGTTTACGCCATTCTTGTCCTACGCGTTGCTACGGCCAAAAATGTCGCAAACCACGTTACAACCGACTTCAAGACGTTTTAGGTCACGCTCTGCGTAGACAATCAGCAAGTACACTTACCATAACTCTATGATAAAATGAAAGCAGCTAAAATATTATCAATCAATTTGATATTGTACGATACATAAAAAGGGGATTAGGGATTTATGGTAGAAGGAAAGCGTTTGGGCGACGTATTTCGACCAACTCATTATGATATTTATTTAGATATTAATCGAGAAACAAAAGTCATTGTTGGTAAAACAACGATCAAAGGATCTGCAGCGCAAACAGCAATTACTTTAAATCAAAAGTTCTTGTCGATTAATAATGTCACCGTTGATGGTCAGACAGTTATCGCAACGACTAACGATACGGATGAGACACTGACGTTTACTGTACCAGAGCCAGGTGAAATGACCATCGTGGTTGATTATACAGCGCCATTGACGGATACGATGATGGGTATTTATCCGTCATACTATCAAATCGGTGGTCAAAAAAAGCAACTGATTGGGACACAATTTGAAACAACTGCTGCCCGTCAAGCATTTCCAAGTATTGACGAACCAGCTGCTAAAGCGACTTTCTCATTAGCGATTAAATATGATGAACATGAAAATGAAACGATTATCGCAAATATGCCTGAGGAACGTGTCGTTGATGGTGTTCACTACTTTGCCCAAACGGTTAAGATGTCAACATACTTAGTTGCCTTTGCTTTTGGTGAGATGCAAAGTAAGTTAACTGAGACCAACAGTGGTGTAAAGATTGGGGTATTTGCGACAAAAGCTCATCAACCAGCCGAATTAGATTTTGCCTTGGATATTGCAAAACGTTCGATTGAGTTTTACGAAGATTATTATCAAACACCATATCCATTGCCACACTCATGGCAATTAGCCTTGCCAGATTTTTCTGCCGGAGCGATGGAAAATTGGGGCTTAGTAACTTACCGTGAAGCTTACTTAGCTATTGATGCCGACAATGCCTCGGTGGAAATGAAACAACGTGTGGCAACAGTTATTGCGCATGAGCTAGCTCACCAATGGTTCGGTGATTTAGTGACGATGCAATGGTGGGATGATTTGTGGTTAAATGAAAGTTTTGCCAACATGATGGAGTACGTGGCAATTGATGCCTTACAACCAGACTGGCATATTTGGGAGCTATTCCAAACGTCAGAAGCCGCTTCGGCATTGCAGCGTGATGCTACTGACGGTGTGCAATCTGTCCATGTCCAAGTTGAAAAGCCAGCCGAAATTGATGCTATTTTCGATGCTGCCATTGTTTATGCGAAGGGGTCACGTATGTTAGTGATGGTTCGCTCGTTGATTGGGGACGATGCCTTACGTCGTGGTCTGAAAGATTACTTTGAAACACATAAATTTGCAAATGCCAAAGGAGCAGATTTGTGGGCAGCGCTTGGTAAAGCTGCTGGAATCGATTTAACAGCAATGATGGCTACGTGGCTAGAACAACCTGGCTACCCAGTTGTTAATGTTAGTGTGGTTGACGGTAAATTAACCCTTGCCCAAGAACAATTCTTTATTGGTGATGGCACTGATCAAGATCGCCAATGGCAAATTCCTTTGAATAGTAATTATTCAGCATTGCCAGAACTAATGGTTACTAAGACATTAGAACTTGGCGATTATGAAGACTTACGAAAAAATGCTGGAACACCATTCCGCTTAAATGTTGACAATACGGCGCATTTTATTGTTAATTACGAGCCAGAATTATTGCAAGATATCTTAAATCATGTTGATGGATTAAGTGCCATTACGCAGCTACAATTGTTGCAAGATTTGCGCTTGTTAGCTGAGGGTCGTCAAATTTCGTATGCAGTGGTGGTGCCATTATTAAAGAGCTTTGCAATGAGCAAATCAAGTGTTGTGAACACAGCTCTTTATCAAGTGGTTGGTAATTTGAAAAAATTTGTGGCATCGGGTTCTCCTGAAGAAAAATCATTGCAACAATTAGTAGATACACTAAGCGCGAACCAATTTGATCGTTTGGGTTGGCATAAAAAGACCAATGAGACCATTGATGATCAAGTTAGTCGACCAGTGATTGCCGATGCAGCTTTGTTTGCCGAAAATAAAAATGCAGTGGCATCAGCCCACGAACTTGTACAACAAAATCAACAGGCACTTGTACAATTGCCAGCCGACATTCGGGCAATCGTTCTTGCTAATGAAGTTAAGCACTATGGTAGCCAAGCATTGTTTGACCAATTATTGACTGACTATCGGACAACCTCAGATGGTGGTTATCAACGTGATATCATGGCTGCATTAACTAAGACGTCAGATAGAGCGTTGCTAGAACAAATCGTTAGACACTTTGAAGATAGTGAAACAATTAAGCCTCAAGACTTACGTGGTTGGTATAAAGGCGTCCTTGCTAATGATGCTGGTCAACAATTAGCTTGGGATTGGATTCGCGATGATTGGGCATGGCTTGAAAAGACAGTTGGTGGTGACATGGAGTTCACCACGTATATTACGGTGACTGCTCGCATTTTTAAAACAGTTGAACGTCTGGCAGAATTTAAAGCTTTCTTTGAACCAAAGTTAGAAACACCAGGACTAACTCGTGAAATTACAATGGATATTAATGTTATTGCTAGTCGTGTAGCGTTAGTTGAGGAAGAAAAGGTAGCTGTTCAACAAGCAGTTAAAGCAGCGCTATAAAATATTGCATAAGGAGAAATAGGATGACACGCTTATTTGTGACAGATTTAGATCAAACATTTTTAAATTCAGAACGTCAATTTAATGTGCCACGTTTTTCGGCCATTTTGGATCAACTTGATAAAAGAGGTGATCAGTTTGCAATTGCATCAGGTCGCGATGAAAACTGGGTACGTAATAAATTTGGAAAATTAGCTGACCGCATGCATTTGGTTACTGGAAATGGTGCGACATGGCGTGTTAAGGGGTCAGATAAGTTGCATGTGCAAAATATCGATGCATCAGCATTAAAAAAATTAGAAGATATTTTAATTAGTGATACTTTTGAAACGATTAGTGTCATTGCCTTTTCTGCTGACAATATGTATAACCTGGCAGGACTGCAACAATTACCTGAAAATATGCAAGACTACATGGCACAGGTTTATCCTAATATGGCGACAGTTGATCATTTAACTGATATCTCAGAATCATTGACTAGTGTTACGGGTATTTTCCCGCCAATCCATTCTGAAGAAGCAATTGCTCTGATTGACGATAATAACTTGCCATTACATGCAACAACGTCGGGCTATGGAACCGTTGATATTTTAGCCGAAGGCGTCAACAAGGCAACGAGTTTGTCAATGTTGATTGATCAAGTTGATTTAACACCTGAAGATTTAACAGTCTTTGGGGATGGCATGAATGATTTGGAAATGATGCAACTGGCCGGTCAGGTTTATATCATGCCAAATTCTGATGATCGTTTGTTTGGTCGCGGTTATAATGTGGTGTCTAAAGATAGTGATCACGATGGTGTCCTGGAAACCCTTGAAAAAATTATGTAGATATTTAGAAAAAGTACATCATTTGCTTATGACAGATCTAATTGTAAGTATTGATGTGCTTTTTATTTTAAGAAGTTAAAGGCTAGACCTCACTTCCTTGACGTTAGTTTGTCGTAAAGGTTAAACTAAGTACCATAAATTGCACCGTAAATGGAAGCCGGAGGAAAATTAATGGCGTACTTAGAGTTACGAGATATACAAAAATCGTACTATCTTGGTAAAGAAGAGTTTCCCGTCTTAAAGGGAATCAATCTAGATTTTGAACTAGGAGAATTTGTTTCAATTCTCGGTGAATCTGGTGGTGGTAAGTCAACTCTAATGAATATCATCGGTGGGTTAGATCGTGAGTTTGAAGGGTCTGTGACCAACGACGGTCAACTTTTAGATCACAAACAAGAAAAGCAACTTGATGAATATCGACGCGGAACAATTGGCTATATTTATCAATCATATAATTTGATTAGCCATCTATCAGTTTTGGAGAATGTGATGGTGTCGCTAGAAATGACCCCACTATCACAGGCTGAGAAGGTAAAGCATGCGACTTCATTACTGGAACGAGTTGGATTAGCTGGACAAATCAAAAAGCATCCTAACCAGTTATCTGGTGGACAAAAGCAACGTGTTGCCATTGCGCGTGCATTAGCTTCTGATCCACAGGTCATTATTGCTGATGAGCCAACTGGGGCTTTGGATTCAGAGAATACAGCTGATGTCTTACGAATTTTAGATGAAATTGCTGCTGAAGGCCGCTTAGTTATTGCCGTTACGCATTCGCGAGAGGTTGCAGAGCACGGTACACGTATCGTACATTTGGCGGACGGGCAAATTGATGATGATCAGCGTTTGCGGGAGGCATATGACGTGCCAGAAAACGATAACCGGATGACTGATCGTCCGTTACCAGCTAGTGCGTCATATCGAAATGCTTATAAGCATTTGACCTTCAGTTTTTGGCGTAATTCATTGATTATGCTAGGAACTGCTATTGGATTATTTGCTGTTATGCTATTTTCGGGGTTAGGAAATGGTGTCAAGGCTTATATTGATGATCAGGTCAATTCATTAGCAAATCCAACGGCAATTACAGTTACTCGTCATCAAGATGACGAGGACGAAAATTCCGGTGTTGGTCAAGCAAGTGCTGGTGGTGGTGCCGTTGATATTGAAAAACAAATGATCAATGATGACCAAATGAAGCAAATCAAGCACGTTAAAGGTGCGAAAAATGTGCAACCAGGTTATCAAATGTCTGGTGTGAAGGCGAAATTGCAAGACCAAGATTATAGTCTAGGGACAGTGCAAACTTGGTCAGCAACGTACCAGAAGAAGTTAATTAAAGCGGGTCACGTGCCAGGTAAGAATGAAATCTTAGTTGATAAGAAGAATGTTGCTAAGAAATTTAATACGAAAGACTGGCAGTCAGTTGTTGGTAAGACAATGACGGTTTCTTGGACAACCGTGAAAGAGGATGGTCGTACACCGGTAAACATTACGAAAGATTTGAAAGTATCTGGTGTCATCGATGCCGATAAGGCCGGAACAGCTAACGTTGTTAACTATCGGACAGTGCGTTCAGCCTATAAAGAAGCCGGTGCTGCAACCAATGCCTTATTTGCAACAGTTCGGGTAGCTAATCCAGACGATGTGAAGCCTTTCCAAAAAGCGATTAATAAGTTGAAGGACGATGATAATAAACGTCTATATTCAGCCATTACAGTTGGATCAATTCTTGATACGATCAATACCATCGTGACATTGGCAACAAACGTGTTGGCTGCTATTGCGGCTATCTCACTGATTGTTTCAGCCTTGATGATTATTGTGACAATGTTTATGTCAGTTTCAGAACGTACAAAAGAAATTGGAATTTTGCGTGCGCTAGGTGAGAGTAAGAAAGACATTCGTCGTTTATTCACTTCAGAATCATTGTTAATTGGTATGGCAAGTTTTGTTCTATCTGTCGTATTAGCTTATGGTATCGGAGCAATAATGAATGCAGCCTTATATAAGATTGCAAAATTTGATATGATTCAGATTTCGTTTGGTAATGTGGTGACGACTTTGATATTAGCGCTAATTATTTCATTCTTGGCGGCTTTGTTGCCAGCACGTCGCGCGGCAAAGTTGAATCCGATCGATGCTTTGGCTGCTGACTAATGAACGTGAATAGATTTAAATGATATGAAACACAGTTTGCGATACAGTGGCCAAGCTGTGTTTTTTATTGGACGTAAAGTATCTGACTAGAAAAATCGGTCTAGACCGTGTAAACTTGAAGATGACTAGAAGTTAACTTCAGGCGGTTGCTATCCGCTAGTGTCATTGAAGAAATAAGGGGAATATACCATGAGTAAAGTTTTAACACATGCAACAATCTATACTGGAGAAGCTGAACGACCAGTGATAAATGATGCTTACATTCGATTTGACCAACAAATTGAAGCAATGGGGCCAATGTCAGAACTCGTTGCAACTTCGGCGGACGAATTGATTCGTGCTGATCGACAAGTGATCGTGCCAGGATTTATTGATGTTCATACACATGGTGCTTATGGCTTCGACACAATGGATGGTGAAACGACTGACATTGTTAAGATGGTTCATGGTCAAATTTCAGAAGGTATCACAGCCGTTTTCCCCACTACAATGACGCAATCGGTTGATAATATTTCCAAGGCGATGACAGCTGTTAATGAAGCCGCTGAACAAGAGCCGGCAATTGTCGGGGTTCACCTTGAAGGACCATTTATTAATCCGCACTTTAAGGGTGCGCAACCAGAAAAATATATCATTGCACCTAGTAAAGAATTGGTACAGAAATGGCATGAATTATCGGGTGACCGTGTCCGTTTGATTACTTATGCACCAGAACAGGCCGAAAATGTCGCTGAATTTGAAGATTACCTGGCTGATAATCATATTATTGGTTCGATTGGTCATTCAAATGCGACCCGTGATTTTTTGCAAAAGCAATCAAAGGCTAGTCACATTACACATTTGTATAATGCGCAACGACCAATGGCTCATCGTGAACCGGGGGTAACTGGTCATGCCATGCTTGAAGATAATATTCGTACTGAGTTGATTGTTGATGGTTTCCATGTTTACCCTGATATGGTGAATGTGGCATATAAATTGAAGTCAGCCCATCGCATTGATTTGATTACCGATTCAATGCGGGCAAAAGGACTTGGTGATGGTGAATCTGAGCTTGGTGGTCAAAAAGTTTGGGTAAAAGATAAGCAAGCACGTTTAGAGGATGGTACTTTAGCTGGTTCTGTTTTGGAATTTGACGATGCTTTCCGAAATATCATGGCTTTTACGGGAGCTACTATTCACGAAGCTATTCAGATGGCATCAGTTAATCAGGCGGTCGAATTTGGACTTGATACCAAAGGAACCTTAGCAATTGGCAAGGATGCTGATTTAAATGTCTTTAACTCGGATCTAACTGAATTAAAAACGACATACAGTATGGGCCGTCGCTTTTCAAAGCAAGACGGTGTTGAAACAAAGGAGTAGAGACTATGGGTTCTCCGGTATATATTCAAATTCATGATGAAATCCATGAAGCAATAGATGCAGGACGATGGGTACCTGGTGATAGAATTCCAGCAGAACGTGAATTAGCGGATCAATTCAGCGTCTCACGTATGACATTACGCCAAGCTATTATGTTATTAGTAGATGAGGGCGTTTTAGAACGACGTGTGGGTTCTGGCACGTTCGTATCTGAACAAAAGGTACAGGAGCATTTGAATGGTATTACATCATTTACCGATTTAATGGCAGATGCGGGGAAACAAGCGACTTCAAAGACGGTTAGTTTTCATGTCGGACGCGCAACGAATTCAGAACAGGAACAATTGCAGCTATCGTCAGATGCACGGGTGTTACGCATGGAACGTGTTCGTTATGGTGACGACGAACCGATTGCCTTTGAAGTGGCGGCAATTCCCGAGTCACTTATTGAAGGTTTATCAAGAAATGACTTAACTGATTCACTGTATCGAACGCTTGCTGAAGAGCGTGGCTTGCAAATTGGCCGTGCTCAACAAACAGTGACTGCCGCGGCTGTTAATGAAAGAATTTCTGAATATTTAGCAATTAAACGGGGTGATCCAGTTTTGGTATTGCGTCAAATTACTTATGACGCCAAAGGAACGCCATTTGAATATGTTCAAACCCAATACGTTGGTTCACGGTTTGAATTTTATATGGAAAAATCATGATAAGTTCATGGCTAACCAAATGGGATTATGATTAAACACTTGTTTATCGTTTCATATTTTGGTAAACTGTTTGAAGTGTTGAAAACTGCAGCGGGTTGTCCGCAAGCTCGTCAACAATTTACCGACCCGTTTCAATTATGGAGGAGAACACGCTAGTACCCGCGCTGCAGCGGTGAAAGTTTGGGTGAATTGCACGAATGTGAGGCAACTCTCTAGAATTCAACAAAATAAAAAATTCTGGAGGACATTTAAATATGTCACGTTATACTGGTCCTAAGTACCGTTTGTCACGTCGTCTTGGTGTTTCACTATCAGGTACTGGTAAGGAAATTGCTAACCGTAATTATGCACCTGGTGATCACGGTGCCGGCCGTCGTTCAAAGCCATCAGATTATGGTATTCAATTAGCAGAAAAGCAAAAGGTACGTTATACTTACGGTTTGACAGAACGTCAATTCCACAACTTGTTCTTGAAGGCAGGTAAGGTTCGTAAGGGTACTCACGGTGACAACTTCTTGTCATTGCTAGAGCGTCGTTTGGATAACATGGTTTACCGTCTAGGTTTGGCTACAACACGTCAACAAGCTCGTCAACTTGTTAACCACGGTCACATCTTAGTTGATGGTAAGCGTTTGGATGTTCCTTCATACGAAGTTAGTGTTGGACAAGAAATCTCAGTTCGTGAGAAGTCACAAAAGAATGTGTACATCCAAGCTGCTGTTGAAGCACAAGCTGGAACTCTACCATTCGTTGAATTTGATAAAGATACATTAAAGGGAACTTTGGTTCGCGAACCAGAGCGTGCTGAATTGGATCACGAATACAATGAAGCCCTTATCGTTGAGTACTACAACCGTATCGGATAATTTTTATTCGTTTACTGGTTTGTGGGTACACAATAAAAAAGCCAAGGCAATTGCCTTGGCTTTTTTGCTATTTTAAAATGTCTATAAATTGTTTATTTTTACAAAAAAATAGTAGAATAAGTTAAAAAAGGTTAAAGAACACCAAATAAAGTCTAAACAAATGTAAAAAATTAACATGTAATAGAAGTCACGTGGTACGCTAATCTTATTAGAATTCCCGATAGTTAGGAGTATGGTGATAATTGATCACCAGATAAAAGAGTATGACACAGATTGGACATATTGTAATTGGCTTAATCATTGTAGTAGCAGCCATTTATTTGATTATCTTTGTCTCTCAACGGTTGACAGCGCGAAAAGTTAATAAGTTAATTCAAAAGAAAGCCCAATTGGCTGAGATTCCAATGCGTGATCGGTTAGTTAAAGGGCGACAGTTGAGCTTAACGGGACAGTCTTTGAAGCAATTTCAATTGTTGGAAGCAAAGTATAACCATTTGGAAACAAACGAGTTTAACAATATTGATTTAAAAGCAAATACCGTACTATTTGATTCGCAGGGGTTAAATTTCTTAAAGACTGCGCAAGGAATGAAAAATCTCCAGCAACAAATTCGTGATGCAGAAGCAATCATTGATGTTGTGAACCAGGGTTTAAGTGATTTAGAACAAATGGATGCTGCTCATAAACAAGCAGTTAAGGACTTAGAGAGTAAATATCAAGAGCTACGAAAAGTGCTATTGTCGCAAAATTTTGCATTTGGACCAGCAATTGATAAGTTGGAAGAGATATTAGGTTCGTTAGAAGATGACTTTGCAGAGTTTGCTCGTCTGACCGAGGCCGGTGATCATGCAACAGCTGCTGGTATCTATGAAACTTTAGGCATGGAAACCAACCAATTGGAACAACGTATTGAGCAAATACCTGATCTTTTTAATAAGTTGGATGATAAAATTCCTGGTCAGTTATCAGAATTGCAAGATGCATATAACAAGATGTCTGCTGAAGGGTTTAGGTTTGAAACGAATATTGAGAAGGAATTGACAAATATTCGCGAAGAATTAGAAGCAGCTTTGGAGTTGTTGAAAGAGTTAACGCTCAAAAAAGTTTCAGAAGAGATTACGCGGATGGAAGACCGTACAGAACTCTTATATGAGACTTTTGATAAAGAAGCGAAAGCTGCCCAAACCGTTTGGGAAAATAATGAGAACTTGACCGGCTACCTTGCTCACAATAAACGGCAAAATCATGAATTATATGCCCGTTTAGATCGTTTGAACCAAGATTTTGTATTTTCAAAAGATGAAGTCGGTCAAATTCGTACTTGGGAAATTCAATTATCAAATGATACCGTCAATTTTGAGGAACTTAAACATAAAATTTCACGTCATGAGGCTGTATTTTCCAACCTAATCAGTGAACAAGTTGCCATCCAGAAGGATCTTGAACGAATTGAACGTGAACAAGTTGCACGCTGGCAAATATATCAAGAGTTGCCAGGACAATTGGAACAGTCAAAGAAACGGGTAACTTTGTTGTCAGATAAGTTACGTTTGATTCAGCGATCATTCGAACGCCAAGGTTTACCAGGACTACCAGAAACTTATCTATCAATCTTTTATTCAGTGAGTGATGAATTAGAGCGTGTTAAGCAACAACTTAATATGGCGCGCGTCAATGTTGATGATGCACTACGACAATTGAGTATTGTGACAGCGGACTTAGATACATTGCAAGAACGAACAGATGAATTGATTGAAGCGGCGACAGTTACTGAACGTTTGGTTCGTAAAGCACTATTATATCGTGATAACCCTGCAGTGGCTCAGGCAACGCAGCAAGCACGGTATTACTATGAAACAGGCTATGATTATGAACAAGCTATGAAAACTTTAGGTGTCATGCTTGATCAATTGGAACCTGGACTAACTGACCGAATTATCCAGCAGTATCGTCAAGAGCAAGCAACGTTACAAGCGGAGTTTGCTGATAATGATTAATGTTTATTAAGTATAAAGTGGTTAAGACACAAAAATGTCTTAACCACTTTTTTGTGTTAAAAAATGGCGCAAACTACGTTACACACCCGCTTCAAACCAATTTTTGTCACGCTCTCTTCTACCTTAAAAGTTACGTTTTTACTTAAAAATTTACAAAATTACTAATATCTGGTAAACTTATACACATAAGGCATACGAAATTTTTATGAAACAAAAGGAGAGTTTATGGAAGATAAGTTACCAAGTGATCATGTGTCAACCAATGTGGAAACAGGGTTGACAGAAGCCCAGGTGCAACAAGCACGAGATAAATATGGAACAAATGAATTTAGCGAAGCGCCAAAAGAACCATTATGGTCAAAAATTAAGCGTAGTTTAAGTGATGTGGCAACAATTATTTTGATAATTGCTGCGGTTATTTCATTAATCACATCGCTTATGAAGGGTGACGGACACTATTTTGAAAGTCTGTTAATTATTGGAATTGTCATTATCAATTCAGTACTATCTATTTATCAAGAAGGGCGAGCTGAAGCAGCGCTAGACTCCTTAAAGGGTCTAGAAAATGCCGAGGCAACTGTCAAGCGTGATAACAAAGTGACTACGATTCCAATTGCCGATATTGTTGTGGGTGATGTTTTAGTTCTCGAGAACGGTGAAAAAATTTCTGCCGATGCGCAATTAATTGAAACAAGTGAGTTGCAAGTTGAAGAATCTGCATTAACTGGAGAAAGTGATGCCATTGAAAAAGATGAGACGGAAATCTCTTCCGAAGATGACTCATTAGGAGATCGTTTAGATCATGTATATCGTGGAACGGCCGTTGTGAACGGTCGCGGAACGGGTGTGGTTACCGCCATTGGTATGCAGACTGAGATGGGTAAAATTGCCGGCTTATTAGGTAATGAAAAACGTGAACAGACACCATTACAAATTAGACTTGCCCAACTTGGTAAGCGTTTAAGTGTCATTGCTATTTTGGCAGCCTTGATTGTCATTGGATTAGGGATTGCATCTAGAGAACCATTACTAGAATTATTTATGACTGCTGTATCATTAGCGGTTGCCGTTGTGCCAGAAACGTTGATGATTATCGTGACGATTACATTGGCAATCGGTGTGCAAAAGATGGCTAAGCGTCAGGCGATTGTTCGTCATCTACCGGCCGTTGAAACATTAGGTTCAGCAACGGTTATTGCATCTGATAAGACGGGTACGCTAACACAAAATAAAATGACTGTTCGTCGAGCTTGGGAAGCACAAACAGATCATGTTTACCATGATGAGGAGTTAGTTGAGCAAACCCCTGATGTATTAAAGTTTGGGGCATTATCAACCAATGTGACGAAACCCGATGATGAAATAGCTGGTTTACCAACCGAAGTTGCGATGGTTAATGCACTCGGTGAGTATTCTGAATATGAAGCTTTGCAAAACAAATATCCAAAGGTCTATGAACTACCATTTAATTCAACTCGAAAGCGAATGACAACAGTTCATCGTGTTGAAGATGGTTATCTAGCAGTTACCAAAGGGGCATTTGATGTCTTGTTGCCTAAGTTCCCAACAGAGATGCATGAACAAGCAATTAAGATAAATAAAGAGTTTGGTACAAATGCTTTACGTGTTATCGCTGTCGGCGTTGTTAAGTTACCTGAAATTAGTATGGAACCAACCGCAGATGAATTAGAACAAGGTATGACCCTATTGGGATTGGTTGGAATTATTGATCCACCAAGACCAGAATCAGCACAGGCTGTTGCTGAGGCCCGTGCCGCAGGTATTAAACCACTTATGATTACTGGTGATCACGTGGTCACTGCTAGTGCAATTGCACGTGAAATTGGTATTTTAGGTGAAAATGATTTAGCTCTTTCAGGTTCAGAATTGCATAAAATGTCTGATGAGGAACTTGATAAGAATGTTGATCGGTATGCTGTTTATGCCCGTGTAACCCCAGAGGATAAGATCCGAATCGTTAAATCATGGCAAAAACGTGGGGACATTGTTGCTATGACTGGAGATGGAGTGAATGATGCGCCTGCCCTACGTCGTGCAGATGTTGGAATTGCAATGGGTAAGACAGGAACAGATGTTGCCCGTGAAGCATCAGCAATTGTTTTGACGGATGATAACTTTGCAAGTATCGTTCGTGCCGTTGAAACTGGTCGTGGTATTTATGGTAATGTTCGTAAGACTGTTAATTTCTTGATGAGTGCTAACATGTCAGAGATTATTATTATCATTGGTGCTATCTTACTTGGCTGGGGATCACCACTGATTGCCACACAACTATTGTTCATTAACTTGGTTGCCGATGGATTGCCTGGATTTGCCCTTAGTCGTGAACCAGTTCATGATAATGTGATGAACCAAGACCCTGTTAGTCCTAAGGATAGTCTATTTGCGAATGGTTTAGGAACTAGAATTGTTATCAATGTTATCTTAATTGCTGCAGTTAGTTTGCTAGCACAAAGTTATGGTGTTTATACTCATGATAGCGCCGTAGGATCAACAATGGCCTTTGTTGTATTGTCATTGACTTCAATTCTGCACGTGTTTAATATCCGTAGTGAAGAGTCGATGTTCAAGATTAAGTTTAGCGCTAATCCCATGTTAGTAATGATGGCAGGATTGGCAACAATATTGACAATTCTTCTAGTATTGCTGCCAGTGACGCAGACATTGTTTAGCTTTGTTCCATTAAGTGGTATGGCCTGGATAATTACAATTGTCTTATCATTGGTTCCGAATATTTATTGGGAAATTCATAAAGCGATTAAATCAGCTAAATAATAATTATAAGCACAGGATGTTCGTATCCTGTGCTTATTTTATATGCTATTACTTAAAAAAATCGTTTTTAATCTTTTAAATAGTAGGATATAACAGCTTGAATGATTAAAAGTCGAACTTTTAACAAAAGACCGTTGAAACGGATAAAGTTTGTTGCTACAATTGAATAAGAGTTGAAAAAGTCGATAATGTTCGTGTTTTGACGAATTTAAAAATAGGAGGCCATTATGGCAGGGATTGTAGTTGTTGGTAGTCAATGGGGAGACGAAGGTAAAGGAAAGATAACAAACTTTATCTCACAAAACTCTGATATGGTGGTGCGTTACCAAGGTGGTAATAACGCCGGACATACCATTTATGTTGATGGACAGAAATTTGAATTGTCTTCTGTACCATCTGGTATTTTTAATCCAAACCGCTTGGCGGTAATTGGAAACGGTTGTGTGGTCAATCCAAAGGCTCTATTAGACGAATTACATGAAATCCAAAAAAAGGGCGTAACGACTGAGAATCTTCGTATTTCAGATCGTGCCCACGTTATTTTCCCATATCATATGTTGCTTGATCGCTTGGCTGATGCCAAGAAGGGGGATGGCAAGATTGGTACAACTGGCCGTGGTATTGGTCCAACATATATGGATAAGGCAGCTCGTGTCGGCATCCGTGTCGTTGATTTGTTGGATGAAGAAGTGCTACGTGAGCGTCTATCTAATGTACTTGCTGAAAAAAATGAAATCCTTGAAAAGATTTACGATCACGAACCATTTGATCTTGAAGAATTAGTAGCAGAGTATGCTGATTATGGCCAAAAGTTGAAGCCATACATTGTCGATACGACTGTATTGATCAATGAATACTTGGATGATCAAAAGCGTGTATTATTTGAAGGTGCCCAGGGTGCGATGTTGGATATTGATCAAGGAACGTACCCATACGTGACATCATCATCACCTGTTGGGGGTGGCGCAACTATTGGTGCTGGTGTCGGCCCAACTAAGCTTACGCGGGTTGTTGGTGTCGCTAAGTCATATACATCACGTGTGGGGGATGGTCCTTTCCCAACGGAGCTATTTGATGAAGTTGGTGATCGTATTCGTGAAATTGGTCATGAATATGGTGTTGTTACAAAGCGTCCACGTCGTATTGGTTGGTTAGATACAGTTGTTCTTCGTCATTCAGCTCGAATTGGTGGCTTTACCCACTTATCATTAAATAGTTTGGACGTTTTGTCAGGACTTGAAACGGTTAAGCTTGCGGTGGCTTATGAATTAGATGGGCAACGCATTACGCACTATCCAGCTAACTTGAAAGATGTGCAACGTGTGACACCTATCTATGAGGAATTACCGGGTTGGTCAGAAGACATTACGGGTATTAAGTCACGTGAAGAACTACCTGCCAATGCCGAGAACTACTTGAAGCGCGTTGAAGAATTGATTGGGGTACCGCTATATACATTCGCAGTTGGCCCATCAAATGAACAAACTATTATCTTGTTTGATATCTGGAATGAGGAATAATAAGCATGTCTGAAATGAGATTAGCACGAACGGTTTTATCTGTAGATGACATTGATCAAATGGTGAAACGTGTTGCAGATGAAATTAATGAAGTACTAGTTGATGTTGCGCGGCCGGTATTTGTTGGTGTCATGAAGGGCGCTTACATGTGGATGGCTGATTTGATGCGGGCTATGAACCGCGGGATTGAATTGGATTATATTGATGTATCTAGTTATGTTGGTGATCAATCAACTGGTCATATTACAATTCAAAGAGATTTAAAGGTTGACTTGTCTGGGCGAACAGTTGTCATATTATACGAAGTCGTTGATTCAGGATTAACTTTACGCTATTTAAAGGCGGACTTTGAAGCACGCGGTGCTGAAAAAGTGTATGTTGCAGTTGCAACAGATAAGCGCCAGTCCACTACGGCAGGTGGTATTACACCAGACTTTATTGGGGCCCAAGTACCTGATGAGTTCTTGGTTGGGTACGGGATGGACTACAATGAATATTATCGAAGTTTACCATATGTGGCTGTTTTAGAATTATCTGAATAAAGCAAAGAGGTTGAGACAAAACAATGTCTCAACCTCTTTTTATTTATTGATTAAATGTCATTATATGGCTCGTTCGGCATATTATTTTCAAGCTGAATCGTTGTATGTTGAATGTGCATATCATCTTGGAGCATGTGACCAAGATGAGAGAGTAACGCCATATCACCTGGATCTTTAACAACCAGATGAACGGTTAAAGCAGTTTCTGTCGTTGAGATACCCCAAATATGCAAATCGTGTAAACTGATGACTTGTGGATTATCCAGGATAGCATTTTTAACGGAAACTTCATCAATGTTTTCAGGGACACCGTTAAAAATAAGTAGAACCGATTGTTTGAAAATATCCCATGATGACACAATGATAACAATACCGATAATGATGGAAACAACTGGGTCTAGCCAGAACCATTTGGTTAGCATGGTTAGTAAACCAGCCACAACAACTCCCAGAGAAACGCCAGCATCAGCCATTAGATGAACATATGCACCTTTTGCATTGATGTCTGATTTATGATCACCAGCCATAGCAAAAAATTTTGCTGCTAGAAAATTAACGACAATCCCAAAAGCTGATACGATCATAATCAAATTACCAGCTGGTTCGGCACCGCCGTTTAGCAACTTAACAATTGCTTCATACCAGATAACAAAGACGGCAACTAGCAGGAACAGCGCGTTAATAAAGCTGGCTAGAATAGTCGCGTTATGCCAACCATACGTGTGAGTGTCCGTGGCCCGCAAGCCAAAAACAGCCACAGCAGCCCAGGCCAGTATTAGTGACGCGACGTCGCTGATACTGTGTAAGGCGTCTGCAAATAACGCTGTTGAATGTGCGTAGTACGCAAAAATCATTTCAGCAATGATAAAAGCAGTATTTAGGATAATGCCAGTTAAATAGGGGACTTGTCTTTTTGGAACGGCTGCATGCTCGTGATGATTATGCATATTATAATTTTTCCTCCAAGTGGGTTGTCGCTAACGCAATGATTGAACGGATATGGTCATCCTTTAACACGTAAAAAACTTGTTTACCGTGTTTGTGAGAACTGATAATATCGGCATGCTTTAACATTTTTAGTTGTTGCGAAATATTTGATTGCGAATAGCCGGTGGCTGTAACTAAGTTTGAAACGTTCTGTTCATGGTCAGCTAAAATCTTTAAAATTTTTAGTCGTAGAACATTTGAAAATAATTTAAAAAACTCTGATAATTTTTCATCCATAAACATATTATAAATCGTTAATATGTTTTTTAAAAGAAAAAGGTTCTGAAATCTAATATTATTCCAGAACCTTTATTGTATCGTTTAGTTTTGTTGTAAAAAGATGACCATGATGGTCAATGTTTGTAGAATAGTAAAGAATACCATCCGATAACGTTGTTTTAAATTGAAATTAATCAGTACCATCCATGTAAAGATGATGATAATAATCGTTAGGATCGTCCAAAAATTCCAAGGTAGGCTTAGGACGTTTAGTAATAAGATAACGCCGAAAATTAATGACGTTAATCGTTTATTGCGTCCTTGTGTGACGAAGACGCTACTCATGAAGTAGAGGTAACTGAAAAATAGCGGTAATAAACTAATGATAAATGGTTGTGTTAAATATGTATTTTGTTGGTAGAAAATAACGACAGGCATGACGATAGTTGCAATACCTGAATATAAAATTAAACCGAGTACATTTTGTAAACTTAACCATGAAATGTTTATTAGTAGTAGTGTGATGGGTAACAGTGCTAGTAGCATGACTTGTTGCCCGGTGAACTGTTTATACAAGAAGTATAAGAAAAGTAGTGGGAATAAAATGACCACATAGTTTATCCAACGGGAAAAGCCACGATTAAATGTTAAAAATATCGCAATAGCTATGATAATACTATAGGTAATTAATAGTGGATTGTGTTGCCATTGGCCCCCAGCCAGGTTGTTTGAATAGATGAGCGGATATACCCACCAGATAATATTTTGTGAAATGACACAAAGTAATAAGGCTAACCATTGAATGTCTGAGTGTTTAATTTTTTTCTGTAATCGTGTTTGGCGACTGCCAGGACGTTCCGTTGCTGGACTTTCTTTAAGTTGTTTTAAACGAGATACATTATCATGAGATTCTGGATTCATAATCATGCCTTCCTAAATCATTAAGTTAAATTTGTAAGAACTGTCTATATAATTGTAGCAAACTAACCAGCTTTCGAGTGAGTTTGGTATAATGTTTTGAGTGTTATTTTGTAAATTGATTGAAATGGAGTAACGAAATGCGTACAGTAATTGAGATGCTAAGTAAATATCGAATGCAAATTATGTATTTGATTTTTGGGGGACTGACAACTGTCGTCAATATTGTGGTCTATACGGGGGCACGTTGGTCGCATTTATCGATAAACATTGCGTATGTTCTTGCTTGGATATTGAGCGTTTTGTTTGCCTATTTAACCAATCGTAAATGGGTATTTGATAGTCAAACAACGGGCTTTGCTAATATTTTACTCGAAATGGTTAAATTTTTCTTTGCACGTCTGGCAACGGGTATTGTAGGATACTTAATTTTGCTATTTGGTGTACATATCCTACACCAAAATGATATGATTTGGAATATTATCCAAAATGTATTTGTAATTGTTTCCAATTATGTATTGAGTAAATTAATGATATTTAGATTGAAGGAGAAAATTGAAAAATGACGATTAAATTAATTGCAACAGATATGGATGGTACATTATTGCGTGATGATCGGACTTTTGATTATGCACGAATGGAAGACTTATTAGATGAATTGGATGCTAAGGGTATTCGTTTTGTAGCCGCCAGTGGTAACCAATACAAAATGCTTCGTTCATATTTCAATCCTGTTGATCCTGACCGTGTCACCTATGTTTCTGACAATGGGGCCTTAGTTATGGACCATGATGAGGTGGTTGCTGAAACAAATATTACCCGTGAACAAATCGATCGGGTCATTGATTGGAATAACAGTGTTAACCCAGGAATGGAAAACCTAATTGTTTTGTCAGGTCATAACGGTGCCTATGTTTCTAACCATGCAACACCAGAAATCATTAGTATGGTAAAACAATTTTATCCAATCGTTCACCAGGTAGAGAAGTTTAAAGATATTGATGACAATATCTTCCGCTTTACATTTGTTTGGGAGCAAGGCATTGATGTCCATCAATATATTCAACAACTACGAGCAGAATTTGGTGAAGAACTACATACCACTGGCTCTGGTTTTGGAACAGTTGATATTCTAGCACCAGGTGTAAACAAACGAACTGGTCTTGAAAAATTAGGTGAAATTTGGGATATCAAGCCTGAAGAAATGGCGGCTTTTGGTGACAATGGTAACGATTTGGAGATGTTACGTTATGTGAAGTATCCTTTTGTTATGCCAAACGCAGAGGATTTTATGAAAGTACGTATTGATAATTTAGCAGTTAATGATAACAACCACAATGGGGTTATTGACACCATTGAGGCATTATTAGCGGGTGCGTTTGATGATCGTACAAGTAAAATTTTTGATAAGTAATAGTTAATAAGCAAATATTATGTGGCAAACTGGTATAATGTATAAGATTATGAAGTGTGTTATATTTCATAGTGATTATTTGTTAGAATCTTGGAGGGTAAATCGTGTTTTTTAATGACCGACATGAAGAACGTGCTGATAAACAGGCCATCGAGCTGGACGGTCAGCAGATACCACAACATATCGCGATTATCATGGATGGTAACGGACGATGGGCTAAGGGCCAAAATCTACCACGAGTTGCTGGGCATCAGCGTGGCATGGAAGTCGTTAAAGATATTACTAAAGCTGCCAGTGATTTGGGAGTGAAAGTTTTAACGTTATACGCTTTCTCAACTGAGAATTGGAAACGTCCGGAAACTGAAGTTGGATTTTTAATGAAGCTACCGGGAAAGTTTTTTGATACCTTTGTACCCGATTTAATTGCAAATAATATTCGCGTCAATGTTATCGGATATGTCGATCAATTGCCTGCTTATACACAAAAAGCTGTTAAAAATGCCATTGCGCAAACGGCTAATAATACGGGCATGGTCTTAAACTTTGCCTTGAATTATGGGGGCCGGAGTGAAATTGTGTCCGGCGCGCAAGAACTTGCCCAACAGGTATTAAATGGTGAAATTAAGCCAGAAGATATTGATGAGACGCGGTTTAGTCAAGCTTTGATGACCGCATCACTAAATAAGTATGCTGATCCTGATTTATTGATTCGTACTAGTGGTGAAGAACGGCTATCGAATTTTTTGCTTTGGCAGATTGCTTATTCGGAGTTCGTCTTTGTGGACGAACATTGGCCTGACTTTACGTCAGAAGTCTTAAAGCGTGCCATTATGATATATCAATCACGTCATCGGCGCTTTGGTGGTTTAGCAGAAAATAAAAGTGATAAAAAATAGGAGATAAAATAATGAAAACACGGGTAATCACGGCAGTGGTAGCATTGGCAATTTTTATACCCATTTTGATTGCCGGTAATATCTGGATTCAAATTGCTGCTTCAGTACTTGCCGTTGTTGCTGCATCAGAAGTTGTCTTAATGCGTCGTACATTGTTGATTGACTTTGGGGCCATCTTGACGATGCTCGGTGCATTTATCATGACATTACCAAACGATATTTGGCAAAATCTTGATCTACCAACGACATTACAACCTGCTTCTTTACTTTATATATATATAATTTTGATGTTATTACATACAGTGGTAGCTCGCAATAAGTTTAACTTTGAGGATGCGGGTGTCTTTACATTAACAATGATGTATGTTGGTTTAGGATTTGGCATGATGGTATCGGCACGTGAAGCTGGTTTGGATACCTTGATGTACGCCTTTTTGATTGTTTGGATTACTGATTCTGGCGCGTACTTGGTTGGTAGACAAATTGGTAAGCATAAACTAACGGCAATTTCACCAAATAAAACTTGGGAAGGTTCAATTGGTGGTAGTGTCATTGCTGTGATTGCAGCTGCGATTTATACGTATTATTTCCCACAAGCATACGGCTGGTGGATTATGCTGGCAATCAGTATTCTGCTTTCAGTTGCTGGTCAGTTTGGTGATTTGATTGAATCTGCTTTGAAGCGTTTTTACCATGTTAAAGATTCTGGTTCAGTATTACCAGGTCATGGTGGTATTTTAGATCGATTTGATTCAATGTTGATTGTCTTGCCAATCATGTACTTACTGGGTGTTTTTTAATAAGTTAATGACAAAAGGCTGATGTTAAACGTCGGCCTTTTTTTGTTATCTCGGTTTAACTGTAATAGGGTAAACAACGTTACACGCCGAATTCACAGCGCCTTTTGTCACACTATGATTTATAGTATACTAACCCTACTTAGATTGGGATGGAGATAAGGAATGACAGCAATTATTACATTTATTATTGTATTTGGAGTCATCGTGATTGTTCACGAATTTGGTCACTTTTATTTTGCTAAAAAATCTGGCGTTCGTGTACGCGAATTTGCAATTGGGATGGGTCCAAAATTATTACAAACGCAACGTCATGGGACAACTTATACTTGGCGTATTTTGCCAGTCGGTGGTTATGTACGTATGGCTGGTCGTGCAGATACTGAAGAAGAAACGATTCAGCCTGGGATGTCAATTACTGTTGTTCTGACTGATGGTGTGGTTACCCGCATTAATTTGTCGGATGAAGAGGAGTTGGTGGGTGGCCGTACAATTACTGTTAATCAAGTTGATTTGGTTGATGATATGGTGATTGAAGGTTATTGGCCTGAAGATGGTGAGTTAGTACGTTTATCGGTAGATCACGATGCTTCAGCTGTTGAGGCAGATGGTACAGTCGTGTTAGTTGCCCCAAGAGATACGCACATCGAATCAGCAAAATTATGGCAACGTGCGGTGATCAATTTTGCTGGTCCGATGAATAACTTTTTGCTGACTCTGATTTTGTTTATTGGACTGGCATTTACGTTACCTGGTGTTTCCACAACTACAGTAGATCATGTTGCCAAAGATTCGCCGGCAGCTATGGTTGGTATTAAATCTAACGATACAATCACTGAGATCAATGGTAAAAAAGTTAATTCATGGCAAGGTATGCAGAATAAGATTCAAACATTGCCTGATAAAGAAGTTTCATTGACATTTGAACGTCATGGTCAAACGAAACATACGACGTTGACTCCTAAGGGTATTAAAAATGGTGGGATGAGGATTGGCCAAATTGGCGTGACTTCTAAACAGACAACTGCCTTGGGGGCTAGGTTACGCTATGGTTTTCAAGCAACCGCACAATCGATGACGCAGATTTTCCGAGCAATTAAGAATCTTGTCCAAGGATTTTCACTTAATAAGCTAGGTGGACCAGTTGCTATTTATAAAAATACTTCAGAAGTAAGTACTATGGGAATATTAGCCATCGTGTCCTTTATGGCTTGGTTGTCAGTGAACCTGGGGATGATGAATTTGTTACCCATTCCTGGATTAGATGGTGGTAAGTTATTGTTGAATGCAGTAGAAGCTATAATTAGACGTCCGGTACCAGAAAAAGCTGAATTAGCAGTGACCTTAGTTGGTGTGGGATTATTATTTATTTTAATGATTGCGGTAACAGGAAATGATATTCTACGTTATTTCGTGAGGTAAATAGGGGATATTTAGTATTTATCTAGAGAGAAATATTTTGACTGCTAACGATATGAAACGTTTTAGGTTATATGTGGGTCAACGTGAAATAAACAAATGTGGTAAGATAGAAAAAGAATTTTAATGCGCTTTTTTTGTGCAAAGATTAGGGATGGGTATAAGTCATGAAACAATCAAAGGTTTTTATTCCAACGTTGCGTGACACACCAGCAGATGCGGAAGTCATTTCGCATCAAATGATGTTGCGTGCGGGGTATGTTCGCCAAGTAACAGCGGGTGTATACGCGTATTTGCCATTGGCACAACGTGTATTAAACAAGATAAAAGCAATCATTCGTGAAGAGATGGAAAAGGTTGATGCGACAGAAATGACGGCACCAGTTCTTTTGCCTGCAGAATTATGGCAAGAGTCAGGACGCTATGAGACTTATGGGCCAAACTTGTTTAAGTTAAGAAATCGTCATGGACGTGATATGATTCTTGGACCAACGCATGAAGAAACGATGACGACGTTGATTCGCGATGATATCAAGTCATATAAGCGGTTGCCATTAACGATTTATCAAATTCAAACAAAGCTACGTGACGAGGATCGACCACGGTTTGGTGTTCTTCGCGGTCGTGAATTTATTATGAAGGATGCTTATTCATTCTCAATTGATGAAGCTGGTCTGGACGATGATTACAAGAAGATGGAATCAGCTTATGTTAATATTTTCAATCGTGTTGGCTTGGATTATCGGGTTATTGTTGGTGATGCTGGTGCCATGGGAGGATCAGATTCTAAAGAATTTTCTGCGCCAGCAGCAGCTGGTGAGGACACGATTGCCTATTCAGATGAATCAGATTATGCAGCGAATCTAGAGATGGCTAAAGATTTGTATACACCAAACAAGTCACATGCACCATTGGCCGATTTGCAAAAGATTGCAACCCCTGATGTTGCCACAATTTCTGAATTGGCTGACTATTTACAAATTGCTGAAGACCAACTAGTCAAGACGTTGTTTATGATAGCTGATGGGGAACCTGTTATGCTTTTGGTTCGTGGTGATTATGAAGTTAATGAAGTGAAAGTCAAAAATTATTTGCAAGCGGGTGAATTACGTTTAGCAACTGAAGAAGAAGCCCAAAAATACTTAGGGGCACCATTTGGATCATTAGGTCCTGTTGGCGTTGGTGAAGAAGTTAAAATTATTGCCGACGAATGGGTAACAGATATGGCTAATATTGTCGTTGGCGGTAATGAAGCTGGTTTCCATTACTTAAATGCTAATGTTGATCGTGATTTCCATATTGATGAAGTAACTGATATTCGTGTTGCTCGTGAAGGAAACCCAGCTATTGATAATAAAGGTCATCTACAATTTACTAAGGGAATTGAAGTTGGACACATCTTTAAGCTAGGTACTCGTTATTCTAAAGCTATGGGTGCCCAAGTATTGGATGCAAATGGACGCCAAGCTGATGTCATCATGGGTTCTTATGGTATTGGTGTGTCACGTCTTTTGGCAGCAATTGCTGAACAAAATGCAGACGAAAATGGTTTGTCATGGCCAGCAGCTATTGCACCATGGAATGTTCACTTGGTACCAATTAAGTACAAAAATGAAACGCAAGCAAAGTTGACAGATGAATTAAATGATAGCTTGGTAGCGGCTGGTTATGAAGTGTTAGTCGATGATCGTAATGAGCGTCCTGGGGTAAAGTTTGCTGATTCAGATTTAATTGGCTTGCCAGTACGAGTAACGATTGGTAAAAAAGCGAGCGAAGGTATTGTTGAAGTTAAGTTGCGTCAAGCAGATGAAGCTATTGAAGTTCGTGCAGATGAACTTGTTTCAACGCTACAAGTTTTCCTAGATGGACATAAAAACTAAATATTATTTAGGTCATTTATTCTTGTTTTAAGATTATGGCTTTATAGTGTAATTATCGATGAGGGATACAGAGATATCCTATCGATGCCCATAATGATTACTCATAACCTAGCAGGAATGTCCGTTCCTGCAACTACTCCTTAAATTTGGTATATGTGAGTATACCGTTAATAATAGATTAGGAAGCCCAGCCATATCTATTATCGATGATGACATAGCGCTTTGAGCTATTTATCATCAAAAGAGGAAGCAATTGCCCATTGCTTCCTCTTTTTTTGTGCCTCAGTATTAATTAATTCATCGATTTGATATTTCCATGACTCATGGACAATGTATAATAGCAATAGATTGTAAAACAAATGAAAGGGGTTATAAGTGATGGCGTTGAACCCACAAGAACAATTTCGAATATTGTTACAACAGTTGCAATATGAGGAGGTGCCTGACATCTTCCAAGAAGCAACCCTGACCAAATTAACGATTCATAAGCAGTCACGAGTTTGGCAATTCCATTTTGCACTACCTGAATTGCCTGATGTGACCACTTTAGCGACATTGATCAGTAAATTGCAAACAACATTTGCAAATATCGCATCTGTTAATTATGAAATTAAATTAACTTTGCAGCCACGTATGACACAGGCTGTTGATTATTGGCGCTGGGTTTTACAACAACATCAAAATGAGCCAGGTGCTTTTCAACAAGCATTTAGTCAAGTGATGCCAGTTACTGAGAATAATCAGCTTGTTCTCACTTTTGATTCACAGGCGTGGGCAAATTATGCTCAGCAAACAGGTCTTAATTTAATTCAACAAACATACCACCAAATTGGTTTCGATGAGAGTTTACCATTCGTTATTAATGTCGATGATGAACTCGTTGCTCAGTCACAAGCTGAGGCAATTGCTCAACGGGCTTCGCAAGATGAGCAGTTAGCTCAAATGGCCCAAGTACAATTAGAACAAGCGGCGAAACAACGTCATACCCCTAACCATAGTGGTGGTAATGGGGGTAATAATTTGGGCCGCAAGATAGCTAATGATGCTGAAATTACTGACATGGTCAATATCATTGACGAAGAACGGTCGGTAATTGTTGAAGGTTATGTATTTCATGCAGAAGTCAAAGTCCTTAAGTCAGAGCGTCAACTATTGACGATGAAAGTAACTGACTATACGAGCTCATTTATTCTTAAGAAATTTTCACGTGACGAAAATGATGAAGCATTTTTTGCGAACGTTAAGGCAGGCATGTGGATTCGAGCACGTGGCCCAGTGCAACAAGATGACTTTTTACATGATCTCACGATGATGGCGTACGATATCCAAGTCGTTAAGCATGAGCCACGTGTTGATAAATACGAAGGGGATCCAAAACGTATTGAACTGCATGCACATTCTTTGATGTCAACGATGGATGCAACTAATGGGATTAAAGATTATGTTAAACAAGCCAGTGATTGGGGCATGGACGCTATTGCAATCACTGATACTGCAGGTGCACAAGGTTTCCCTGAAGCAGCATCATCTGCAGCCGATAATAATATCAAAATGATTTATGGTATTGAAGTTAATTTGGTTGAAGACGGTGAACCGATTATTTTTAATCCCGCCCATATAGCTTTAGATGATGCTGAATATGTTGTATTTGATGTGGAAACAACTGGTTTGTCAGCAGCTTATGATAAGGTAATTGAATTATCCGCAGTTAAGATGGTCAAAGGGAATGTGACAGCAGAGTTTTCTGAATTTATTGATCCCGGATTCCCGTTAAGTCAGACGACCGTTGATTTGACTTCGATTACTGATGATATGGTTCAAGGTTCAAAGTCAGAACAAGAAGTTTTTGCGGCCTTCCGTGAATTCTATGGGGATGCTATTTTGGTCGGTCATAATGTGACCTTTGATATGGGCTTCATGAATGAAGGGTATGAACGTCATGGTATGGGCTCAATTACTAATCCAGTTATTGATACATTAACCTTAGCGCGTTTCTTATATCCTAATATGCGTTCGTATCGTTTGAATACGTTGGCCAAGCATTTTGGCGTTCTACTAGAACAACACCACCGTGCAATTTTTGATTCGGAAACAACGGGACATTTAAATCGAATCTTCTTGGAAGAAGCGAATGAATCGTATGGCATCACATATGCTGATCAATTAAATGATCATATGACTGAAAATGATGCTTGGCGACATGGTCGACCAAGTCATGCGGTTGTCCTTGTTCAAAATCAAACCGGGGTCAAAAATCTTTATAAATTGATTTCGGAATCTAATATTAACTATCTTTATCGCACACCCCGCGTCCCACGTTCAGTGTTGAACAAGTACCGCGAAGGATTACTATTGGGAACGGGAGATAGTTCCGGCGAATTCTGGGAAGCATTAATGCAAAAGGGATACGCTGCCGCAAAAAATAAGGCGAAATATTATGATTATATTGAAATACAACCGTCAGCTAACTATTTACCACAAATCGAGGGTGAATTAATTAAAGATGAAGCGCGTTTGCGTGAACTGATGATGCAAGCTGTTAAGATTGGTGATGAATTAAATAAGCCGGTCGTCGTGACGGGAGATGTTCATTACTTAAATCCTGAAGACAGTATTTATCGTAAGATCTTAATCAGTTCACAGGGTGGTGCTAATCCATTAAATCGCCATAGCTTACCTGAGATGCATTTCAGAACAACTCAAGAAATGCTAGATGATTTTAGCTGGATGAAACCAGAATTGGCAAAGAAATTAGTGATTGATAATACACATGTTGTCGCTGATATGATTGATGATGTTGAGGCTATTAAAACGGGAAATTATCCGCCAAATATGCCGACTGCCAATGATGAGATCCGCCAAAAATCATATGAAACAGCGTATCGCATGTATGGTAATCCCTTGCCTGAAGTTGTTGAAGCTCGAATTGAACAAGAATTACATTCAATTATTAAAAACGGGTTCGCGGTTATCTACTTAGTTGCTCAGCGACTTGTTTCGAAATCAAATAAAGATGGTTACTTGGTTGGTTCACGTGGATCGGTTGGTTCGTCACTTATTGCTTTGTTAATAGGTATTACTGAAGTCAATGCCTTACCACCACATTATCGTAGTGTGAACGGGGATTATGTTGAATTTGTTAATCCACGTGATTATGAATCTGGGTATGATTTACCAGAGCGTTACAGTCCAATTGATGGGACCAAGTTAATTGGGGATGGTCACAATATTCCTTTCGAGACTTTCTTGGGATTCAAGGGTAACAAAGTGCCAGATATTGATTTGAACTTTTCGGGTGATTATCAGCCTTTCGCGCATAATTATATGAAATCACTGTTCGGGGAAAATAATGTTTTCCGAGCAGGGACCATTGCGACAGTTGCTGACAAAACAGCTTTTGGCTATGTTAAAGCCTATGAACGTGACCATGAAAAACAGTTTAGAGGTGCTGAGGTAGAAAGACTGGCCATGGGAGCCACTGGTGTGAAACGTACGACTGGTCAGCACCCGGCCGGGATTCTAATTGTGCCAGATGACATGGAAATTTATGACTTTACTCCCATTCAATACCCGGCAGATGATTTGTCGGCCACTTGGCGAACGACTCATTTCGATTTCCACTCAATTCACGATAATATTTTGAAAATGGATATTCTTGGACATGATGATCCAACGATGATTCGTGCCTTACAGGATATGTCGGGGATTGATCCAACGACTATCCCGATGAACGATCCAGGTGTTATGAGTCTATTCTCATCACCAGAAGTGCTGGGGGTCACTGAAGACCAAATCTTTTCGAAAACAGGTACGTTAGGTGTGCCAGAATTCGGGACAGCCTTTGTCCGGGGGATGTTGGAAGAAACTCATCCAAAGAATTATTCTGAATTGTTGCAAATATCAGGGCTATCTCACGGAACAGATGTTTGGCGTGGTAACGCTGATGAATTGATTGAACGTGGCGTGGCGACAATTGGTACGGTTATTGGAACGCGTGATAAAATTATGACCGACTTGATCAATTACGGTGTTAATCCGGAATCATCATTCCAAATTATGGAAAAAGTGCGTAAAGGTAAAGGAATTATTGATGAATACCAAGCTGAAATGCGCGCAGCAGGGGTGCCGGAATGGTATATTGAATCTGGTTTGAAGATTAAATACATGTTCCCACGCGCCCATGCCGCTGCATATGTTCTGATGGCCTTGCGGATTGCATACTTCAAAGTTTATTTCCCAATGTTGTATTACGCAGCATACTTTTCAGTCCGTGCCAGCAATTTTGATATTGTTTCAATGTCACGTGGATTAAATAGTACAAAAGCTAAAATTATGGAAATTAAACATCAAGGTAATGATGCTTCTGCTAAAGACAAGGACTTGATGACTGTACTCGAAATTGCTAATGAAGCCCTCGAGCGTGGGATTAACTTTAGCATGGTTGACCTATACAAGTCTGATTCAGATACTTGGCTAATTGATGGTGACACATTAATTGCGCCATTTAATTCGGTACCTGGGCTAGGTGACAACGTGGCAAAGCGTATTGTTGCTGCAAGAGCCGAAGGCGAATTCTTATCTAAAGAAGACTTAGCACAACGTGGTGGTATTTCAAAAACTTTGTTGCAATTTATGGATGATAATGGGGTGCTTAATGGTATGCCAGATGAAAATCAATTGGCGCTATTTTAGCGGACACCAATTTTGAAAATAATTATGTTATCTAATAGGCTGTGTAAAGTCTGATGATAAACAAGGTAAAAGGCCGTCAATCTAACCAGGTTGACGGCCTTTTTAGGCTTTAATATCCCTTTTTACCTATTGGAAAACAAATTCATATTTAAAATATAGAATTTTATTGACTTTTTCATCTTAAGTGTGTAGTATATATCAAGTCGGCAACGGCGATACGTGAGGTTAATTTAATGAAACAGCTTAAAAAAAGTTGTTGACAAATTAAATTGATTTCTGTAGTATAGATTAAGTTGTCAGCGAGACAACAACTGTTGATCATTGAAAACTGAATATCGTTTCGATGAAACAAATGTGTAGGGTCATCAAGTAATTTACTTGATACAAAACATTTGTGAAGTCAATTCACTAATAAATTCGTTTAACTTCT
>NZ_JAMXDB010000023.1 GCF_024718545.1 Weissella fangxianensis
TCCGTATTTTATAAGGCGGAATACCTTGTAGATACATTGTGACAGCTTCAATTTGTACTTCTTTTGAAAACATAGTAAAACCCCGTAAGTTTTGGAAATTACTCCAACTTACGGGGTTCAGTTCAGAGACACTTGTTTTGTCTCAACCCTTTTTAATGTTTAACGACTAATTGTTCCACATGGAACATTAGTTACTACGAGCAGGTAAGTCTACTGAAGCTGTATCTAATATATGTCCTTTAGCTGCACGGCGGAAATCATTTAGGAAATAACCAGCAGCTAAGTCTAATTCTGTATCTAATGCAAAAACTTTGAGTGTATAATCGTGTGTTTTATCAGGAGGCATTGGACCAGTATAGCTTTGTGTTAATTCTGGATTGTCCAAACGATATTCTGCGTACTGTGAATTAGTTCCGGGGACATATGACACGTTGGCGTGGGTGATATCTTCAGGAATATCAGCTACTGGTAAGTTAGCTGCTAACCAGTGAATCCAGACAAAACCGGCTACAGGTACTGAATCATAGTCGATAAAGACAACAGCTAATGATTGGGTACCTTCAGGAGCTTCGTTAACTTTAATTGGGAAGTTAATAACCGGTGCGTCATCACGCCGATATTGTTCAGGCGCAAATTTTGCGTACTTATCGGGAATAAAATTATTATTATCTAACGCGACATCAATTTTCATAAATAAACCCTCCTCTATTAAGTATTAGTTTCAATCTAGCATGTTGAATTGGGACGTGCAATAAATCAAGATGCGTCATCCTTAATTTTAACACCTAGTAGACTAACGAAGGCGATTACTTGTTGCGGACTGATGGTACAGCCACGTACTTGATTGGTTGCGACGTTTAGTATTTCGAAGTAACTGCTAGAAATATCAACGCCAACTAGAGAAGTATCTAGGAAATCTGTTTTATCGAGCTCACATTGAACAAATTTCAAGCCTTTTTTAATTGTTACATCTTGGAAGTATGAACCAAATAAAATACTTTTTTCGAATTGGCTATTCTCAATTTTTGAACCAGATAAATTTATATAATCGGATTTTGAGTTGGTAACTAAGGTGTTTTTCCATTGATTATTTGAAAAATCAACCCCCATTAATTGGCATTTTTCGAAAGTTGTTCGATAGAAAATACTGGATGTAAAATCATTGTTCAGAAAATGACATTTTTCAAGCTGACAGTCGAGCCATTCACTATCTGAAAAGTCGGTTTGTTGAAACTCACAGTTTTTGAATTTGACTGAGTCAATATGGATCCTGTCGACAGAGTATAGAAATAAACATTCTTCGTAGGTCTCTCCAGGCACCACTTCATCTAGGGATAACCGCTGTTTTTTAATCATAGAATTTTGCCTTTCTGCTACTTTAACAGTCGTTTGAATGACAATGTAACATCAGTTGAATAAACGAACAATAATGCTGCTCAAGATGCCTAACTGATATGTTGTTATTTTATCGTTGTTTCACCATGGATTAATTCAGGGACAACATATTCTGATGTCACACTTTCTCCAGATAATTCGGCTAGTAATAATTGCACCATTTTTTCGGCAATTTCTTTAAGTGGTTGTTGTACAGTGGTTAGCGATTGTTCAGCTAATTGGTGAATATAAATGCCATCAAATCCCACGATACCCACTTCATCTGGTACAGCCAATCCTTGATGGCGGCTAGCGCGTAGTGCACCCAAACCCAGACGATCAGTGGCAGCAATGATGCCGGTATTAGCACTTAAATGACTATTCTGTAAGAATTGGAACGCAATCTGTTCATTGTTGGGCAAATGATGAATTTCAGGTTCACGTCCAGTTTCTTGCATGGCTTGTCGATAACCAGCTTCACGGTTAGTTTCAAAGGGTTCATCAATCGCCATCCCCAAAAATAACAGGCGTTGATATTGTTGATTAATCAATAATTGCGTCGCTAGATACGTACCAGCTTTGTTATCGATATCTACAGATGTGATGCCTGCTTCTGTACCGTAGATAACAACGGGGATAGGTAGATTATTTAAGATATCGAAATCACTATGACGAGCGCCACATACTAAGAACCCATCGACATTCGTCAAATCAAAATTACGATCATGACGCATTTCTAACGTGTAGCCTTCATTGCGTAAAGCATCGGTCAGGTGCATGAGTAAATGAGCGTAATAAGGTTCAATTTCATTGATGTCGTCTAATAAGATGAAGGCGATATTATAGTGCCGATTATTTGCCAGTGCTTTACCAGCACGATTCTGTACATAGCCTAATTGTGAAATAACCTGTTGGACATCTGTCCTAATTTCAGCTGATACTTGCTCAGGATGATTAATAACTCGAGAGACCGTCATTTTTGAAACATGCGCCTCATGAGCCACGTCAGATATTGAAACCATGGTGTTGACCTCGATGCTTGATTTAAAAACATTTTCATAAATTACTCACTCCATAATACCATGGATATGACCGTGCGCGTAAATTTACGCATGGCGAGAAACCTGTTACCGGTAACATCGAGAATGCGCTTTCATAATTTTGTTTGGCAAAGTATAGTTTTATTTGTAAGTAAAACGCTTTCATTTACTGAACGCAAATATAAACAAATTTATGAGTATGGAGTTATATTATGTCAGAGATAAAAAATGTACTTGGTAAAAAGCATTTGCCAACATTATCAATTGCCACATTGATGTTAATGACCTTCGGAAACTTAGGAACATCCATGGTTTTTTCGTTGCAAAGTGCCAATATGGGACGTATTTTTCAAACATTGGGCGCTGATCCTACTAAATTAGGCTTCTTCTTTATTTTGCCACCCTTGGCAGGAATGGTTGTGCAACCGTTAGTGGGTTATTTTTCAGACCGTACGTGGATTCCAAAAATTGGTCGCCGCTTACCATACCTGATTTTGGGTTCATTGGTGGCAATCGTGGTGATGGCATTATTGCCAAATGCGGGTTCATTTGGGTTTAAAGCATCAACGGCTCTTTGGTTTGGTGCTGTTGCGATTTTATTTATGGACTTATCATCAAATATGTCTATGCAACCATTTAAGATGATGATTTCAGACATGGTCAATGACAGTCAAAAGGATATGGCATGGTCATGGCAGACAATTTGGGGAAATATTGGTGGTGTGATTGCAAACCTATTCCCATATTTCTTTACTGCTATTGGTGTTGCTAACGTGGCTGCCCAAGGTCAGTTACCTGCATCGGTTAAATGGTCATTCTATGTAGGGGCAATTATTCTGGCAGTTTCTGCAGCATTTACGGTTTGGAAAGTTGATGAATACGAGCCAAGTAAATATGCTGAATATCATGGTATCAGTGAAACAACCGAAAAGACTAATCTACTAAAAATCATCAAAAATGCGCCAAAAGTCTTTTGGACACTTGGGATTGTGCAATTCTTCTGTTGGGCAGGTTTCCAATATCTATGGACGTATGGAACAGGTGCTGTTGCTGCCAATATTTGGCACACAACTGATGCTTCATCAGGAGCCTTCCAAGCGGCCGGAAATTGGTTTGGTGTCTTATCATCAATTGAAACCGTGGCTGCAATTGTCTGGGGCTTGGTGATTTCACGTTTGAGTAATAAAACGCGTAAGCCAGCTTATACCCTTGGCTTGTTCTTAGGAGCGGTTGGGTTCTTTATGTTAGCAACAACCGGTTCAAAGGCGATGTCAGCTCTATCATTTGTTTTGATCGGAATTGCATGGGTTACCATGAATGCTATTCCATTTACAATTTTAACGAATGCCTTAGATGGTATGCATGATGGTACTTATATGGGCTTGTTTAATACATGGATCTGTTTCCCACAAATTGTTGCTTCAGTTGTGTCGTTTGCAATTTATCCATTATTAGGAAATCAAATGCCACATATGATTATGGTATCAGCAGTGCTATTCATCATCGGTGGACTAAGTGTTTGGTTGATAAAGGAAACATCTGTTGAACATGGGGATGCTGTTCACTAGATGTAACATAAAGAGTACCTTTGTATTTGTCTATTATTATGTAGATAAATGCAAGGGTACTTTTTTTTAGGATAGAAATTGGACCAATCGTGTTATTGTTATTAATGTGGTTAAATAATTATAGGAATCAGTAGGTTATGAGGAGTTTCAGATGAAAAAGAAAAGTAAATATATATTATTTGGTATAGTCATTTTAGGGGTGGCGATAGCCGGGTTTGGTACATATGCAACGTTATCAAATAAACAGCCAACGGATACTAAAATTACTATTGGGTCACAAGGAACAGATACAGTTGTATGGAAACATATTGCTGATTCGAAAGTTGCTAAGCAAAAGCATCTAAATATTGAAGTTAAGGATTTTACAGATTCTAATAGTTTGAATAAAGCCTTAGCTAATGATGAAATTCAGGTAAATGCTTTTCAATCTTATGCATTTTATACCACCTATAACAAAAATAATCCTGATAAAAAGGTCTATGCGCTGGGAACAACTTATATTCAACCAATGGGAATCTATTCTGGTAAATATAAGTCAATTTCAAGTATTCCTAAAAATAGTACCGTGGCAATAGCTAATGATGCCGCTGCGGAGAGTCGCGGGCTTAAACTATTAGAGTCAGCCGGCTTAGTAACTTTGAACAAGCATCGGGTGGATGAATTAGTGGCGCCCAGTGATGTCAAAGAGAATCCTAAGCAATTAAAAATTAAGACGGTTGAATCAACTAGTACACCATCTTTGCTTCATGATGATGGGATTGCCGCAGTAGCTATTGATAATAATACAGCGCAAATCTCAAAATTAGATGTATTTAAGGATGCGATTTTCCATGAGAAATTGGATCAAAATACCAAGTCAAATGTTAACGTCATTGTAACGAATAAAAAGCATGTCAATGATGAAAACTATAAAAAAATCTTGAATCTGTACCACGACAAAAAGATACAGAAATGGATAAAAGCTAATTATTCAGGAAAAGTAGAAATTAACAAGTCAATTAGTGAATTGGAGAAGTAAGTATTTAATATGAAATTAATATTAGCGGGTGACATGCTATTTTCAAGTCGTAACTTGGTTAATAGATTAGATTCAACTTTAGTCAAAAAATTACAAGCAGCTGATGCTGTATTCGCAAATGCAGAATTTTCAACACCAAAGCCAGATAAAGCCGTTGCCGCTGGTAGAGGATACGTCACAGCGGTCCGGCCGGATACGTTAAAAGAATTTGCGGATCTGAATATAAAATTGATTTCTTTAGCAAATAATCATAGTGGTGATTTCGGTATTGAGGGAATGCGTGATTCACTTGAAGCTGCTGCAGCGCAAGGGCTTACCGTGGGTGGTTTAGCTAATTCTCTCGATGAGGCGCGGATGCCAAGCTTTAGTGATACACCTTCTGGTAGAATCGGTTTTGTCACGGCAACAGCCACGCGAGCGGATGTATTTATGGCAAGCAATGCAGGGAATGGTGTACCGGCGCGTCCGGGTGTTAATCCGCTGCGCTGGCGCGAAACGTATGAAGTTTCACCAGAACAATATGAGCAATTGGAAAAAATTTCTGATGATTTGGGATTAACAGCAAGTAATGAACAAGGGAGAAACATTGAAGGCTTTGAAAAGCCAGATGCTAATACATTGATTTTTGGTTCATTATTTGAAAAGAATTTAACCTTCCACAAGAAAGAAAAAACACAATTCAAAACTGAGGTTAATACAGCTGATTTAGATGCTTTAACAGACAGTATTCGCGATGCAAAATTCCGTAGTGATTTTGTCTTTCTAAATATCCATTCGCATGAAGGTATCAATGCCAATTGGTATGATGATGCGCCAGCTGACTTCTTTGTTGAAACAGCACACGCCGCCATTGATGCGGGAGCAGATGTCGTGATTGGGCATGGGGCACACTTTATGCGTGGTGTAGAAACCTACCATGGCAAACCAATATTTTATAATTTGGGTAGCTTAATGATGGAATTTGAATCATGAAATTCTATCATTCCCCCTGAAATGTATGCCGAGTATGGGCTAGATGAGCATGCTAAACCATCTCAGTTACATCGTCAACGTGCAATGGATGATAATGGTCATTTTATTGGGTTTAATGCGGATCCTAAGTTTTCACAAAATATCATTTTAGAAGTGGATGTTGATGAAAATCATGATGCTAAAATTCATGTTATACCAATAGATTTGGGCTTAACGGATGGAAATCCTGTAAAACGAGGCTTGCCAAGCATTCCTGGTGCTGAATCGGCAGCGTTGTTATTAGAACGGTTAAACAAAGTGAGCCAACCATTACATACGCATTTTTCGTATGATGAATCAACGAATACGTTTGTGATTGATTAGAATAATAGGAAGCGGGTGGGGATAAAATAAATATCCCAACCCGCTTTGTGTTAAAAAATGAATCAACGATGATTGTTGAATACAAAACATCTAATCGAACGAGCAAGTTAAATCATTAATAGTTCTCAGATGGTATGAGTTGTATTCAGTCATGCTGTTCGTTAGACTCGAAGTGTAGTCATATAGGTAATATGCTAGATTGGAGAATGCGATGAAGAAAGTGACATTAGCAGGTGTAGAAGTACCAGCAATTGGAATTGGAACATGGCATATGGGGGAAGATCCCTCACAAGAACAACGAGAAATCCAAGCTATTCGTAGTGGCTTAGATGCCGGTGCCCTTGTCGTTGATACGGCCGAGATGTATGGTTCAGGTAAATCAGAAACATTAGTTGGAAAAGCATTGGCGCCTTATCAACGTGACGACATTTATTTAATTTCAAAGGTATTGCCACATAATGCATCTAAGGCGAAATTGGAACAACATTTAGATGCGTCGTTACAGCGATTGCAAACGGATTATCTTGATCTTTACCTCTATCATTGGCGTGGTGGTGTGCCCTTGGCTGAAACGATTGCCGAATTAGATCGTATGAAACAAATTGGGAAAATCAAAGCTTGGGGTGTATCAAATTTTGATGTTCCGGACATGGAAGAACTCTGGGAACTGCCTGCCGGAAAGTATACAACCGTGAATGAAGATCTTTATAACATTGAGGAACGAGGTATTGAGTATGACTTGTTGCCTTGGCAGGAGGAACACCAGGTACCTTTGATTGCTTACAGCCCAGTTGGTGGTAAACAGAATGAGTTAGGAACCTCGATGCTGACTAATCAAGTAGTTAAAGAAATTGCTGATCAACATGGCGTAACACCATATGTGTTGTTGCTTGCTTGGATTATACGAAATGGTCAGACGATTGCTATTCCACAGACTAATAATCCAGAACATGCTGCAGCAAATATGCGGGCGGCTAACTTAGAACTAACCGCTGCGGAACTTAAGCGATTAGATCAAGAGTATCCAAAACCGGATCATAAAGTACCCTTGGCTATTAATTAATATATTACTAATGCAAAAAGTGGTTGGAACTGTTATGTTGTTCCAACCACTTTTTTACTGTTTAGTTTTTAATGACAATATCTTCACGAGCATGAATTAGCTCTGTAATTAATGTATTAGTTGGAGTAGGAATATTTAATTCCTTTCCCATACGTGCAATCGCACCGTTTAAGTAATCAATTTCAGTATATCGTCCCGAGGCAATGTCTTGATGCATTGAGGGATAATGATCACCTGCTTGATCGGGTGCCAGTGATGCGTTAATTGTTTTTAAAGCAAGTTCGGCAGTTAAAGGAATGCCTTTAGCTTTGGCGATGGCTTCAAATTCACTAACAACGCGCTTTGTTAAAATTGGTGTATATTGGCTTTTTCTAAGGTCCATAATTTTGCAATCTAGGATCGTACAGAAAGTATTTAGAACACTGTTTAAACAAGCCTTTTTCCAGATTGACAATAAGACATTGTTGCTAGGACGAGCATCTAAACCAGCTTCGTTTAGAACGTCATTAATTTTAATGACTGTTTCATGTGAAACATTTTCAATTGCTTGAAATTCGATATACCCAGAACCATTTAGAACCACGGCACCAGGACCGACTAATTCACTCGTCCAGAGAGTTGTACCAACTAATAAGTCGAGGTGCGAGTTGAATTTTCTAATTGTTTCCAGGTTACCGATACCGTTTGATAAACATAAGACTGCTGTATTATCAGTTAATAGATGCGAAATTTTATTCAGCATATCATTTAACTGCATCGCCTTTGTGAATAGTAAAATCAGGTCAAAATCACCGTGAACATCTTCAGGAAAAGCAGCTGGAATCTTTACAAATCGTTGCTTGCCAGCGGTTTCTACTGAGAGCCCTTGTGTGTTGATCGTTGTGACATGTTCCGGCCACAAATCTATTAATGTGACTTGATTACCTGCTTGATGGAGCATGTAACCAAAGCGACTGCCCATTGCACCACTACCTGCAATTGCTATTTTCATGATGTACCCTTTCTTTTAGAACGCTTTCATCTATATTTTACCAGAATTACAGCGTCGCATACGATATTGCGTTAGGGTGTCATTTTATTATCTGACAATGCAGCTTTTCTGAGTATAACGATCAACATTAATGATGTGTCCAATATGAATAAATAAATTGGAAATGAAGTGGTACTAAATGACCAATGAGTGGTTGCCGCTAAAATTGCCGAGGTTGACGAGATCACACCGCCGATGTAATAGACTGGGGCTTCGGTGTTGGGATAAAGCCAAGCCTTATGCAATGTTGGTAGTGAGGCAATCGCATCGCTAAGGATTGAAAAGATAATAGCAAGAATTGGGTCATCAGTTAGGCGCCAAATGATGATGGCGAAGATGGCCACGATTCCGCAGAGATAATCCAGAAAGCTCAATTTCCAATAAGCAGATTTGTTAAACATTGAGGCGATGAATACTAATAGGGGCATAAATCCAGCCATAAATACTGGTAAGATAGACCAATCAAATCCAGTTGCCGCAATCGTTGCGACGACAGAAATCAGTGGTGATACTGCCCACAATAGCCAAGTCACCTTATTAGGTTGCGCTCTACCTTGTATGGTTGCGATTAAATAAACTGAACCAAAAACAACGGAGCATAATGCACCGACTAAAACAAGATATTGCATATTAATGGTCCTCGCTCAAAAGCATATCGATATGAGGGATGTCATCTTCTAGATAGACATCGGATACGGCCTGAAAACCAAACGACTCATAAAAGTTGCGTAGATAATTTTGCGCACCAATTTTAATATCTTTCTCCGGATAGAGTCGTCGAATTTCTTTGATGGTTTCGGTAACGATTTGACGGCCAAATTGTTGATGACGATAGGACGTGGCTACTAAAACACGTCCGAAACGTATATAGTTTGGATCGTCATCAGAGATAATACGTGTATAAGCAACCAAATCATGATCATTTGTTAAACAAACGTGGCGAGCATTAAAATCGGCATCATCAACTTCTTGATAAGCACAGTTTTGTTCCACAACAAACACCTTGGTACGTGCTTGCATAATAGTAATTAGTTCTGAACTAGTTAGTTCATTGTTATTTTTAATAGTAAGCGTTACTTCTGCCATGATTAACGCACCACCTCCTAGAAAAATAGAATATTAAATGACTTTCTAATGCACAATGTTATCATATTTCAACAAATAAAAATGTATTTTTATTATATTTTTTAAATAAATATACATACTGGCTATTATTATTCATATCTCTATGATACTTCATAAATGTTTAACTTGACGATAATAATAAAATTCCGTAATCTTTAAGAAAAATAAGCAATTTAGTGGGGAAAACGTAATGAAGAATGTATATTTCAACCATGATGGGAACGTTGATGATTTAGTATCGTTATTACTTTTGTTGCAAATGCCAGATGTTAACTTATTAGGGGTCGGGGTGACTGATGCTGATGGCTATGTTGAGCCTTCGGTTTCAGCATCGCGAAAAATTGTTGATTTATTTGGTCATGAAAGTCGGCAACCAATGGATATTGCCAAGTCAAATTCACGAGCTGCGCATCAATTTCCAAAAGAATGGCGCTTAAGTTCGTTTTCATTTGATGATTTTCCAATTTTAAACGAGCATGGTGAGCCTAAAACACCAGTTGCGACAAAACCAGGCCATCTGGACATGATTGATAAGATTAAGTCAGCGGATGACAGCGTAACTTTAGTTATGACTGGTCCATTGTCAGATTTGGCACGTGCATTAGATGAAGAGCCAAGTATTGTTGAAAAGATTGAAAGTGTCCATTGGATGGGTGGTGCATTGAACAGCAAAGGGAATGTTGCTGAACCGGGTGCCGACGACACGATGGAGTGGAATGCTTATTGGGATGCTGAAGCGGTGAAAAAAGTCTGGGATTCAGATTTGAAGATCGTTATGGTCGGATTGGATAGTACGGACCAAGTTCCTTTAACTGCTGAATTGCGGCAACGTTGGGCTAAGCAACGCCAGCATCCAGCGTTAGATTTAATTGGACAGGGCTATTCATTAGTGCATTCGTTTGAGGCGAACTCGACTTATTATCTATGGGACGTACTTACAACTTTGGCATCGACGTATCCAGAACTAGTAGAATCGGTGCAAGTAAAGACGGATGTGATAACAACTGGTGCGTCAGAAGGACGGACATATCAAACTGACGAAGGTCGTGAAATTACTTTTGTTACAAGTGTTGATGCAGAGGCCTTTTATGACAAGATTGATGAGCTGGCGAAATTAGGGGATAGTAAGTAGTTGATAGATTGAACGAATTGAGGGAGTCATTCAAAATGGATAAGCAAGCGTTGATGCATCAAATTGCTAATGGATTAATCGTTTCATGTCAAGCGTTACCAGGTGAGCCGTTGTATATGGGAAAAGGTGGGGTTATGCCACTATTAGCTTTGGCAGCCCAACAAGGTGGTGCAGTCGGAATTCGTGCCAACTCAGTGCGTGATATTCAAGAAATTAAAGCGATGGTTAATTTACCGATTATTGGCATTATTAAGCGTGATTACCCACCTGAAGAACCGTATATCACAGCTACCATGCAAGAAGTTGATGAGTTAATGATGGCAAAACCTGATGTGATTGCATTTGATGGCACGTTGCGACCACGACATGATGGTCTAACGGTTAGCGAATTTATTGGCCAAATTAAAGCAAAATATCCAGAACAATTATTGATGGCAGATATCGCGACGTTCGCAGATGGCTTAAATGCATGGCAAGCGGGTGTTGATTTTGTGGGCACAACGCTTGCTGGTTACACTGCGAATAGTGAAAAAATTGATGGTCCAAATTATCAATTGATCCAACGACTGGTTGATAATGGGATTGATGTCATTGCGGAAGGTAAAATCCACACACCTGAAGAAGCAAAAAAGATTCAAGGAATGGGTGTGGCTGGGATTGTTGTTGGGGGTGCGATTACCCGACCAAAAGAAATTACAGAGCGTTTTGTGCGTGAATTGCATTAGATAAAATGAAGTGGTTGAGACAACATGAGTGCCTCAACCACTTTTTGATTAAAACGACTTTTCCTTGCTCTCTTATTTTTCAGGTATTTTACCAAAATCAGGTACGTCATTTAAATGTCGCGAAATTTCTTCTGGGATTGGTAATACAGGACTGATAACTTGATTATTATGATAAATTTCATCAAATTGCGCACGATATTTACTTGGCGTTAGGCCACAAACTTTTTTGAATTGGCGCATAAAGAGTTTTTCGTTTTCGAAATAAGCATTCGATGCAATTTCCTTGATTGAAAGATTAGTTCTGATAAGCAAAGATTGTGCAGTTTGTATTTTTAGTTGCAATAAATATTGTTTAGGTGGGATACCCGTAACTTTTTTAAAGAGTTTGGAAAGGTATTGTGGGTTTAGTTGGACTTCCTCTGCCATATCCATAACGGTTGGTGATTTATATAGATTTACTCGAATCCATTCCTTTAGTCGATCAATACGCTCAACGTTATTTGTTTTATCTGTTAACCGATTAAAGATGGATTTACTAATTTCCATCAAAACCATTGTTGCTAGACAATTTGCTATTTTCCGATCATAAACATTTTGTAGGTCACTACTTAATAGTTGATGAATGAATACAATAAAGTGATCAGTATTGGTTAGCTGGAATTGTTGTGGAATGACACAGACGTTTGATTGCTGACCATTAATAGGTAGTGATTCTAAATTTGTACCTTTAAATGTCGTTGTGTCCTTTGGCAGAATAAAATGTAGCCAGTAAAATTCTACATCTTCTGAAGATGGGCGTGTGCCAGTCATTAATTGGTACGGTGGTACGAATAAAACGTCATTTTGATTGAGTGTATATTGTGTATTTTGAACAGTAATGTACAAGGGACCTTTTGTACAAAGAATTAGTTCATAGTCACCATGGTGATAGCGGTCACTGTGTTGCCAACCTTTTTGTGCAGAAAAAATACCACCAACCATGAAAGTGACATCATTATCAATATCGAATGCATAATACTCCATAATTCATTTACCTTTATGTGTTGTGCTTTAGACAAAAAAGTATACCTAAAATCATGTAAAGTATACTAAATAAATTTATTTTTTAAAACCTCTTTTTAAAACGTTGACGTAATAACGATTAAGAGCTGATTTTAAAATATCCCTCATGATTTATTTTAAAATAAAAAATAACATAATGACAAAAAAATGTACCATTTGCTATATTTTAGCAGTTTTTGCCATTTATTGGAAGCGCTATCATTATGGTATAGAAAACGTTTTCTGATTATGTTGTGCAAAAAAGAATTGAGGGAAGTACAGTGTTAAAAAAGAAAAATTTAAAGCTTTTTAGCCCTGCTGGAAACTCTGCAGGGGCTACGTCGACTGTTGATCCGGATACGATATCTCCAGAAACGGGTAAACCATGGTCTAAAGCATTAGTTTGGCGATTTTTGATTGCCTTTATCATCTATGGTATTTTGAATAACGCAGCGTTTACATTGAATGGTGCAGTTCTGTTACCGCAGCATATTAAAGATGTGGGAATCGGAAATCCAACAGCGGCTTATGGTGTCATTACGTCGGTTACGTCACTGGTATCATTGTTTGTCGGTTATATTTGGGGAACTTTATCTGATCGTACAAGATCACGTTTTGGTAAGCGAACGCCTTGGATTTTCATCGGTTCGTTTGTTGCAGGGATTGGACTATATTCACTAGGAATTTTTGAATCAACGACTAGTTTAACGATGGCCTATATTTTTAATACTTTAGGTCAGAATGCTATCCAAACACCAATGTATGCCTTTCTGGCTGACCGAGCTACTAAAAATGTTCGTGGTACATTATCAGCAGGATTTGGTGCAACTTCGGTTGGGGCACCAGTTGGTCAATTTATTAGTTCATACTTCTTAGGCCAATCATATCAAAGCATGGGGTTTGTCGTTGGTGGTATTATGATCGCCGCATCGGGATTGATTGTATTAGCAATGACACCACGTGAGAAGTCATCAAAGGAAGCTGTTGTTCCTAAGAATGAATCAGTCTTGGACGTTATGTCAACGTTATTACCACCTAGCCTAAAAGGCGGACACGATTTTTATAAGGCATGTGTGGGTCGTTTCCTTGTTATGACCAGTTATACGATGATTTTCCAATATTTAATTTATATTTTGGAGGATCACCTAGGGCTATCAGTGCTCGCAGCTGCTAGAGCGATGAATACATTATCATTATTTACACTAGTTGTTTCAATGATTGGGTTATTCATTTCTGGACCACTTTCAGATCGGTTAAGAGCTCGTAAAATTCCAGTTGCTTTTGGTGGTTTACTGATGATTGCTGGAGCAATAAGCATGCTACTATTTAAATCAGTAAATGGTGTTATTGGTTATGTTGTTCTGGCAGGTCTTGGTTATGGTATTTACTTGGCTGTTGATATGGCATTGAATATTGATGTTATTCCTGATGAAGCTAAAGAGAAAAAGACGACTGGTAAGTACGTCGGCTTTGGTAACCTAACAAATACTGCTGGACAGATGTTGGCTCCTGCTGCGACATCAATTATTGTGACAGCAACAGGTAGTTATAATCTTGTGTTTACCGGTTCTATCATGGTTACGTTAGTCGGTATTGCATTCATTCTGTGGATTAAGCACGTTAAATAAAGGAGAATTACGCAATGCAAAATGTCACATTAAAACATACAACTGTTACTTCAGATTTTTGGCAAAGATATCGTGATTTAATGGCAAATGAATCAATCCCGTTTCAATGGGATATGATCAACGACAATAGTCATGTTGAAGTTACAAATGATCCATTTGCTGCTGGTGGTTCTGCTGATAAAAGTCATGCCATTGCGAACCTTAAAATTGCTGCTGGTCAAATGTCGGGTGAATTTTTTGGCATGGATTTTCAAGATACTGATGTCTATAAGTGGTTGGAAACGGCGGCCTATGTTTTGAACTATGCACCAAGTGATCAACTCAAACAACAAGCAGATTCCGTTGTTGATTTGATTGCCGATGCACAAGAGGACGATGGTTACCTGTCAACGATGTTCCAGATTGAAATGCCTGAGCGAAAGTTCAAACGTTTGCAGCAATCACATGAGCTATATTCAATGGGACACTATATTGAGGCTGGGGTAGCGTATTATTCAGTTACTGGTAATGAAAAGGCACTAGATATTGCGAAGAAAATGGCGGATTGTATTGATAACCATTTTGGTACGGCAGACGGTAAGATTCTTGGTATTCCAGGGCATCCTGAAATTGAATTGGCATTAGCACGTTTATATGAAGCAACGTATGAGCAAAAATATTTAAATTTAGCGCAATACTTCATTAAACAACGTGGTCAAGATACAGAATTCTTTGCTAAGCAAAATGAAGCGGATGGTGTTGATCGGGATTTCTTCCCTGATTTGGGAACGATTGGTAATCGATACTATTTCGCTGATAAACCAGTGACTGAGCAGACTGATGCTCATGGTCATGCCGTTCGTGTCTTATATTTCTGTACAGGTCTTGCCCATGTTGCGCGTTTAACGCATGATCAAGAGTTACAAGATGCAGCAGACCGTCTGTGGCGAGATGTTGTTAAGAAGCAATTGTACATTACTGGTAACGTCGGCCAAACTACCCATGGAGAGGCATTTACCTATGACTACGATTTGCCAAATGATACCGATTATGGTGAGACTTGTGCATCGGTTTCAATGGTTTTCTTTGCTAAACAGATGTTGGAAAACCATATGAGTGGTGAATACGGCGACATTATTGAAAAAGAATTGTTTAATGGTGCATTGAGTGGAATTGCATTAGATGGTAAACATTATTTTTATGTTAATCCATTGGAGGCTGATCCAAAGGCAAGTCGTGGCAACCAAGGAAAGAACCACATTGCAACTAGGCGCTCATCTTGGTTTGCTTGTGCTTGCTGTCCTGCCAACATTACGCGTCTGATTGCCTCAATCGATAAATATTTGTATGAGGTTAAGGACAATACCATTCTTTCGCATCAATTTATTGCTAACGATACAACGTTTGATAATGGTGTTGAAATTAAACTAGATAGCAATTATCCATGGGATGGTGATGTGAAGTACACTATTACTAATACCAAGAAAACAGCATTCACATTTGGTATCAGAATTCCTAGTTGGACTTTACATGCTTATCAAGTGACGGTTAATGGAAAAGCAACAGATTCAAAATTAGTGGATCAAATTTTGTATGTTGATCTCGATGATGATGCTGAGATTTCAGTGCAATTTGATATGTCAGCACATACAGTTAGAACAAACACACGAGTTAAGGACAATATTGGTAAGGTAGCTGTTCAAAGAGGACCCATTGTCTATTGTGCAGAAGAAGAAGATAATGAAGGACCACTTTGGCTTTACGAGCTTGATAAAAAACCTGCATTTAATTACGCTTATGAAGCAGAACTACTGGATGGTGTTGGTACATTAACCACAAATAATGCAACGAAATTAGTAGAAGGAAAAACATCCGATGCGCTTTATACCTTCGATGAAGAAAAAACAGTTCAAAAGGCACAACTAAAGCTAATCCCTTACTATGCCTGGGCTAATAGAAATGAAGGACAAATGACAGTTTGGTTGCACCAAGCTTAGTTGTTTATCAAAATAATATAGAGAAGGAGACCGAAACACGTAAAATTGTTTCGGCCTCCTTTATTTTGTTTTTTAATAAATTTTCACAACTCAAAATAAATATCCTGATGGCGCGCACATTTAGGATTAAACGCGTGATGACAATTTGGACATTCATTTTGTGAGTAACTCTGATAAGCCATCGTTTGATGACAGACACCACACATGGCGGATTTAGCCGTTGGGTTAGCTGGTGCAAATTTGTGTGTCATGATGGCATCATGACAAAGATAACAAGCAAAATATTGATGACATTGGGCACACGCTAGGGCAACAATATCATTCTCAGTATGGTAGTGCATACAACGCCCGTCTTGATCTAAATCAATACCATGTATTGTTGATGTTGGCGCATGTTTATCTAAAGACGGTTGTTTTGATAACTTCGCCACTTGTAAATGATTTTGTAATACCATGTTCATCCTCAATAATTAAGCCACCATCATTGGCAATTTGTTTTGCAGTACCAGTAATCATTTTATTTCCTAATTTTAGGGTCACTTGTTTACCGATAACATTTGAGCGCCGACGATATTCGTCTAATAGAGCCGGAATATCACCATGATCATAAGTATCAATAATACGTTGCGCTAGCGTAACTAATAATCGATTGCGATCAACCGTCACTTTGCTGTCGATACCTTGGGCAATATCTGATAATTCATCAGGAAATTTTTCAGTTGTTAAATTTAGACCGATGCCCATAATGAACGCCGATGCCGACTTAGACTCAAGCTCAATATTTGCTTCGGTAATAATGCCGCCGACCTTTTTATCATTAATGAATAAATCATTGACCCATTTTAAATCAATCCGTTCGTCAGGGAAGAATTGCTCCAAGGTTTGCGCAATAATAACTGCCATGCTAGTTGTTAAAAGACCAACTTGCGACCAATCTTCAGTCTTGTTGGGCAGAACAATCGTGAAATATAGGCCACTAGTAGCAGGAGAATAGAAGGCACGACCACGACGACCATAACCACTAGACTGTGATTCAGCAGCAAAGATAACCGGCTTTTGTACTTGATGTGTTGTTAAATACTGCTTAGCTAGGTGTTGAGTTGATGTGACTTCTTGTTCAACAAATATGTCATCAACACGTTGATCATCCAAGTAATAACGCACAACATTTTCGTCCAGATTAGGTGTTTCAATATATTGATAGCCCAAATTTTTACGACTTTCAATGTGATGATTCTTCTTTTTTAAAGCATTAATAGCTTTCCAAATGCTTTCGCGACTGATTTGCAGGTCCGTTGCTAACTCATCTCCTGATGTCCAGTCGCCTTGATGAGCTAATAGTTCAAATAATACTTTTTGTTTGGTTGTTGTCAAAATAATCTCCCTCTAAAAAATGCCTTGCAGCGCAGGTATTTTTCTTAAGCGTCTAGCCAGTATAACTGATAATGTTGCTTTAATCATATCACCTGGTAGGAAAGCGACATTAGAAAATAGTGCGGTTGTTAGTGGTATATGTGATTGAACAGAAAGCCAGATTGAGCCAATGACATCAATCAATAAGACGCCGGCAACCATGACAGTCACTAATTCTAGCCACCAAGAAAGACGGTTGTTTCGTTTAAGTAAGTACAGCAATGTCCCCAAGACTGCTGGTACAAGTAACCAGGCAATCAAATAGCCACCAGTTGGTCCAAGAAAAACGGCAAAGCCACCTCGTCCGCCAGATAACACTGGTAATCCGAAAAGTGCCAATGCTAAGAATAAAGATACAGATAATGTACCATATTTGGCGCCTAATAATTCAGTCGTTAATAGGACGCCCATATTTTGAAGGATGATTGGTACAGGAATGAACCCGAGTGGGATGCCTGGAAACACACCAAGAATAATTAATATGGCGGTCATCATTGCGGCCAGAGTTAGTTTCTTTGTTTGTTGGTTCTGCATAATAGTTGTATCCAGTCTGATAGATTTTTAGAACAAGTTCATTATAATGATTAGTAACCTTTAAATCAACATAAGGGTTACTATGTCTTAAATGCGAACAATTATTGTTTGTTTTTGATTTTAGTTAATAAATATACTGGTTTTACAGTGATAATAATGAATATGTTTGTTATAATCTTAGTTATTCGAGAACGATATAATTTTTGAGGTGATGATGATTAATTACAAAACAGTTTTACAAGGTGGTTATTATACTGCTATTGATGAAAATCAAGTGGATTACCAGGCAGATAGCCTAGTTTGTATTGACGATGAAGGAACGATTGCGCGGATTATTTTAGCAGATGATGACGATTATCAGATAATTGTTAATGATGCAAAAATAAATGGAACGTTAGTGTCGTTGTCTGATGACCAAGTGATATTACCTGGTTTCATTGATTTGCATGTCCATGCGCCACAATGGCCAAATGCGGGATTAGCCTTAGATAGACCATTGTATGAGTGGTTAGAAGAATACACTTTTCCATTAGAAGCAAAATTTAAAGATGCTAAGTATGCTCACTTAGTGTATGACAATCTTGTGGAAACATTATTGGCTAATGGGACAACGACAGCCCTCTATTTTGGTTCGGTCGATAATACAGGTAATTTGGAACTTGTTAAATCATGTCTAATGCATCATCAACGAGGCTTTGTTGGAAAAGTTGTCATGGATAATCCAGAGCAAACACCAGCATATTACCGTGATGAATCAGCAACCACAGCTCTAGATGAAACAGAAAGCTTTATCCATGAAGTGGCAACTTTAAATGAAAATCAAACGATACCGGTAACACCAGTAATTACACCGAGATTTTTACCATCTTGTACAGACGAGGTCTTGTCTGGCCTAGGTAAGCTGGCTGCTAAATATGATTTGCCAATCCAATCGCATTGTAGTGAAAGCGATTGGGAAAATGGGTATGCGTTGGCAACCCATGGTAAACGTGATTCGGATGTGTTGGACGAATTTGGCTTATTAACAGATAAATCAGTGATGGCGCATGGCACATTATTGAATGATGAAGATATCCAGCGATTTAAAGATCGTGGCGCTGGGGTCGCCCATTGCCCTATCTCTAACGTTTATTTTGGTAATGCCGTGTTACCAGCTAAAAAATTACTATCAGAAAATGTCAAAGTGGGAATGGGAACGGATATTTCTGGAGGCTATGATCCTAGTGTTTACCAAAATATTCGCCAAGCGATTATGTCATCACGGCTACTCAATGACGGGGTAGATAGTGAGATAACACCTGACTTACGTGGTAAACATGATGCAGCAATTACTGCTAAAAATGCCTTTTATATGGCGACAGTCGGTGGGGCTAAAAGTTTGAATTTGGTGACTGGACAAATCAAGCAAGGTTATGCAGCAGATATCCAGATTGCCCATGCAAAGTATCCAACGTTTGGTCAACAAGTCCCAGAGGATACATTTGAAAAGTTGATGTATCAAACCACCGCATCAGAAATTGATCATGTGATGACACAAGGCGTTTTCGTTAAATAGAATGTTTCATGTGGAACATTGTGAGCTAAAAGGAGAAGAAAAAGTTCATGGCTGAAGAGAAGAGTGGCTTATTAATTGGAGCAAATGATAAGGTCCCAGTAGCGGAAGCGGGCCTATTAGGTTTGCAACACGTACTTGCAATGGACGTGTATGTACCGCCGCTAATTATTGCTGGTTTGCTTTCAATGAATGCTGTAGAAACGTCTGGTTTTTTACAAGTTGCCTTTCTGGCGTGTGGTATAGGTACTTTGCTACAAACATCGGTATTTATGAAAATGCCCATGTCACAGGGACCATCATATGTTCCGATTGGAGCCATTGTTGGTGTATTCATGGCCAATGGGGCCGCTAACGGTGGTATGGCAGCTGTTATTGGTTCGAGTGCGGTTGCCGCGGTTTTGTTGATTTTACTTGGCCTATCAGGTGTTTATCAAAAAATAGTTAATACGTTGGTGCCATCTATTGTTGGTGGCACGATTATCACCTGTGTTGGGTTATCTCTGTTGCCATCAGCTTTGAATGATAATATTTTTAAAGCAAGTGGCAATATTTATCAAAATATTGAATTAGCTGCTATCACGATGGTTGCATTATTGATTTCAATTGCGATTGGGACTCATCTACCACAATTACAGAGAATTTTTAAGATTGGTTCAATTGTGATTGCTTTGGCAGTTGGTACCATCGCAGCAAGTTTTATGGGGCTTATGAATTGGTCAACGGTAGCCAAAGCTGAATGGTTTAGCTTACCGCAATTCACAGCGTTGCACTATGGTATAAGTTTTAATATATCAGCCATCATTACGTTTATTATTATATTTATGGTTTTAACCACTGAAACGACTGGTACCTGGTTTGCAATGAGTGCGGTGACGAAGGAAGAAATTACTAATAAACAATGGAATCGTGGTGTCATTGGTGAAGGTTTAAGTTGTTTGGTTTCGGCTTTGCTAGGTAGTACGCCAATGACTGGTTATTCAACTAATGCGGGGGTCGTTTCAATTACTGGTGTCGCTAGTCGCCGGGTATTCGTGGCCGCTGGGATTTGGTTTGTTATTTTAGGATTCTTTGGCAAGTTATCAGCATTGCTGGCTGCGATTCCATCAGCTGTTGTCGGTGGGGTATTTGCAGTTATCGTTGTAATCATCATGTTGAGTGGCTTGAATGTTATTGGTGATTTGAACATGACGGGTAATAAAGGTTATGTGATTGGTGTGCCAATTGTTATGACATTAGCTTTAGTTTTCTTACCTGATCAGGTGGTTAACGATTCGCCACAAATGTTGCAATATTTGTTAGGATCACCTATTACGGTGGCAGCAATTACGGCAGTGATTTTGAATTTGTTGTTATCAACAAAAAAATCAGTGGCTTCAGTATCTACTGTTGATTAGAAAAAATTTGAACGAAGAGAGCAGTGCGTTTTGTACCGCCCTCTTCATTTTTATTTACAACAAAAAACCGACAGCAACGACTTTTTCATTGCTATCGGTTCTGAATAGAAGTTAGTTTTACTCATCAGGCATCATGTACCGTAGATAGTAAGTGTTGTCTTTACCAAAGTAATACGTATGTCCATCAATCACGTGGTAACCTTGTACAGGTTGGCCATCATTTTCGATGTAGTACTTATTACCATAGGCTTCCACCCATCTATTTGTCTGACGGACACCATTTTCGAAGTAATTGTACCTGCTGTTTAGCATACGGAATCCTGTGTAAAGTTTTCCATCTTCAATCCAGCGCCAGCCGACACCTTCAAAGTTAATATAACCACTTGGGACTTCATCACGTAGATAGTAAGTACCATTTGATCCAAAGAAGTATGCCTGACCGTTAATGAATTGATAGCCTTGGACAGCACGTCCATTACTGTCAAGGTAGTAGGTCAATCCGTAAGCCTTGGCCCATTGATTATTCTGACGAACACCATTAGTGAACCAGTAATAAGAACCGGCGTAATAGCGCATTCCGGTATATGGTTGTCCATTTTCTAACCAATTATATCCACCATTGGCAGTAGAAACTTCCGGTGAGTAGACATAACCTGTTCTAGTATCTTGTTGCGTGTTTACTTGTTGTGTTGTGCTTGCAGTAGTATCTGCAGAAACTGATGTTGTCGGTGTGATGGCTAAGCCACCAAGGACAGCACCCCCTACTAAGGCTGACACTAATGAAGCTTTACTAATAAGTCGAGTTGTCATTTTGTGTACCTCCTTTGTATACTATTAATTTTAACAAAGGCTGCAATATAATGTTACTAATGTGTATCCAATAAATGTCAAAATAATGACATCACATGCTAAAAAAGACTATTAAAACAAACTCAAAGGCATGTTTATTAGAATTTAGACTTTATATCAGTTAATGCTTTAGGGGATATGGTTTTGGATGGAATTGCTGTTGATTTAGTTCTTAAATGAGAAAAATGGTGTCTTTCTATTTCTTGCAAAATGTATGTCACAATGTTAAACTCGTTAATAATTAAAATTACATTAAAAATCCGATGAGAAGAGTAACTGCTATGTATCTTTAACAGAAAGCCTTATAGATGAGATTAGGTATTGAGAATAGCAGTGAAGATGAACTCTGATAATTTTCTTTTTTGTTCACGCAAAGGGAACGGTTGAATCCGTTATGATTCCAATGAGGCACTATTTTCCGCGGAATAGTGTGAATAGGGATGGTAACGCGAATATTCGGCCCAAAGGTAAGCAATTACCTTTGGGCCGATTTTTTTGTAGATTTTAAAAAATTAAAAATTGAGGTATATGAAACATGACAGAAGCCACTGTAAATAAAATTCAATTTCCAAATCGGTATGATGTTGTTGGTAGTTTGTTAAGGACAGATGAATTAAAGGTTGCACGTGATAATTTCGAGGCGGGTAACATTACGCAAGCGCAATTGACGGTCATTCAATACGAAGAAACGAAAAAAATTGTTGATAAACAAGTTGCACTAGGTTTAAAAGATGTGACTGATGGTGAATTTAATCGCTCTTGGTGGCATTTAGACTTCTTATGGGGGTTAAACGGGGTATCGCCTTATGATTACCACGAGAGCTATAAGTTTCACGGTAGTAAAACGCGAACGGATAACGTCGAGTTAGTTGGTAAAATTGCCTATAATCCAGAGCATCCCTTCTTTGATAGCTTTAAATATCTGGCATCTATTACACCAGAGGGCGTAACACCTAAACAAACGATCCCATCACCATCAATGTTGTTCCGTGACAATCGTAGTGATAATTGGTCTGAATTTTATGATACTTATAATGACTATCTGACGGATTTGGCTGATGCTTATCACCAAACGATTTTACATTTTTATGAACTAGGGGCTCGTTATGTACAACTGGATGATACAACGTGGGCATTTTTGATTAGTAAATTGCATGAAACGGCTGACCAACCAGAAGAGCATCAAAAGTATTTGCAAATTGCTCAGGATGCAGTCACTGTGATCAATGCGCTATTGAAGGATTTACCAGCAGACTTGACGGTGACAACGCACATTTGTCGTGGTAATTTCCAATCAACTTATTTGTTCGCAGGTGGTTATGATGATGTTGCTGAGTATTTAGGACAACTAAATTATGATGGCGTCTTTTTGGAATATGATGATAGTCGTTCTGGTTCATTTGGACCTTTAGCTAAAATTTGGAATGGGGATAAAAACAAGCGCATTGTTCTTGGATTGATTACGTCAAAGGATCCTAAGATTGAAGATCAGAGTACAATTATCGACCGTGTCAATGAAGCAGCCCAATATGTACCACTCGAAAATCTTGCTTTATCAACACAATGTGGCTTTGCCTCTACTGAGGAGGGTAACAAATTAACGCAACAGCAACAGTGGGATAAATTACGTTTTGTTATTCAAACTGCTGAAAAAATTTGGGGCGAATAAATTTATTGCCAATTATTAAACTGAAAATAAGCGATTAATCAAAGGGATTTGCCAAGGGTTAGTCGCTTATTTTATTGTGCATATTCAAAACACTTAAATACTAGCAATAGCAACGATGAAAGCGCTTAAAAAGTTAGTGAAATTCTGCTATAATTAACTTAAGCAGTTAATAAATATAAAATAAAAAAGGAAACAGGATTGCTCCCTTTGAAAGGATTATCGTCATGACACTAACACCACGTATTTCAATTGCAACTATGATGACTGTACTGCCACTAAAAGGGAAAATGTTTTTTGAAAAGTCGGCGGATGGCTACTTCAAAACATCAGATATTGGTCCTCAGATAGATATTTTCGTTAAAGACCCAGCTGATGTTGAACAAATGTTAACTGAATTTAATTATGCTATTGATGAGCATTCGGTTGATGAGAATAAAAACGAATTTATTCAATATACTGACTTAAAATTAGTTAAATAGACAAAATAAAAATGCCTCTTAGGAACTTTTTGGTATTCCTAGGAGGCGTTTTTTCAGCTATTTCACTAATGATGTCTGTTGCACGTCGGCAATCGTCTTGGTACCTGCTAATTGCATTGTAATTTTGAATTCGTGGTTCAAATGGTTGACCACATCAGTGACACCTCGGGCACCACCTAAGGCGAGCCCGTAAATAATTGGTCGAGCTAAGGCAACTAAATCAGCACCGGATGCGAGTGCCTTAAAGACATGGGATCCGCGTCGGACACCGCTGTCAAAAATAATTGGTACTTGGTGGTTAACTGCGGTGGCAATGCCCTGTAGAACGTCAATTGATGCGGGACCACCATTTAATTGACGACCACCATGATTAGAAACCCAAATTCCCTGTGCGCCAGCACTAATTGCTAGTAAAGCATCTTCGGGCGTTTGGATTCCTTTGATAATGACTGGTAAATCAGTGTAGTCGATGACACGTTTAATATCAGCGATACCAATTTGATGCGCTTCGTTATCAAAAACATCTTTACCATGGCCGACACCAACATCAGATTGGCCAGAGCCGACATGGAAGTCTTCTAGATTGGCCATTGGTACTGGGAAGTGGAAGTCATTAACTACATCTGATTCACGATAGCCGGCAGTCGTTAGATCAGTGGTAATGACGATGGCTTTAATACCGGCAGCTGCCGCTTTATCAAGCAGGAATTTGTTGAGACCGTCATCTTGGCTAAGGTATAGTTGAAAAAATTGTGGTGCACCATGCCCAGCTTCAGCCGCTTCGGCAATAAGTTTTGAAGAGTAAGTACTCTGGGTCATTAGGGAACCAGTTGCCGCCATACCTTCAGCAGTAGCTACTTCACCACGAGCGTGTGCCACACCCTGTGCTGCTGCCGGTGCCATGACGATTGGTGTATCTAATGGTAGACCGAAAATACTTGTTTTGGTTTCTGGGTTACCAATGTTCGATAGTACATGCGGTAGGATCTGAGTATGGTTGAAAGCAATGGTGTTTTCTCGTAACGTCCATTCATCTTCTGAACCACCCCTAATAAAATCAAAGCTATCTTTTGGTAAAATTTCTTTTGCTAATTTTTCTAGTGATGGTAAGTTAACAACATTTAAATGTTGCTCTCGTTCACTTAATTCGTAACCATTGACCACTACCAATATCATATCCCCCAAAATTTCATTAACGTTTTTTCATTATTTTATCATTTTTTTCTAGCTATAGTTTGAGAAATTTAAAAAATGAAGGAATTCAGGCTAAAGTATAGGGAAAATATTTGCATAATATACCATACAGGTTATATTTATACGTAAGAGATTAAGAATCAAAGAGGTAAACACATGACCGGTATTCAACGACAAGAAGCCATTAAAGCAGCATTAAGTAATCCAGATGCAGTCATTAGTGCCAATAAATTTGCGAAACAACTTAAAGTGTCGCGCCAGACCATTGTGGGTGATATTGCCTTACTACGAGCAAGAGGCGAGCAAATAATTGCGACGCCACAGGGTTATCGTTATCAAATGAAACAACAGCATCAAACGATTTTGGTTGTTCAACACACTGCAGCACAAATTGCCGATGAATTAACGGCTTTAGTTGATGCTGGGGTCATCGTGACAGATGTACAAGTAGATCACCCAGTCTATGGACTCCTAAAAGGTGAATTAGCTATTCAAAATACTGCTGATGTGAAGCAATTTATTTATCATTTAGAACAAACCGATGGGGAACCATTGTCAACATTGACGAATGGGTTGCATATGCATCAAATAGAGTATGAAAATGTGGCAGATTTAGAAAAAGCCAAGGTAGCGTTAAGACAATTAAATATTTTGTATGAAAATTAGCTAGGTTGACAAGACACCCCCCGCGTTGCTATGATTTAAACATCAAAAGGGTGTCAAGACACCTAGATAGGAGTAGGCTGGTTATTTACCAGTCAGTATTTTAGTACGTCATGAGTAATATACGGAAACTGTTGACTGTTACGGGTTTAGCTTGGTTATTTGATGCCATGGATGTTGGGTTACTGTCATTCATTTTGGTGGCGATTCAACAGGAATGGGTGCTCTCTTCAGTACAAGTTGGCTGGATTGGATCGGTTAATTCGATTGGTCTTGCGGTTGGTGCGTTCACGTTTGGTGCTTTAGCAGATCAAAAAGGACGCAAGTTAATGTTGATTGTGACATTGTTGATTTTTTCAATTGCGACAGGGTTATCCGCTTTGACTGTCGGCTTTGTCAGTTTTATTATTTTACGTTTCTTTGTTGGTGTTGGCTTGGGTGGTGAATTACCAGTTGCTTCTACGTTAGTGTCAGAAAGAGTTCCTAAAGAGCGGCGTGGTCGAATCATTGTATTACTGGAAAGCTTCTGGGCTGTCGGTTGGTTAATTGCGAGTTTGTTAGCCTATTTTATTATGCCAAAATTTGGTTGGCGCATAACGCTGGTCGTTTCGGCACTAACGGCATTTTATGTATTAGTACTGCGTCGGCATTTACCAGGTGATAAGCAAACCAGTTACATTTCTCAAAAGCCTAAGGAATCAATTGGTAAGAAGTTAACGCAATTGTTCCATAAAGAACACCGTCAGCAGACGATTATGCTTTGGATTGCTTGGTTTATGATCATGTTCTCGTATTACGGTATTTTTTTGTGGTTACCAAGTGTATTAGTTGGCAAAGGCTTTAGCATGGTGAATAGTTTTGGCTATGTTGTTATTATGACATTAGCCCAATTGCCAGGTTATTTTACGTCAGCTTGGCTTGTTGAGAAGTGGGGACGAAAGCCAGTCATTGCTCTATTTTTGGCTGGAACAGCAATTTTTGCTATGGTATTTGGTTTTTCCGATAGTTTAACTATGATTATGATATCAGGAATGTTGCTATCCTTTTTTAACCTGGGTGCTTGGGGAGCGATGTATGCCTATTCGCCTGAATTATATCCAACGTCAATTAGGGCGACGGCTAATGGTGCTGCACAAGGCTTTGGTCGCTTAGGTGGTATATTAGGACCGCTTTCAATTGGTTTCTTTTTGAGTTCGCATTTCACGTTTGCACATATATTTAGTGTTTTCAGTGTTGCTTTAATCATTGCGATAGTTGTTATTTTGACTATGGGTAAAGAGACACGTGGCACATCGATTGATTAATAAAAGAGACTTTTGGAACGCGTTTATGCTATAAAATTTATAGCCTTATAATTAATGCATTTTTAGCACAAAGAGGTGGGGGATCATTGTTTTGTCCCCACTTCTTTTTTGACACATAATCAATCTAGAATTTTGCTGTTTGATACTGGAAATGATAAGGTTACACGTAATTATTAGTGCTTGTTCTTCAGAATATTTGTCAAGGAGGTTTGCCGATGACAAAGAACGTGAATGAAACTGACGTTGCACAAAACGGATTTCCAAAACAGGAACAGCCTGAACCAGGACTTCAAAAAAAGATGACACCCATCCCTGATGATGGTAGTGCTAGTTATATTGGTCATGATCGGTTGAAAAATAAGAAAGCATTGATTACAGGTGGCGATTCTGGGATTGGCCGGGCAGTGGCAATTGCATACGCACATGAAGGGGCGGATGTGGTTTTGAATTATTTGCCAGCAGAAGAGGAAGATGCGCAAGATGTTAAAAATATTGTGACCAATTTAGGCAGACGTATTGCCCTTGTACCAGGTGATCTCAGACAGGAGGCATTTAGTCAACAATTAGTGGCTAAGGCAATCTCATTTTTTGGTGATTTTGATATCTTAGTATTGGTTGCAGGCAAGCAGCACGCTGTATTCGATATTGAAAATTTATCGACAGAACAATTAGTTGATACTTATACAACCAATGTATTTAGTTTGGTGTGGTTGATTAAAGCCGCATTACCGCATTTAAATAAAGCGGGGAGCATTATTACAACAAGTTCGGTCCAAGCAAAGAAACCTTTGCCGTACCTGGTTGATTATGCAAGCACAAAAGCGGCTATTCGCAATATCACGGAAAGTTTGGCCAAACAGTTGGCACCTAGAAATATCCGCATAAATTGTGTCGCACCCGGACCAATTTGGACACCATTTCAGATTGCGGGTGGTCAACCACAAGAAAAGATTCCAGAACTTGGTAAAAATACCGCACTGGGTCGACCAGGTCAGCCAGCGGAAGTAGCGGGTGCTTATGTGTATTTGGCTTCCGGGGATGCGACATACGTGACGGGAGAAACCATTCAAGTTGCAGGTGGTTGAAAGTATTAGAATTTTAGATAAGAATAGTATAAAAAAGCTGGGACATATATTAATGCCTTGAACTGAACCCCAAAAATTGGAGAGAAGTTTAAGCAACTAACTGGTCGGAAAGATTTCGGTATTGAACCGGAGTTTTTCCGGCCAGTTTTGTTTTAATCCGTTTATTATTGTAGTAATAGATATAA
>NZ_JAMXDB010000024.1 GCF_024718545.1 Weissella fangxianensis
CCTGATTTAATGCTTTCCATGGTTCAAATAAGTTATTAATCACGATTAATGATTTATTTGAGCTGTGGAAGGTAAACGCGGTTCTGAATGTCTCTTAAAACCTGTCTCAAATATTGACTTCAATCCACTTTAATGGACAAATACTCACGTGAACAGATAAAAAAATCCAACCGACGATGAGTTTAGCGGAGCGCGCCGTCGTCGATATGTCTGAAAATGCGAAATATTCTCAAACCAAGTTGCTTGCGGTCATGAATGTGCCCTCAAGCACTTTTTATTCGCACAAAGCTCCAAAATCGCCCACAGAACACGATTTACAAGACGCTCTGATAATCGAGAAAATTCAAGAAATCGTTGACGCGCACGAGTTCAATAATTCCTACGGAATTAAGCGTATGGTGCAGGAATTGGCCGATCAATATGACATACATACCGGTGAACACCGTGTTCATCGCTTGATGCAGAAGATTGAATATAGGTCTGTTATCACTCAGTCTTATAAAGGAAATCGCGGCCGTCCAGTTGTTGAACGCGACAATCTGGTTAAAGACATTATCATTGAACGACCATACCAAGTTCTCACAACCGATGTAACTTACCTGGTGATGCCAGATAAGCAGAAACTCTATAAAGCCAGCGTTCTAGACTGGTTTACCGGTGATGTCATTGGTGCCGTCGTTGGCTATGATATGACATCTGATTTAACTAAACGAGCACTTCAAACAGCTATGCGTCAAATTCCTAAATCGATTCTCAACGCCGAAACATCAATCATTTTGCACTCGGATAACGGTTCCCACTTCATCAGTGAGGAATACGAAGATACCGTCTCATTTTATGGCCTCATGCACTCATTCAGCTCACCGGGGCATCCCGAGCACAACACAATCATCGAAAACTATCACTCATTTTTCAAATCAGAATTCTTCAACCCACGTCGCTTAAGTTGGTCAATCAATGCGATTATTGCAGGAGCGCACCGCTATGACTACTGGTGGAACACCACCAGAATATCTACGAAGACCCGTCCGGCAGCTATACCACTTGCTGCTTAACATAATGCCGGTTATCGGCACTAGCCGGTACGACGCCGTTTATAAGCCGTCACTTGTGAATTTCAAAAATTCGCCTTGTGAAGGCTTATTTGTTGCACGATACAACTTGTGAAATCCGGCTGGTTCACAATCTATACCACCTGTTTTCTCTCACCGGTAGGGCTCGGCCCTATTCCACCTACAAAAACACCCAGAAATCACGCCGTTTTAAGCTGAAATCCGGGTTTTGAAAAATTTTCGGAGTGCGGTACCTCTCGGTGCCAAAAAAGCCTGTCCATAATCTTGACATCAGCGCCGTGTTCGAAGACGACCCGACTACCATTCCAGCCCGTAAAGACATTCTAGGCGAAGCAATTAATACGATTAACGAAAAGGTAAAAGAAATTGTTGATGCCCGTGATTATTTACAGTGGAAAATTGACAACTATGATTCTCACATGATTGAATCCGAAAATAAATTATAGAAAACAAACGAGGTCCGGGCGATGATTGCCTGGACCTCGTTTATTCTTTTTGATTAAACTTTCGGGGTAGCTCCGGCCCCTCGCGGGGCTATCTAAAAACCACTCCAAGGTATTGACATTATTCCCCTGGTTACGAAAGAAACGGGATACGCAAGCAGCCTATGCTTTCTTAAAACGACTCCATAAACAGTTTGGTGAGCCGAAAGTAATTGTGACCGATAAAGCACCTTCTCTTGGCTCCGCCTTTAGAAAGTTACAGAGTGTGGGTTTATATACTAAGACAGAGCACCGAACTGTGAAGTATCTTAACAATTTAATAGAACAAGGCTATCGACCTATTAAACGACGAAATAAATTTTATCAAAGTCTCCGTACAGCCTCTTCCACGATTAAGGGCATGGAGACCATTCGAGGAATATATAAAAAGAACCGAAGAAATGGAACGCTCTTCGGCTTTTCGGTGTCTACTGTTTTCGGTGTCTACTGAAATCAAGGTATTAATGGGAATAACAGCCTAAGATATTTGGAGTTCAGAGAGGGCGCGTTTGATTTTCAAACTTCGCAACAGAACCAAAAGCCGTAACCCCAAATTGAGTTACGACTTTATGATTAATTTTTTCTTGGATAAGTTAAACGAATTAAACTACTATTCATTGCTGGAATTAAGAAGACTAGTATAACCAGACCACTAATTACCCCAACAGCAACTTGTGTCAAGGTCAGAACTCCTGCTGGAATTAAGGCAGCAAATGTTCCCCCTAGGATAATTGCAGCTGAAATTACCACCGTTCCAATAATTCCTGCTGATTTAACAATTCGATCTCCAGCATCCTCGTTACCAAATTCACGGTACTTCATCATCAAGAAGATACTGTAATCTACTCCAAGGGCAACCAACATTACAAAGGTGAAGAAAGGTACATTCCATCCTAATAGATTTTCCCCAAGGAATGTACTACTAATAAAGCGTGTAATTCCTAGTCCACCTACGTATGCTAGTAGCAATGAAGCAATGATATAGAATGGTTGTAAGATAGAGCGCGTTACTAACATCAATGCAAGTGTAATGCCAACTAACATAATTACTGCACTACGTAAGAAATCTTGATTAGCAATACTTGATGTATCAGAAGTTTCAGAAGTCTGACCGCCAATCGAAACGGAAGCTTTCTTCAATGAGGTTCCCTTGATATTGTTGTTAATCATCGTTTGCAGAATTTCAACTTTTTTAATCGACTTAGCAGTTAATGGATCTGAATCTAAGACCACCGTGATCTTAGCGGCCTTTTTATTTGAAGATAAGTAGACATCTTCTGAATCTTTAAATGTATCACTTTCTAACACTGCTTTAGGCACAAATAATGTGTTAGATGCAGATGAATCTTGAAGTTCTTTCAAGTAATTATTGGATTCAGATAGCCCGTCATTTAGTTTACCAACGCTGCCACCAGCGGTTGCCATTTTTTGTTGTTGTCCCTTAAGTTCATTTCCAAGAGTTTGAGCATCATTACCGATTGCTTGGGTATAAGTGGCAATTGCTTGAAGGCGAGTTTGCATTGAACTTACTGAAGCCATTTCTTGGCTAGCTGCTCCAGAAAGAATCGTCATTTGTGTTTGTGATAATGGTTGACCAGCCGCTGCCATCTTTTGTTGTAAGGCCGTCATCAATTGTTGACCACTTACAGAGCTACCACTAGTTGATTGGATACTCTTCAACTCTTGCCCAATTAAGGTCGCTTTAGCACCGATATCTTCAAGTTGACTAGCATCAAAATCTCCACCAGTTAAACCTTTTTGAAGTTCTTTTAAGCCCGCTTGAGCCTTGCTTGTTTGGGAAGTCAACATCTTCAATTGATCATTAACATAAAGCTGATCTAACTTATCGCCATCTGGTTGAGTAACTGATGCAACCGTCTTGATTCCATCAATACCTTTAATTTGGTTGGTTAAGTTATCAATAACTCTTAAATCACTTTCATTATCAAGCTTGTGACTGCTCTTGATATAGATGGTAGTAGGTTCCGCTGTTCCTTTGCTAAAGTGCTTTTGCACCGTCTTAAATCCTTGCTTAGCAGAATAATTAGCTGGTAGTTCAACGACTGTATCATAATTAAGTTTATTGTTATAAGTTAACAGCATTGGAATTGCTAAAATTACGATGATGCCTAAAGCAATCAATGGATTTTTAGCTGAGTGTCCTGAAAGCCAATCCCACAACTTACTGTGATTTGATTCTTTTGAATTATGACTAGGCCAGAATACCTTATTCCCGAGTAGTGACATAAAGAAGGGGTTAACGGTCAATAATGCTAGTAGTAAAATAGCAACCCCAATTCCAACCCCCGTTGCCGAACGGTAAATGGAAAACTTAGCCAATGCTAAAGTCAAGAATCCTAATAGAACGGTACTTCCTGAATAAAGAATCGTTTTCCCTGCCACCTTAAGTGAATGCTTCGTGGCAGTTTCTTTATCCATTCCCTCAATCAAATCATTCTTGAATTGGTTATAGAGTAAGATATTGTAATCCGTCCCGATTCCAAACATAACAACGACCATGAAAACTTGGGTAAAGTTTGAAATCGTAAATCCTGTATATTTAGCTAAATTCATCACTGCTGATAAAGCGACGATGAAAGATAGTCCAACAGTTCCTAAAGAAATTAAAGGAACAATTGGGGAGCGGAAGACTAGAATTAGCACAATCAAAATGAAGACGATGGCAATAACTTCAGTCTTTTTAAGACCCTCTTCAATGGCTACCGAGAAATCATCATTTAAGATATCACTACCAGTTACGTAAGTTTTCACTCCGCTCGTCTTAACGTCTTTAACCAGCTTTTGATTCATCTTCCGCACTGAATCCCGCTTACCTACATCTAGTTGCACTATCTGGGTTGATTTATCTTTTGAAATTAATTGCTTCTTAGTTGTCTCACTATCGTTAGGAGCAGTAACTCCTTTAATATCATACTTAGATTTATTATCTTTGATTTTATCAATAGTGTCATTAATACGATCTTTTTGCTTATGGGTTAAGGCTTGGTCACCATTATTAAAGACCAAAACGACCTGGCGCGTATTGCTAATTTTGTGGCCCCAATCTTTTTGGATGGTTTTAGCAACTTGGCTTTTAGTCGTATCCGGAATTTTGGTTTGACCTTTTTCAGCTACTAAGCTAGAAATATTAGGTAACATTACGATTCCTAAAATCAAAACGATAATCCAAGTCACAAACTTGGCAATGTTTTGTTTGATATACTTACTCATACTCTTCTCTCCTATCTATAATTAATCAATTCACTCTTCTCTTAATGCTTATTTCCCTAGTAACTCATCAACATATTCCATCGCTTCTCTCTTAGACAATGGATGATTTTCGATGAAAATCCACTTAAGTACCAACAAAATCGTATTACTATAATGCTTTGCTACTAATTCTAGTGGTACTTTCGAAGTTTGATTTTTTAGATCTTGCTTTAAAATCGTAATAGCCTCGTTTTTAAAGTACTCATAAATGCTGCTCACAATCGAACTATTATTAGCATTATGCTTTGCTAATTGAGTTAATAGTTCCCGATGCTGATCCATGGCCTCAAAGATTTGACCCAATATATATTCTTGAAGATTTTCGTCAGCAACGTCATGATACTGCTCAATATTGCTTTCTTCTTTGAATAATAACCAACAATAATTCAATAAATCTTTTTTATCTTCAAAATAGTTATAGAAAGTTGCCCGCGGAAAATTACTAATCTTACAAATTTCATTAATGCTAATATCGTCATACGATTTTTCCGCTAGTAGCTTATACATCGCATCCGAAAATGCTCTTAAAGTTCTTTGCGCTCCTTTGGTTGATTTTTTCGTCAAATCATATTTCATTTATTCCCTCCAAAAATGTTTTTCTCGATAAACTATTCTATCTCCACATATTTATTTTTACAACAGTTTAAATTTAGACATGTGTAAAAATGCGTTTTCATACAAAAAAAGTTACGATAAAATTAATTATCGTAACTCTGCCTTGGTATCATTGGTTCTGTTGCAAAGTTTTCCCAAAAATCTATTTTAGTGTAAAAGTGAGAAAAGAGACAGAGAGGACAGAGTAATGAATCATTTTAAAGGCAAACAATTCAAAAAAGACGTCATTATTGTCGCTGTTAGTTACTACCTGCGTTACAATCTAAGCTATCGTGAAGTTCAGGAATTGTTATATGATCGTGGAATAAATGTTTATCATACTACGATTTATCGTTGGGTGCAAGAGTACAGCAAAGTCCTCTATTATCTTTGGAAGAAGAAAAATAGACAATCCTTCTATTCATGGAAAATGGACGAAACCTATATCAAAATTAAGGGACGTTGGCATTATCTTTATCGTGCAATTGATGCGGACGGCTTAACCTTAGATATCTGGTTACGAAAGAAACGGGATACGCAAGCAGCCTATGCTTTCTTAAAACGACTCCATAAACAGTTTGGTGAGCCGAAAGTAATTGTGACCGATAAAGCACCTTCTCTTGGCTCCGCCTTTAGAAAGTTACAGAGTGTGGGTTTATATACTAAGACAGAGCACCGAACTGTGAAGTATCTTAACAATTTAATAGAACAAGACTATCGACCTATTAAACGACGAAATAAATTTTATCAAAGCCTCCGTACAGCCTCTTCCACGATTAAGGGCATGGAGACCATTCGAGGAATATATAAAAAGAACCGAAGAAATGGAACGCTCTTCGGCTTTTCGGTGTCTACTGTTTTCGGTGTCTACTGAAATCAAGGTATTAATGGGAATAACAGCCTAAGATATTTGGAGTTCAGAGAGGGCGCGTTTGATTTTCAAACTTCGCAACAGAACCACACTTTACTATACACGGTAAAAATCAAACTATTAGGGACATCACACGATTATTAAAAATCAGTCAAAATAGGAAATAATTTAAAATATCCTTTTTCATGATCTTTCACCTGTCTTAGATTTTAGAAGTATCACTTGGTTTCTGAATTAACTTAAACCGTCGCTGCTGCGTGCGTTTACTAATCCCCGTCTTTCGTTCAATCATCTTGTAGGTCATGCCTTGTTTTCGCAGCTCATAAGCAAATCTGATTTGTTCATCAGAATACATTTTCGGTCGCCCTTCCCGAAACAACGGATCATGTTGCTTGGCATACAATTTACCTTCTTGTGTGCGCGTGACAATCATATCGCGTTCAAACTGCGCAAAGGCGCTAAATATTGTAAAGACTAATTGGCCAGTCGGCGTATTGTCAATTAAGTCCATATTCAAAATGTTGACTTTGACATTTTCTTTAAACAACTCTTGGATAATGTCTAATGCCTCGCGCGTGTTCCGCGCAAACCGATCCAGCTTAGTGACAATCAAAGTATCACCTGTTTTTAGAGCGCGCAACAGTTTTTGAAACTCCGGTCGTTCAGTAGTTGTGCCGGTAAACTTTTCCTGAAAGATTTTTTCTGCTCCTGCCAATTTTAGTAACTCAATTTGATTTGCTAATTTTTGATCAGTGGTACTGACCCGCGCATAGCCATATTTCATCTTTTTGTCTCCTTGCTTATGTCATTAAGTAATGACACGGTTCTAACCCTTTAATTATACAGTATCAAAAAAGAGGCCATAACTGTTAAGTTATGGCCTCTTTTTAATATGGTTTTGGTGCAAATTTTCCTCGCTGACTTGATTTTAGTATACTGGGTGCCAAGAAACGAGGAATTGCGCGCATGAATCACTTTAAGGGACGCCACTTTCAAAAGGACATCATCTTAGTAGCCGTTGGCTACTATTTCAGATTCAGTCTCAGCTATCGTGACATCGTTGAATTGCTTCGGGATCGGGGTATCACTGTTCATCACACCACGGTCATGCGTTGGGTTCATCACTATGGCCCCATCTTTAAGGCTCTATGGCGTCGGCATCGAACAGCTCACGCTAAAAGTTGGCGAATCGATGAGACCTATATTCGAGTTAAAGGCCGTTGGGCCTATTTGTATCGCGCTATTGACAGTAACGGTTTGACCATGGATTTTGAGCTACGAAAACACCGCGATTATACCGCATCCTATCACTTTTTGAAGCGTCTCTTGACGACCAATGGTCGGCCTGATCGATTAGTCACTGATCAATATCGGGCAACACTGAAAGCAGTGAAGCACCTGATAAAGCAAGACTATTTTAGCAAATCAGCCCACCAATGTTCCAAATATCGAAATAATTTGATTGAACAGGACCACCGATTCATTAAACGTCATCGTGTCCGCTCAGCAAGATTTCAAAGCATTCGAACCGCTAGTGCAACGTTGAGCGGTGTGGAAATTGTTCACGCAATACGCAAAAGAACGCGACGAGAGTTAAGTCTCATCGGGTTCTCAGTCGTGGACGAATTAGAAGCATCGTTAGCTGCATAACCTTCAACATAGGATCAATAGCTGGTTAGATGGTCATCTCTCACACTGTTTACACCAGATCCATTTAGATTACTCTTTATTGAATCTTGGCCTATATATGAATCATACTGCGAAAAACCTTCTCTAATAAAAGATCATAATTAGTTGTAAGAATCATTTGGGGCGTAACTCCTTGTAGCGCTTTTATTTCAGGGTTATTCCAAAGACTATCGCTGTTCAATTGTGCATCATGTTTCTCTATGATTTTGCTAATTGAGTATTTTAAAAAAATATCTTTATTCTCTGTTTCAGAGAATAAATAACCAGGATACTCTTTTTTGTGTTCGACGAATTGTCAAACTAAGTGCAACGGTTTGTCAAAAAATACTTCATATGGGGTTTCATAGTTTAACACTTTGCGAGGACGTTGATTTAATTCAACCACACATTAATACAAATATTGTAAGTCACTAGCCGGCGTTGGGTAAGCCAATACCAACCGTTGTAAATCTGGTAAAGTCACGTGTTTTTCAATTAACAACGTGAAGTAGTTAATCATCTCGTCGGCAACATCACTTAGAAGGGTAGCACCCACAACCTGCCCACTCGCTTTAGCAACCACTACTTTAGCTTGGGCTTGTTGTGCGCCAAAGCGGTAATAAGTGAACCACTTCGTCATATCAAGTGTATTGACACGATACTCATCTGGATGCTCAGTCGCCGCGGCCGCGCTGATCCCCACTTGCGCTAACTTGGGCGCTGCAAAAACCTGCGTTGGCACAACGGGATACTTTATGGCTGCGCTGGGATGCGTCAACTCACCGACCAGATAACGCGCTTCAAAACCTGCAACTGGCGTTAACTTCGGTACCGGTGTATCGCTGACATCCCCAATGGCATAAATGTGCGGGTTGGCCGTCTGCAAATGATCGTTGACTTGAATCCCATGCCGATCAAAGGTAACGCCCACGTTGGCTAGACCTAACTGGTCCGCGTTCGGAATCCGTCCCGCTGAGCTGATGACCAGATCCGTTGTCAGCTCGAAATTATCAGCTGTCAATTGTAGACCGGTCGCCGTTTTAGTAATTGCTTGGACATCCGTATTCAAGTCAAACGTGATTCCATCAGCCGTCATTGCGGCCATCAAATCCTTAACCAAATCTGCATCAAAAGCTTTTAACGGGCGGTCATTATGATGAATCACGTGCACATCAGCGCCAGCGGCATTCGCAATCGTCGCCAATTCAAATCCTACGTAGCCACCACCTACGAATGTCACGCGTTTAGGCATCTGGTCCAAATCTAAGAAGTCAGTGCTCGTCTTAAAGTATTCGTTCCCGGTAATCGGTAGAACCGCCGGACGCTGACCAGTGGCAATCACGTAATCAGTCGCACTGACTACTCGATCCCCGACCGCTAACTGATTGTCGGATTGAAAGTGCGCTTGACCATGTAACGTCGCAATATCTTGCCCCTTTAGTCCATTCAACGTCCCATCGTTGATGCCATCCGTATAGCCTCGTTTATGCGCCATCAGTGCTGGCCAATCAATTTTGGGCGCACCAATCAGGCCCTGCCCTTGTAAATGTTGCGCTGCTTGTCGCGCTTCGACGGCACTTAATAGGATTTTCTTAGGGTCACAACCGCGGTTAGGACAAGTGCCGCCCCACAGATCCGCTTCAACGATCAACACTATCTTGCCCTGAGCCTTTAATCCGCTAGCCATGGCATTGCCGGCTGGTCCGCCACCAATCACAACAACATCGTACTGTTCCGCCATTCGAAATTCCTCCTTAAATTCATTAGCGACCATCAATTATCACAACCTAGTGTAACTGATTCATCCTTAATTGACGATTAAGATACTTCTTCATGTTGACTCAAGTAAGCCACGATTCGTTGGCTATCCAAATAGCCAACAACCCGATTTTCTTCCGTGACCGCCACATAATCGTGATCTGTCAATGCCGTAAAGGCGGTGCGTAACGTGGCTTGAACGTCTAACGATTGAATCCGACCACTCGCAACACTGGGTTTTTCTGTGAAATAACCCTGAATAAGCCCTACACGCCCAACGTAGACATCATAGACATTTTTAGCTCGGCTCGCGCCAAAGAAGTTCCGCACAAAGTCGTTCACTGGATGCTGAGCCAGAGCAGCCGGCGTATCGACTTGTATTAACTGACCGTGTTGCATGACACCGATCCGGTCACCCAACTTCAACGCCTCATTCATATCATGCGTCACGAAGACGATCGTGTTGTGATAGCGGGCGTGTAGCCGTAAGACCAAGTCTTGCAATTGTTGCCGCGAGATGGGGTCTAACGCACTAAATGGCTCATCCATCAAAACAATATCTGGTTGCGCCGCAATCGCCCGTAAGATACCGATGCGTTGCTGCTCACCACCGGATAATTCTGACGGCATTCGGTCGCGGTATTCCTTTGGATCGAGGCCAACTTCCGCCAATAGCTCATCAATCGTTTGATTAATTTTCTTCTTAGCTGTCCCTTTCATTTCTGGAATCACGGCGATATTTTGCGCCACCGTCATCGTTGGGAACAAGGCAATTTGCTGTAAGACATACCCCATTTGCCACCGTAGACTTCGGACTGGTATCGTGGTTGTATCAGTACCATTAACTAGGATTTTACCAGCCGTCAATGGCTCTAAGCAGTTGATCATTTTAAGTGACGTCGTTTTGCCACTCCCAGAAGTCCCTACCAAAACAAATAGCTCACCCTGGTCAATCGTTAAATTAAGGTCGGGAATCACGGTCTGCCCATTAAAGTCTTTCTGGACGTGTTGAAATTCAATTGACGTTGTCATTTAACGTCCCTCCTTCAATAAACTGTGCTTCACAAGATAGCGATGTGCAACCGTCGAAGCGGACTGCTTCTTAACATTGACTTCATAGTTCATTTCTTGCATATCAGTTTCTGAAATCTTTCCTGCTAACTTATTCAACGCTTTAACGACCTTAGGATGTTTGTTGGCAAAGCTCGTCTTCATCAACGGTGCCCCTTGATACGTTGGGAAGAAGTGCTTGTTATCCTTCAATAAGGCCAAGTGATACTGCCGTAATTCACTATCCGTCGCATAGGCATCTACCAAGTTGATTTTCCCCTTACTGATAGCTTCATAGCGTAGCGCCGGCTCCATCGACTTTGCAGTCACGTCTAACCCATATGTCTTCTTGATTCCTTTTAAGCCATCATTACGATCAATAAACTCTAGGGTCATTCCGGGTTTCAGAATCGATTCAACTTGCGTTAAGTCGCTGATTGTCTTCAAATGATGTTCTTGTTGAAATTTCTTAGTCACTGCCAATGCGTACGTATTGTTATACTGCATCGGCTTCAAGTAAGTCATTTGTTCCTGTTTAGCGAGGCGCTGTTTGGCGAGCTGATAGGTCTGGTTAGCTGTTTGACCAGCTGGGTTATTTCCCTTAACTAAGGTCTCCAGCACCGAGCCAGTAAATTCAGGATAAATATCAACCTGATTATTCTTTAACGCGCTGAATAAGAACGTGGTCTTGCCAAAGTTAGGCTTGAGCGTCACATGAACATGCTCATCTTCAGCTTCAATCAGCTGCTTATACATATTAATCAAGATTTCTGGTTCAGAACCGAGTTTACCTGCAATCGTAATTGTTTCAACTCGATTGGCATAAACACTATAAGCCCCGCCACCACCTAGTAAAGCTAAAATACCGACAAAGACAATTAAGGCGTGGCGTGGTTTAGCCGTTTGAAACCACCGAACGAGCGCACTCAGCAGAATTGCTAACAATGCTGATGAGATAGCCCCAATCAATAATAACGAGGTATCATTACGGTCAATACCGAGCATGATAAAGGTCCCGAGACCCCCAGCACCAATCAAAGCGGCCAAAGTAGCCGTCCCAATAATTAAGACGAGCGCGGTCCGAATCCCAGCAATGATCTGTGGTAGGGCAATGGGTAGTTCAACTTTAAACAACTTACGCATTCGTGACATCCCAAAGGCATCGGCGGCCTCTTCAATTGAGGCGTCAATTTCTGAGATACCCAAATAAGTATTTTGAAAAATTGGCAGTAAAGCATAGATCACCAGCGCAATTACTGCTGGCACCGTTCCAATCCCAACTAACGGAATCAATAACCCTAACAGTGCCAAAGACGGAATCGTCTGTAAGACACTCGTGAGCTGTAATAATCCCTCGGCCCACCGTGGTCGTCGAACGACCCAAATAGCCAACGGAATCGCAATTACCATTGCGATGACTAATGATGCTAATGAAATCCCCAGGTGTTGCCATAGCGCAGTCAGCAAATCCCCGCGTCGATCTATAAACGTCTGTATTAATGTCTGCATGCTAACCTCCAGTGCTCACCTTTATTGCTTAATAACTTCTTAATTATCCATGTATTTAATCGTAGCATAATGCGCCAAAAATCATAGTAATACGCACCGGCAATTCACTAAATTTTGTAACTATTGTAGTTTCACGTTAAAATTATTCATTAATTTAAAATGGGTATTCGGATTTTATGGTGGAAAAGGGCTTATAAATCACCCTTCTCCAAATTCTTAATAAGTGTGGAAAAATCGACACCAAAGTTGTCTGTAATGTCGTGATCATTCACTTCATACCAATTGAAAGTATCGTATAACATAGCTTTATTGAAAGCACTTGAATTAAATCGTGGCTTACGCTTTTTATGGAGCTTCTCATTGAAAAGGATTTTGGCTCGTAAGGCATCAAACGAGTAACCTCTACCCATTCGCTCTACCTGCCTAATAATGCTGTTAATTGACTCCGTATAAGCATTAGTGAGCCTTTTATCAAAGTAGTTGAATATTTCGACATGCCAGTTGTCTACGGCTCTCACGAGGTCTTTATATGCGTCTTTAGAGTTGCTGGACATACAACGGTGTCTCCATTGACTATAACGAAGATGACCTTCATCTGGATCAGGAGTATCCCATATCCAGTAAAACTCTTCTTTGAGTTCATAGGCTTCTTTTAAAGCAGGAAGATTACCTAACCAAGTATCTAAGAGGAATGATTCACGTTCATTTAAATCGTGTTTACGCTTTAGAAGGATAAACCTTTCACGCATAAGGGTACGTCTTTCTTTTTGGCTCATATGGACTTTCAAAGACTTCCTGACGTTATCTAAGGCTTGATTAGCCATTCTAACTACATGAAACTTATCTACGACAACTTTAGCGTGTGGAAGGATAGGGTTCACTGCGTCTTTGTAGGGCTTCCACATATCCATTGTGACGTACTCAATGTAAGTCCTGTCACTGATTTCTGAAAGACGTTGGATGACTGTTTCCTTGTTACGGTTAGGCTTGATGTCATAAATAGTCCTGCGTTCAATATTAGTCAATACAAGCCGAGGTCTACGGATAATATGTATCTCGTCTATCCCAAGCCACTTAGAAGTTTCAAACTGGTATTCACGTTCTTTGAGTGCCACATAGTCCTTAAAAACGTTCCTAATGGTTTTCTCGTCAACACCAACGCTTTCTGCGACTTCTACAAAGGTCTTAGACATGGATTGCTCTTGAATGGACTTTAAAAGCCTTTTGGTCATACTACGCTTTTCATCTACAGATATTAGGCGTTCCAGAAGGTAGATCCGCATTCACGACACTTGTATCGTCTACGGTTCAATTGTAAGCCCACTCGCTTTAAACGAATGGGCAAATCCATAATTAGTTGATTTCTTGAACTGTGTTTGTACAACTTGTCAAAACCACATTCAGGACAACGTTCAGGTGGTCCGACTGCTTCAACTTTAAACATCATATCGGTTTCATTTTCTTGTGGCGGCTCTATTGTTTTAATGTCTGGTAGGGATAATAAGTCTGACATATTATTCATCCTTTATTACTCTGCGGTGTTAAGGTATCAATTATAGATTTGATGTCGAAATCATCAGTGTTAAATTATTTTTGTGACCACAAATGCACTTAGAAAATCCCTTAAAGCATTAGCTGGTTCACTTGAATAGGGAGTTGTAAAAAAGTTCCCTTAGCCTGCACAGCAAGATAATTTCGAAACATCTTTATCAAAAGTTAGGACAGCCAGCTTCAATCCTTCTGCCATTGTTAGATATGGAGCCATCGTTTCTCTCAGATCTCCAACAGTTAAACCGAATTTCACAGCTAATGTTGCTGCATAAATTACGTCTCCTGCGTTTTCTGCCACTACATGCGCCCCTAACACTTTCAATGTTTTCGCGTCTGCCACTAATTTGAAAACACCTGTTGTTTCCCGATTAACGAGCGCTCTTGGAACAGCATCCAACGGCAATACCGATGTTTTCACTTCATATCCTTTTTCTTTTGCCTGTTGCTCCGTTAAACCAACCGTTGCAATCGATGGAGAAGTAAACGTAACGCCTGGAACCACTTCTAAATTGACCTTTTGATTTAGTCCTCCGATTGCATTACGAGCAGCAAGTCCACCTTCATAAGCAGCTACATAAACAAATTGGGGACCGAGAGTGACATCTCCAGCTGAATAAATTCGGGAATTGGTCGTTTTAAGATAATCATCAATGACAATTTCACCACGGGAACCAACTTCAACGCCTGCTGCATGTAAGTTTAATGATTCTGTATTTGGTTTTCTTCCAGTGGCAATTAGCAATTGTTCTGCTTCAATAATTCGCTTTTTACCATTTATCTCAACATGAACTTTTTTAATGTCTCCATCTTGCTCAACTCGTTCATAGGTTGCACCTGTTACTAAATTAATTCCCTGTTCTGTTAAGGCCTTAGTAATGGCTTCTGAAATTTCAGGATCGTATTCTTTTAATAGACGCTCGCTTCTTTGAATCAAAGTGACTTCTGACCCGAGGTTATGAAATAGTTGTCCTAATTCCATGCCGATATATCCTGAACCAATTACGGTAAGACGATTTGGAACCTTCTTTAATTCCAATAAGCTAGTGCTTGTTAAATAATCTACTTCATCTAATCCGGGAATATTAGGTGCAGTTGAAGAAGCACCTGTAGCTATTAAAAATCTTTTGGCTGTGATTTGATTGCCATTTACTTCAACTGTATTTTCGTTTACGAATTTTGCTTCACCTTTTATTAATTCAAAACCATAATCATCAATTAAATTCACATATTTTTCATTTCGCATCTCGGTTACTAAATCATTCTTTTGTTTTACTAATAGCGCTAAATCAACATTTGAAGCCGAAGTGTGTAATCCCACAAATGGATTATTTTTTGCTAGATGATTGATTTCCCCTGCTCTTAATAAGGTCTTAGAAGGAACGCATCCGACATTAACGCAAGTTCCACCCACCGTTCCACGCTCAATCATAGCCACTTTTGCGTTCAAAGTAACGGCTTCAATGGCAGATGAAAAGGCAGCTCCACCAGAACCGATGATGATGTAATCATAATCATAGTTACCTTCATCATTTAAACTTACATCTGTCCTTTTTTCCGATTGCACTTGTATTTCTTCTGCTTCGCCCGGTTGATATTGTGCGTCAGTAATCGCTGTTTTCGCGATATCAATGTCTACATCACACGGTAGTTCAAACAGTGCTTCTCCGCGACGAAAGTCTACTTCAATCCCTTTTGCACCTGCATTTTCAAGAGCAACCGCAATATGTTCTTCACAACCAGTGCAGGTCATTCCTTCAACGTTTAGCCGATATTTTTTCAATAAATTCGTCTTTTGTTCCGATTGAAATTCTTCTGCTTCGCCCGGGTGATAGTTTGCGTCAGCAATCGCCTTTATTGCACTTTCAACCTCAATATCATCGGGCAGTTCAAATACTGCTTCACCACGACGATAACTAGACTCAATATTTTTAGCACCTATCTTTTCAAGTGCTGATTCTACGTGTTTTTCACAACCCGTACAAGTCATTCCTGAAATGTTTACCTTAAATTTATTCATAAAAAAGCTCCTTTCGTTAATTAATCTCTCATGTTAATGTTTCTATTATTGGACACGAATGTAATTGCTTTTCATCTGGACATCGTTGTTTTAAGTCGTCTAACATAGTTTCAATTCGTTTTAAATCCTCTATTTGTTTTTGCACTTCCTTTTGTTTTTTAGAAACAAATTCGAACATATCTTGACAACGAACTTCATCTTTATCTACAACACCAAGTAATTTATAAATCTCGCTTAAAGAAAAACCAAGTTCCTGTATTCGTTTAATAAACCCAACACGCTTAACGTCATCATATGAATATATCCGATAACCAGCTTCCGTTCGGTGAGGTTCTTGTAATAAATTTTTTCGCTCGTAATATCTGATCGTTTCTTTATTAACTCCACATTTATCTGCAAACTCACTAATGTGATAAATCATCTTATTTCACCCCATGAATATTATAAACCATGTACCATAGTACACGTTCAAGTAAATTGGACTATTTTATTTTTTTCCCAAAGTATCACTCGTATGTGATTGATACTTTTATATAATACTATTGATTATCCTAACATCCCACCAGAAAATCCGATTTAAACACCAGTTGTTTTTAAACTATTAAGAAAGTAATTCCACTATATATTCCGAAGACCCTTTAAAATGAGGCTGGCTAGTTTTTACAAAGCTATTAGATGAACCACTCAATGGATTATCATTACCGCTAAGGAGGCCCCAACAATGGCTACGCGCTTGTGCTAAAAATTGGTTAACTAGCGGTAATCCCACATTACGGACTATTTTTTGGCTAGTAAGATGGCCGCTCAATGCCTGTCAGGCTATGCGTGATAAAATTTCGTTTTCTTCCTCCAAAATAGCGAGACGCTTTTCTAATTGCTTGACATCCTTTAACGTCTTTGACCGACCCTGAATCATGACTGGGGTAGCTTGCTTGACCCAAATAGCAATAGAATCTTTTGAAGGTCCAGATTCCTCTGCCAATGATTTAAGCGAACGTCCTTCTTGGTGAAGTTTAACCAGTGAATCTTTAAAATCTTGTGAATAACGAATTGACATAAAAATACTCCTATACTTTCATTTTACGGACTGAATAAAAATAGTCCATTTTTTTAGTATAAGAGCAAACAGACGGGTTTACTCATTACGACAATCAATATGATGAAATTGACAAAAATAGGAACTTGAACTACTCAAAATGAATAAAAAAACAAGAAGCACTCGAAAAATCTCATGATTTCCAAGTGCTCCTTGTTTTTTGGAGAGCGTAACTAGGTAACTTATGTCACGACTGGTTCTGTTGCAAAGTTTTAGATAAAGAATAAAATCCCTTACGGTATCTATGATTTCAGCTGGAATTCCCAATATTACCTTGATTTCAGTACAGACCGAAAACCCGAAGAGAGTGCCTTCTTTTCGGGTTTTCTTATATAATCCTCGAATGGCTTCCATGCCTTTAATCGTGGTAGAGGCAGTGCGTAAACTTCGATAGAATTTATTGCGTCTCTTTACTGGACGGTGGTCTTGTTCAATCAAATTATTCAGGTATTTAATGGTATGATGTTCTGTCCCTTGATAAAAGCCGTATTCTTTTATTTTCTTAAAGGCACTTGTAATAGAGGGGGCTTTATCTGTAACTACAACCTTCGGTTCATCAAACTGCTTCACTAACCGCTTAAGAAAAGCATAGGCTGCTTGTGTGTCCCGTTTTTTACGTAACCAAATATCCAAGGTTAAACCATCTGCATCGATGGCTCGATACAAATAATGCCATTTTCCTTTAATTTTGATGTACGTTTCATCCATTTTCCATGAATAAAAGGATTTTTTATTTTTCTTTTTCCAAATTTGATAGAGTAGTTTTCCATATTCTTGCACCCAACGATAAATCGTCGTATGAGAAACGTTAATGCCACGATCATATAAGATTTCTTGAACTTCACGATAGCTAAGGTTATAACGAAGATAGTAGCCCACTGCTACAATAATCACATCCTGCTGAAATTGCTTTCCTTTAAAATGATTCATCGTCATTCCTCCTGCTATCTTTTTCTATTATTCTACCTTATTTGATAGTAGATTTAAAACTTTGCAACAGAACCATAATAACCATGCTATTTCTTTTTTGTTGTTATTTCCTATCAACAATCGTCATACATAGCTGGTTATTCGTGGGATTGAAATTTGCAAAAAACAAAAAAATCTTTAAGTTTGATTATCCTCTAATTTTGACTCTTTATAAGTACTAATAAGAAATAAGATAGCTCCACTAACTAAAAATACATCCGCAGTATTAAAAATTGGATAATTAATAAATGTAACTTCGAACATATCTGTTACTTCCCCAAAAATTAAACGGTCTATAACATTTCCCATTGCACCTCCGATAAAAAAGCCAAAGGCTATACGCGTTAGCTTATCAGTTACTTTACGAGAATAAATAAGACCAACGACTATAACAATAATGGCAATGCTAATTAAGAATATTTTTTGTCCTGAAAAAATTCCCCAAGCAGCACCTGCATTTCGATGAGATGTTAATTGGAAAAAACCATTGATAATGGGAATGGATTGCCCGTAGTCCATAAAATTTCTAACTAAATATTTAACAAACTGATCAATACTTAGTGTAAGAATAATGATCCAATACAAAGTCGTCACCTCAAAGTTTATTTTCTATAAAGATTTATACTCATTACTTTAAAAGGAAAGGGGATATAACAATAAAATTTTTGAACTATTACGGTTAATTAGGAATTTAAATTTACGAAGTCAGACCACAGGTTAGAAAATATATTATTTTCTGCCATGATATAAAATCCTAATCCTATAAACACAATTGGAATAACCCATCGGCCGTATTTCTCAAGTGTTTCAGAAACATATCTAAATCTTGCTAGACGATAGCCGATTAAACACCAAACCGCAACCATTATAAAGAAAGTAACAACTGTAATGACCAGTTGGTTGTTATTTAAAGTAGAAAAGAATGGAACATAAATTCCAATATTGTCTCCACCATTGGCAAATGTGATAAATGCTACACTTAAATAGAACTTATTAAATTTATTAAAACTAGAAAGAATAGCACCTTCATCTTCATCTTCACCCTTTATAAACAGTTTAACTCCTAAATAGATCGGGATTAGTCCTAATAAACCCACCCATTGATCAGGAATGAGTGTTACTCCAAATGTAGCTAAAAGACTGATTAAAACTAAAAGTGCAAAACCAAGATATTGACCAATGACTATATCTTTAGGATAAATACGATTTCCCTTCACCGTTCGTCCATTACTTGCTTTAGCTTGTGAACTTGCCTGAGAGAACAGCAACATCAAGACAAAAATGTCATCGATATTGGTTACTATAAAAGACCCTAAAGCAGAGAGAATGGTTAAAATTAAATTCATAAAAAAAATCCTTTTTAAATTGCTCCATAAACGAAATAATAGATATTTAGTTATGTTAGTTTGTTACACATTCTATTATTCTACCTTATTTGATAGTAGATTTAAAACTTTGCAACAGAACCTCACGACTCCTTTAACTTATTTTAACCTTGACTTCAAATAGCTTAGTTCACTACTTAAGATATCATTTTGCTCTTTTAAATTTTCAAGATCCTGTTTCAATTGTTCGTCATCTTTTTCATTATGCGATCCTGAGTGCATACCCCTCATCATAAATATCATCATTATCGGACATAATAAAAGTAATAATCACTGCATTGTCATCGCTCCTTAACTAAGTTCTTTAGAGTAGCAACTTCTTCCTTTAATTGCTCAGTTTGGATTTTTAAACTTGCTATATCATTTTCGGAACCAGTGTGTTTTGAATGATCTTCTCCATGCATATGATGATGCCCAGCATGTCCGTGCCCTTTATGCATAAACATCATTGAGATAGGGCAAATTAGTAGTAATAGTAGTGGTAAGAGATTAAGTAATGCTTCCATGTGAATCTTCCTCCTTAGATTTTTTGAGATAGATGTAAGTTAATATAGAGCCAATTAATAGGACTATGGACAGGACTTGAGCCATTCACAAGTTTGCTGTTAGCATTAAACTGTCGGTCCGTAATCCTTCAATCCAGAATCTCCCGACGGAATATAGTGAAACATAAATTAAAATTATTTTCCCAAATCAACTTAATTTTTTCTTTGAGCTGATTATCAACACGTTCGTGTTGACTAGGTTGATATCTTTTCCAATGGTAATAGGTGCTGCGCGGTAATTTCAGTGCCGAAAGAATAATTGATAAGCGGTGTCGCAATAACTGATCTTCTATGAAGACAAAGCAATTAATTCGTCCTAATGCTTTCCCAGTAACACCGCCGCAGCTTTTAAAATTTCAAGTTCCTCCTTTAATCGCTGATTTTCCTTTTGAAGTTGTTTGAATTCTTTGGACGTTACTTCAGTACCGTCTTCTAGCTCAACTGATTTAGCGCCTTTAACCCAGTTATGAATTGCGGCTGGAGAAACACCGTATTCCTCGGAAAGCGAGCGAATAGATCTTTTCTATTCACGATGCATCTTCACAATGCTGGCTTTAAAATCATCTTGATATCGTTTCATTGGAATGCTCCTATCTTGTTTTATTAATTATGGCACAACTGTTCAGAAATTTATGTACCAAATACTAGGATAGGAGCACTATGCCCACGAGGACCAACGACTGTATCTAGTTCAAAATCGCCGATGCGATTACGTTGATTAATCATCATGGGACGCTGTTCAATTAATCGCCCCAAAGATTGATTATATTTGGATCGTTGGTCAACGTTACGCCGTTGGCGTACGCCATGTTCAGGTAGATCATTCAAGGAGAAACCAATTCTCCCCTGATTTAGCCAATTATAAATAGATTTAGTAGCTAGTTTAAATTCGTGTGCAATCACTCCTGGTGACCAGCTTAGACGTAAATGGGTGAGAATTTTTTTGCTTTAACTCATCGCTCAGCTTAGTTTTCCGACCACATCGTGATCGCTTGTATTCGGCATCTGTTTGTGCTAATTCAGACTGATAAGGTTGACATCGAGATAATTCATAAGAAATTTTTGACGGTGATCGGTTCAGCCGAACGCCCATTTGGATATTGGACAGCCCTAGTTCACAAAAGGTTTCGATTTTAATTCGTTCGGAATAGGTTATACTAGACAAAAGACCATCTCCTAAAAGATGGGTTTGTGGTAAACACCATTTTAAAGGAAGCTGATCTTTTTTGTCCGAACAGCGTTCGGATTAATTTTACAATCTACCATAACTGCTATACTAAAAGTGAAAAGAAGAGGAGTGATCATTTTGAAATTGTATCAAAGCCTTACCCAAGTCCAAATCAACGAACAATTCGCTGGTCAAGCAACCAACTACAAGCTTTCCACGACCCTTGATAAGCCGCTGAACTACGATCCAACGATTCTCTATTAGTATTTGGATACCGTCCTGAAACCGGGCAGTCGCCACGACGAAAACAACTTGCGCTACGTGACTGATCCGGGCTATATCGGCGAAAACTTTAATTACCAAGGCGTCCCGTTTACTTCGCATTACTTCGCGCATGACCGAATTCGACGAGAAGATGGCCTTCGCACGCAAACTGGTGGCCAACCTTAATCGTCATTTATCTGTCAACGTCAAACCGGAAGATGAAACTATCGAACTGGTCTTTGTTGACTAAAGCAACCGTGTTACCCTCCTTTCCTAGTCGCGATGCTTCTCTCCTGATCATTTGCGGCTAAGTACCCAGTCAAGCATGCTTAGTTGCAACAAAAATGACCGTCTACTTTTTGGTAGGCGGTCATTTTTGTAGATGTAAAGCACGAATCCGCAGCTATACCGCTTTCTTCGCGACTTCCTTTGGTAACGTCAACGCCAACAGCAAGCCAATCAGGCCCACGCCAGCAAACACAGCGAAGGTAACAGCAAAACCGCCAGCATGACTTCGCAGCGTGGTTTGCATGCCATCCAACAACACTGTGGCGAACATGACACCGGCAGAACCGAATAACTGACGAGCCGTCGTTGTAACCGCAGTGCCGTCTGCCACGAGCTCATTCGGCAAAGCATTCGCGCCAGCCGTCACTGAAGGCATCATCACAAAGGCATTGCCGGCTTCAGTCGCCATCGCCAACATAATTGCCCAAATCAGCGGTAAATGATGGGCAAAGACTGCTAACAGACCAAAGCCGCCAGTAATCAACAACATGCCAATCATGGCCACGACACGCGGTCCAAAGCGATCCAGTAGGCGCCCACTAATTGGATTCAAAATACTCAGCAACACCGCAGCTGGCACTAAGGACAAGCCAGAAATCAACGGTGACAAACCAAGTAGCGTTTGAAAGTAAAGCGGCATCAGGATAGTGGTGACAATCAAACCGACGTATGAAATTCCGGTCAGAAACATCGCTTTAGTAAACATACCAGTGGCAAAAACTCGCATTTGCAACATTGGTGGTTGGCGATTCAATTGCCGAACAACGAAAATACCAGCTGCCAGAACGCCTAAAATCAACAAACCAACCACGCCAACAGTTAAGCCTTTTTTCGACAAAGCACCCAAGGCATAAAGTAGAATTGGAAAACTTGCGGATAAAAGGAAGGACACCCAGTCCAGTTGCGTCGGTTGCAATGGCATGACAGACGCAATGGTCACCGTTGAAACGGCCAGCACAAGCAGCGAAACGACCAAGAAGAACAAGAATAAAGTCTGCCAAGGGAACCATGTCAGCAAAACACCGGAAATAATCGGACCGACTGCCAAGGCTGAGCCCATGACCAATCCCGCCGTGCCCATCACCCGACCACGCTCCCTATGCGGCGTAATCGTCAGCAACACGGTCTGGAAACTCGGGAAAATAATCCCGACCGCAATCGCTTCAAGCAACCGGCCAATCATGAGCACGGTAAAACTCGGTGCCCAGATACATAAGCCTGTCCCAATGGCAAAAATGAGTTCAATCGCTTGGAAAAGCCGTTGGAAAGTAACATTATGCAACAGCCATGGGCTAACCGGAATCATCAAGGTCATCACCAACATAAAGCCGGTTGTCAGCCAAGCAACTGTATCCGCTCCTAAACCAAAAGCTTTCATAAAAGCAGGATAAGCGGTGCTTAAAGAAGACTGAGAAATTGACATCGAAAAGGTGCCTGTCAGTAACGTGGCGACAAAAGCCCCGCGATGTTTGATCGTTGGAGAGTGCATATTAAAACCATCTTTTTCTATATTAGTATTGTGGGACGTTTACATTTTCATTCCCATTTTTTCATAAGACTGCATACCGCCCATCCAAATCTCAGATGGTTTGACGCCACGTTCTTTAGCCAAGGCCATCATTAACGTATCCATATCCATCAATTTATATTCTTGCTTTGGCTTGGCTGGATCGAATGTTTCAATCTGTGCCATCATTCCGCCATCTTCGTGCTCAATGATATGGCAGTGATACATATAAACCCCTGGCAAATCAAAGCGAACCAGCAGCCGAACCGTTTCACCAGGATTCACGCCAACGGTATCTTTGAAACCATGTTCATTTGGATACGGCGCATGCCCATTCCGCGACAAGACTAAGAATTGGGTTCCATGCACATGGAATGGATGAACCATTCCAGGCGCATCATTGCTATTGGTAACATCCCAGTACTGGGATTTGCCAATTGGTTGCGTGGCATCAATCCGCTGCATGGCAAACTTTTTTCCATCAATCGCAACACCTTCGTCCATCCCCTGCATCACAACGTGGCGAACTGGCAAAGCCGGGTCAACCACTGGTGCCTTCACATCGAACAACTTATCAGGCAAGGTAGTCTGATCCGGTTTGAACGCATGAATGCGGAACTTTAGCAATGGCACATCATCCGTATATAAGGTGACCTCGTCGCCTTCATGGTATTGGCCAAAATCAACAATCACTTCGGCACGCTCAGCACAAGTCAGCATCAAATGGGTAAATTTGACCGGCTCCGGTAACAGTGAGCCATCCCCGCCAATTTGCGTAAATGGTAGGTCATCGGAAAAATGCAACCGCCATTCACGGCGATTAGAACCATCCAGAAAACGCAACCGGACCTTTTGCGTGGTGACATCAAAATAGGGATTGATTGTACCGTTAATCATTGCAGTTGGCCCAGCAACACCGTCAGGATCATAATCAGCCCGGTAGTCCCACTGGTTGTTCTCATGAAAACGCCGGTCTTGCAAAATGACCGGAATATCGTCAACGCCATAGTTCCTTGGCAATGGCAGGCTGACTTCATGGTCGTCTTTGACAATCACCATGGCAGCCAAACCATGCCAGACCTGCTCGGCTGTGGATGGGCACGGATGCGCGTGCAGCCACAAAGTCGTCGCCGGTTGTTCCAATGTGAAGTCGATATGCTTACTTTCACCCGGATAAACCGGCGCATGGCATCCGCCATCAACATAAGGGCCACTGACATTAGCCCCATGCCAATGAAAAGTGGTCAACTCAGGCAGGGTGTTTTTCAGTGTCACATGCGTATGTTGACCACGGCGATACACAATCGTCTGACCTAACAGACTGGTATTATAGCCCCACGTCTTGGTCTTCGCCCCAGGTAACAGTTGCGTTTCCCCAGCCTCTGCTGTCACCGTGTAATAAACGTCGGTCGCCGTCTCTTTATCCGGTTTCAACAACGGCGGCACATTTAAGGGCTTCTCAGGCGCATCACTGACCTCAAGCGGCACGTAGCCGCCATCGTGGAGATCAAACGCTGGCTCATCAAAGAAATAGTTCATATAGGTTTTCATCGTGATTTCCCCCTCTGACAAGAATTTTAACACTTTTTAGAGTTGCCATAAACATAATTTAGAATTAATCTAAAGTAGTATCGAAAAATGGTATAGGTCTTATCCATACACTTGAGGAGGATTTTCATGCAACAAATGTTATCAAAAAGTTGACTTTTTCCTACCGATTATGTGCAATTAAATCATGTAACTATTTAAAATCAGGGATAAGATCATAAGCATGAGTTTTGACTTCCATGACCGCGTTTATTTGTTGTTTAATCCTCTCGTTATCTTCCTTATCGGTATAACTAACCCAGTTGATATGCTCTAGCCAATCAAGGTAAGCGTGCTTTCCTTTTCCATAACTATTTCCAAATAATAAGCAAGGTGTTCCTGTTAGAACGGAAAATACCATTGCATGCCAGCGATCTGTAATAATTATTTCTTGGTGCGAGAATAGTTCTAGTTCTGAATCAAATAATGCCTCCCGAGTAATAGGTGTTATCTTTTGTGGTTCGTCTAGAACGGTATCAACTCTTTTTATAGGGCGTTCATTTCCTAAAATATCTTTTATATTGTCAATCGTATTGTCAATCGTACTTTTTTTAACAACTTTTTCTGAATCATGCCGTAAAACGAATAAAGCCCCATTTCGATTGAAATTCCAGTTAACAGGTTTCATATATAAAACCATGTCAGGTGTAAAAATGACTGGGTTATCAAACGTTGATTGCATACGATGAAAACTTTGAGCATCACGTGCCACTAACACGAGATTAGGATTTTTCCGGTAAGCCTCTTGACTCTTTTGTTTTTCAATCTCACCATCTTCATTGTTTTCAAAATGTATTGATTGAGGTGATCAAAAATATTTTCTTCATCATTAGATTTAGGATCATCCTTTTTATTTTGCTATGATCAAAATTCCCCTTTTATTTCAATGTTTGATTCGAGTTGTGATCCAAGAAACAATATTCACTAGAATAACTGCTCCTATGATAGAAGGCACTAATGCCATGCCAGCAAGACTAGGCCCCCAGTTACCTAACAAACTTTCGCCTAACCATGAGCCAATTAATCCAGCAAGTATATTGCTAATCCAACCCATAGCAGCACCTCGACTAGTAAGCACTCCGACTACTGCTCCAATTATTGCACCGACTATTAAGGTCCAAATAATTCCCATTTTCTATTCTCCTTTTTGCTTTTAAAATATTCTAGTTATATCACTTATTAGATAATATAGTTTAATAATGCTTACAAAAATTAATACAGGATATTTTCAAAGTTTTTAATGCTCTTATACTAAAAAAATGAAATTAGAAGTGACAGTGAAAGTAGATGACCTGTGTGAAACTCTGGTGTTGAACCAACGTGAATTTGCTAGTTTAATCCACAATTGTACGCGTTGAAAATGGCTCTATAAACGCATCAACAAGCATACTTTCCGAGATAGTCCAAGCTACTCATTAACGCTTAACCGTTCAATCTATTCCTGCGTTTTAAGGCTCATTATATCGTTAATAAAAACAGTCCCATTATCTAGCAATTTGATAATGGAGCTGTTTTAATATATCTGTAAGGGGTTATTTAAAAATGAACCCTATTAGAAGGTTATCCTCTAGTCATGAACAATTGTTTGCATTTAGAATCTCGCGTCAGTGATCATATAATCGATCAACCGTCACACCAAAATAATCTGTGGGATGCTCATAGCTCTTACTCTTTAACCTTTCAATCGCAGTCGGTTTAAATTCATTTTTTTCCACCCCGGTTCTGAACTGAACCCCGTAAGTTGGAGTAATTTCCAAAACTTACGGGGTTTTACTATGTTTTCAAAAGAAGTACAAATTGAAGCTGTCACAATGTATCTACAAGGTATTCCGCCTTATAAAATACGGA
>NZ_JAMXDB010000025.1 GCF_024718545.1 Weissella fangxianensis
GTGTGGTGACACATGGAGCGGACTAGTACTAATGGTTCGAGGACTTAACCAAGTAGCAAGTGGTGTAAGGCAATAAAAAGTAGCGATTATGATTCAGTTTTGAGGGAACTAAGTTCACTCAATAAAAAACGTGTCGTGATGATGGCACTGAGGTCACACCTGTTCCCATACCGAACACAGTAGTTAAGCTCAGTAGCGCCAAAAGTAGTTGGAGGATCGCCTCCTGCGAGGATAGGACATCGCGATGCATTAATGGACGTTTAGCTCAGCTGGGAGAGCACCTGCCTTACAAGCAGGGGGTCACAGGTTCGATCCCTGTAACGTCCATTGGGTCGTTAGCTCAGTTGGTAGAGCAGTGGACTTTTAATCCATGGGTCCTGGGTTCGAGCCCCAGACGACCCATATGAATTTATTGCACCTATAGCGCAACTGGATAGAGTGTCTGACTACGAATCAGAAGGTTGAAGGTTCGAATCCTTCTAGGTGCATTTAACAGTTTAATATTTATTGTTATTTCGGGACGTAGCTCAGTTTGGTAGAGCACCTGGTTTGGGACCAGGGGGTCGCAGGTTCGAATCCTGTCGTCCCGATATTTATTCGCGGTGTAGCTCAGCTGGCTAGAGCGTCCGGTTCATACCCGGGAGGTCGAGGGTTCGATTCCCCCCGCCGCGATTAGCACAATGCGGATGTAGTACAACGGCTAGTGCTCCAGCCTTCCAAGCTGGGAATGCGGGTTCGATTCCCGTCGTCCGCTTCCATAATAATCTCCAATGAATGCTTTTAATTAGTGTTTGTTGGGGATTATTTTTTTATGTAAGCTTGTTGTTTTTAATAAATTTTTCAAATGATCTGCAATGTTTTATTTAGGTTGATGCATGAACCTTATGAGTGTTATATACTAGACAGTATAAATATTTTTAGGGGAAAACTATGAAGACGGTTATTTTTGATGTTGATGGTACGTTGTTAAGTACAGAGAGTATGTATATGCAGTCTCTTATTCAAACTTTCCGTGATAGAGGAATCGAAAAATCGTATGAAGAGGTATATAAGATTTTTGGATTACCATCATTAGACGGCTTAATTAAACTAGGTGTAGAAAATCCTGAAGAAATGCAACTAGCTTGGCAAAGTCACTATCATGATTTTTGGCACGAGGTCAATTTGTTTGATGGTATCACGGAAATGTTAGCACAACTTAATTTAAACAGTAAACAACTTGGTATTGTTACTTCAAATACGCCGGAGGAGTTTGCTAACCATAGTAGTGATTTTGATTTCGTGAAGTATTTTGATGATTTTGTGTTTGCAGGTCAAACGCCTAATATGAAACCAGCAGCTGACCCTATTTTAAAGTCATTAGAAAATTTAGATGCTGATGGAGCGACGTCGATGTATATTGGAGATTCTGTTCATGATATGCAGGCTGCCCATAATGCAGGTATTAAATTTGGTATGGCAGCTTGGGGTGTTCGTGATCGCACTGCCTTTAACAATCAGGCAGATGTAATTTTTGACACCCCATCTGCGTTAGTGACTTATGTGATAAAAAGTAAATAGATGATATTAAAGTAAAATAACATCATATAATTTATGATAATATGTTGAAAGAAGTGAAAAAATATGGATAATCGTGCAATCGGATATTTAGATTCAGGTATTGGAGGTTTATCCGTCGTTAAGCAGGCTCTAAAACAATTGCCAAATGAGCAAGTTTACTATATTGGTGATACGGCACGGATGCCTTATGGTCCTAGAACGCCAGAAGAAGTTAAAAAGTTTACTTGGCAATTAGTAGATTTTTTAATGGAGCAAGACATTAAATTATTAGTTATCGCTTGTAATACCGCTACTGCAGCTGCTTTAGACGATTTAACAAAACAATTACCAATTCCAGTGGTCGGTGTTATCCAACCAGGAATAGACGCTGCTAGTCAAGCAACAAATGTAAATAATATTGGTGTTATTGCTACGCAGGGAACCGTAAATTCGTTAGCCTACTATAACGGTCTTAAGAAAACCAATCATAATTTTCATGTCTTACAATTGGCTGCCCCAACCTTAGTGAAAATTGCTGAGCAACCTGTAAAAGATGATGCAACCGTCCAGCGATTGGTGACAAATATTCTATCACCAATTAACAATAGTGATGTTGATACATTAGTTTTGGGATGTACTCATTTTCCTTTACTTGCAAAATTTATTCAAGAAGCGGTGGGAGAGCAAGTCAAGTTAGTCGATGCAGGAGCATCTGCTGTTAATGTTGTAGAGCAAACCCTTGATAATTTTTCTATTAAACATGAAAATAATAATAGACAGATAAGAAATGTGGATAAGTATTTTACAACCGGTGATCCTGAAACTTTTGATCAGCTTGCTAAAAATTGGTTACAAATTTCTAGTTTGAGCGTACAACATGTAGATATTTTGGATGGTAAGTTAATAACTGTAGATTAAATAAATCCTTGGAGGAATAAAAAGATGACTAAATTAATTTTTGCATCAAAGAATAATGGTAAAATACATGAATTTCGTGAATTTTTATCACCATTTGGTGTAGAAGTTATTTCATTAAATGATTTAGATAATGTGCCTGAAATTAATGAGAATGGATTGACGTTCTCTGATAATGCAACTATTAAAGCACAAACTATTGCGGCAGCTTATCAGCTGCCAGTCGTTGCAGATGATTCCGGTTTAAGTGTTGACGCCTTGAATGGGGCACCTGGTGTTCACTCTGCGCGTTATGCAGGTGATCATGATGATTTGGCTAATAATAAAAAATTATTGACTGAATTAGCTAATGTTGATAAGGAAAATCGAACAGCGACATTTCATACGGTAATTGTTGGTTTGAAACCAACAGGAGAAAAAATTGAAGCTGATGGTGCAGTTACAGGAAGTATTTTATTCGAAGGACAGGGAACAGACGGGTTTGGTTACGATCCATTGTTCTATTATGAGCCTTTGCACAAAAGCTTTGCTGAGCTGACGGCCACAGAGAAAAATAACATTTCACATAGAGGAAATGCTTTGAGAAAATTTATGACGCTATTTAAAGATTGGTGGGAGGATTAATTATGGATTATTTAATTGTATCTGATACACATGGTGATCGACAAATTTTAGCTGATATTATTGCTCATTATAAGGGACACGTACGGGCAATGTTTTATAATGGTGATTCTGAGTTACAACGTTCAGATGAATTATTTGATACGTTACTTCCAGTAATTGGAAATATGGATGATGATTCAATGTTTCCAGATGATCGTGACTATGAAGACGAGTTTATTAAAATTTATCAAACGCATGGTCATCTAGTGCATACTGAACTATCGCTCAATCAATTAAGAGAAGTTGTATCAAATAAAGATGTCGAGGTTGTGACGTCGGGCCATACACATATGCTAGGTGCTGAAAAGATTGATGGAAAGCTATTTATTAATCCTGGCTCAATTTCATTACCTAAGGGTCCCTACGCTTATCTCAAAGGGACATACGCAATTCTGACCGTTCAACCAGAAAAATTTATCGTGCAATTTTATACACGTGATTTACAACCTGTACCAGGGTTAAAGTTTGAATTTGATCGGTAATGTAAAAAATATGCTTGAAGTAAGTAGACATCCTACAGAAATAAATCAGTAATAAAAAAATCACGATAAAACAGGCTAACTAAAACTGTTTTATCGTGATTTTTTTATGTGTTTTTAAGTATTAGTCTTTTGGCATCCTAATTACTACCTTCTTCATAACTAACTAAGTGAAGATCGGCATTGTTTGTACTTTGGATGACAGATGAACTAAAGATATTTGCCAGACCTTGTGTTGAAAAATCTGTGGTTTGAAGAGCATACTTGTTGTCAGCTGAATCATAGACAACCATTGTTGGATAAGTATTGATCCCCATATTTGCAGCAATATTTTGATCATTTCTTAATGCAGTCAAAGTAGCTGATGTATGACAATCTTCCAAAAAAAGTGTTTCGTCTAAATTTAATTCTGCAATCGTTGATAGAACTAATTTTTCAGAGTAGGATTGATTAGCCAATAGATGTTCTTGCATTTTTAAATAAAAAGATCGTGCAGCTTTCCGTCCTTGCGATTGGATAGCTTTTGTATCTAATATTAATTGTGATAAATTATTTGCAACAGTTGCGTAATTAGTTTTTGCGGAACTGTTCTTTAATTCGTGATACGTATCTCGTACTGATTGCATGGTGACGATTGGAATCATTTTATAGGAAACGAATTGTTTCATTTCTTCATAATAACTCATAATCAGCTTCTCTGATGTGATACTTTCAGCCGAGAGTGGTGTGACGAAGTGGTACACTTCTAACATAACAAGCGACAACCTCCAAAAAACGTTTTTATGCATACCCGTTAATAGTACGCTATCATTGCTAGTGTGTCTATAAGATTTTCTTTTTTATAACAGAACTAAGAATAACCCTTTTAGTGAAAAAATGCATAAATTGAGTTTTCAAATGCGGATTATTTATTAAATAATACTGGTAAGAAGTCTTTAGTAATTGTAAAATTAAGGCATTGTGTTATTTGTTATATCAAGCTGATTTGATTATATAATGTTCACAACGAATACGATAATATTTTGCTTACGTCATCGATCACTGTATTCTATGGTAGTGGCTACATCAGGTTGGTTTGATTGTTAGTAACGAAAAACAAATAACAGGGATACTAATGAAATTTTTGGGGGAACTAAAATGACACAAGATGAGTGGGAAAAACTACTACAACCTTATGTTCAAACAGTTGACGAATTGAAGGTTAAATTGCGTGGCATGCGCCAAGAATTTGAATTACAAGGGGTACAAACACCAGTTGAATTTGTGACAGGACGTGTGAAAACTATCCCCGCCATTGAGGAAAAACTTGTGCGACGCCATATTAGTATGGACCGAATCGAGCAGGATATGGAAGATTTGGCGGGCGTTCGGATCATGACACAGTTTACTGAGGATATTTATCGTGTCGTGGATATGTTACGTAAACGAAAAGACATGGTAATTTTGGAAGAGCGAGATTATGTGACAAATGAAAAGCCATCCGGATATCGGTCATATCATATTGTTATCGAGTATCCAGTACAGTTAATTACTGGTGAAAAAAAGGTATTAGCAGAAATTCAAGTTCGAACGATGCAAATGAACGTATGGGCAACTATTGAACATGCAATTAACTATAAGTACGATGGTGAATATAGTGAAGAAATGCAAGAAAAGCTGAAGGATGCTGCGGCACTAAGCATTAAAGTAGATGAATTATTTTCCGAACTCCATAATGGTTTATCAGAAAATTCAACAAATAATAATGTATAGAAAAAAGAAAGGCTGCTAAATGAAAATCGCTGTATATAGTAATAACGTACCACATTCTAGAGCGGTAGTTTCCTTACTAAAAGAAAAACTAATTGCTCGAAGTGAAGGGCGTGTCATATTTGACAATGAGAAGCCTGAAGTGGTCATCACAGTTGGTGGCGATGGGACATTACTAGGTGCTTTTCATCATTACACTGATCAATTGGATATAATCCGTTTTGTCGGTGTGCACACTGGGCACCTTGGCTTTTATGCCGATTGGCAATATTTTGAGTTAGATGAATTAGTGGAAAGTTTAGTCAATCAAGAGACAACTCCTAAGACAGTTAAATATCCGCTTTTGCATGCTAAAATTCATTATACTGATGGACATGAAGAAAACGTGCTAGCTTTGAATGAGGCGGCAATTAAACGTCCGCTTGGTACACTGGTTGCGGATGTTTATATCCAAAATGAATTGTTTGAACGCTTCCGAGGAGATGGTTTGACGGCATCGACACCAACCGGATCAACTGCATATAACAAAGCAATTGGTGGTGCGGTTATGCATCCTAGTCTACAGGCTATTCAACTGGCTGAAATAGCTTCAATTAATAGTCGTGTTTTTCGAACACTAGGATCACCATTGATTATTGGTAATCATGAGGTTGTGAAAGTGCAGTTAGAAAATGATGGTTCAGCAGTTACTTTTAGTTACGACCATTTAAATAAAATATCTTCCAATATAGATTGGATTTCTTTTCAGGTTGCTGATCAAAAAATTCAATTTGCTGAATATCGTCATATGCACTTTTGGCATCGTGTGCAAAGCAGCTTTATTGGAACGGAGGTAAGGTAAGTGGCTCATTTTAGTTGGGAAAATCAAGGTGACAGTACACTACGAATAAAAGCATTTTTAGCACAACGAGGTGTGTCACACCGTATGTTTGCGATTATTAAGCGTGGCGGGGGGCAAGTTTTGCTTAATCATAAGCCGGTTAGAACTATCGACGAAGTTGCACCGGGTGATTTGGTTGAGGTAAAGATGCCTGCCGAACAGTCAAATGCAGTTGTCGCAGTTTCTAATTTACCTATTTCAGTTTTATACGAAGATGAAAATTGGTTAGTTGTTGATAAAGAAGCAGGTCTAACCTCTGTACCAGGTAAAGCCGATCGAGAGACCACTATGGTTAATCGTGTCAAAGGATACTTAATGTCTGAAGGTGCAGAGGACCTTGTCCCTCATGTTGTGACGCGATTAGATAGATTTACGTCTGGTGTTGCATTATTAGCAAAGCATCGTTTTGCTCACGGTCTATTGGATAAGCAATTACAGACACATACAGTTGATAAGCGTTATTATGCGATTGTTGACGGGAGTGTTCCAGACAATCATGGTTTTATTGATGCACCAATAGGACGAATGGATGATGATTTTATTAGACGTGAAGTTCGTCCAGATGGTCGGCCATCACAAACGGAATATTGGGTAATTAATCGTATGCCTAATCAAACATTAGTTAAAGTTCAATTACATACTGGGCGGACTCACCAAATTCGGGTGCATTTTAAATATATTGGTCACCCATTAATTGGTGATGAAATATATGGTGGTCCAATGGACCGAGGAATCGGTCGTCAAGCATTACACGCTTATTGGCTAGAATTTTATGATCCATTTAGTGAAATACAAAGACATATACAGAGTCCGTTACCTGAAGATTTAAAGAAAATTTTGACCGAAAATGCCACAGCGGACGTGGTAAGTAAGTTTTAGAACGTGGTGAACGATGGAGGAAACTTTACAAGAATTAACGGAAGACATGCGTGATGAATTATCAGAACAAGCCCGTTATTTAGTCCATTATATTGAAAATAATGACAAAGATGCCTTTTTAGATAGTTTCGATGAATTGCATACATTTGACCAGGCAATTTTTTACGTTTCATTGACAACGCAGTTAAGACGGCAAATTATTGATTGGCTGAAGCCAGTTGAGTTAGCAGATATTTTTGATGAGATAGATCCTGAAGATGTTGATTTTAATGACCTATTATCTGAAATGTCACCACATTATGCAGCAGAAATGTTAGCTGAGATGTACACCGATAATGCTGTTGATTTGATGTCAGACCTGGATACGAAACAACTAGCGATGTATCTATCGTTAATGCCTAAAGAAAGTGCTGAAGAAATTAAGCGCCTTTTGAAGTATGAAGATGATACAGCTGGCTCTTTGATGAGTACAGAATTTATCGCTATCAATCAACGGCTAACCATTGGTCAAGCCATGGTAGAGGTAAAGAAGGTTGCTCAAGAGGCAGAGCAAATCAACTACATCTATATCCTTGATGATGATAGTGTATTGGTTGGTGTAATCTCGCTAAAATCGTTAATTGTATGGCCAGATGCAGCGATGATTTCTGAAGTGATGGATACAAATCTAATTACCGTTAGTCCTGCTGATGATCAGGAAGAGGTCGCCAAAATTATGGCAGATTATAATTTTGTTACTATTCCAGTAGTCGTTAAGGAAAAAATGATTGGAATGATCACTGTTGATGATATTGTTGACGTTATTGATGAAGAGGCAGCCGAAGATTATTCACGACTTGCCGGTGTTGACGTCGTTAATATAGAAGATAATCCGATTAAATCTGCAGTGAAACGGTTGCCTTGGTTGATAGGCTTGATTTTTTTGGGGATGGGAACAGCTTCTGTCATCGATGGGTATAATTATTTGGTTGCAGAGACATCAGTACTAGCTGTGTTTATTTCATTGATAACAGGTACTGCTGGAAATGCAGGTACTCAGTCATTAGCCGTTGCGGTGCGACGAATTGCTTTGCAAGAAAAACAGTCGACCTTGAAATCGCTACTATTTGAGATTTTAATTGGTGTTTTGATTGGTGTGCTTGCCGGAGTAACCATTTTCTTGGTTATCTTGGTTTGGAAAAACAACTTGTTGTTGGGCATCGCTGTTGGTTTGGCAATGGGAGCTGCGATTTTAGTCGCTAATGTAGCTGGTGCCTTCATTCCGTTGATTATGGATAAGATTGGTGTCGACCCTGCGGTTGCATCAGGACCATTTATTTCAACGTTGTCCGATTTAACATCCGTTATTATTTATTTCAATGTTGCTAAAATATTTATTGATCACTTTATGATGCATTAAAGTAGGATGTACAGTTACTTGCCTATAACATAGATTCATGTTACTATTAGGTTTGTTAATGAATATGCTCTTAATTGAGTGGCCGGATTCTCTCTCGGCCGCTCATTTTTTTAAGGAGTTTATTAAATCGAGCGAATATTGTTGCGTGAAGGGAGGGTTAGAATGGTAAAAGTTACAGAGAATGTACAAGAAATTTTAAAACCCGTATTGGCTACAAAGGGTTTTGATCTTTGGGATGTTTTGTATGAAAAGCAGGACAGCGATTTTGTTCTTCGTGTACTTGTAGACCGTGTTGACGGAGAAATTAATATGGATGATTTAGTAATGTTAACCGAGTTGATTGGTAACGAACTAGATAAGATTACTCCAGATCCATTCCCACAGGCTTATCTTCTTGATGTTTCATCTCCAGGTGCTGACAGAAAATTACAGCAGCCAGCAAACTTTAAGTGGGCAGTTGGTAGATTTATTGAGGTGGATTTGAATAATCCAATTGCAGGATTTGAGAAATTCACTGGTCAGTTAGTTTCATTTGTGGATGATACATTGACAATGGACGTACTGATAAAAGCAAAACATCAATTAATTGAGGTTGCTTTAGACAACATTCAACAAGCTCATTTATCTATTAGCCAGGATCGTATTTTGACTAGTGAAGAAGATTATGAATGGGCTCACCATAAGCTAGTTCATATATCGACCTATCAGAAGATTGATGGTCGTAAAGAGTTTTTAGGTGAATTGAGTGATTTTACACCAGAAAGTTTAATCATCACTGATGAGTCTGATAATGAATTGACTATTCCACGTCGCGCAGTTGCACAAGCACGACAGTCGAATGATTTTTAAAAATACGGAGAAACAAAAATGAGTAAGGAATTAGTATCAGCTCTTGATGCACTTGAAGAAGAAAAAGGTATCAAAGCCGAAGTTTTAATTGAAGCACTTGAGGAAGCCTTGAAGAAGGCATATGAAAAGAATTATGACGAGTCTGAAAATGTCGAAGTACAATTCGATAAGAAAAAAGGTAGCATTAAGGTGTTTGCCGTTAAGACAGTTGTAGCTGAAATTGAAGAACCATATGAAGAAATTAGTTTAGAAGAAGCGCTAGAATTAAATAAAGCCTATGAAGTTGGTGATGAAATTCGTTTTGAAGTCACACCAAAAGATTTTGGCCGACTAGCTGCTCAGACTGCAAAACAAATTATTATGCAAAAAGTACGCGAAGCTGAGCGTGGGGTTGTATATGATAACTTTGTTGGATATGAAGATGAAATCATTACTGGAGAAGTAGAGCGTGAAGACTCACGATACTTGTACATCATTTTGCCTGGTAATCAAATGGCAGCAATGAAACCAAATGATCAAATGCCTAGTGAAAGTTACCAAATGGGTGATAAAATCAAGGTATTGGTTTCACAAGTACAAAATGAGCAAAAGGGTCCACAAGTCTTTGTTTCTCGTACACATCCAGACCTTGTTAAGCGACTATTTGAAGCAGAAGTTCCTGAGGTTTTCGATGGCACTGTAGAGATTAAGTCAATTGCTCGTGAAGCGGGCGACCGATCAAAAATTGCTGTTTATTCTCATAATGAAAACCTAGACGCAGTTGGAACGATGGTTGGACAACGTGGTGCTCGTGTGCAGTCTGTTGTTACTGAATTATCTGGTGAAAACATGGATATTGTTGAATGGACAGAAGATGCAGCTGAGTTTATTAAAAATTCATTGAACCCAGCAGAAGTCGTTGAAGTTATTTTTGATCCAAATAACGAACGTGCAGCAACAGTTTTGGTTCCGGATTATCAATTATCATTAGCTATTGGTAAGCGCGGACAAAATGCCCGTTTAGCAGCTCGATTAACTGGATTCAAAATTGATATTAAACCAGAGTCAGCACGCGAAGAAGCAATTGCTGAAATGGAAAATCAATCAGCAGAGACTGTTACTGATGGAAATGATGATGAAGACATTGAATTAGACGATAATTCAGAAGAATAGGAGGTAACGCATATGAAGCCACGTAAAATTCCAATGCGTAAAGATATTGTTACTGGTGAAATGGTACCTAAAAAGGAACTTGTGCGTATCGTACGGACACCTGAAGGCGATGTCATCTTAGATCCATCCAATCGAGCAAATGGACGTGGTGCGTACATCTCTCTATCTGTCGAAGTGGCAGAGACCGCTAAGAAAAAGCGTATTTTTGATAAAGTATTTGAGACCAAGCTTGAAGAACAGTTTTATGATGATTTGATTGCATATGTTGATCATCAAGCAGCACGTAAGGAGCTTTTTGGCGATGCAAAGTAAGCAAAAATTATTAAACTTATTAGGCCTTGCTAGGCGTGCAGGCAAATTAGTTACTGGTGAAGCATTAGTTTTGAATGCAATTCGTTCTGGCAAAGTAAGTTTAGTTTTTTTTGCATCAGATGGTGGTCAAACAAGTAAAAAGAAATTTACGGATAAAACAACGAGTTACGGCGTTGCATTCTCAACAACATTAACTCGTCAAGAATTGGCAGATGCAACTGGATTAGCACGAACGGTGATTGGCATAGCTGATCAAGGATTTGCTAAAAAAATGCGAGAATACTTAGATAATTAGGAGGAAGTTATATGACCAAGCGAATTTATGAGTTGGCAAAGGACTTAAATGTTTCATCAAAGGATTTAGTGTCAATTGCAAATAAAGCGAACATGTCAGTTAAAAACCACATGTCTACACTAGATGATAAAGCAGTTAAGACATTGACTAATGCTGTTAAAAAGAATAATAACTCAGCAAAGGCCAAGGCAACTGAAAACAAGGCACCAAAAAAGGGTGCAAACCATAATAAAAACGAAAAACAAGTAGATAATAAAGCTTCTCGTCCACAGCATAACAAGCAAAAGCCACAACAAAATAGTGCTAACGATAGTAATGGTGGACGTAATAATAACCGTAATTCACAAAATAAAAACCGTCGTTTCAACAATAATAACGGGAACAACCGCAACAATCGTAATAATCGGCGTGGTAAGAAAAATCAAGGACGTAATCGTAATAACAACGAGCACCGTCCAGCACCAACAGTACGTAAGGATCAACCATTACCAGAAAAGCTAGTTTATTCAGTTGGAATGAACGTGCAAGATATTGCTAAATTAATTCATCGTGATGCGACTGAAATTATCAAGAAATTATTTATGTTAGGTGTCATGGTTAATCAAAACCAGTCATTGGATGCTGATACGATTGAATTATTAGCGGCTGATTATGGTATTGATGTCGAACAAAAGGTTGAAGTAGATATTGCTGACTTGGATAAGTTCTTCGAAGTTGAAGAAGAAGACAGCGAAGATATGGAGCCTCATGCACCAGTTGTGACAATCATGGGTCACGTTGATCATGGTAAAACAACTTTGCTAGATTACCTACGTAATTCACACGTTACAGAAGGTGAAGCTGGTGGTATTACGCAACATATTGGTGCTTACCAAGCCAAGTTAAATGATCGTGTTGTGACATTCTTGGATACACCAGGTCACGCAGCCTTTACTGCAATGCGTGCACGTGGAGCAGATATTACCGACATTACTGTTTTGGTAGTCGCTGCTGATGATGGTGTGATGCCACAAACGGTTGAAGCCATTAACCACGCTAAGGCCGCCGGAACACCAATTATTGTTGCTGTTAATAAGATTGATAAGCCTGGTGCACAACCAGAAAATGTTATCAACCAATTGATGCAATATGAGTTGGTTCCTGAAGAGTATGGTGGAGATACCATCTTTGTTAATATTTCAGCCAAGTTTGGACAAAATATTGATGAATTACTAGAAATGATTCTTTTGACAGCCGACGTTTTGGAATTGAAGGCAAATCCTAACAAACGTGCAGCTGGTTCTGTTGTTGAAGCTCGTCTTGATAAAGGACGTGGAACGGTTGCAACCGTATTGGTACAACAAGGAACAATGCATGTTGGTGATCCAATTGTTGTTGGTAACACTTATGGACGCGTTCGAACAATGACTAATGATCGTGGACGTCGTGTTAAGTCAGCTTTGCCATCTACTCCTGTGGAAATTACAGGATTAAATGACGTGCCATCAGCTGGGGACCGCTTTGTTGTCTTTGAAGATGAAAAGACCGCGCGTGCAGCTGGTGAGGAACGTGCTAAACGTGCCGTGATTGCAGAACGTAATCGTAATAATATTGTTTCTGTGTCTGATTTGTTTAATAAGATGGCTGAGAAGCAAATGAAGTCTGTTCCAGTTATTATTAAGGCTGATGTTCAAGGTTCAGTAGAAGCGTTAGCTGGTTCATTCCGTAAAATTGATGTGGAAGGTGTTAAGGTCGACATTATTCACACTGCCGTTGGAGCTATTAATGAATCAGATGTTACACTTGCAGAAGCATCTGGTGCGATTATCGTTGGATTCAACGTGCGTCCAACACCACAAGCAAAGCAACAAGCTGATACAGATAAGGTTGAGATTCGTTTGCACAGTGTCATTTACAATGCCATTGACGAAATTGAAGCTGCAATGAAGGGACAACTAGATCCTGAATTTGAAGAAAAAGTTGTCGGTACTGCCGAAGTCCGTGAATTGTTCAAGGTATCAAAGGTCGGTACAATTGTTGGTGGTATGGTGATGTCTGGGAAGATTACTCGCAATGCATCAGTTCGTTTGATTCGTGACGGAATTGTTATTTTTGATGGTAAGATTGGTTCATTACGTCGTTACAAGGACGATGTTAAGGAAGTCAAGAATGGCTATGACTTTGGTCTAACGATTGAAAAGTACAATGATGAAAAAGTTGGTGATATGATTGAAGCGTACGAAATGGTTGAAATTCCACGCTAATTAATTTCACAATGCATATTGATGGGAGGAAATTAATATGGCACAACAAAATTTTCGAGTTGGTCGCTTAGAACAAGAAATTCAGCGCGAAGTTAATGATTTATTATTAAAGCGAATTCGTGATCCACGTATTGAGGGAGTTACTGTTACTGGTGTAGAAGTGACAGGTGACTTACAACAAGCGAAGGTCTTTTACAGTGTGTTATCAGAACTAGCTTCGGTTAACAAAAAAGCTGCGGAAGGCCTTGATGCGGCGACTGGCTTAATTCGTAAAGAATTAGGGTCTCGTTTACGTGTTTATAAAACACCAGAGCTAAAGTTCGTTAAAGATGAATCTATTCAGTATGGTAATAAAATTGATGATTTGATTCGTCAATTACACCAAGACTAATCATACTTATAATTAATACGTATGAGAATAACTAATGAAAGGGCGTTTTTTACCAGTAAATTTTTGGTACGAAACCCCTTTTTATATACATATAATTAATCCACAATAGAGGGGCGGAAATATGGACGGAATTTTACCAATTTATAAAGAAGCAGGGATGACTTCACATGATGTTGTTTCTAAACTACGGCGTATTTTAAGTATGAAAAAAATTGGCCACGCTGGAACCCTCGATCCCAGTGTCGATGGCGTTTTGCCAATCGCACTGGGTAAGGCGACAAAAACAATCGAGTTTTTACAAGAAACCGGGAAAACGTACACCGGTGAAATTACATTTGGTATTGCAACAACTACTGAGGATATGGATGGTGAAGTTGTTGAGACACAGCAACTCACAATGCCATTTTCTTCTGATAAAATACTTGCGGGAATGCGTGAATTAACTGGGCACATCACGCAAGTCCCACCAATGTATTCTGCTGTGAAAGTGAATGGACGCCGTTTATATGATTATGCACGGGCGGGTGAAACCGTTGAACGTCCAAAGCGTGAAGCAACAATCTATGAATTTGAAATGACTTCAGACCCAGTTTTTGATGAAAAAAAAGGAACTCAGACGTTTTCATTTTTAGCCAAGGTATCTAAAGGTACTTATATCAGAACGCTAGCTGTCGACCTAGGTAGGCAATTACAAGTGCCTTCAGTGATGAGCCAATTAACAAGGATCAGTGCCGGAGGATATGATATTAAACAAGCCCGTCATTTAGAAGATATTGCACAACGTATGGGAGAAGAAGGTACTTTAGGTGACTGGTTGATGCCTCTGTCGACAGCTGTTGACCAATATCCACACGTAGCCTTAACTGATGCACAATGGGATAGAATCAAGCACGGTATTGGACAACCGGCTAGTTTGTTTGAGCCAATTACAGAAAAGGTTGTTTTAACATATAAAGGTGATGTGAAATCTGTTTTTGCTTGGCGACCTGATAAAAACCAATATCGGGCATATCGAACTTTTTCAATAGAATGAGCTATACTTATCGTAATATGCGTGTGTAATGTATACACTAAAAAACAAAGAGAAGAAGGATTTAATGATGGAAGTTACTTATTTGCATCATCCATATGAGGCAAGTCAAATAAAAAAAGAACCAGTTGTTTTAGCAATGGGTTTTTTTGATGGTGTTCATGCTGGTCATCGTACGGTTATCAAACGTGCAGTTGATGAGGCAAAAAAAAGGGGAATCAAGTTAGCAGTGTTAACTTATGATCATCATCCATCGATTGCATTTAAAACATATAATAAACCCTTGACTTACCTAACTAGATTACCTAAAAAATTGGAATTATTAGCAGATCTTGGTGTGGAGTTAACTTATGTCGTTAACTTTACCTCTGAATTTGCGCAATTAAAGCCGCAAGATTTTGTCGACCAATATATGGTGGGATTACATGCTCAGGCGGTTGTTGCCGGATTTGATCATACTTATGGGCCCAAAAATGCTGACATGAAACATTTACCACAGTATGCTCAAAATCGTTTTGATGTTATTGAGGTGCAACAGGTTAATGTAGACGGTAAAGAAAGCGCCTCAACCCTTGCAAGAAAGATGGTTGACGACGGTCGCTTAGATACGCTAAAACATATATTATTACGCCCATACGAAACGACAGGGCTAATTGTGCATGGCGAGGCACGTGGACGTGAACTAGGATTTCCAACAGCCAATGTTGAAACAACACCGGGCGAGAGATTGCCAGCGGTTGGTGTATATGTAGTAGAAATGAAGATTGGTCAAACATGGTATCCTGGGATGGCCTCGATTGGATATAATGTAACCTTTGGTGAAAATAGACCGAAAACCGTTGAAATTAATTTATTCGATTTTAGTCGTGCCATATACGGCGAAAATGTTCAAGTTCGTTGGCATCACTATTTGCGCGGTGAGGTAAAATTTGATAATGTGCAAGATCTTATTGACCAATTGGCTGAAGATGAAAAACAATCACAAGTATTTTTATCAAAGCTATAGTCTGAAAGGAGATTGATAACTAATATGTCATTCGATGGACTTTTTACACATGCAATGGTGCAAGAATTAAATGAGACTTTGGCTGGTGGCCGAATAATGAAAATCCATCAACCATATGCTAATGAAATATTTTTAATAGTTCGACATAATCGACAAAATTTTCCAGTCTTACTGAGTGCGCATCCAGCATTTGCCCGGGCTCAAATTTCAAGAATTAAATATACTAATCCACAAACTGCACCGAACTTTGCGATGATGCTTCGTAAGCATCTTGAAGGATCAAGGCTAATCAAAGTTGAGCAGGTTGAAAATGATCGTATTATCAGACTAGTCACTTCGGGTCGTGATGAACTAGGGGATGAAGAGCAAACAACCTTGATTTTGGAGATGATGGGTCGTCATTCAAATTTGTTCCTAGTTGATGAAAAAACACAACGGATTATTGATTTAATCAAGCATGTACCAGCTGATCAGAATCGTGTACGTACATTGATGCCTGGTGGAACTTATATTTTGCCACCTAAACAAGATGTTATTAACCCATTTACAAGTCTAGATGGTTTAGCTAACATTATTTTAGATAATCCGAAAGTTAGCGATCTTGCTAAAAATATCCAACAGCATTTTCAAGGATTTGCGCATGATTCAGCAAATGAATTAGCCCATGTTTTGCAACAATCAGGTGATGCATTGGCACTGGCAACAGATTGGTTAGCCCAGTTTAATAACCCAAAGCCAGCCTTGATTACGACGGAGCGTGGGGTTGCCTTTACGCCATTTAATTGGCTAACAGTTTCCGGTAATGTAACAACATATAAATCATTAAGTGAGCTATTAGATGCTTATTTTGCGGAAAAGTCTGAACATGATCGTGTGCAGCAACAAGCAGTCATTGTTTTAAGGACCGTCCGTAATGAATTAAAAAAGAATAAGAAAAAAATTGAGAAGCAAAATAATGAATTGTTGAAAGCTGATCATGCTGACGAATATCGTGTAAAGGGTGAGTTATTAACGACATACATGTCTCAAATTAAGCGTGGGATGACGGAAATAACTTTACCTAATTATTATGATGATAATAAATCATTAAAAATAACTTTGTCTAATCAAATGGGTCCCTCTCAAAATGCCCAGAAGTATTTTACAAAGTATAATAAGCTAAAAAATTCAGTGAAGTATTTGAATTCACAGATTGCGCTAGCGCAACAGGAAGTTGATTATTTTGAAACCTTATTGGCGCAGATTGATATTGCTTCACCTAAGGATATAGCTGAAATCAGGGAAGAATTAACCCAAGAAGGTTATTTGCGTGTGCAACATAAGAAGAAGCAGAAGCCAAAGGTTAGCCAACCTGAAAAATTCTATGCCACAGATGGTACCTTGATTGAAGTTGGTAAAAGTAATTTGCAAAATGAACGGTTGTCTATGAAGACTGCAGCAAAATCTGATATTTGGTTGCACACAAAAGATATTCCGGGATCACACGTTATCATTCATGATAATGAACCAACAGAGCAAACTTTGTACGAAGGTGCGATGCTGGCAGCTTATTTCTCAAAAGCACGAGAGTCAGCCAATGTGCCAGTAGATTACTTACCAGTCAGACGACTAAAAAAGCCAAATGGTTCTAAGCCAGGATTCGTTATTTTCGAAGGACAAACAACAATGACAGTTACACCAGAACTGCAATTAGTGCAAAAATTACGACAAAATAATTAAGAAAGACTTTAGGGTCAGGTTAACCACGTGTATTAGCCTGACTTTTTTAGTATCTTATTTATAAAAAGTATCTCGTTAAAGTACGTGGATAAATAAACAATTATTACATGATATTTTAAATTAATAGTGGAGGGGGCGTAATGGAAAAAGAAATTGCATTGGCCGATATACCAACAATGGCGGCCGCAATTAATGCTGGTGTGAATCGAGTCGAGTTAAATGCCAATCTTGAAGTAGGTGGTTTAACGCCAGATCCTGATACTGTTGTTAGAGCTGTTCAGTTAGCTGCAAATTTTGATATTGATTTGGTGGTCATGATTCGCCCCCGAGCTGGTGATTTCAATTATAACTATGATGAAATTGAAATAATGCGGCAATCTATCCTAACTTTTAAAAGTTTAGGTGTCCAAACGGTTACTTTTGGGGTTGTCGATGAAAAGGGGCGGCTGGCGCGTCACCATATGTTGAAATTACTCGAGGCATCAAAGCCAATGAAAGTTGTCTGTCATATGGCATTTGACACCATTGACTCGACTTGTCAATTACAGGCTTTACATTGGCTACATCAATATGGCGTTATTCGCGTGTTAACGCATGGTGGTACTTTACAGACTGGTATCGATGACACGTTGCCTCATTTAAAAGAAATTGTTGCAATGGCGCCTAAAGGGCTAACTGTTATGCCTGGTGGTGGTGTGTCCTATATGAATGCTACTGAGATAGCAACTGTTCTTGGAGTAAAAGATGTTCATGGCTCAAAAATTGTGAGGTTGCCATGAGTTAATGATCGGCAAACTTGCAATTAAGTGGAGGTTAAAATGAAAACGAATCTTGAAGCGCTAAGGTATACTGAAAAACAATATAAAACGGTTTTAACAAAAATGACTAAAGATAATGGTATAACTATTGCTGAATGGCAATTATTGTGGCACTTAGATGATGCAATTGATACACAGGATAAATTATCTATTGATACAGGTTTGGATAATTCAACTCTGTCGCGACAGTTACATTCGTTAATTAAAAAAGAATTGATTGCTAGTGAGGCTATTGGCAAAGACCATAGACAGTTGGTATATAAACTTACCTTACTTGGTTCAGATACTTTGCATGAAATTAATAAACAGCATCAATCCTTTCAGGATAATGTCTTTCAATTATGGTCAGATGAAGAAATTAGTATGCTACAAATTTTGTTGAATCGACTAAGTAAATCAATGACTAACCCTTTTTAAGGGGATAATAGCTGACACAGAATGAAAACTGGGCAGATTTGTGGTATGATTTTACGAGTACTTAAGTCATTATATATACAAGAATAAGTTCTTAGCCTAGTTAATTACATATAAAAAGACTACGAAGAACACACTGGACAGTAATTTACGTGTCCAATGACTTTGAAAGGATTGAATTAAGATGAAACTTGCAGTCGTAACTGATTCAACAGCATATCTGGATCAAGAAGAAATTGATAAATATGATATTAAGGTTGTTTCAATACCAGTTATAATCGATGGTGTAACTTACCATGAAGGTATTGATATCACAACCGAAGAGTTTTATGAAAAATTAGCCTCATCTTCAGAATTTCCAACAACGTCACAACCAGCTGTTGGTGATTGGTTATCGTTATTTGAATCATTAAAACTTGAGGGTTATGAAGGTGCTATTGTGATTAACTTAGCTGCCACTATTTCGGGAACTGTGAATACAGTTGCCGGTTTAGATAACATGGTTGATGATTTTAAAGTTTATGGTTATGATTCAAAGATAACAGTTCGTTTAATGGGTCACTTAGTAATGAAGGCTGCCCAATTAGTTCAAAATGGTGAATCAATTGATGACATACTTAAGAAGTTGGATGAACTATCAGCAACAGTTGATGAGTGCTTTATTGTTGACGATTTGCAAAATTTGGTTCGAGGTGGTCGCTTGTCTAATGCCTCTGCATTTATTGGAACCATGTTAAAAATCAAGCCTTTACTAACTTTTGACGATGAAACCAATCACATTGTGCCATTTGAGAAAGTACGTTCAATGAAAAAGGCTATGCAACGGGCTGAGGTATTGTTTGCAGAAGCGAAAGAAACAGCTGATTATCCAATACGAGCAATGGTTATTCAAGGAAATGATAAAGAAGCTGGCCAGGCATGGCATGATAAGTTGCAAAAGGAATACCCAGATATCCGTATTGAATTTAGTTATATTGGACCAGTTATTGGTGCGCATCTAGGAAAGGGTGCCCTCGCATTGGCATGGCTACGAGAACCGGATTCGTTATAAAAATAATTGGTAAACTGTCAAAATTTTGATTTAGATACAAAGACCAGATTAACAGTTTTTGTATATTAGTTAATTGAAAAACAATTAAAAAAATGAGATAATTAGTCATAATTAATTACAAGGAAACGGGGAATTAAATACTATGGCCCAAGTAAAAATTGTCACTGATTCGACAGCGATGTTATTGCCAGATGAAATTAAAAAGTTTGATATAAAAATTATTCCATTAACAATTACGATAGATGATGTAACTTATCAAGACGGCATTACTATTTCACCAGTTGAGTTTATGGATAAGATGGCGGCATCTAAAAACTTACCACAGACTTCTCAACCAGCTTTAGGTGTTTTCACTGAAATTTACGAACCACTAGTTGCTGACGGATCGTCAGTCATTTCAATTCATTTAACGAAGGGATTGTCTGGTTCTGTTGATGCAGCCAGACAAGCTGCCATGATGGTCGATGGAGATGTGACTGTCATTGATTCGGATTTGATTGATCGTTCACTAGGGATGGTTGTCTTGGCGGCTGCTGAGAAGGCCGCTACAGGAGCAACTCGTGATGAAGTGTTAGCTGAAATCAATGCGGTAAAAGCAAAAACTGAACAATATGTGCTTATGTCAAAACTTGATAATTTAGTTGCTGGTGGACGCTTGTCAAAGACAGCTGGTTTATTGGCCGGTATGTTAAACATTCGTATTGGTGCTCACGTTGTTAAGGGGAATATCAACGTTGAGACAAAAGGGCGTGGTGTTAAGTCGACCAAAGCTTACTTACGAAAGATTATAGAAATACTGCAGGCTGCACCAAATGGAGTTCGTGCTATTGGTATTTCGACCGCAGGTATTCCTGATAAAAGAGAAGCATTAGGCGAACAATTACGAAAGCTTTTCCCAGGAGTAGAAATTATTTTGCAACAGACGACACCAGTCGTTGCGACGCACACGGGTGATGATGCCATTGGCTTTAGCTACCGATTAAATTAATCAATTAATAATAGATTTTAAGTATAAAGAGAGGTTGGGACAATAAATGTTCCGACCTTTTTGTGTTGTTATAAAATATGGTAAAATTATTAGTTAGTTTACTATTAATCACTGACTAGAAAGGAGTCACCTGTTATGAAAAGAAAGATGTATTTATTTTTAGCCAGTTTATTTGCCTTTTTTATTGTTGGTATGAGTACAGTAAACGCAGATAATAAAGAAAAAATTAATTTAGTTGCTGTCGGTGACTCATTAACTGAAGGAATTGGGGATACAACCAAGCAACAGGGATATACTAAGAGGACCGCAAAGAAACTTACCAAAAAATATGATGTGAATGTTAACACGTCAAATTATGGAAAAGCTGGTGATCGTTCTGATCAAATTTTGGCACGAATCAAAGCAAATTCTCAAGCCAAAAACAATATCAAGCAGGCTGATGTTATTGTTTTAACGGTTGGCGGTAATGACTTGCAGCAGACCTTATTTAAAGCAGTCTTTTCTAAATCTCAATCTGCGGTGACGAAACATGTTGAACAGGCCATGCCGGACTATACTGAACATCTGACTGAACTTACTGATTTTCTAAAAAAACAAAATACAGATGCACCGATATATTTATTTGGTAACTATAATCCGCTATATGTTTACCTAGCAAATCGGGATGATTTGAATGATGACGTCAAGATATATAATGATATCAATGCAAATTTGGCGTCCGTGGACGATCGTATTTATTATGTGTCTACATTTAAAACGTTAACTTTTGGACAATATAAAACAAAAGCGTCTCGTGAAAAATTGCGAAAAACATCCCAGAATGCTAATCGTGGTTCACTAAATAATAAGGTGGTAACTAAAACATTAACTGCTGAAAAAAATGTCGAATTAAATCATTATATAACCACGCAAGATCATTATCATCCAAATAACTTGGGTTATGATAAAATGAGTACGCTATTGGTTAAAAAAATGTCAGCAAATAGACAGGACTGGTTGAAGAAATAATATGAAACAAGATAATGTACGATCTAATATAGATGAGGTTGTTCGTCAATCACAAAAACGAGGGTTTTTAAAAGGTGTATTAGGCACATTACTGGTATTAGTTATTTTGAGTACGGTGCTCCTTTTTATCCCGCAGAATCATCAACATGTTACAGATACGCAGCCGGAAATTGGTCAGGCTTCATTTGAAGTAAGTGTGAGTCGTAAGGAGCTAAACGCCCTTGTTGAAAAATATATTAATGCTGATCCTTCTTTGAGTCATCAATTTCGATTTGAAATGCAAAAGCAGGGCATGATGTTGTATGGTACATACAAATTGTTTGGTCAATCCGTTGATTTTGGTATGAGAATGACACCAGAAGTTACTAAAAATGGTGGTATATTACTTCATGCTAACTCGGTCGCTGTCGGACAGTTGCCGTTACCAGTGAAATATGTGATGAATTACTTTGGCAAAAAGGTTGATTTACCTAATTGGCTAACGTTGGATGCACAGAAAAAAACATTGTTAATTGATTTAGGAAAGGCACCAAAAGTACAGGGTGTTCGTGTAAAAGCAGTTCAAATTAATCCGGAAAAGGATAAGTTTGTATTTAAAGGAGGATTTTCAGATAAATGAGACGCCCTTTTTATCAATGGTTAATGACCCAACGAAATCCAACGACGGGTGATGAAGTTGAAAATTTCGCTAATGCAGCTTTTTATGATACACAGTTTCCCAAACAATCAGATAATTTTGATTTGATTTCAAGGTATTTGGAAGAAAATGCCAGCTATTTACACAGTATGTCCATATTCGATCAAGCATGGTCGATGTATCGGGCATCAGAAGAATAATTGAACGTGAAGGAGTATACAATGTCTCAAATCATACAATGGTTTCCAGGTCATATGGCCAAAGCTTTCCGTCTCATGCGTGAGAATCTAAAACATGTTGATATTGTTTTTGAGTTAGTTGATGCACGTATACCATTGTCATCACGCAACCCAGAACTAGATGAGGTTCTTGGTGAAAAGCCACGTTTGTTAATTATGACGAAAACGGATTTGGCCGATCCTGAACGTACTAGCATCTGGCGCAACTATTTTGAATCCCAAGGCCTAACCGTCGTATCTTTGGATACAAGAGGTAATAAGACACCACAAATGATTACAAAAGCAGCCCGTTCTGTGTTAGCAGATAAGTGGCGTAATTTGGAGGAAAAGGGTGTTCAAGATAAGGCGATTCGTGCATTAGTAGCAGGTATACCAAATGTAGGAAAGTCAACGCTGTTGAATCACTTGGTAATGAAGAATGTAGCGATAACTGGTGATCGTCCAGGTGTTACCAAAAAACTTCAATGGTTAAAGACCCCTACAAATCTTGAATTACTTGATACACCGGGTGTTTTATGGCCTAAATTCATTGATCAGCGGGTGGGTCAACACTTAGCGATGACTGGTGCCATTAAAGATCAGCTAATCAATTTGGATGATATTGCTTTGACCACATTAAAATTTTTTAGAGACTACCATCCCGAAGCGATTGCCACACGCTATCACCTAAATGAATCAGTTTGGTCTGAAAAATCTGATGTCGATATTTTGCTTTTAATAACTGAAAAGCTGGGATTCAAAGATGATTATGATCGTGCATCTGAACGATTATTGCTTGATTTACGGCGTGGTAAATTAGGGCGTTATACAATAGAATTACCAGATGATCATATTGGTGAGGTAGTTGATGAGTAGACCAGAGACAATTTCTGAGATAAAAGATCTATTATTTAATCAGCCATCTGACGATGATCTGCTACGATGGCAATCTGATAGCCGTATTGGCGTCCAGAAACTATTAAGTCGATATGAAAAACAACAAGAAAAAATATTAGTACAACAACAGGCGTTTAATAAGCGTCTAATTTTTGAAAAAAGGGCCTGGCAAAAAGGTCAGATTGTTGCTGGTATTGATGAAGTTGGTCGGGGACCATTGGCTGGCCCGGTAGTTGCAGCAGCGGTGGTGATCGACAAAACTTTTGATATGACGGTCGTTCATGACTCAAAACAGCTTTCTGCCAAAACGTGTGAGGCACTTGATACAGAATTACGTGAAAAGGTTGTTGACTTCGCTTTTGGTGTTGTTGATGCCACAGAGATTGATCGCTTAAATATTTATGAGGCATCCCGAGTAGCCATGCGCCAAGCGGTAGAAGGTTTGACGGGACATGTCGACAAATTATTGATTGATGCGATGACGGTTGATTTAGAAATACCCCAAGAAAAGTTAATCAAAGGTGATGACCGGAGCATTTCAATTGGGGCTGCATCTATTTTAGCTAAAAATTATCGAGATAATTTAATGAAAGATTTTGCACAACAATTTCCAGGTTATGGTTTTGAACATAATGCCGGATATGGAACAGCGGAACATTTAGCAGGATTGAATGCATTGGGGATTACTCCAATTCATCGCACGACATTTGCACCAGTCAGAAAATTTTTAAATTGATGAACAAATCACGTTGCTAATCGTCCTTTTTGGCTCTGTGTCAAATAGCGTGAAAAACAGTAAAATCGATTAATTAGGTTTGTGAAAAGCGACTGTGAATCTGACAGATTATGTCAGATTCATGGTCGTTTTTTGTGTTAATAAGTTCATGAAGTTTAATTTAATTTGGTGACGATTAAATAGTTTTTTACGAAATATGAAAAAG
>NZ_JAMXDB010000026.1 GCF_024718545.1 Weissella fangxianensis
ATATCTATTACTACAATAATAAACGGATTAAAACAAAACTGGCCGGAAAAACTCCGGTTCAATACCGAAATCTTTCCGACCAGCTAGTTGCTTAAACTTCTCTCCAATTTTTGGGGTTCAGTTCACAAAGAATCTTTTCTTTGAGAGTTTTTTATAATTAGTAGTAATTAGACGGCATAAACGGCAATTGCTAGTAATAACAGGAATACAACTGTTACAAAGGCGGCATTTTGATATTCTTTAAACTTTAGATGTGTAAAAAAAGCACCTAACATAATGATCATTAAACCAATGGCTGCCCACATTGTTAATACGGGTAGAATATCTGTTGCTTTAGGTAAAATAAGTCCTAAAGCACCCAGCATTTCTGCCGTTCCGATGAACATAATGAGACCTTTTGATTCTAGATGGTCCATTTTTTTCAATTCGGCTTCTTTTTTGTTATATTGAAAAGTCTTAGAATAGCCAGAACTTAAGAACAGTAAAGCTAGTAAAATTTGTAAAATCCAAAGTACGATAACCATGGTGGATGTGTCTCCTTATAAATTATTCATTAATTGTTTTACCGAAGTACATCAATTCCCAGATACCATCGGGATTAACAGCTTCATCAACAATTTTATTGTCTGCATATTTTGTTACTTTGATAGTACCAGTAAAACGTAAATAAGCCCCATCAAAGCCGCTTAACTTGGCTAATAATTTCTTAATACCAGTCATTTCATCAATCATTTTGAAACCAGAGATAATCTTGTCCATGTTATATGTGACAACATAGGTGTTTTTCTCACCCTTAACAGTATACTTCAAGTTTTTTTGCACGGGTTTTTTGGTATTCTCATCAACGAAAACATCAGAATCTTCTACGACCATATTACTGTCATCACCACTAATGATTTCACCATGATCAGCAATCATCATTACGGGGAGCTTGCTATAATTATATGCCTTTTCTGCTGTTGTTTCTGTTGAGATAACTTTATAATTACCAACATCGGCACGACCCCAATACCAATGATGCATCATCTTAATCATCAGCTCATCACCCCAGTTATGGTCATGATAGCCTTTACCAGTTATGTCACTTGTTTGACCATTTGTAGTCAGCGTACCAATAACGTCAGCGGCAGGGACGGCGGGTAGCCAACTAAATTGTTTATCACCAAATAAATTGGCACCAGCAGCGGGACGCCATGAAGAAAGGGTGTTCTTAATGGTTAAATCAGCAGCGAAACCGTCTTTTTCAAAGTGTAAAGTATAGGTTTTTAAATCACCAGTTAGGTAATTCTTGCCGATATGGACATCGCAATAATCAGTACGCGCAGAAAACTCTTGTGCAGTAACATCTTCACGATAACTTGTTGTCTTGCCATCAGTATCAGTTACTTCAAACGATACCCAAGGGTTTAATTCGGTACTTAAATTAAAAGGATCTTTAGTCATAAAGGTGGCAACAACATTGCGACCATCTGTTAAGTTAGCGTCAAAATACCACCATTCGAAGTTCTTTTCATCCGCTTTTGTGCGCATACCATCTTCTCTAGGAAGAATCGTATTTGGTGTCACATTAAAACGAGCGTAATCTTCAGGTTTATTTGCTGCACGAGCGATCATTTTTGCCATAAATACTCTCCTTATCAATATCTCTTATTGTATGATATCCTTAGAGTAAACGCAGGCTTTACATGTGTCAACTTTTTCATGTTAAGTTTGTCAAAAAACAGAAAGTGTCAAGTTTATGTACGAAGGAAACAACCCAACGGCATTACAATCAAAGCAGATGATCGTCAATGCTATGTTTGAATTATTACAAGAAGAGAGTTATCAGAATATATCCGTTAAGAAGCTAGCTGATCGCGCAAAATTATCACGACAAACGTTTTATGCGAATTTTGCCAATCGTGAAGAAGTGATTCGCAGTGAATTGGATCGTATCTTTATGGATTATAAACAAGCAATTGATAAATCTGATAATTCGTCGTCGCAATTGATCTACTTATTTTTTAAATTTTATAAAATGCATGAACAAGAAATTGATGTGTTACTCGCTAACCACCTGGAACCATTATTGACTGAAGTCGCTCGTGAATGTATGAATAGTTTACAAATTTCAGGTGAGAACAATAGTCAATATGCCTATGGTTTTGTTGCCGGAGGATTAACGCAAATTTTGTCTGATTGGAATAAGCAAAATAAAGACTTGCCGATTGAAGAGTTGGCAGAGCTAACAGTAAGTTTGTTAGATACGTCTACTAGTTAAATAGCATAGAAAAACGTCCCGCTGGTTAAATTTTAATAACCAGCGGGACGTTTTATGCAATAAATAGTCATTAAAAAACTACTTACCCCATAAATAATCAGTTAATTTATCATTAACAACGGGGTTGTTGATGTGTAGGCGACTATGTTGACCACCTTCACCGGTAACCTCAAATTCTTGATATGAGCGGGCACGATCTGATACTAAATAGCGTAGGGCTCTTGTTGATTGAACCGTTACTAAGCCATCGGAACTAGTCCCATCTTTTAAGTCTCCATAAATATTGAGTACTTGCGTATTGATAGGGAAGTTATTTTTGCGTGCAAGTAAGGTGTTATATTCTTCGTGAATAATTTTCGGACGGCCATTTTTATCTAATGAATTTTCATGGGGTGTATCAACCCACAATCCGGCCAAAGCACCACTTGTGGGTTGATTGGCATGACCTTTATCTAAAATACCATTGTAAGGGCCAGCTAAGACGACCATTTTATTTAATCTGGGAAGGTTGGGGTCAGCGCCCCAGTGCATCCCGTAGTACACCCAGGCGTAGGCGCCCATTGAATGACCAACGGCATTAAAGTCTTTAATATTATACTTATCTCTCAAATAACTAACGATTCGACGCAAACCTTGGGCATAACGTACTTCACCAACACGGTTATTATCGAATTGTACCAAAATAACTGGATTATAATTATTACCAGTTAAGCGTCCTTGCACTTGCAATTTATTATCGCGTGTCACATGAATGATCATTTCTTCAGTAACAATATTCTGTTCAGTCCCGACCTTAATGAAAGATTGTTCAGCAGTTAAATTACTTGACCAACCATGCATAAAAATAGTGGGGGTCGTTGACATGACATAATTTTTAGCAGTTTGTGATTGCTGTTGATATGAAGAGAATGCCCACACAGCACCAACAGCAGTTAAGCCAATTGTCACTGGCAGAGCAATCTTTACACGTTCTGCTTTCTTTTCTTCTGCGAGTTGCTGTCTTCTATGATAGAAGTCAGTGTTTTTAAATTTACCGAGCAACCAGGCTAGCAAAATAGGGGCTGCTAAACCAATGATAATTCTAAAATACCAGTTATCCGTGAAGACAGTCAGCGTCGTTATATCAAAGGCTGCACGATGGTAAAACATGATTATTTCGGTATTTTTTCCAATGAAAGTAATTGGTGCAAAATTACCAAGATGCTCAAGCCCTTCGCAGGCAATAAAAACGACGAGACATAGAATTGGTGGAATCACAAAAGCTTGTAGCACATTGTGGATGTTAGAAGATTTTAGCCAGAGGACAAAATCAAGATTATCCGTTGCGTACAAATATAGTAAACCAATAAAAATGAGCGTACCAACAAGGGCAAATAATTGTTTGCGACGCCAGTTTATCTTCGGAAATAGTTTGAAAACATAATAGCCAAGTAACATCCAAAAGACAGCTAACAAAGCTATTTGTGTGTCCCATGGGAAATCAGCACTACCAAAAAATGTAATATCTTGCAAGGCGACACCAAGAGCAAATGAACCAATGGCAATCAAAAATTGTAGCCAAACCTTTTTAACATAAGATATAAGTAAGGTTGTCATGAAAATGGCGAGCATGTAGGTAGTCATATACCAGAAAACACTGAGGTAATTATCAAGCGTACTACCACCATATATTAAACGTCCAAAATAGGAAAAGGTATATTCCCAGGACTGCTGTCTAAAGAAGTGACTTAAAATAATTAAAATGGCACCATTTAGAAAGTAGGCAATTAATAGAGGTTTGATGCGATGACCGAATAAATAAGACCAACCTTTAAAGTCATGGCTGATTTTTTTTAGGAAAAAACCACCGATCATGAAAAATAGCGGCATATGCCACCAATAGATGGCGTTGTAGGCAACATCCAAGCCTTTTCCAGCTACATCATTAATGGCATGACCGCTCACGACAGCGATAATTCCAAAACATTTTGCATAATCAGCCCATAAAACTCGTTTCTTTTTTGTTGTTTTGTTTGTATCGATTGTTTCTGTATTCATAAAAAGTTATTTATCCATCTCCTTAAGGCACTTTTTTACCTAGCAACTAAAATAACGTACTTTTCCAAAAAAAACATTAAAAAAGGCTTATATAAGTACCACAGACTGTCAAAAGTATATTATTTTGAAGAAAAATTGATATATTTGAAGTCAAAAGATTTGATAAGCAGTACGTTGCTATTTAGTTTTATTTGGGAAGACTTTTTTCTATATGAGTAGAAAAGATAGTCCTATAAAATGTATGTTACATATTTAACAAACTGTGGTTTACGTTTATAATAGAATCATATGTATGATACTTGCACAATAAATTAAGGAGGCTGCCCATGGTTAAATTAATATTGATGCGTCATGGTGAAAGTACGGCAAATATGCACAATACTTTTACTGGTTGGACCGACGCAGCACTGACGGATAAGGGACGTGTACAAGCTAAAGCAGCTGGCCAATTGCTTAAAAAAGAGCATATTGAGATAGATGATGTTCACACGTCATTTTTGAAAAGAACTATTATGACAGCTTATATTGTTTGCGATGAATTAATGATTAACTGGATTCCCATATTTAAAACGTGGCGTTTGAATGAACGTCATTATGGTGCGTTAGCAGGTTTAGATAAAGATGAAGCACGCCATCAATTTGGTAAACAGCAAGTTGAGCGTTGGCGACGAGGATTTAAGGATTTACCACCGCAATTATCAGTTAGGGATCACCAGCCTGCGTATGATCGTATTGGTGTTGACGTGCCATTATCGGAAAGCTTAGAGATGACACTGACGAGAGTGCGTGCTTATTGGGATAAAAATGTTGCACCACGACTGAGAGCGGGCAACAATGAATTGATCGTTGCTCATGGTAGCAGTTTACGTGTCTTGGTTAAATACCTTGACCAGGTTTCGGATGATGAATTAGATCAGATTGCTGTTCCAAATGCAAAGCCGATTGTTTATACATTGGACGATCATTTACAAGTTATTCATAAACAAGTGTTTGACTAAACTGCTAGCTGGAAAGAATAAGGTAACTGAGATGAAGTATATTGAGACGGTTGATGGTAGTGAGCTTCATATCCGTGAGGGTGTGCTTCATCTGATGGGCAAGCGACGGCATATCGCCAGGGATGTTTGGATTATAGTTGGGGATGATTCTCAAACTAAGGAAGAATATTACGAAAGTGATGCGCCGAATCGTTTAGGCTTTACGAAATTTTTGATTATTCCGCGTAATGATCAAGGATTAATCGCCATAATCGAAGAAGTTGGTCTGGATAGAGCAAGTCAATCAGGTAAGCAGCAGTTAATGATTGTTGAGCAATAATGGTATAAAAAATGCGAGTATCATGTAAAAATGACACTCGCATTTTTTATTTTTAGACTTAATTTGAAGGGTGTAGTACAACAGGCTGAACTTTAGGGCTGTCCTGTTGGGCTGCTGATTCGTCTTGTTGTTTTTGTTTGTCATTCAATGTATCAAAGTAGCCGGCTAGGGTTAATATCATATAAGGTATGGTATAAAAACCAGCTAGACCAAGTGTTACTAATGTTAGTAGCATCCACCAGAAGAAACTTAAATTCATAACAAATATCTCCCAGCGATGGCCGATCATTAACTGACGTGATTTCGCAATTAATTGAAATCCTTTCAGTGATGGCTCATTAAAACCGACAAATGGGACCAAGATGTACTTATATAATTTTAGGAGATAAACAATAGCGAATACTACGATTAAAGTAATCCCAACTATTAATAACCAATAAACAAAGCTAGGAACTGGTGTGTAAGTCAAGCTAGAAATGATAATGAGTAAAAACGATGCTTGCGTGACTAATTGACCAACAAATACTAATGCGCCCCAACCAATTAGGAATAAGGTCACCATCCAGACGCTTAGCCATAATGTTCTTTGCCAATGCTTTGTCAAATAGGTTTTAAACCATGATTGCATTGGATTGGCTAGTTCAGAATCATCACGCAATTGTTTAAGTGATTGGTACGATTGTACATACTGGGTGTAGGCAATAATAAGAATAGCAGCAATTGCCAGCACAAGGTTGGTTATTGCTAAGGCTGTTGATGAACTGTGTTCGTCTGCCATATAAGAGACAAAAACTTCTAAATAAAAAATTAGAATAATAGGGGCTGTTAAACCAACATTTCCCCATAAATCTTTATGTAAAGTCGTTTTTGCTTGCTGTTTTAATTTTTTTCGAATGGCTTTTCTGTCATATGATTCATCCATTTATTTGTCCTCCTGGATTATTTCTAGTACCAGGGTAACATAATTCAATTAATTCGTAATATCACTTCTGTTATTCCAAAATATATGGCATCAGTAAGTTACGATAACATTAGCTTTAAATGATAAAACACTAATTTACTTATTGACTTTTAATTTTGCATTAAATATAATAAATGCAACGAAGAAGAGGTAAGTAGTTAAAACTAAGTTGTTCAGAGAGTTGCGTTTGGTGGAAAGCAACCAATGTTAGTTAACGAAAATGGCCTTGGAGTTTAAGAATTGGCGAGTTGCATGATTAGCCGATTCCGGTAGCGCCCGTTATTGCGCTAGAGTATTACCGCATAGATGCGCGTACTCAAATTGAGTGTTTGTTTATTTGGACAGAACTCGGGTGGTAACACGATAATTAATCGTCCCGTTGTATTACATCATGTAGTACGACGGGATTTTTTATTTGGAGGAGAAAATTATGAGAAGTGAAATTAAATTTGGACTTGTTTTAGCGACCACTGCATTAGCAACAACGGCTGCCTTACCAGTAGTCAACACGAATGTTGATGCAAAAAAGACCGTAACTGTTGGTGTTGTTGGCGACACATCACGTGAACTTTGGGAAGATATTGGCCAAAGAGCCCAAAAAAAGTATGGCATTAAAATTAAGCTAAAGGAATTCAATGATTACGTAAAGCCTAATCAGGCTTTGGCGGATGGTAGTTTAGATCTGAATGCCTTTCAAACAAAAATTTTCTTTGATGATCAAAACAAGAAATTAGGGAATAAACTGAAGTCAATTGGTAAGACCGTCATTGTGCCTATGCGTTTATATTCATTAAAGGCTGACAAAATTAGTGACATTAAGAAGGGGTCGACGATTGTCGTCCCAAACGATGCAACTAATGAGGAACGTGCCTTAAACGTTCTTGTGCAAGCAAAGCTCATCAAGTACAACAAGCATGTTACTGATCCGACGGCGAAGAATATTACATCTAATCCTAAAAATTTGAAAATCAAGGAAGTTGATGCCGGACAAGCTGTTTCAGCTTTGCAGACAGCAGACGCAGGGGTTATTAATGGAAACTTTGCCCATGATGCAAACTTAAAAGACAAAGATATTTTGCTGACACAGAACTTGAAAAAAGGTGTCGATCCATATGTTAATTTGATTGCAGCACGTAAGGATGAAGCTAATAAGAAAGTTTATAAGCAAATTGTTAAACTTTATCAGACAAAAGAAACGAAAAATGATATTAAAAAGTTATTTGGTAACTCACAATATGCTGCTTGGAATTTAAAGTAATTTATTTTTATTTACCAATAAAGACTAGTCGCTGTGAGTCAGAACGGTCAGCATCAAAAGTGTATGTCTCTGATTGAAATTGTTTAAGCTGTGCAATCGTTGTTAATCTATTTTCCACGATAAATCGAACCATTTCGCCACGTGCTATTTTAGCTAGCGTGGCTTTTGTTTTGAGTTTACCATTTATGAGATGGGCAAAGATAATATCGATAAATTGATCACCAGCTTGTAGGTAAGGGGTAATTGTTTTAGCATATTCTTTCGACGCCAGATTGATAATCGGCCCTTGATTATGGACTGCTTGGTATAAACGATCACCCCAAAATTCATATAAATTCTTAGTACCAGCAACTTTTAAATGCGCCCCCATCTCTAGTCGATAAGGGACAATCCCATCAAAGGGTCGTAATGCGCCATAGAATCCAGATAGGATCCATAGTGTTTTTTGTAGGTAGTTTAAAGCAGATTGGCTCAGAACACTTGGTGCCATGTATTGGTATTGAATACCTGAATAGCTTAGGATTGCGGGGGTCAAAGGCTGCTGTAAATCCATGTTTTGTAAATTTTGATAATTTTCTTGTGTGAGTTTATCACTGGTTTGCCATAACTTTCGTGCTTCATCATAGGTTAAACCTTGTAGCGCTTGAAAAATCTGTTCCGTATAGTTTAAATAAAGTGGTGTTTGAATTGGTAGAAAATTAGTATCATCAGTGACCATTTTCTTTGCGGGTGCAATAATAATTTGCATGATAAATTACCTCCAGTTAAGAATTATTTAGTGGCGTAAGCATTAACGGTTATTTTAGTTTTATTTTATACTTATTATATAAAATGTTTTTGATAATCGATTGATATAAAAAAGGTTTAAAATAAAAGAAATCAGTAAGGCTAAACAGATAAGACATATGTAAAGTTATCTGTTGCTTTAATAATAACGGATGAGGGAGAAAAATGGCGAGTATTCAAGACATTGCTAAATTAGCAGGGTTTCTAAGGCGACTGTATCGAGAATTTTAAATGAAGATACGTCGTTTTCTGTTTCTGAAGCAACTAGAAATCGTGTGTGGCAGATTGCTAATAAATTACAGTATAAATTATCAGATGTTGCTGTGAGGGATAATTCAGAAAAGTTACACTTAGCATTGTTAAGTGCCGTTTCAGTTGAACAGGAACTGAGTGATTCATATTTTCAACAGATCAAACTAGGGTTAACGCAGCAAGCAAGCTTATGGGGAATGAAGATTGCTAATGAAATCAGATTGCCCACTAACGATAATGTTCAATGGGAACGGCTTTCAATATACGGTGCCGTACTTGTTGTGGGCGTTTTAACAGAGGACTTACTGGCCAAGATCTATCAGTATAACCAAAATATCGTGATAATTGATGATTATCGTGATTTCGAAAACTATGATGTTGTGCATAATGATTTTGGCAGACGTACAAAATCTATTCTAGATTTATTATATCAACGTGGTCACCAAGATATTGCCTTTATTGGTGGTAATAAAAAGTTAATGGCGCAAACTGGTTTATCAGAGATTGATGCTGTCGACGAACGACAAAAGGCTTATGTTGAGTGGATGAAAATCAATAATTTGTTAGAACGAGCTAATCAACAGATTACGGGTTGGGATACAGAAGATGCGGTTGCTGCAACAAAGAAGATACTTCTGAGTGATAAGCAACCAACAGCAATTGTGACCGGGAATGATCTACAGGCCGTTGGTGTATACCGGGTTATTCAAGAAAAAGGTTACAAAATTCCAGAAGATATTGCTGTTGTCAGTTTTGACGATATTGATATGTCACAGTATTTGTTCCCATCTCTGACAACTGTTCGACCAAACTCTCGCGAATTAGGCAAGGTGGCCATTAATTTAGTTCGGGATAAGATCGTTGGTGATAGATTGGCAGCTGTCCAGGTGACCGTCAATTCAACTTTAGAGATCAGAGAAAGTATTTAGAAAATAATAGCATAGTAAAAAAGTAAACAATCATATATTGTAAATACTCGAAACATAATGAAAACAACCAGAAGATAGTTAGTAATTACATACTAACTATCTTTTTCTTTGCAATTTTATCGAAGAAAATAGTCTTACAAATAATAAAGTAAGCGGCCGCAATAGTTTTGCGGTTTGGTAAACAAGTAAACAAATCCACTTTACTGCTTTAATTTCGTTCGTTTGTTCGTGGAGGGAACATTATGCAAAATATTAATGGGCAAGAACAACAGAGTACCTTAAAGAAAATGATATCTCGAACGTCCTATGCTTTTGGTGTACTCGGGAAATCATAAAGAAGAAGTTAGCAAGGATCCATTTGGTACGTATCGTATTAGTATGGGAATTAATGATGATCAGTTTGACTGGTTATTGGCGCCAAATGAAAGTTTCCAAGCACCAGAAGTTATCATGACTTATTCTAATACGGGTCTCAATGGCATGAGCCAAGCGTTGGCTGATTTGCTACAAAATAGGGTGGCTCGAGGAAAGCATCAGAAAGCTTTGCGACCAATTGTCGTTAATAATTGGGAAGCCACATTTATGGATTTTGATGAGGAACAGTTACAACCACTTGTGGACGAAGCCAAAGATATGGGATTAGAAATGTTTGTCTTAGATGACGGCTGGTTTGGTCATCGTGATAATGATGATTCATCTCTGGGTGATTGGCAGGTATATCAGCAAAAGTTTCCTAAAGGCTTACAACATTTTTCAGACTACATCCATCAGCAAGGATTAAAGTTTGGTATTTGGTTTGAACCAGAAATGATTTCTATAGATTCAGATCTATATCGGCAACATCCAGAATATATGTTGCGTGTCCCTAATCGTGAGCCAAGTCCAGCACGTAGTCAATTTGTCTTGGATATGGGGCGGAAGGAAGTCCGTGAAAATATCCATCAACAAATGAAGCAAGTATTAGATAATTGCCCAATTGATTACATCAAGTGGGATATGAATCGAAATTTGTCAGATATTTATTCGCATGACTTAACAGCTAATCAGCAGGGTGAAGTTATGCATCGGTATGTACTGGGGCTGTACGAACTACTAGAGGAGCTGACGACTGAGTATCCAGACATTCTATGGGAAGGTTGTTCTGGTGGTGGTGGCCGTTTTGATACCGGTATGCTATATTACATGCCACAATCATGGACAAGTGATAATACGGATGCTGTCGCTAGAATGCAAATTCAGTACGGTACATCATTGGCTTACCCAATTTCATCAATGACGTCACATATTTCTGTATCGCCAAACCAACAAACTGGTCGTTTGACTTCACTAGAAACTCGTGGTGCGGTTGCTATGAGTGGTGTGTTTGGTTATGAATTGGATCTGACTCAGATGACTGAAAATGAAAAGCAAGCAGTTAGAGACCAAATTTCATTTTATAAAGAGATTCGGCAAACTATCCAATATGGTGAGTTTAGTCGATTACTTAATCCGGAAGAAACAAATTATGCTGCTTGGATGTTTGTCAGTGAAGATCAGCAAGATGTTGTGGCATTCTCCTTTAAGATTTTATCAGAAGCGCAACCAGCGTATCATGTCTTAAAATTAACAGGGGTGATGCCAGATAAGGATTATCAAAATGTTGAGACTGGTCAGATTATTGGTGGGGATGAACTAATGACCACCGGTTTCTATGAAGAAGTATCGTTTGAAGACTTTGCTTCGAAAATCTATCGATTCAAAATGGTTGCGGACTAATAGAACACAAATATATTTCATAATAACGTGAACGGCATCCCCTGAGTTGGAAATACTCGGGGGATGCCGTTCGTTTTTGTAGATAAATTAGTTCCGATAATTATTTTTTCCATTCATTTTTAAGCAAAGTCCAAATATTGCCATCATGGAAACCATCCGACAGTAGTTCATTGGCGCGAATACAACCATCCAAATGGAAGCCCGCTTGTTGCGCAACATGATTACTGCGCTCATTATCAATAGCTGTATGGATTTCTATTTTGTTTACGTGATAGTCAATAAATCCTATGCGACACATACCAGACACAGCCCGATGCATGATACCTTTACCAACAAATTTCGTCCCTAACCAGTAGCCGATTTCGGTACTTTTATCCATGCTCCGAAATCGATTAAAACTGATCATGCCAGCGGGTTGATCCTTGTAAAGAATAATTGTAGACATAGAATCGCCAGTTCCAAATTCTGCTAATGTATCGGATAAAAACTTTTCTTCATCTGCAACAGTTTTGGTATTGTCCACCCATGGTAACCATGTTTTTAATTCATCACGACTTTCGTTCATCAAGTGGAATACAGCTTCAGCATCAATTTTTGGCCTAGGTAAAGCTAGACTAATTTCATCATCAATTTTAAATGTAAACATATTCTTCCTCCTTTGACTGAGTTTCCTCTATTAAACTAATAAACTAAAAATGATGCATAACTAATTCCCCTGTACGTAATTAGCTCAAGACCCTGTGAACTATTTAGAAATTATTTTACCCATTCGGAACGTAAGACACCATATTTAACTGAATCCCAGTATTGGTTTTGCCAAAACCTGACTTGTCGGACTTCAGCTTCTTTTGTGAGCTCTAAACTTTCTGCTAATCCGATCATACGAAAATTACCTGACCAAGTTGTTAAGCCAATATGGGGCAGTGACGTCGTTTTGAATAACTCATCTATCCATTGTTTTAAAGCTAATTTTCCAATACCTCGATGCCATTTATCCTGTTTATAAACGACAATGCCTACATCCAACCATTGGTTGAGTGGTTCATCTTCATAATAGGCTGATACCATACCAATCATTCGATTATCAACCCAGATTATTTTATGCAGGGGATTTTGCAAATATTTATTGTCTTGGTCTAAATTAATAAATGCTTGCTTTTCAGGTAATTTATCATGAAAGTAGGGACCATTCCATTTTGTCCACTCAGCGTTAGGGTTACTGAAGGCTAGATTCCAAAAATCTATTAGTTCATCTTGCTTTAGTTCTTTTAGTTGTAATTCCATATTGTTAACTTTAATTGCCATTCCATTCATTTTGTAGTAAAGACCAGATGTTTTCATCGTGAAATTCGCCAAATAATAAAATACTTTCTCGTTGTGTGGTTTCTAAGTGAAATCCGGAATTTTTAGCCACTTTATTACTGGCAAAGTTATCCGCTGCAACATAAATTTCTATTTTTTGAACGTTATACTGAGTGAAAGCTAGAGAACACAGTTCGTGTATTACTTGTAACATGATACCTTTTCCTGTGAATTCATTTCCCAACCAATAACCAAGTTCAATTTTTTAATTATTTGGTTCTCGAATTTTAATTGATACTGATCCAGCAATCAAATCTTTATACCAAATAACGAAATTTACAGAATTTGAGGCACTTAAATTTCGCAAGTTCCTTACTAGTGATTTTCTTTCATCTTCTATACTCTTAATTTTTAAAACCCAAGGTAACCAGGGAATTAATTCATTACGACTCTCATCAATCACTCTGAATAGAGAAGGGGCGTCTATTTCAGGTCTTGGTAAGCTTAAATGAATGTCATCATTAAGTTTGTATGTAAACATACGATTTCCTCCCCAAAACAGCAAAGTTATTCTCTTAACGAACACGTTAACACATCTAATACTAATTATTATAATCTATTTCTAATTTTTTGGAAGAGTAAATTGTTTTTATATTCTTTTATGTGAGGACTGTATTACTATTAAAATAGATAAAAAACCATTTAGAAAATTGCGGCGTTTAACCACATTTTCTAAATGGTTTAGTCTATCTAGATTTAATTATTCAATTAGTACATGACTGGCTTGATATTAGCAAATTCATAGATACCCCAGTCGCTTAATTCACGACCATATCCAGAATCCTTAACACCACCAAATGGGACTTCAGCTTGAGAACTTAAAATAGAGTTTATCGTGACTTGACCAGTTTCAATCTCTGAAGCAATTTTCCTACCACGTGCAATATCCTTTGTGTAGATGGCGCCACCTAGACCATGACGGGAATTATTTGCAATCTTAACGATTTCATCATCTGTTTGGGCTTGATAAATCTGTGCTACGGGACCAAATAGTTCTTCCTCGTACATTGGATTATCATCACTCATACCAGTCAAAATTAATGGTGAGAAGCCAGCACCGTCGCCAGGAACTGGCTTTGGGTCACCATACAAAATTTCAGAACCACCAGCAATCACTTTATCGACTTGATCTTGTAATTGTTGTTGGGCACTCTTAGATGAAAGTGGGGCTAATGTTGTCTTTTCATCTAATGGATCACCTAATTGGTATTTAGCAAATTCTTCTTTTAATGCTTTCAGAAATTCCGGGTAAATCTTGGCGGATACAATATAACGCTTAGCAGCTGTGCAGACTTGTCCAGCATTGGTTAATCGTGCTTTGGCAGCATCCTGAGCCGCTGTTGGAATATCAACATCATCTAGGACGACAAAAACGTCAGTTCCGCCTAGTTCCATCGTCGATTTTTTCAAATTTTGACCAGCTACTGAAGCAATTTTACGTCCCGCATTTTCGGAACCAGTTAAAGCGACCCCTTGCACACGAGGGTCCGCAATAATGTGGTTGATTTGATCATAATCAGCAAATATATTGGTGAATGCGCCTTCCGGTAAGCCAGCGTTTTCACAGGCTTTCTGAAAGGCTAACGCGGCCTCTGGCACAATACTAGCGTGCTTTAAAATGACCGGATTTCCTAAAATAAAATTAGGGGCGAACATCCGCATGACCTGAGTGTATGGGAAGTTCCAAGGTTCAATCGCTAAAACGATGCCAGTGCCAGAAAATTCAACTTCTGCTTGGCCGTTCGTTAAATCATTGTATGGCTTTGGTTGCATGAACTTAGCGCCATTTTTAGCATAATAACGTGCAAAAGAACTTGTTTTTGCGACTTCTTGGCCTGCTTCCGTTAATAATTTACCCATATTAGTTGAAAGTATACGGGCGTATTTCTCAGTGTTTTTTTCGAATTCATCGGCTAGTTTATTTAAGAATTGTGTTCGTTCTTGAACGGCTTGTTTTTGTGACTTGTCATAAAAGGTTTGGGCTTTGTCTAAGATAACTGACAATTGTTGATCAGTTACGTTATCAAACTCGCGAATTTTTTGTCCATTGTATGGATTTATTGCAGTATAACTCATTTATAAATTACCTCCTAAGCGGGGAATATTTTTACTACAATATTATAATAAGTTTTATCCTCACTATAATGCCAATTTTTTGCTTGTAAGGAGTAGAAGGTAGTTAAAATAATATAAAATTAAAAGCCGTCTTACCTTACAAGTGAGACGGCTGAAAAAGAAACTTGAATAACTATTAGATTAAAATGTTGATTAAACTTAACGATAGGACACCGACTAAGACGATTAGCAAAAGGCTCTTTGTCAGGATTGCTGTAATAACTGTAGGAATTGACGCCAATAAGTTAGGCCATTCGATACTTGGTAGCTGGCCAATATGTTGGATAAATAAGCTTTCGAACCATAAGCTAGACATAATAGCAATCGGAACAAAGTTTAAAAATTCGATGACTTTTTTTGATAGTGTCATATTTTTTAAAATGACCAAAGGTAGGATTCTTGAGAGCCAAGTCGCTAAACCACAGCCAATGATTGTATAAAGGATATAATTAGTTGAAGGCATGTTTAATCACCGTCCCAAAATAACAAGCTAGAATCGTTGTTAATAGAATAACCAAGTTTGCAGGAATAAAAATTAGACCAAGATAGACAATTACAAGCGTAAAGAGAATAACGATTAATTGGACATTTATTTTTATTGACCGATCCGAGATTATTTGTAAATACAATAAACCAATAAACATTGCGGTAATGGCAAAGTTGAAACCTAATTTCTCAGGATTTGTAATTAGGCTACCCAATGTCGCTCCGAGCAGTGTACCCATTATCCAAGTAACGTAGGCAACGATATTTACTGTGTGAAACCAACGAAAATTTAGGCGATTATTAGTATAGTTTAGTTTGTTCATTCCCAGTGCGAAACTTTCATCGGTTAGAAAAGTACCGATTAGGATATTTTTGATCAGTGATTCCTTTTTAAAGTAGGGTGCAAGAGTGGCACTCATTAAAATCAAACGTGAATTTACTAAAAATACAGACAAAATAATTGATAGAATGGGGCTATGTGTCAATAACATGGTGGCTACGACAAATTGGGCAGCCCCCGCATAAACAATGATTGAGATAAGTAAAATAATAAAGACACTTAAACCAGACGATTGGCCAATAATACCAAAAGCAGCACCAATACCAATATAGCCAAAAATAGTAGGTAATGCTTCTCTCAAAGCTGCTTTGGGTGTTAATGAATTATTCACCGTGAAATCCCCCCCTTATTTCTAATTTGTTCTTTTTGTTATTCGTATTGTATAATATAAAAAACACAATGTAAATCCAAATTGACTTAAATGACACGGAGATTTTTTTATATGGATATTAATGAAGTGATTGCTAACAATTTAATACGAATTAGACAGGAAAAAAATTTAAGCATTAGTAAGTTGGCGGTACTGTCAGGGGTTAGCAAGGGAATACTTTCTCAGATTGAAAATCAAACAACTAATCCTACGATTAATACGATTTGGAAAATTAGTTCGGGGCTTAATGTTCCTTATACAGAACTGATGAATGATAGTAGTGGTTTCGCTAAAGTCATCACAGAAGATCATACGCTTTTTCAATCTTCTGATGATAATGCGTACCGTATTTATGGGTATTTTCAAACTAATATGCGTAGAGATTTCGAATTATTTCGAGTTGAATTGGATGCTGGAAAAAAGCATGATTCGGTCGGTCATTCGACAACGAGAAAAGGTTCAAAAGCAGAAGAGTACATATTAGTTGTTCAGGGTGAGTTAACGTTAATAGTTGAGGGAGAGACGTTTGTTGTTAAACAGAATGAGGCGATATCCTTCGACGCCACCACAGAGCATCTGTATAAAAGTACAGGAGAAGACATGTTAGTCATGACAATGATCAACTATTATTAAACCTTATTAGTCAAAAAATGATGCTTTGTATGATATTATTCTGGGTAACCAATGATTTGTCAGAGGAGGTTAATAGATGTTATATCAAGTTGTTTCAAGTGCGAAGATTGAAAATCTTGAAGAAAAAGTTAATGCACTTCTTAAAGATGGTTGGAGAGTTCAAGGTGGTTTTTGCCGTTCATCTGGTAACAATTTCCAAGCGATGATAAAAGAATAATAGGCGGAATATGGAGCAATAATATAAACGATTAACAACAAAAAAGCCATCTGTCAGACAGATGGCTTTTTTGTTAGTTTTGATTTTCCGTTGAATGATTTGCTTGTGCGTCACCTAAAATCATAAAACCAGTGTTAACATTTTTGAAACCTAATTTAGCATAATAATTCATGGCACTTGGAGCCGCGAAAAGTACTAACGTTATATCTTTACCGAGTTGTTCCTTTAGTTTATCAACCAATTTACGGCCAATACCTTGATGCTGGTATTCATCTATAACAGCTAAATCTGCTAAATAACAAACATGGCCATAATCAGTTAAAGCACGTGCAACACCGACTAATTTGTCACCATCCCAAGCTGTCCATAAAATTGAAGCACCAGATAACATTTTTTCTAGAACTTGTTGGTTGTTAACCGGCCGGCTGAGTCCAGCTTTTTTAAAGACGGTAGCTAGTTGTTCTACGGCTAATTCTTGTTGATTCGTATATTGCATTTTATTTTGACCTCTTTTGAAGATTTTTAATATTAGAACTTTGGGTATTGGCCAAAGTTTATTGCGAGTCCTTGTTTGTCAATTTTTGATAGCAGGATAATGTAGACTAAATCAAAGACGAAGCAAATAACACCGGTTAAGATAACGTAAATATTTACTTGTTCTATTAAGCCACCTAAAATCGATGGTGCCAGGGTTCCTATCCATTTACTGTAAGCCATCAACTGACTTTGTCCCCTTGAGCTATTACGTGACAGGAGCATAGAAACGAATAAAATCGACATCGCTGCATTTTGAGCAAATGCAGAGTAAATTGAGCCCCAATGATTGCCAAATTCAAATAGGAATGCGAATTGGAAAATAAAGCAAACGATAAATATAGCAATACTACCTAAATAAAAATAATTTTGGAATAAATTAGGGAAGTCACGTTTACCATACCTAAAGAATGTTACGATAATCCCAACATCCAAAAGTGCCCAGATTAAGTTGACCCAACTTTGTGGATCAGTAATAGAGGTCGTTAAACCAGAGAAAGCATAGATTGTTTCCCAAGCAAAGTTAAGCCCTAGAGCAAAAACAGGCATACCATAAGTACGATCTTTAATTCCTTTGCGGATCAATTCAATATAAACAATTGACCAGCAAATACCACTCAGTAATTGTAAAAATAAAGTCATCAGAAAACTCCTTTTTAAAACTAAAGCCCGGTTCATATTATTTCATAATATTCTGCACTATTTAATGATTATCTTAGCATATTTTTGGTTCAAACTTGTGTGCTAACTTAGAAAATAAGTGCAACTAACTATTTACGAATATATATGTTTACTTTGAGATTACTTGAGCAATTAATTAGTCAACGACTCTTCATATTTGTTAAACTGTAATTAGTGAAATAAATCACTAAATAGGGCAGTCATTTGATATGGGGGATATTAATATGGTTAAAGCATTTGCAAGTCCATCGCACTATGTTCAGGGAAACGGGGTACTTGATAATCCCAAGAAACACCTTGAGAATCTTGGAGAAAAGCCAATATTATTGTGTGATGACATTGTTTGGGAAATTATTGGTGACAAATTAAATCAAACATTGGCAGCTGACTTCGCAGTGACTCATGTGACGTTTGGCGGTGAAGCGTCGGAACAAGAAATTGATCGAGTTGTTGCAATTGGCCAAAAAAATAGCAATGATTTTATCATTGGCCTAGGTGGAGGTAAGACATTAGATACCGCAAAGGATATTGCTGATAAGTTGCAAGTCCCTGTTGCTATCTTGCCAACGGTCGCTTCGACTGATGCACCATGTTCAGCCTTGTCAGTACTATACACACCTGAAGGACAATTCGCCAATTATGCTTTTTATGATAAAAATCCGGATATTGTTTTAGTTGATACCAAGGTTGTTGCTAATGCACCTGTCCGAAATCTTATTGCTGGTATTGGTGACGCAATGGCTACCAATATTGAAGCACAAGACGTTGCCAGAGGTTATAATAAGTCAATGATTGGGCAGTCGCCAACGCTTGCATCATTAGCAATTGCACAAACATGTGAAGATAATTTGTTCGCTCATGCCCATGAAGCTGTTGCCGCAGCAAAAGCTAACGTTGTGACATCAGCATTAGAGACGGTCGTCGAAGCCAATACGTTATTAAGCGGTATCGGCTTTGAGAGTTCAGGATTAGCTGCTGCTCATGCCATTTATAATGGGTTTACTGTTCTTTCTGGTGAGAGTGAAAAGATGATGCACGGTGAAAAAGTTGCCTACGGTTATCTTTGTGAATTGGTGTTAGATAATGTGCCAACTGAGGTTTTAAATGAATATATCGATTTTAATCAATCGTTAGGCTTACCAACTACTTTGGCTGACTTGCATCTGGAGGATGCAACTTATGACGATTTCCTGAGGGTTGGGCAACAGGCAACCATTCCAACGGAGACAATTCATCAAATGCCATTTGATGTAACGGCGGAAGATGTTGCAAATGCGATTATGACAGTCGATAGTTACGTTAGAAATCGAGGATAAAACAAGTCATTAAGTACAGTAATCAAGAGATAAGATAAATAAAAATAGCCACTTGTTTTAACAGGTAAAAGGCGATTCCAAATTAATTTATCCAGTCATTATTGGCGTATGAAAAGTCCCATGCAACAACATGAGACTTTTTTGTCTGTAAATGATAATTAATCTAGCTCGCACAATTCATCAATCATTGCAGAAAACTTCTTTTTGATTGGTGGCAGGGGAATCATATTTCGTAATTCGCCTAAAGGTTTATTTTTCATCATACCGACGGAAGGGCGATCTAACAAATTACCTAAGTGTTTACGTGCAATTTCAGTACCTTCTGGTGTGTCTAAGACTTCTTCAAAAGTGGTCTCTTCATTAAATCTTGCCATATTTTCTCTCCTTTAAATTAATTGATTTTATATTTGTTCTGCTGCAATTTTTACTAATCCTAAGAATTCACTAGCTAAATGCACTTCATGACCTTTAACTAATTCTTCTGGTGTTCCCTTGGGAAAACAGCAGGTTAGTAGCATTTCTATACCTTCATCAGTATCCTTTATATAATGTGCAGCTAAAGTATGCATATTAGTTCCATCACCAAGCTCAGAATAACCAACAGTGAATGGTAGATAATCAGATGGAATATCTAATGGAATATCGATGTCAGGCGCAAATTGAATACGCATAAGGTTTGGACCACCAAACATACCCATGCCTTCAAAACCAGCAGGGACTTCTTCAGTCATCACATGACCATAATGTTCAGGGTTAGCTGCAAGGGAAGAATTATCTCCGGCCATTGCTAGCATTAGACCTTCACCAAGGTCATCCATTGATACACCGGTCACTTTCATGTGGGTAATACATGGTTCGTAGGAATCACCTTCATGATAATTTGCGATAATATCTTTCCACATTTTATCTGTACGTTCTATTTCATCGTGGTACAGTGCCAAAAGTTTATCGGTACCCAATTTCACTTTGTTTTCTAAATTAATTCTTGCGGCATCTTCTTTACTTAAAAAATCAATGTCGATATAACTTAATGATTTGTCTTGGTCGGTTACGTCTGCGCCAAGATAAATCATTTCGTGTAAAACATGTTTGTTACGTTCAAATTCAAAAGCTTCAATCATTTGTTGTGAGTAAGTATAACCGTCAATTTTAAATTCAACCTGATAATCTTTCATATTGATCTCCTTATGTTGTCTGATTAATTCTCATTATAGACAAAGTGTATCACATTTAGTTATAATAAAAGCGCTTTCATCCGAGACAATTTAGCTAATATTGTATCGGATAATATAATTGTATATTTTATTTAGGGAGAGACTATGGATAAGCGAATTGAAGCTAATCAAAAAGTTAAAAAGCAAATTGAAGATGCTTTATTTACATTACTAAATAGTAATAGTTTTTCTGACATTACAGTTACCGATATTGTGCGAACAGCAGGTGTTGCGAGGGCTTCTTATTATCGAAATTTTGATTCTAAAAAAGAAATTATTGAATCATATATGGAAAATCAGCGCCATGATGTGGCAAGCTTGATCACTTTTTCTGAATCATTGTCAGACATTTTTAATGAAAAGAAGCTAGTTACTGCATTACAGCATTATCTTCATCAAAAGGATCGTTTGTTATTACTTTACGATAATGGGTTTGGGACTTTTTTGCAGGATGATATGAACCGATTTGCTGAATCAATATTAGGGGATTTTCCCCAACGTTCAATGAAGCGGTATACTTTGTATTTTCTTTCAGGCGCGTTGTTGAATACTATTATTCAGTGGTTGAAAGGTGGTGCCCAAGAATCGCCAGAAATAATGGCAAAAACATTGATTGATATGTTATCACAAGATTTTAGAGCGTTTTAAGATTACCAGGTGTATCGAAAATAGTGTCTTTATTTATGCCTATATTTTGTTGAAAGTATCGATGATATAATACGGATATGGGTTAAAAGGCGGTGGCTAATCTTTCCGAAAGGGGTTGATGCCTATGAACGAGTGTTCGTAGACTTCAAAATCTAATGAAAGGAGGATTAGCTGGACATGTCTGTTCACGATGCAATATCTTTAATGATATTGTTCGCGACTTTCGTAGTGGCTTTGTTGACATATGTCGACAACCACCGAAAGTAAGACAAAATAAAAACCGCCCATAACTTTGACGAGTCAGGCGGTTTAATCTTTATATTAACTCAGCCACCGTTGAAGTAGCCCAGGCTCCGTGTTACCAGCACGGGGCTTTTTTGATTACAAGTAGATTATAACATGGCTTGTTTTATTAACCAAATAAGGGAGTGTTAAAACTAGACTAATGTTCGATTTACTTTAGATTATTACAGCTAATAATGTTTATATTGTCAGTGCAAGTTACAAGGTATATGTATCCTAACTCTATGTCGAAGTTAGGAGTCTTAACACATTCAGTAGTTTGTCGTATCAATAACGCAAGGAGGGTGTCAAGGCGATCTTTAAGGCGTCCACTTTCCAGGTTCATCAAGTTAAGTTATTCTCACTATATCATGTTCTAGTGTATAGTTGTTGAAATGACTTTTATTGTATTGTTAAAGTTATATCAAATGTCAGTGATTGCTCTTAAACGTATTCTATGAACATTTTTTATAATAAAGTAAGTAAGTTGTGCAAAAAAAGATAAAACGAGTTGTTACTATGAATCTAGTTACATGAGATTATATTTAAAATCAATCAATAATGGAGTTTGGTAATAATATATATTAAATAGTCATGGTTAGTTAATGGCGATATTAGAAATAATACAGTGGCGGATGTTGCTAATACAAAATAAAATGAACATAGGTTATTAAAGTTAATGGATTTAGAAAAAAGATTTAAAAAATGTACTGAAACAAAAAATACAGTAAAAATCGATGTTTTTGTTAAAAATTAGCCGAAAATAGGCAAATTATTATGATAAATTCTAAAATCGACATCACAAGCCACAGCATTACGTTTATATTTAAGGCAACAAGAGACATGGAACCCTTGGTATTACAGGGTTTATAATCTTGCTGCCAGTGAAAAAAGTGGAGCAGTTAATGCTTCTACATAGCTGACAGCAAAGTCCCTTGTTAAATCATAGTGAACTGAACCCCGTAAGTTGGAGTAATTTCCAAAACTTACGGGGTTTTACTATGTTTTCAAAAGAAGTACAAATTGAAGCTGTCACAATGTATCTACAAGGTATTCCGCCTTATAAAATACGGAA
>NZ_JAMXDB010000027.1 GCF_024718545.1 Weissella fangxianensis
TCTATTACTACAATAATAAACGGATTAAAACAAAACTGGCCGGAAAAACTCCGGTTCAATACCGAAATCTTTCCGACCAGCTAGTTGCTTAAACTTCTCTCCAATTTTTGGGGTTCAGTTCAGGGAATCCTTTTTGTGTATAGCAAATTAATGCTTAATTTTGAGATATGACTAATCTTTTAAATAGACGGGCTATAAGGTTTAAACCAATCATTAACAACCCAATGAAGAAACTGATTTTACCTAAATGGCTTCCGGGTGTGTGATAAGACAAAACTATATTATTCTTACCCGCAGTTAGGGGAATCCCAATAAATCCATTACCAAGTTTAATTAGATTAGCACGGGTACCTTTAACCGTCCAACCATGACTATAAGGAACAGTAGTTGCTAGTATTCTAGGTTTATCAACGGTAATAGATGTTGATAGTTGGTTATTGCCTAATTTATAACGTGGTGCTGTTTGTTGCACGTGTTGCGCTACTTTATTAAAACTTTTGCCTGTTGGAATTGCTTTCACTTGAATGTCAAAATCATATTGTCCAACTTTATCAAAAGATATGGGAATAAAAGTTTCTTTATTCACAGCATTAGCTTGGCCAAGGTTTAATGTAATATTCTTCTTTGGATTATAAAATGATAGATTTGATTGTCCAGTTTGTGTGAATTCATTACTTATGTCATTGTAAGTAGTGGATATAGTGTAGTTATTAATTTCCTTGCCAATACTACTAAAATTATTCTTATACCAATTCCAAGTAAATGCTTGCTCATTGTATCGCCGATCAATTAAGTTTTGTGCATTTCTGGCATCTTGCGTGTGTTTATAACGATATTGATTTAAGGCGACTTGTTGCTGTTGTTTTAAATGATAGGGTTTAAAATGGATATTTGATATTTCCAAGTGTAATTCAGTACCCTTTAAAGTTTTGGAAGGACTGAGATAAAAGCCTTCAGGCAACCAGTCTGTATTTGTTTTGTACGTAATATGTTGTTTTTTCTTTGCTTTTTTTGTTAAATCAGTTCTTATTAAACCAGAAGCAACTTTTTGACTAAATTTTGATTTGTCAGAAGATGAATGACTAGGTAACACAACACTATCAGCCATTGAAGCTTCTTTTTCTGTTGGTGATAGTGCATTATAGTATTTTTGGTTCAAGTAATAATCTGGTAGATAAGTCAGTGGATAAGCATTTTTAGAGTGGTTAATTGTCTGACCATTAACAATCTGATTCGTCTGTGTTTGATAAGAGTTAGGTGTTAATGTGTCTGGGTTTTCATAGCGATCAGAAACGCCTAAAACATTACTAATGACGTTACGTGAATCAAGGTCACCAGTAATATCATTAGGATTGGACGAACTGATACCAAGTGGAGCTAGCCCGTTGCTAACTGAGCCACTCTGCAATGACCAATAGCTTTCAACATTGTTCAGCTTACTTAGAAGTGGGAGGTTAGTTGCTGGCGCAATATCGGTTGCATTATTCAATTGATTATCCACGTAAGATCGACTGATTTGTTTATTATTTTGATTTTTATAATTATTTTGTTGATGCAGTAACTGTTTAACCACTTGATTTGGTAATAAATCGGTTGCTTTGGGATTGGTATTACTTGTATGATTACGAGTCACCAAGAAAAATGCATTAAACATGACCAGTAAAATTAACCACATTGGTTTAAGTGCGACATTGGATTGCATGAGCCATAATAAAGCTAATGAGGCAAAATATAGCGCAATCATCATACCATAGCGGCTATTTAGATTAAAATTACTTATGACAAATAATGAAAGGCTTGCTAATATACCAGTAATAAAAAAGCTTAAATAGTCATGCCTATTTAAAGTATGTAACTGCGCCATGAGATGCAGGACCATTAGGCTAATCGGTAATGATAATAGGAATAACCAACGATTAGATGGCGAAGAGCCACCATTAAAAATGGCTCCAAATATGGGGAAACAAAGGCTAATTAAGCTGGCTAACCATAAATAATTAAACAGGCGATATTGTCGCCAACGTCGTAAACCAAATATAATGGCCATAATACTAATGGCTGTAAAACCTCCAGTTAACCAAAATGATGGCGTGGTCTGATTGGCAATTAGATTACCAGGTAATGAAAAATAATAGTAGGCAGGGTATACGGTTAGTCCATTTGCAATGGTACTATTTGACCGTGCTGAATTGAAGACAGCATCCATGCTAGGTAACAATAATGGGGCAGCCAACAAGCTAGCAACTAACCCCGAGAGTAAAGTTCTAATAAATACTTGCCAATTTGGCCAAGTTTGTTTTTTAATATGATAGCCGAGCCAATAGACACTTAATCCAATCATCATCATAAAGGCAAAATAAAAATTGTTCCATAGTGTCCAGAACAACATTATGATTAAGAAACTATATTTTTTCTTAGATAAAGCCACATCTAATGCCAGGATGAGGAGCGGAAAAATAATTAAAGGATTGATAAAAAACGGATGTTCAAAAGCTGAAAATGCTGTATATCCTGAAAATATATAACCAAATACAGCTATCTGATAGTGCCATGTTGGACGGTTTTTGAACCAATGTTGCGCAGCTAACAAAAAAGCAATACCAGCTAGGTAAAGGCGCACGATAACCATCCAGTTGTAGTATGCAATTAGGTGAGCTTTAGAAACTAAGGCAGCGCCGTAGCTGAATATGTCTCCTAAAGTGTAATAAGAAAAAGTTTGGTAATAATCGGCTCCTAGACCAATTTGCCATTGCCAATTAGTTGGTAATGTGTGATTATGAACAATGTTTTTTAAGTCTTCTTGCCAGTGTACTAAGGCTGGAAAGTGTTGTGCGATACCATCTGACTGCCAAATTAATGACGTATCTGTAATGTAGTAAGGCGCAAAAATAAATATCGACAGAATGCCGAAAAGAATCGTATATATGATTACTGGCCGGTTAGACCATTTCAACCAAGAGCGCATGTTGATACCTCCAAAAGACTATCAAAATATTATAGCATTTTCAGGGTTACTAAAGCGTAAAAATGGCAATAATTAGCTGATGATAATCGGCCTGAAAACCTGACAAATAAATAATTTAAAGTAAGTGTGTAACCGTTTACAGATGATGAAAGATAGTCTATAATTACACAAGTACAGTAATGTTTGTACTTTTGAATTATTATATAAATAAGGAGCGTGGCAATTATGGTGAATTTCATTATTGCTAGTCATGGTGAATTTGCTGCGGGTATCCGACAGTCAGGTCAGATGATTTTTGGTGAGCAAGAGAATGTTCAAGTAGTAACATTTATGCCCAATGAAGGTCCGGAAGATTTGACGAAAAAGTTTGAGGATGCTCTTGCAACATTTGAACCTGAGGGACAAGTATTGTTCCTCGTTGATTTGTGGGGTGGATCACCGTTTAACGCTGCATCTCGAATTCAAGCCTTGCATGAGGACCGTATGGCCATCATTACAGGGTTAAACTTGCCAATGTTAGTAGAAGCTTATGGGGCTCGTTTCACAATGGAAACAGCTGCTGAAATTGCAAGTTACTTGATGCCGGTTGCACGAGATGGTGTAAAAACCTTGCCTGAAACTGAGGAACCAGCAGGAGCCACTGCAGATTCTGCAGAAGAAGGTGATGAACCAATTGTTGAGGCTGGAGATATTGATGAGGTTATTCATACTGGTTCGGCAACGATGGATGTTCGTTTAGCACGTATTGATTCACGACTACTACACGGACAAGTAGCGACTGCATGGACAAAGGCTGTGACGCCAAACCGTATCATCGTTGTTTCGGATGGTGTGTCAAAAGATGAGCTACGTAAGACATTGCTTGTTCAAGCAGCACCAGTGGGTGTTAAGGTTAACGTTATTCCTATTCAAAAGTTGGTAGATGTCTGGGATGATCCTCGATTTTCTTCAGTAAGAGCTTTGTTATTATTCGAAACACCACAAGATGTTGCGAAGGCTGTTGAGGGCGGTGTTAAGTTGGATGAAGTTAACATTGGTTCAATGTCTCATTCAGAAGGTAAGCGTATGTTAACGAATGCGGTTGCTGTTGATGATGAAGACGTTAAGACATTGGAATATCTACGAGATAATGGTGTAACTTTTGATGTTCGTAAAGTGCCAGCCGATCAAGGTAGAGATGTTTTTGACTTATTAAAGAAGTCGTAATTTGTTATTAATTAAATAGTAGAGAAATTATTCGGGAGGATAACGCATGATTTCAGCGTTTTTCGTAGTTCTATTTGCATTCCTAGCTGGAATGGATGGAATTTTAGATCAGTTTCAATTCCACCAACCATTGGTTGCCGCAACTTTAATTGGGTTAGCTAACGGACACTTAACTGAAGGAATTATCCTTGGTGGAACGTTACAAATGCTTGCTCTAGGTTGGATGAACATCGGTGCTGCTGTTGCACCTGATGCTGCCTTAGCTTCAACCGTGTCAGCATACCTAGTAACTGGTCCAGCACAAGTTAGTGTTGACACTGGTATGGCGATTGCTATTCCTTTGGCGGTTGCTGGTCAAGTTTTGACGATTGGTGTTCGTACGATTACAGTTGCTTTGGCTCACATTGTTGATAAGCAAGCTGAAAAGGGTAACCTACGTTCAATCGAAGCAATCCACTGGACAGCTTTGGCATTACAAGGTTTGCGTATTGCAATTCCAGTTATCGTCGTAATGGCGGTTGGTGCTGGTCCTGTTAATACTGCATTGAATGCTATTCCTGATGTGATTACAAAGGGATTGGCTGTTGCTGGTGGATTCATTGTTGTCGTTGGATATGCAATGGTTATTAACATGATGGCAACTGCCGAGCTTTGGCCATTCTTCTTCTTAGGATTCGCCTTGTCAGCTGTTTCAGAATTGAACTTGATTGCCATGGGTATGATTGGTCTTGTATTGGCTTTGATTTACCTACAATTGTCACCAAGATTTAATGGTGGATCAGGTAATGGCGGCGGTTCAAATGGTTCAAATGGCGATCCAATTGATGCCATTTTAGATAATTACTAAGCTTGGAGGATAGTACATCATGAGTGAAAATGAAAAAGTCGAAGTTCACTTGCGCAAAAGTGATCTTGTAAATACTTGGTGGCGTTCAACTTTCTTGCAGGCTTCATGGAATTATGAGCGTATGCAAAACGTTGGTTGGGCATTCTCATTGATTCCGGGTATCCGTCGTTTGTACAAGTCGAAGGAAGATCGTGCCGCTGCAATGAAGCGTCATTTGGAATTCTTTAATACACATCCATATGTGGCTTCACCTATTTTGGGTGTTGAGCTTGCTATGGAAGAACAACGTGCAAATGGTGCACCAATTAATGATGAGGCCATGAACGGAGTTAAGGTCGGAATGATGGGACCTTTGGCTGGTGTTGGAGATCCAATTTTCTGGGGAACGATGCGTCCAGTTCTAGGAGCGTTTGCTGCTGGTATGGCACAAGGTGGTTCAGTGATGGGTCCAATCATCTTCTTCGTTGTTTGGAATCTAATCCGTATGTTGTTCCTATGGTATACGCAACAACTAGGTTATAAAGAAGGTACAAACATTACGCAGGACCTTGGTGGTGGTGCGATGCAAAAAATCACCACTGGTGCTTCAATATTGGGTATGTTTATCATGGGAGTTTTGGTTCCTCGTTGGACGACGATGAACTTCCCGGTTGTTATGTCAAAGGTTAAGGTACAAGATGGTGCGGCTGCTGATATTCCTGCATTAGCTAAGTCAATTAATGGTGGCGATGTTTCTGCATCACAGATTGCTAAAGTTGTTACCCAAATTCAAGATGAACAGTCGCTAACTGCTTACAAAGTCACAACTCTGCAAGACACATTGGATGATTTATTGCCTGGATTGGCACCATTGTTGTTGATGTTTATTGTTTTGTGGTTGCTACGTAAGCGTGTATCAGCTATCACAATTATCTTTGGATTGTTTATCGTTGGTATCTTGGCATACGCCTTTGGTATTATGGCATAGTACAATTTAAAGTAAATTTGTTAGAATAAAAGATGAGGCAGTGAGTACGCTGACCCATCTTTTTTTATATAAAATAGGAGAACAATAATGGTCCAAGCATTAAACACAAAAATAATATTGTCAGGTAATGCGAATGCAATGATGTCACCCGTTAACATTCAACAAGGTAAAATGTTTTATGGTGACCGTGGCATGGAATTCCGAGCTAATACACATGGTGGTTATATTCAAATACCGTGGAAAAATGTCAAATCCGTTAGTATGGAAATCATTTTAAAGTTTTACTATCGTGGCTTTTTTGTAACGACTACAGATGGTAAGACCTTTGAGTTTGTCGGGGGGAAGGCAAAAAAAGCCGTCAGTGTATTTCGTGAATACTTAAAACCTGAACAAATTATGCGTCGTAAAGGGGCCATGGAACGTAAGCGAAAATGATTTGTGCTAAAATGAGCAAAAGGGGGGGATGGACTAATGAAGACTTTACACTTATATGTTGTACGTCATGGGAAGACGTATTTTAATCGTTATAATAAGCTACAGGGTTGGGGGAATTCACCTTTAGTGGAGTCAGGTATTCAAGATGCCTATCAAGCTGGTCACAAACTATCTCAGGTACACTTTAAAGCAGCTTATAGTTCAGATACTACTAGGGCCATGGATACGGCCAAAATTATTCTAGATGAAAACAAGAATAGCCGTGATATTAGTTTAATTACAGATGCAAAATTTCGTGAAGAGTTTTACGGTAGTTTTGAAGGGTCAAATATGGATGTGGCTTGGACTAGTGCTGGTGCGCCAGTAGGATTACGTACTTATGCAGAAATAGTGGATCAATACGGTGTTGATAAAACGAAGGACTTATTAAAAGATGCTGATCCATGGCACGATGCCGAAAATAGTGAAGAATATTGGCAACGTGTGCTAGCTGGACTGAAACGCATATTGACTAATCCTGTTTTAGACGATGGTGACAATGTGCTTTTGATTAGTCATGGTAATACGTTGATTTCTTTAGCTGATCGATTTGGTGAAGGTAAAATTGCTGTACATGAACGTCCGGCAAATGGTTCAATTTCTCAGATGGAATTGAACAAAGATGGGCTTTCAATTATTACATATAATAATGAGCCGGTGCAGGATTAATTAATAAATTTTTAGGATTATAGACTGGACATATTCTTTGATGACAGTCTATTTTTTAATGAAATTCGGAATAAACCTTTATGACATGATATACTTATTGACGTCATAAAGGAGGCAGCAATATGGGCCGAAAGAAAAATATTCCAATTGGGACTGCAGTAGTCATTGTTGGTCTTTTAATTTTACAGCAAACCGGTGTGATTAATATTAATGATCAAACAAACAATAATAGTCATCAATCTTCTTCATCAGCAAAGGTTAATAAAACAGTAAATGTTAAAGACGGGGTTAGTTATGGTACAGTTACTGACACCCATCCAAGTGAATCACTAGCTAAAACGGTATTAACGGATGATGTCGTTAAACAGTTAAATGCAAATAAAGTGTCATTTAATAAGACGGGTGCTTATATTGTTAATGATAACCAAACAAATTTGAATGCGCAGGTTAATGTCGCACCATATGTTCAATTAGCACAACAGGACAGTCTTGGTCGACCAGGAGTAGCAAATGCATTCTTAAATAGAACTAGTCGGCAATATCAATCACGATCAGAGACTGGAAACTCACGAACCATTGAACCAGTTGGCTGGCAGCAGGAAACGATTGGTGGTCGTTATAATACACTGTATAATCGAGGGCATTTAATTGGGTATGCCTTGGCGGGTAGTCTTAAGTCGTTTGATCCTTCTGAAGCGAATCCACAAAATATAGCAACACAAACGGCATGGGCTAATCAAGCTTCAAATGGCAATTCCGAGAATACAGGGCAAAATTATTATGAGACGCTTGTTCGAAAGTCACTCGATAATAATCGTAATGTGAGATATAGAGTGACACCGGTTTATATTGGCGATAATTTGGTGCCATCAGGTAATCATATGGAAGCAAAGTCTAAAGATGGCCAATTGCAATTCAATGTTTTTGTACCTAATGTTCAGCCGGGTGTTGAAATAGACTATGCAACTGGTAATAGTACGGTGGTTAAGTAATTTACAAGATATTTTGGACCCCTTGAGCTGATGATAGTTAGTTCAAGGGGTCCAATGTTTAGCTACGCATTAGATTGTCTTTTACTTAAAAAAATGTATAATTACTTTTTGATGGTGTATTAATTTTATAGTGTGTTAATAAGCTGGTAAAAGCGATTTAAATCATAATATCATTGATGTGTTCTCACCAAAATTATGTTTTTTAGAATATGGGGGAGTAGAAAGTGAAAGAATTTTTTGGAATTATTGGTGGTATGGGAACGATGGCGACAGAAAACTTTGTTCATACCGTAAATCAATTAACTGAAACGCATAAAGACCAAGATTATCTAGACTACATTGTTTTTAATCATGCTTCTATTCCGGACCGAACAGCTTATATATTTGATCATACAAAACCTAATCCATTACCTTTGTTACAATCGGATGTTGAGAAATTAAATGATATAGGTGTTTCATTCATTGTTATGACTTGTAATACAGCTCATTATTTTCGATCAGAGTTACAAAAGTCATCTAAAGCGCCAATTTTAAGTATGCCTAATATAGCGGCAAGCGCTTGCCAAACGGGCACTAATAAAAATAGTAAAGTAGGTATCATGGCCACTGATGGTACGATTTCTGCAGAAATATACCAGAAAGAATTAATTGATAAAGGTGTGCAACCGGTCGTACCGGATGAACTTCATCAGCAAAGGGTTATGTCATTAATTTATGATGACATTAAAAATAAGGACTTTGTGAACCGGGAGAAATACCATCAATTGATCACGTATTTCTTTAAAACGCTTGATTGTGATTACATTATTTTAGGATGTACTGAACTATCGGTTGCTCAAGAACAAGAGCCATATCCATCTGAATACATCATTGATGCGCAACATGAGTTGGCAAAATATGTTGTTAAGCATGCTGAATAAGAGCATGACTATGTCTTTTAATGTGTATATTTAAATTTTCGAAACATATTTATAACTAAAAAAGCATCCGGTTGAAGACAATGACTCTTCGTGCGGATGCTTTTATTTTAGAAATTTTTGCTTAAATATTGTCGTTTATTTTTTCGATTTCGGAAAAATAGATATGAACTAAATCCGATAAAGCTACCAACTGAAATTATTAATAGTGATTCATTTTTATTGTTAATAGATGTCAGTTTAATCGTATTAGTTCCTTTGGTTAGTTTTACTCGTAACAACTTAGCAGATAAGCTGTGGGTTTTGTTATTATTTACCCAGATATTATAATTTTTACCGTTATACATAACAACAGGTAAGGAAACTATTTTATTTTTATTCGCCTTGATCTGAAAGAGAACACCATTGTTAGTTAACTTTTTTTGTTTAGGCACGGTGACGTTTTTGTCAAACAATACACTAACATTAGTTTTAGACCCTTTAGCAGGTAAGTAATCAGAAAAAGTACTGCGATTCTTTAACGTCGTGTAATAGTTGCTCGAGTTCAAGGACTGACGATAGGTCCAATAGTTATAATGGTTTTGATAAACTGCTGATAGAGAAAATGCCATAATCAGCATATTTAATAAAATCAACCGTTTCTTGTTAACTGTAGTGTGATTTAAAAATAAAACAAAGCCAATACTGATTAATAGACTAATGATAACAAAGAGACGACCATAAAATTGAATAATGCTAAGTGGGGTGTTAACGAGAGTTTCTATAGGCCACCAATTAAAGATGAATAGATAAATAACTCCTGCACTGATAATCCATGTTTTCCAAGTTGAATTTTGCTTCGATTTATATGCAAGGATAAGTAAGCCTATTAATAATAGGGTAACTGGTAAGCCTAAGTTCCAGCCTATAGAATTCTCAGATTTAATATCATTATTCAATAACGTTGTGAGCATTGTGTTCATGTCCAACATTTTTATTGTTTTAAAGGGTTCCACAATATTATTTAATAGATAAACATCTAGTAAGTTATATATGGCATATAAACCAACTAGTATACCAACAAGTCCTACTTTACAGAAGGCTACTAACACATGACGTGTCATATTCTTTGTCGCACATCGATGCAGAATACTAATTAAAATAATGAGAAGACCAAATATAAGGGAAATGATAGGGGTATTGATTAATAGTCCCATTCCTAATCCAAGAACTAAAAAGCCAGTTTTTTTGGCATCATAGATTTGTAAAATTCCTAAAAATACCAAGGGTATAAATGCGTAAGCTATTGATTCACCAAAAGCAGAGCGAGAGTACAAATCTATAAAATGATAATTATAAAACTGATAAATTACCACGCCAGTATAGATGATTATTCGACTAGATGAAATATAACTCATGAGGGATTTGGCAGTTGATATTGTAACTATGTTTAGGATAAGGAAACCAGCTGCTAACCCCCATATGGGATTTTGGAATATTAAATTAGGAATTATAAATATTAGACCTGTCAGCCAGGGGTACAGTGAATTGATAGCGACGCCGATGGCTGAATTTTTGTGAGACATATTTAAAATTTAGTGTATTGGGTATTGAATTATCTTTTAGTGAATCTGCAATAGATTGAAAACGGGCAAGATGGTAGACACCATCTGTAGAAATATTATAAAAGTGACTTAAGAAGGGCGCAATTGTCGCAATAACACCCAGCACAACAATCAACATAATATCAATGTAATTCACTTTATTCTTAAAAAATCCGTAGAGACTCATCTCATACTATCCTCCAATTTTGCTTAAAACTCCTAAAATAGAACAATTTAACATTATAATATCACTAGTATTGTTTATATATGTAAAATTAAAATTTAATGAATATTATTTTAAATTGTTAGGTATGTTAACAATTCAAACGGATAATGGAGGATTATTACATATTAAGAGTACATTGTATAATAGCTATTCTGTAATTAACTACCAGTTTCAAAAAGATAAAAGCACAAACTGGTAGCTAGTGTTTTAAATACAATTGCAACACTAGCCTTGCGAAATAATACAATGCTGAATGTTACACAGAATTGAATTTGCACGCCCAATTGCAAACAAGCGATTTTTGTTGAAGAGGGTGCTATAGTTGCACAGGGAATGCTGGAACTTTATTATCAGTTGAAGGTGATGGGCGAGTGTCGGTGTTTGTCAATTCATTAGATAATCCGGCACATATCGAAACTTTTCAATAATTAAAAATAATAAATAGTGCATTTATTTTGAATTGAAATATTATCAATGAAAATAATAAAACAAGACCAATTATATATAGTACGATACTCTGTATGGAGGAAATGCTTCGTTATGAGTAGAGATGAAAAGTTAAGGTGGGCCAACATAATAGCTAAAGTAGTATTAACAATAATATTGGTTATTTTAACTATTGTATTAATGATGAAAGGTTTTTAGTATGGTAGAAAAGGACGCGCAAAATGAAGCTAACAAGCGCTGGCAAGATAAAAATAAAGAACATGCTAAGTATCTAAAATATAGAACTTACGCACGATCATTCATTAGGCAGTTAGCAACTGATGACGATCTGGATGAGTTGAAGAAACTGATAGCGGATAGATATGATAGTGATTAATTTATTAATCATCCTTGGTGTTGTTATAGCTGCCATTATTCTACTGTCCATACCATACGTAGATGGATACCGCAGAGCCTATGAAGAGCTAACTGACAAGAGGATGAACCACAGGAAGGCGAAAGTCATTTCATCAGTATGGGCATTCGTCTATATTTTTTAGTTGAATAACTTTACAAAGTGAAAACGCCCCCCATATAGTCAAAACATACAAAAAATCTGCAAAGTATGCGAGAACGTACAGTTGGCAGGTTTAGAGTATTGCTATGAAGTTGGCGCTAATTAGAGTCTTTAAGGCTTATCAGCGTTTTTCTTTATCTCATAGACTTTTGTTAAGGCAATCAATTTGTAATAATAAATAAAAGGCCTGTTAGGTAAATAACCTAACAGGCCTAAAATTAAATTAACAAACTGAAAATGAATTTGGCACCAACTATAACACAAATATCTTTAATTCAACGTTTGTAGTGACTTATAAATGAACCCGGGGGGAGTTAGTTAAAGCCCCACAAAGACTGATACAAAGGCATTTAAGTTTCAAAAATACACATTAAAATACACATATTTGAGGATATCTAAGGGATCTAACCACTTAAATACACATTAATTTAAAAATTAACCAGTGATGTAAATACATCTGCTGTTTTTGCTTTATCACTTTCAGTCAGTCCACTGTACACTGATAACGTTGTTTGCACATCATCATGACCTAATTGATACTGTAATTGTTTTATATTCATTCCTGCTTGAATAGCAAGGGTGGCATAAGTATGACGGAAACCATGAACTTTGATACGTGGCAAGTTAGCTTGTTTAGCTATTTGAATTAACCACAAACGCAGTTTATTAACGTTTTGATAGCCTGTTAAGTCCCCGTTAGTAAAGACTATGCCAGTAGATTGCAAGCCACTAGCAAGCGTTAACTTAGCTTGTATAGCCTGCCAGTGACGTAAGATAGCTAATGTATTGTTATCAACCTTAACATCACGCTTGCCCGCTTTGGTTTTTGGTGGGTGAATCACCTCTTTTACACTCGAACTAGTGACAAGGTTCTTAGTAACATGAATCAGATTATTTTTATAATCAATATCAGACCAATTGAGTGCTAATAATTCGCCACGTCTCATGCCAGTGAAAGCCAACATACGAAACAACGCATAAATTCGATACATGTTGTCATCAGTACCATACAGCTTTTTAGCGCTACTCATGAACGTATTAAGCTGTTCGACTGTATAGAAGTCTAGCCTATCCGTAAATATGGGAGATGGTTTAGCTTTTGGCTTAACAATCTTATCAAATGGGTTTATTTCAATTAGATCCATAACAGCACATTGTGCAAGCGTTTGTTTCAATGGCATGAGATTCTTATTATAATCGTGAACAGTTGTGCTCAACTCATTTACAAATTGCTGTAAAATAGTAGGTGTAATTTCATCTACATAGCTATCTTTGAACCATTTAGCAACAAAGACATGGTTATCCATGAAACGAGTAACACGGAAGTAAGTTGTATCGGCTACTTTGGGTTTATAGGTAACTAACCACATCTCATAGGCGTCACGTAGCAGCATTCTATTCTTTGCCTGTTCCTGATTAGCTATAATTTCATCAATCTCATCAAGGGTTTTACGTTCCCACTTTTTCGCAAGGGTAAGGGACGTGAAACCCTTTTTATTTTTCTCATGACGTTTACCATTGCCATCACTATAAGAAATACGTACATTATATGTTTTATCTTTTTGCTTTTTAATACTCATAAAATTAAACACTTTCTATACGGGACTACCACATCGAGCGTATATGTATGGTTTATTTTGAGTATTTGGCTAACCAGATATGGCGAGTGAGAATGGTTCCACAGATTTGTGGAGCGACACTGGTAGCGCAGATTTGCGCAGCCCAGATTTGAGCCACGCTATTTCACTATGGAAATTATCAGAGTGAATCCACAAGTGGGCACGGTGGAACTTACATAATCATTTGAAGTAGTAACAGTACGGAAACGATAACAGCTAATGAACCTTGTTTGAAGAAAATTGCTTTATCCCCTGATGAAAAAGCACCATATAGAGCAACCAAAATAATATAAATCATAATTGCTAACAAACTGCCGTTGTAATTTTGCGTGAAAATCAATAAATAAAGTATTCCCACACCAATAAGCCCATTGTAGACACCTTGATTTTTAAGTAAGGTATTTATTTTTTCGTTTGCAAGATCATCTTTTGACATGTTAAATGTTTGGGCGGTACGAGACGATTTTGTAGCAAATGTTTCCAAATACATAATGAAAAAGAATTCCAATGCTACTAAGGTACTTAAAACAGCGATTAAGATTCTCATTTAACGTTTCCTTTCATGATGCTATCAAATATACCTTGTAAAGATTGTAGACCTATTTTATTAGTTTCTGACAATGTTTGTATATTGGTTTGCGAGAGTGGCATTATATCTGATTGCGACAAGCGCTTTTCGTTAGTCTTAGATAAACCTTTCCAATACATAAGATTTTCCTTTCATAGCCGAAACTTTGGCCGTGAGATCGGGGGCTAAGTTAGACACCCTTTTGTGACGTGGGCTATTTTGTATTATCGGGGTTGATATTTTTCTTTAATCTCAAAAAAATATCGTTAATAAGTTCCTTAGTTTCTGAGTTATCGCTTTCAATGTTGTATACGGTGTAACCAGCACTTATATATCTATCAAAGTCAATTAGAGCATCTATCAAGAAATCATAATAATCAGGATTTAAATCATCATAAAACCAGTCTTTACCGAAATTATTTTCGCTACCTAATAATCGTCCCTCAATTCCGGACGGTTTTTTATTTTTATCGGTATAAAAATCAGTAACAGTTGAACGTATATCGCTTAAATTACTCTCAATAATTTTTGTTATTGCCTGCTCATTTGTACCTGAGGCGAGATGTTCCATATTATTAACCGCAAGTTTCATATCGGTAGATACTTTACCAGTTGAATGGTTAGAATTTTCAATTTTATTGAATTCATTCTCTAATTTATTTTGGTATTCCTTGTTATCTGATAGAGTTTCTGCCCATAGGTCAACGGCATTCTTGTAATCTGTTAAACCTTGTAAATATCCCACATCAACGTCAAAGTAATCAGCTAATTTTTGCCACGTTGCTAACTTTGGTTCACGCTCATTTCTTTCATATCCGGCATAAGTTGAAACTGGAATTTTTAATTCTTCTGCAACTTCTTTTTGCTGTTTCCCTGTTTTTTTTCTTAATTCTTTAATTCTATTCATACAAGAACCTCCAAAAGTATAATACCACATAAAAACGCATATTGCATTTTTATAATTGACAAAACGAGTTATTCGTTTTAACATTATGACATGGAACGCATAACTCGTTTTATGAAAGGCGGAAATGTAATGGAATACCAAATTTTTACAGATACACTGCAAAAGGAATTATTAAAGAAGCAGGCTTTAAGTCGTTTAAATCGTACTAACTTAGCAAAGCACCTTAATTTATCACGTTCTACTATTCAAGATGTTCTAGATAAACCAACGCCATTTGTAGTTAGTGGTAAGACATTCACAGCAGTGAATAACTATTTACACCAAGATTTATAAGCGTAAAAAAGCCCCACCATGGCTAAATGGCAGGGCAGAAATCTAATTACAGCTATAACACGAAAGGTTATGAGGTTAATTATAACATGAAGAATTTAGTATTTGTACACGATATGAAAAGTGAACCATTTAAAACAGTGAGCGTACTTACATTGCACACAAAGACATCAAGACATGCAGTTATGCAATTAATTAATAATCACATGAATGAACTTGAAGAGTTTGGAAATATGGCATTTGAGATGCGTAAATTAAATGGGCGTGGACGACCTAAAAAAGAATGGCATTTGAATGAGCCGCAAGCAACTTTACTAATGACAATGCTAGATAACACACCAGTAGTTACTGAATTTAAAGTTAATCTTGTTAAAGCATTCTATGAGTTGCGTGAAGAGGTGGCTAATCAACGAGTTTTGCTAGAACGCAATAAGCAAATTAACAAAGATTTAGGGCAAGTGATCCATGAGTATTTGCCTGATAATCAATACGCCTATTCTAATTACCACACGTTGGCATATAAGGCAGTTACAGGCTACACACCTAAACAGCTAAGAAGCATGTACCACGTTGCCAACGCACAAGAGGTGCTTACGAGTGAACAATTGGATGAGTTCGAACGAGTGAAGCAGGCAATCGCCAGTTTAATCATGATTGGGCAATTATACAAAGTTATTAAGCAAGCTGTCTCAATCGTCAAGTAAAGGAGAGCGTCACTAATGGAGGCAATCAAAGACTTTTTTATTCAAATTAGTATTGCAGGCGTTGCATTGATACTAGTTGCACCAGTCATGGACTATTTTGTTAAACGCCACTTATTGCACGGGCTAGATTAAATCTAGGGCACGACTGAATGTTTGGTTAATCTTTTAGTTAGTATTAAAAAAACAATAATCGGGACTACCACACCGAAACCAAAAGAAAAAACCATCATCAGCAATGTGCACTAACAGTGGTTTAAATGGAATTTATAGCATCAAAAATAAAGGAGCGTTTTTTAATGACTAACAATATTGTAACAGATTATCCCGCACTTGTTGAAGCTGTTTTGTCAATTTCTGACAAGCTAGACATCCAAGACAACGGGCGTCAATGGATGAATAAACAGCAAGCGCAAGCATATGTGAATTTAGGAAAGCAAGCATTTAAAAAGTTAGTAGATGATGGTGTTATCCCAGTGCATTCACTTGATGAGCATGGACTGGCAAGACTAGAACGTTATAACCGTGATGAATTAGATGAAGCAATGAAGAGTTTGTAGATCACCACATCATGTTAGACACCACCAGCCCTAAGCATGGCGTTAAAAGGCAATCAATAAAAAGGAGCAATCATCATGAAGTGGAAATTACGACACAAAAAAAACAGCTACAAAAAATTGTAACTGACAGTTTCTAAAGTCATATATTTGAAAGTTTGGCGACCCGATAATATATGAAATCAATCAAGAACTCTCTTATAAAGAAAGGTTTATTTACATTATGAACAATCAAAGCGGAATGAGCAACCAAAACAAACTAGATTTAGCAGATTTGAAACATTCCATGAAAATTATCGACAGATTGGATGTAGAAATCAGTAACAGCGTTGCTTCTCTTACCATCAAAGATATGGAAGAAACTTCCAGATATAACAAAGTGGCTAGATCACTAGAAATAATTACTAATTTGTACCCAGCTATGAGCAAGTTACTAATTGATTTAAAAGAACTAATTAATGAATTACCTGAATATGTAGAGGTGGCAAACAATGAGCTTTAAACCAACGAAACAAGAGCAGAATGAAGCAATGGCAGGCATGTTTGAGTTGTACCACAACCCTATCAATGAGAAGCGTTACGATCATTATATTCGTGCGCTTACGTATGCAATAATGCTTTACCCAAATAATGTATCTATGATTGTGTCTAGCACTGAAAGGTTAAATAGTCGCTTGATTAGACCACTTTCTTTAAAAGAAGAAAAACAAGCAAGAATGCATTTAAGGGGGTGGTTACAAGATGATTTATTTAACTGATGGCGTCAGACAACACCGTTATGATGTCTTCAAGGAAACCAACGGGGACTTTTACCATCTTGCACAAATGACTAATACGCCACAAGAGGCGTTAAATCTGACAGCGGATCAATTAGCCGAGTATAAGCTGAATATGGCGAAATATGTGTTATATGGACGGGTTGAGGGTGTTGAAAGAGCAGACAAAGTTATTGGACGCACAGTGCTATTTATTGATATTGATGATGAGGGCAGTTATCCAGATACGAGTAAGCGTTTAAACGATTTATTAGAGGCTTACAGCGTGTTACACGTTATCTATCCAACTATCAGTAACAACATCAAAGAGGGCGCAAGGTTGCGTGCAGGCGTAGCACTAGGTAGGGCAGTGACTGCCGAGGAGTATTTGAAATTATGGTCTGTATTGCTCACCAGCATAGGCTTACACGGAGATGATACCGCCGTTAATAAGAGCTTTAAGCAATTACAAGGGCTATACGTAAAAACGTCCCAGAACTCTGAAAATGAACCGATTATATACAGTGACGGGCACACCTTGCCTGTTGATGAGTTCGTCAAGATATATGATGCAAACTCTAAAAAATACCGCAAAAAGACGCTATACATCAATGGTTTTAGTGTTGTTGCAGGCAAACGAGCAGTTCCCAATTGGGCAGAGCATAACAAAAAGTTTATCGCTTGCTTATTAGATCCCGAAAGCAATTATATGTTATTTGATGGTTGGGATAACATGTTGACAGCGATAGGTGGTTGGACGTTCAAAAATACCTATGGCGATGTTCGTACCACAGTTGAAACCGTTGAGGCGGTCAATAAATTGGGTAGTGATCCAATTAGCAACAGCGAATTGAAGCGCAAATTTGATACATGGTTTAAGAGGTGGACTATATGAGCGAAATGTTGACGGTGGATGACATTAGAGAATACGAAAAAAATCAGAAAAGCAAACCATTACCTAAATGGCTGACGGTGGATGATAAGAATAATAAAATTGTTGACTCAACAGCATTGGGCAAAGAAATCGAAAAAGAACACCCACTCATAAGAACACCCGCACTGATGAATGGTGCTTACTATAACGGTGGTTATTGGGAACGCATTAATGGTGCGAATGAATTAAATGCCCGCATGGCTAAGTTAGTAAACACTAAATTAGATGCTCATAATGCTTATAAAAAGCATATCAGTTGGGAAATCAGAGACTGGTTAAGTAGCGATATTTTTGTTACTGGTAATGTATTTGAAAAAACCGTGCCGTGGTTAATACCTTTTAAGAATGGCACATACAACTTACAAACTAATCAATTACAACCAGCCAATAAAAATGACTATATTCTAGGTGGTTTTAGTTACAACCTTGATACATCAGGACGAGATCCAAAAACGATTAAATCACTGATTAAATATATGGTGGGAGATGGCGACCAATTTCTAATAGAATATATCGGCTACATGTTTTATCGAAGCTATGAACCATTTAATAAATTTGTAATTTTACAAGGTGAACCGGGAAATGGGAAAAGCACACTAAACAATCGCATTATCAAACCGTTAATTTTAGAAAAAAATATCAGTCATCTATCCATGGAAAAATTAACCAAGACAGAGGGAACGGATGCATTTAACATCGCTGACTTATTGGGACACTATGCCAATATATTCATGGACTTGAAAAAGGTTTATATATCTAGTCCCGACCAATTGAAAAACCTAACAGGTGGAGATGGTATTAATGCAAGATTTAAAGGCGGTAACGAGTTCACACTGGAAAATTTTGCGACATTACTATTTGCAGCCAACGACTTACCAACGTTGCGAGATGATAAAGGGGTATTTAGTCGAGCTTTGGTTTTGACAACGGTTGCGCCAGTCGTACGAGATAATGCCATTGAGCAAGCTAAGCGAGCAAAACTATTCCCTGATGATGTTATAGAAGATGAGTTGCCAGCCTTTGCCTACTATGCTTTACGAGAATTTAAGAAAGCGCTAGACCGAGGCACGCTATCCATTACCGATACTATGAAAGAACTAACAGATGAATGGCGCAACAGTGATCCGCTAAGCATGTTCTTACAGGAGAAAACTCAAAAATGGGAAAAGGGAAATATCAACGGTGGCATTAGAGTTAACCGTTTGTATGATGAGTTGAAAGCTTGGTTCATAGATGGTGGTCTAACTGTACCAAGCAAAAAGTCAGTTAATGATGCATTGCTAGAAAGAGGCGTAGAACGTAAGAAAGTCATGCATGGACCTGATGATGATGAAAAACAGGCATGGCGATATATCGGCTTGGATATTGTGCCAGATGATGAAATTATCCAATAACTGTCCATAATTATCCATAAAAATTAAAAGCTTTGGATAGTCCAGAATGCTTATATACCAAGTGTTAAGAGCATTATTTTATGTAATTATCCATATTATCCATAAAAATATGAAGTTGTTTGTAAAGGAAATTCTACCCTCTATATGTAGCGACGCAACAAGTATGGAATTTTGTGGATAATTTGGATAGTTCACTAAAAAAACAGCCGTAACCATTGATATGACAATGTTTTTAATTATCCATAACGTATATCATTATTGGATATTTACTGAATAGTTAATGGATAGTTGGCATAAAAAGAGGAGATAAGACAATGGCATTTGACCCTAGAGTTACAGAAAATAATAAAATTCATTTACTAAATGCAATTGAAGTGCTGTTATTTACCATTGTTCAATATGCTGATGATGAAGATGAGAACGTAATTGAAGAAGCTAGGTACACTCCAATCGTGGACGATCCAGAAGATAGGTTGAGTGAGCTAGAAGCAACAGTTGAGCAGTTACGTCATGAAAACATTTACCTATTAAGCAAAGTTGATGAATTGGAGGCGAAATATTATGAGATATGAAGATTATAGTGAGCAAGCTTTCTTGAACCATTTGAGAACGAAAGATGCCGAGTTAATGGAAGAAGCTAAGCGCATAGATGATCCACTGCTAAGGGACGTTATGTATAACATGGCGCAGATTGTGGCACGTTTTGCAGATGTGGAAGATGAAAATGTGTTAGGTGCAAGCAACCATCTTGAAGATGAATTGGCTGACCTTAGAGATAATATGCCAGTGGTTGATAATAATGATGAATTAGCTGATGAAGTGTTTGAATTAAAGAAATACATTAAGGAATTGGAGGCAAGGTTATAGGAATGAAATATATATTTATCTTGCCACCTTAGAATGAGTAGGCATGGCGTGTATAAAAAAAGGAGGCATAGAATGACATGAGGTATAGCACAGACGCATTTTATAAAAATATAAAACACTTTGAAAGCATGATTGATAGATACATGTATAAGGTAATAGAACTAGCTAAGCAGAATTCTTTTAAGTTGAACGAACGTTTGGATGAGTATAGTGGTTCTGATTTAACAGATGTATTAGAGATGAATATTATGTTGTACGAACTAATTAAGATTAAAGAACACAGGGGTTGAAAATGTTATTTACTAAAAAAGAAACTAAGCAACAAGGCGCTACCGAAATTAAGGTTAATTCTATGTATCAAAAGGTTGCTGAACAAAAAACGGCGATTAAAAATATTGAGGATGAAAATACAGAACTAGAAGCAAAAGTTCATGATACCAGCTTATCTGTTTCTGAAGTAATTGAGATGAAACGCAAGATAACAGATAACAAAGCTGTATTAGAAACACTGAACGAACGGCTGCATAGTTCGCTACTAATGGTTGAAGATGCCCGTAAGTTAATTAGTGAAATTAAAAAGTCAGAAACTGCCGATAGTGATGAAGCATATAAAAAGGCTATATCATCAATGGTTACGTTTCACAATGTAGTAATGGAATACACAAAGAAAGCTAAGAAAGATGAAACAAATATTCGCCAGTTAGCTTATATGGTTGACGATATTACCACTAGAACAGGGGACTATCAAAAAGATTTAAACGCGCATGATTATATGCCACGTGTTCCGTTGCACGGTTTGGATCGCACAGCAAACGAATTACGACAAGAATATAAATTTTAAGGAGTGAGATATGGCTAAGAGTTTAAAAACGATTAAGAAAAACATTGATGCGTTAATCAAACGTGAGCAGGAAAATAATAGTGAGATTGATGAATTCAAAAAGCAAATGGCATTCAAAGAAGAGCGCATAGCAAGTCCAGATGTGGGCATGGTTGAAAAGGTGACTTTACAAAAGCAACTCATGGATGACAAAGATACCTTGAATATCATATCAGTCGGTAGAAATGAAAAAGGCATCACGAGATTTGAAAGCGACTCTATCAGAGACGACTTGAAAGAATTAGCGGCGCTGATGTCAAGATTATGGACAGGTTTTTTCGGCACCGAGAGTTGCCGGACTACGAAAATTTTTCAAAACCCGGATTTCAGCTTAAAACGGCGTGATTTCTGGGTGTTTTTGTAGGTGGAACAG
>NZ_JAMXDB010000028.1 GCF_024718545.1 Weissella fangxianensis
TAAACTTCATGAACTTATTAACACAAAAAACGACCATGAATCTGACATAATCTGTCAGATTCACAGTCGCTTTTCACAAACCTAATTAATCGATTTTACTGTTTTTCACGCTATTTGACACAGAGCCACTTTTTTGTATATCACTTTTCTCAATATTTTCAATTAATCATTAACTACGTTTTGTGGATTATGATCCAAGTAACTTTGAATATTTGCAACAACAATGTCTAACAGACGTTGTCTCGTTTCTAATGGTGCCCAGGCAATATGTGGTGTCAAATAACAGTGCTTTGCGGTTAACAAAGGACTATTATCATCAATTGGTTCTTGTGTTGCCACGTCTAATGCTGCATAAGCAATTTGATTATTATTTAAGGCAGCTGCTAAATCTGCATCGTTGATCAACTTACCACGAGCAGTATTGATTAAGATTGCTGTATCCTTCATCTTACCAAGCGTTTCCGCATTAATGAATTCTGACATTTCTGGTGTAAATGGAATGTGAAGGCTAATAATATCTGACTCAGCATACAAGGTTTCTAAATCTACCTGCTTGATGCTATCATCAAATACTTCACGTGGGCGATGGTTATAAAAAATCACTTGCATATTAAATGCCAAGGCCATCTTAGCAACGGCTTGCGCAATCTTTCCAAAGCCAACTAAACCAAGCGTTTTTCCTTTTAATTCCATTAATGGTGCATCCCAAAATGAAAAGCGACCCGCTTTGGCCCATTCACCTGCATGAACCAAATCATCATGTTGCTTAACACGACTCGTGACAGCTAGTAACAGCGCAAAAGTAAATTGGGCTACAGCATCAGTACCGTAAGTTGGTACATTCACGACGGCAACATCTTTTGTTTTCGCATAGTCCACATCAATATTGTCATAGCCTGTGGCCGTTTCAGCAATGACCTTCAAATCAGGTAGAGCATCCAGAATTGCTGACGTTACTGGTACCTTATTCACCAAAGCAACTTCTGCTCCTGCTAAACGTTTGATAATTTCATCTTGATCATCATATGGTGTTGCATCATAAACTTCAACGTCACCAAATTGATCTAAAATATGCCAATCTAAATCCCCTGGGTTTAAACTTAACCCATCTAACACAACAATTTTCATAATACCCCCCATTGGTTATAAATCTACATGCTCAGTATATCATACTGTATACATCAAACTGTTGGCAACGTACTAAAACAGTATACCAACTTACTTTTTAATTTTAGAAGAAAATACCATTTCCCACAATAAAACTAACAATTGAAATCAACAGAATAATTGATAAGCAAATAGCATGAAACACCTTATGATTAGCTAATAGCGCAATATACTCTCTAATAAAGGCGTTAGGAATAAAGAAACGACTAGTTTTTGCACCTAATCCGTCTATTTGTAACCCGACTAAGCGTGCATAACCCGCTGCTCTAAATGTATGATAATCACTTGTGGCAAATAGACCTTTAGCTAAGTTCAAACCATGCGCTTGTAATATTTTCTTTGAAAACAGCATATTTTCATAGGTCGTTTTTGACTGATCTTCAATTAAAACTTGGTTCGTTTGCGCCCCGTGATGATTAGCGTAGTCAGCCATGGCAACACCTTCAGGTAATTTCTCGTCACCACCTTGACCACCTGAAAAAATTAACCAAGGATAGTGTCCTGTTTTAGCGTATTGTTTATTAGCAAAATCTAAAGCAATTTGAATCCGAGAAGCCAACAATGGTGAAACTTCTTTACCATTAAGTAACCCTGCTCCTAATACAATAATATATTCTTGATTATATTTTGGCCGGTATAATCTAGTCAAAATAAACGATGTAATAAATGCCAAGAACCAAAAAACCAAATATAGAATAACTGGTTCAACCAATGTAACATATAAGCCAACTGCTTGATTACTGAGTAGTTTACTATCAACAGACCGTATAATTGGTAAAATGACAATGATTAAAATACCTAGGAATAAGGTGAGCATATTGCCTAATGTATGACTTTCACGACGCCATACTGTCCAAGCGTTCCATAATAATAGGACACCTAATAGCGAATATAAAATTGCTAATGGAATCAAAATAAGGATAACACCAACATAAAAAATTACTCTTAGCCCTTGGCTATCTATTAACTCAACCAAAAACATTAGCGTAATTCCCAGTAGTATTACCGAAAAATTTGCCAAAATCCCATTTAGTAATCGAAACTTATTTTGGCGCATGCTTAACACTAATGCGGTGATACAAGTCACAGTTAATATCAGCAATAGAATCAATGGTACACTAGCGACACCATTTATCGTAGACATTTTCGCCATACCTCCTATAATCATGTTTAACACATATGAAAATTATACAAAAAGACCGGCTAGAAGACTACCAAATCATGTAACAAATAAGGACACGTTACAGGGTATCACTTTTATGATATTCTTAATTAAGATTATTTCGAAAAAGAAAGATAAGTAAAATTATGAAAAAGAAAATCATTACAGTTGTTGCAGGAATACTTGCGATCATCCTGATCGTCGTTGTCTCAGAGCACACTCAAGATACGACTACTCATCATGATAACAATGTCAGTGCTAATAAGTGGACCAAAAAGTCCTTTGACCAATTAAAAATTGGTGATTTCAGTAAAAATGGCAAAGGCGGTGCAAGCTTTGAGAGCATTATCGCTAAATATGGTCGACCAGATAAAAAGTCAAAATCAAAGACTAATGGCTACACATTAACTGTCGTTTCTTGGAAGAACATTTCTGGCGATTATACTGGCGTTACGCTAACCTTCATCAGTCAAAAAGATACGACTAAAACTGCCAAATTAACTTCTAAGACCATCTTAGATTCGAAAACCATCAACCTGGCTAAAAAATGGACGATGTCTAATTACAACGCCATCACACTTGAAGATAAAAACAGCAATGAACATGATGGTGATTCATTAGCTAGCTTAACTAATAAATATGGTAAGCCTGCTTCGTTAACCATTGCCCGGATTAATGGTAAAGTCCAAACCAATGCTATTTGGCATAACACAAATGCTGGTGCTAATGGCACTGTGTCTGTTGACTTTTCAGAACAAAATACCGCAACTGATAAAAAACAAGAAAAATTACGCTAAATAAAATAGGTTTGAAACGTTCACCCATGCTGTAAGCATCTGGAGAATCAGTTTCAAACCTATTTTTAGTTTTTATATTAATTAAAGAAATGACCGTCTGCAATGTCCGCTAATGTATCTCTTGAAGGAATAAAGAATAACTGACCACTCAATAAGGTTGAGAATGTTAGTAGAAAATCTGACTTTTCTAACATTTGCTCTAACATCTGCTTTGTAACCTGCCAGTGGCGAGCATACCCAATGAAGTAAGTACCGGTATAATCCATGGCCGGATCAGAAAATGGGACATTCATACGAATAATTTTCTGTTCCTCACCATCAACTTCTAATTTAGACGCAACATTGTGCGCATTTTCCAATTTATCGTCATCATCTAATTCCATATCATCAAATTTATGACGCCCCACAGCCTTTTCTTGATGTTCAACAGACATCTTTTCCCAAAATGCCATATCATGCTGCCATTTTTGCGCAAATGCGTAAGATCCGTTTATAAAATCAGCATCCTCGTCACCGATAATTGCATATTCGGCAGCATCCTCAGGGGCTGGTGCTTCAGTGCCATCGATAAACCCGATAATTGCACGCCCTTCCAGGTAGCGAAAACCCTTAGTCTCATCGATAACTGTTGTAACTGGTGCCAATAGTTTCATAAATTGACGAACAATTTCATAGACGACGGCTTCTTCACTCGCACGAATATGCAAGAAAATGTCGCCATCACTAGCCGGCATACTATATTCTGCCCCAGTTAATGTTTGGTAGGTCTCTAGTTCCTGCGGCTTTTTCGCATTTGGGAACAGATAGCCCCATGCCTGATTGCTAAGCCCGATAGCAACCTGTAAACCCGCTTCTGGTTTGCGAATACGCATTGAACGGACGATAGCCTGTGACATATCAGCAAAATTTGCAACTTGCTCTTGTTCATCAGTCAAATCTTGGCGATTCAATGCCAAAACAATAAATGATACATTCTTACCTGGATCTTTCCAAACATCCTGCGCTAGGCTTGCATTAAACATTTTAGGACACCCTCCAAAAAAATATTTTTTAATACACCTTAATCATACAACAGATAGCTACTATTTACAATATTCCTTCCATGCTAATTTTCTAAATAATAAGACCTGACTTGAGAAGTAAAGTCTCCTGCTTGGGTTGGATCATCATAACGACCTATATTCATCAATTCATCACCTGAGAATTTGTCCCCCGTTGCTTGATCAACATAAATTCCCTCTGGTATTAATCCAACAAGTTTGGTAATGGTGAAATTCTGTTGTGACGAAGCCAAAAGTCTAAAATGATAAACCAAAACATCATGACCGTCTGGACTAATGAATTCCCATGCCGCTTCATTACTTTGGAATGGATCTTTCAAACGATAAAAATCACCAAATTGAATAAGATGACGGTGTGCCTTATAAAAAGCAACTTGTTCTTTCACTAACTGTTTTTCTGAGGCAGTCAATTGTTGCACATCAAGTTCATAACCAAACACACCAGAACTAGCAACATCCCCACGTGTTTGTAATGAAGTAGTTCGTTGCGTTTGCGGATTTGGCACTGCGGCGACATGTGCTGTCATGCTAGAAACCGGATAGCCAAATGTCGTCCCATATTGAATTTTAATCCGTTCAGCAGCATCAGTACTATCCGATGTCCAAGTTTGTGGGAAATAATAAAGCATCCCCGCATCAAAGCGACCACCACCACTTGAGCAACCCTCGAATAAAATATCTGGATAACGTTTTGTCAAACGATCTACTAAATCATAAACACCAAGTATATATCGGTGAGCAACTTCTCCTTGTTGTTCACTGTTCAAAACAGCTGAATAGACTTCAGTCATATGCCGGTTCATATCCCATTTAATATAATCAATTGGTACCCGATCAAGAATTGCAATCATTTGTTCGTAAATATTGTCAACAACTTCTGGCCGAGAAAAGTCCAACACATACTGATCTCTTGATAACGACATTGGCCGATTAGGAATACGAATCGCATAATCTGGATGCTGACGATATAAATCTGAATTTTCTGAAATCATCTCTGGTTCAAACCATAAGCCAAACGTCATGTTTTTCGCATGTACCTTTTCAGCTAAACCACGTAAACCACCACCGCTGGCTAACTTACTCGTATATTCATACCAATCACCTAATGAACGACGATCATCATCACGCTGACCAAACCAACCATCATCCAAAACAAACATTTCAATTCCTAATGGCGCGGCTTCATCTAAAATGGCTTCAATTTTTTTAGCACTAAAATCAAAATAGGTAGCTTCCCAGTTATTAATGACAATTGGTCGATCTTGATACTGATGATTACCACGAGCAACTCGTTCACGTAACAAATGATGATAAGTTTGTGACATGCCATTCAGACCATCATCTGAATAGACTAAGATTGCTTCTGGAGATTGAAAACTTTCATTTGGTGCTAATTGCCAGCTAAAGCCATCCTCATTGATTCCCGTCACGAGACGTACTTGATCAATATAGTCTTTTTCAAAAGTAAACTGATGATTTCCTGAATAAACTAGTTGAATCCCTACAGCCTCACCGGTTTGTTCCGTAGTATTAGAATCAACTGCGACAACAAATGGATTCATGTGGTGTGAACTGGCTCCACGACGACTACTAAACGTCGTAATTCCTTGGCGTAAAGGTGCCCGCTCAACCTGGCGTTCATGGAATTGTGAACCAGGAAATGAAATAACTTCCATTGTTTGTTTTGGAAAATCAAGTTGTAACGAAGCAACTTTTTCAATACTAAATGAGCATTCACTTTCATTGAAAACCTGAGTTGATCGTGTAATCACTGCTCGATCAGTATAAATCGTATAGTAAAGCATGACTGATGCATTTAACGTAGCATCTTTTAATTTAATAGCTAAGGTCTGGGCCTCTTCCGCTTGTTTGACATACGTTTGTGGCAACCCTGCTAGCTCTGGCTTGCCTGGGAAAATTTCATATGAATCATAACGAAAATCTGTTGCCGAAGCACCGTCTGCAGATTTAATGACGATTGCAGGACTTCTAAAATCTCCAGTTTGATTACCAGCAAATTCTTGCGGTAATACATCCTTTGAGTAAAGACGATCGACCTCCCCAGGACGACCTGCCAGATTAGGAGATAATCCTCGTTCATATCTTGGATAATGACGAGAGCCATGATATCCCGTTACCCGTTTTCCAAAATATAAATGACTTAAAATGTCGCCTTCTTCGATCGACATTAAATATGAAATTTTTTCATTTCTCAAATGGAACGTCCGTTGCGCTTTATCAAACGTGATGACTGCTTTTTCCATATAACCCTCCATAGCTGCGGTTCATCCTTCTTTTATCACTAAATTAATAAATAAACTTCTATTAACATTGTAACCGCTTACCTAAAAAGTAACAAATGATTAAAAAAGCCCACAACCTTCCTTTAAAACGGAAAGTCATGGACCTTGGATGTTATTAAGCTTTTAACACATCCTATCAATTATTCAGTAATTATTTAACGAGCTCTTGCTGAACGTAACCGACTATTTGTCACAATTTCAATTTGTCGTAACGTTGCTGCATCAACATGCAAACCACTCGCTATTTGACCAAATGTCCACGTTGGGTGGCGCTCACATAGATTATGAAAGTGGGCAATCAATTTGTCATTAACCTGTGGTTGCGTCGCTGTTTGCGATTCCCCAGCAATAACATTAGTGACATCTGTTTTCTCGAAACTATAATGTAAACGACTTGGTCCCATTGCTCCAGTTGCAAAATCCATTGTACTTTTCCTCCCAATTACCAGGTTAAAAATATCAACAACAACTCCTATGAAAAACATATTAACACTTTTATTAAACAAAATAAAGCCAACTTTAATTGTCTAACCATTAATTTTAATTCGTATTTTTATTTTTTTCAGTTAATTATTATGTAATATTTAAAATAAAGTTCGCTTATCATACATAAACGACGCCAAAATCAGCATGTATTAAACCATTCATTGGAACAATTTAAAAAAGATATCCTTTTCAAGGATATCTCTCATTAAGTAATTTTTTACTGATGAACTGTCTTTTTATTTGCATCTGTCTCTCTTGGAAACTTCAACATGAAAGTGATCAAGAACGAAACAGCTAAGAAAACGGCAACGATCATGTATGGATAACTTGGATGAAGATCCAATAATGCACCAGCGACTAATGGGCCAATTACATTACCAACACTAGTTAGTGACATATTCAATCCATTAATAACCCCTTGATTATGTGGGCTGATTTTAGTCAATATTGTCGTGATTGCGGGACGAATCAGGTCAAACGCTTCAAAGACCAACAAGGTTGCTAAAATAACACCAACCTTCGTCTGTGCGACTAGGATCCAAATCGTACCAATCAAAGAAAACAAGAAACAGTATTTAATAATATTCTTTTCGCCAAACTTAGATACCAACCAGTCGAACATCGCAACCTGTAAGAACAACGATAACCCACCATTCAAGGTCAAAACCAAAGCGATGTTATTCAAACTAAAATGATAAACTTGGTTAACGAATAGACTATAGATACTTTCAAACCCTTGCAGTCCAAACGACGAAACGAGTATCAAAACAAATAATATAACGCCCGACTTACCCAATATTTGCATCATACTGTCATGTTGTTCAAGATTGTCTGACACATCAACTTCATATTCAGCCATATTTTGTTGCTCAAGTTTTTTAGGTAACATGAAGTACATGGCAACCATACTGATTATGCTTAAAGTACCTGCAAACCAAAAAGGTACTTTATAATCAATATTGGCTAGTAAGCCGCCTAACCCGGGACCTAGGATCAGACCACCTGAAAAAGCAGCTGACAACCAACCTATTGCACGTGCACGATATTTTTTTGTTGTAATATCAGCAGCTAAGGCCATTTCAGTTGGTACAATCATTGCTGCTGAAATACCACCGATAATTCTCGAAACATCAAAAACCAATAACTGATTGGTAATTGCAAATAAATACTCTGAGATAGTAAACAAAAACAACCCCAATAGTATGATTGGTTTACGCCCTATTTGATCAGAAATCCGGCCAATAATTGGAGAAGCAATGAACTGCGCAAAAGCAAACAACGCATTCATGACCCCCATATCAAACCCAGACAAATTTAATTCATTCCTTAAAAAAGGCATGACAGGAATAACAATAGAAATCCCTAAACAAACTAAAAATTCACTAAAAATTAAAATAAACAGAGCCTTTTTAACTGTTTTTGACAATTTCCTTCCTCCTTAATGTTATAACCGCCAGTCCATTGAATTAATAATTCTCAACCATTAGCTAAAACTTTATTTTTATTTGAGACCAATTTTAATATGATAACAGAGAAAGATAGATAAAGTCCACTAAAAAATATTTCTATTTCATTTAACCTGCCAAATATCAAATCGTAACAGTTCATGAAAATGGTATAATATGAGCACTATAGATTTTAAGGAGCTAAAATGTCTACACGTCAAAAATTTATTCGTAATTTTGCCATTGTTGCCCATATTGATCACGGTAAATCAACCCTTGCTGACCGTATTATGGAAATGACTAGCACCATCTCAGAGCGAGAAGCTGAAGATCAACTACTTGATGATTTAAGTGTTGAAAAAGCACATGGTGTGACTGTCAAATCACGAACTGTCCGGAACTATTTCATTGATGATCACGGTGATGAATATCAATATAACTTGATTGATACCCCTGGCCACGTGGATTTCAACTATGAAGTATCACGTAGTTTATCAGCTACTGATGGTGTTCTATTACTGGTCGATGCGACAAAGGGTGTGCAAGCCCAAACCGTTGCTAACTATCGCCTTGCAAAAGAAGCTAACCTAGTTATCATCCCCATTGTCAACAAAATTGATACCGCTGCAGCTGAGGTTGAAGCAACCATTAATCAGCTGGGTGATTTGGATGATGCTTTTACGCCGGAAAATATCATTAAAATTTCTGCTAAAAGTGGTCTTAATGTTGAAGCAGTCCTAACAGCTATTCGTGACCGTATCCCTGCACCAGCCGGTGATGAAAAATCAGCTTTACAAGCCCTAGTTTTCGACTCAAAATTTGATCCTTATAAAGGTATCATTGTTCAGGCGCGACTTGTGCAAGGAACATTAAATAACAATGATCAAGTATTATTTATGGCCAACGACATTAAATCAGGCATTAAGGAAATGGGTGTATTCGCGCCACTAATGACACCTGTTAAACAACTAAGAGCTGGTGATGTCGGTTTTATCGTCACTGGTATCAAAGACCCTGAGGCTGTTAAAGTTGGTGATACGATTACCCTTGCTAAACAACCCGTTGCGGCCGCCTTACCTGGTTATCAAGATGTCGAACCAATGGTTTATGCCGGGCTCTATCCTCGTGGCAGTGAATTTAAAGATTTAAAAGTAGGCATTGAAAAACTTGCTTTAAACGATGCTGCTTTCCAATACGAACCCGAACAATCCGAAGCCCTTGGTATGGGATTTCGTGGTGGCTTCTTAGGTATCTTCCATTTACAAATTATTCGTGAACGTTTGAAAGAAGAATTTGGCTTAGATGTATTGACCACTATGCCTAATTCGACCTATCGCGTTACGGTTAAAAATGAAGACGAACCAATTTATGTTGAAAATCCAACCCAGTTCCCAGATTATGGACAAATTGTTTTAGTGGAAGAACCTTATATGTTAGCTAAAATGACCATGCCTAATGAGATGTTAAATGATGTCATGCGCTTGGCAGAAGGCCGACGTGGTGAATTGGTTGATTTGGAAACGATTGGTGCGATGCTCCTAGTTACTTATCGGATGCCGATTTCTGAAATTGCCTATGATTTCTTTAATGAGTTAAAGTCAGTTTCGCATGGTTTTGCCACTCTTTCAACAACGTTTGATCAATACCAACCATCAGATTTAGTTAGAATTGATGTTGCTATTGATTATGCCAAAATTGATGCACTCACTTTCGTTGTCCATCGATTAAAAGCCAACCGTATGGGGATTGAACTTGTCGACAAACTAAAAGATTTAATTCCTCGTAAATTACAAGCAATGCCAGTACAGGCTATTGTTGAAGGACGTGCAATTGCTCGCGCTGATGTGCCACCTTTGCGTAAAGCTCAAGCTTCAGGTACGAAAGTCTCAAAGAAGCAACAACAGATGCGTCGACAAGGTGTGAAAAAGAGTGATATCGAATTACCACAAGCCGTCTTTGATGCCGTCTTACAAATGAATAGTAATTAAAAAACGAAACCCGTTCATTTTGGTGAGCGGGTTTCGTTTTTAATTATTTTTCTAAGTCAATCGTTCGACTAATGATATAAACAATAATTGCTCCGATAACTAAAGCACCAAATTCACCCAATGCGGTCCAAGCATATGTTGCCCAGAATGGTGTCTTAGCAATATAGTATAGTTCAGCAGCAATGACCCACATCATCAAAGTGTCAACCACAGTACTAATGGCCAGACGTGCCACAATACTTTTTACATGCTTAGCCAAATAGTAAGAAATTGATAACATCAACAACGTCTGCAAAGTACCAACAATCATGTCAACAATCCCATATGGCGACCAAATATTAGCAATAAACACGCCCAGCGTGATAGCTACAATATAGCGCTTATTGAATACCACTAAATGATTAAAGGCTTCTGAAAAGCGTAATTGAACTGGTCCATATGAAGCAAATGGTAGCGCCACGGTTGCCACGACATAGAGCGCAGCAATAACAGCTGTTATTGTCATATTTCTTGTTGAACTAATTTGATGAGTTTTTTGTGCCATATTTTCTACTCCTAGTTTTTTTGAGTGGGATGGTTACGAACCACTGTTATTTAACATAGCACTATCAAATAATAATTGCAACTACCCGTATAGGTTAGAAAGATACCGCAATTGGTTGGTCGCGGAACGATTCAATCAAAGCCGAATCAAGCGTTAATTGAATAATGACATGGTTGTTAAAATTATCACCTAACGCTTTAATCTCTGGGTGTTTTTGCAACGTTGCTTGGACTTGATCGGCAGCAACGATAGATGCGGCGACATGCTTTGAACTAAACCGTGATCCTGTCTTTTCATCATACCAAGTAGTGACCGCAGCCACACCATTATGGGCAATATTGGCTGTACGTTCTGTATCCGAGCCTGTAACGATAAAGAAAACATTGTCATCACTTGCTGATTGCTTAAAGGTGACAATACTTGCCGTTAAGTTCCCCGCTTCTGACTTTGTCGCAAGAACAAAAACATTTTCTACTTTAGCTAATGTATTGTTAAACACATCATCACTATTACTGTCAGTACGGCTGCTAAACTTCTTGCGTTGTTTTAAGATGGTCAACGTTGTTAATGGGATAATTAAAACAATATAACCGATAATGGTTATCAAAATACCCTGCAGCCAAAAACCGCTCACGTTAAATAAACTAACGATGCCTAATGATATAAAAATTGTGATAAAAAATATAATAAATAACTGTATAAATCTTTTGGGATACATATTGTTTTCTCCTTCACAAGTGATTTTATCACAAAACACTTATTCTACTCAAAACATATTATAGTAACACTATATACAATTCAATAATTAATCATATTCATCAGTACCAAACACACAACAACATAAAAAAATAAGACAATCCAGAAAAATTAATTTTCAGGCATCGTCTTATTTTAATTAATAATCAAATTTATGTTTACAATTGACCCCATGCTTGTGAAGCAATTGATGGGAACAAGTAAACCATGCGTTCTAGCTCAGCTGGACCAAACTTAAACTCCATAGCTGGTAACAAAGCATCGATGACATCTTCTGCCTTGTTAGAAACTTCTGTTGCCCCGACTAGCTTGTGGTCAGCATCAAAAATTAATGTATTATGACCAATTTGCTCTTTGTCAACTTGACGATACCAGTCCCCTGACAAGTCATTTTCAACGATTGTGTACTTGTCTGGGTCCGCTTGGGCTTCAGCAACAGTCACACCAGCTTTAGCAATACGAGGTGAAGTGAACACAACTGATGGAATAACCGGATATTGGATAGCATCAGTTGTTTCACCAGCAAATGTGTGCATCAAATAAGTTGATTCAAAAATTGCTGTTGGTGTCAACTTTGGTTGCTCTTTATCAATGACATCACCAGAAGCGTAAATATTTGATACTGAAGTACGTAGATGATCATCTACCTCAATACCCTTTTCATTAAACTTGATACCAAGTTCTTCAAGGCCTAGGTTTTCAACGTTTGGAATTCGACCAGTAGCGTCCAATACCCAATCAGTATCAATATTCAAATCACTACCACGAACAACCAAGCCATTTGCACCTTCAACGATTGCTTCTACTTCAATCTCACGGACAAACTTAACGCCCTTTGACTCTAAGTCAGAGATAACTGTTTCAACGTATGGTTGGTGGTAAGCACGCAAGGCCTTATCACCATGCAAAACAACCGTTACTTCTGATCCAGCTGCTTGGGCCATTGTTGCAAATTCCATTGCAATATAACCAGCACCAATAATCGTTACTCGCTTAGGCATTTCACTCAAGTTCATAAATTCTTCTGAATCATGAGCTAGGTCATCACCAGGAATATCCAAACGATTTGGACGTAGACCTGTTGATAAGACAATGTTTTCAGCCGTCTTCTCCTCACCGTTTACTTTAACGGTATGGTTATCAACAAGTGTACCACGACCAAATAGGATATCAATATCTGAAGAATCCAACAACCCTTGGATGAAATCTGGCAAACCAGCGATAATTTCGTGCTTATGTGCTTGGTTTTCAGACCAATTAATTTTAATATCACCATCAACAATACCATGGACTTCTTCTAAGTGCCGCTTCAAAGCGACTGGTGAATCCAAAGCAATTTTGGCATTACATCCACGATTTGGGCAAGTTCCTCCAATAAGATCTTGCTCGACAACAGCTACTTTCTTACCTTTAGCTGCTAATGGTGCAGCACCATCAAACGTCCCATGACCACTACCGATATACAATACATCATAATCATATGCTGTCATTCTGTTTCTTCCTCCCTTGGAATTTTACTAAAAGTTCTCAATCAGCTGATATCTCTTAAATCAACCGTTACACCCAGTATATAAGAAAAGTATCAGACGTGCATTTATTTTAGCTTAAATTTTTGCATTACTTAAAAATTGCGCCAGTTGCCATCACAATAAATTCTTCAACCTCAGCATCAGAAACTGTCAACCCATTTTGGATACGTGATTGTAATAACCACTGCATCGGCTGAATCGTTTGCGCAACAATTAAATCAACACTACCCGTCACTAATAAACGTTGTCGATAGGCCTGCGTAATAACGACTAGTAACTCATTATTTAATAATGAACCACTATTCTGTAACTCTGCTGGCAAAAATTGTGGATTTGCTAGCATTGCTGCTAGAAATTCAACCTCCTTCACATTGTTTTTAAAGCGTGCCGCATACTGTCTGAGGATATCCGCAAATTGTTCCTTAATTGGTAAATCTGCCGCTGGCATTGTCATATTGTTGATTAGCAAATTTTGTACCTGCTGGAATAATTTCCCCAACAAATCTGCTTTATTATCATAATAAACATACGCCGTCGCAACTGAGACACCAGCTCGCTTAGCCATTTTATTAATACTTAAATTGATAATTCCCTGTTCTGCAACTAAATCAATCGCTGCCTCGGATAAAGCTGATATTTTATTTTCATCTCGTTGTCTCATGATTCTATTTTAGCCTGTTTAATCAAAAAAAATAAGAGTGAACCTTTAAATTAAGGCCACTCTTATAATTTTATTTTAGAAATACCAATTATTTAATACTTGCTAAATATTTAATAAAGCGATTCAAACCGGCTTGTCCCTCAGCATCACCCTTATAGACACCAGCATCTTCAAGCACGCGAACAAATACTTTACCAACTTCTTCTTGAACAATCTCTGTTACCGTAGCTGGACTGACTTGTCGACTTTGCTTAATTTGCTGTGCCCAATCACGATGACCTTCGGCAATTTCATCAAGTGATGCACGATCAATCAAGAATTCTTCAACCTTCTGCAATTCCTTTAATAAGCGTGCTGGCAAAATAGCCAAGCCCATCACTTCAATCAAACCGATATTTTCTTGCTTGATGTGTTGGACATCGGCATGGGGATGGAAAATTCCCATTGGATACTCTGCTGAAGTCCCATTGTCACGAAGAACTAAGTACAACTCGTACCTACCATCTTTAAACTGCGCAATGGGTGTGACCGTATGTTGACGATCGCCTTCATCACTAGTTGCAGAAATCATTAATTTTTCATCAGAATACTTTTCCCAAGCCCGACGAATAAATTCACCAGCTGCCACAACATCAGCCGCATCAGTTGCAGATACTCGGAAAGCCGTCATTGGCCAATTCAATACATCAACTGAAACATTTTCATATTCAGGCAAAGCAACATGTTGCTTGACTTCTGCTTTCATCATTGGAAATGCATGACGACCTGCTTGATAATGTTCTTGCGATAAAATTGATCCACCGACAATTGGCAAATCCGCATTTGAACCCACCATATACATTGGATACCGAGTAACAATTTGCATTAGACGTGTAAATGTTCGCAGCCCCATCTGCATTGGTTGTCGTTTAAAGTTAACGAAAATGGCGTGTTCTTCAAAATATGCATATGGAGAATAGTGCCAACCCCAAGTTTCATTACTGAAATTCTCACGAATAAAACGGTGTGTCAAACGTGGCGCTGCCGTCACTGTACCAAGATAACCCTCATTAGTATAATCCAATGCAGTTGGCGGATACGTCGCTTTCGGCGCACTAGCAGCGGCCTTAATTTCAGCAGTTGTCTTTTCTGGCTTTGATAAATTGATTGTAATCTCAATGTCACCATACTTTGAGTTATGGGTAAAAGCAATATTACGAGCAATGTCTTTCACCTTAACATTTTCAACTGATTCGCTAACAAAATAATAATATTTAACAGCTTGTTCAGGATCAACCTTATACAAGCGCTCAAATTCAGTTGCCAAAACATCTGGTGTCGGTGTCACAATGTTTAGCAATTCCGTACGATTAATGGCTGCTTGCCAGCCCATATCAAACTTAACATCTTGGATTGCAAGCAATTGATCAGCTAACTCACTTAAATTAGTATCCGTATTACCCGTTAGACCCTGCGTAATAGTCGTAACACCCAACTTGGCTAGCACCAAATTTGTTCGATAAACCGTCTCAGCTTCTGAATAAGCATGCATGGCAACTCCCCATGCAACGAAATTCATTACGGCTTGACTTTGTTCTTCATTCAATGACTTCATTTTTAAAACTTCGGCCTCCTACAAGGCATGCGTACCGTCAACAATATCAGCTACAAAGAATGATGCTTGATAACCAATCTTTTCGTCGTAAACTTTACCAACGGCTGCAGCAAAATTATCAGCTTCAGACTTGGCAACTAAGGCAATCGCACTACCACCAAAGCCAGCGCCAGTCATACGAGCACCTAGGACACCTGGCTGTGCCATAGCAGCTGAAACCAATGTATCTAATTCAACACCAGTCACTTCATAATCATCACGCAATGAATTATGTGATTCCGTCAATAATTCACCAAAGCGCTTCATATCGTGATCTGACAAAGCCTTTTTAGCCAAAACTGTTCGTTCATTTTCAGCAACTGCATGACGAGCACGACGTTGATTTACTGAACTACTAATGTGATCAACGATTTTTTCAAATTCATCAGTTGTTAAGTCTCCCAATGATTTGATATCAGTTACTGTTTGTAATTCTTCAAGCGCCTTTTGTGTTTCGGCACGACGTTCGTTGTACTTTGAATCAACCAATTCACGCTTTTTATTCGTTGTCATGATCACTAGGTCATAGTCACCAAAATCAGCTGGTACCATTTCATAATCCATTGTATTTGTATCTAAGAAAATAGCTTGCTTTTCTTGACCAAAGGCAACTGCAAATTGATCCATAATTCCTGTTTGCAAACCAAGATAATCATTTTCTACAGCTTGACCAAGCTTTACTAATGATAAGGTATCCATACCGTAATCAAATAGATCATTCAACATGACACCAATCAACAATTCTAATGATGCTGATGAAGATAAACCTGATGCAGTTGGCATATCACCAACAATAGCCAAGTTAAATCCACGTGGTACTTCATGGCCTAATTTGCCCATTTCACTAATAACACCACGTACATATTTTACCCAGCTATCATATTGGCGAAGTTCCAAATCATCTGTTTTGAAAGTAACCATCCCAGCATCTTTAAAGTTTGCTGAAAATGCATGGATTTCATCATCATCACGTAATGACACTGCAGCGTATGTTCCAACACTAATTGCAGCTGGGAACACATGGCCACCATTGTAATCAGTGTGCTCACCAATCAAATTAACACGTCCTGGTGAAAAGAAAAAGTGCTCTGCAGCATGTCCAAAACGACGTTGGAATGATTCACCTAATTCTTTTGTAAGAGTCATAATTAAATACCTTTAAAATTCCTTTTTTAAATTATTTCTTTTCTGCTTCTTCCTCACGCAAACGTTCCTCAAGTTGACGAACAATCTCAGCGTGCTTCTTTTCAGTTAGTGTTACCTTAAACCAGTAAATAAGAACTGAAATAACAATCAAAGCAATTGGGATGTAGAACATGAACAAGTTAAATGACTGCATACCAGCATCAGTAATATCCTCAGGTTTTGCTGAACCAGTCATACCAGCAGCAACAGCAGCGACACCAACGATACCATTAGCGAAAGCACCAGCTAACTTATCAATCAATGGACGCAATGACAATGTCACTGATTCATTACGAATACCCAACTTCCACTGTCCATACTCAACAGAATCAGTAATTGTCATCAAAACAACCAAGAACAAGATTGGATATGGTGAGAAGAACAACGTAATTGCTGTTAATACTAATGGTAAGCTATTTGCTGAGAATAGGAACAGTGCATAACCAATCAGCATGATAATTGCACCTGTCGTAAAGATCGTACGACGTGAGAAAAACTTTGACAATGTTGGGAAAATTGAAACTGCGACAATTCCTTCAATGGCGGTAAAGATTCCAACTAAGTAGAACTTATCTCCGGCCCCCATGACATACTTGAAGTAGTACAACAACATTGAATTTGTAGAAACATAAGCTAGCGCAAACAAGAAGTATGACAATGCTTGCCACATTAATTGGTCATTCTTGGCAACGGCTGTAAAGATAGCCTTAATGCCAGCTTTTTCAGTATTCTGACGAACAATGTTGTCTTCTTCTTTCGTTCCAAATACAGTTAGCAAAACACCACCGTATGCAACTACCGCAATAACAATGGCAAACCAGAGCCAACCAGTCTTTGTTTCAGCATGTGATCCAAGAAAGATTAATGAGAAGAATGTTACCAATGGGATAACAACAATTTGAACACCTTGTTGACCTAAGGTTGATCCGAAACGCGCAATTGTTCCAAATTTCTCACGCTTTTTACTATCCAAAGACAAAGCAGGTAACATTGACCAGAAAGCCACATCCTTGAATGAATAGAAACCATCCAGTGTAATAAATACAATTCCAAACAAGATAATGTATAGCACTGGGTGGCTAACATTTAAACCACCAAAGTCAGTAAAAATGACAACCAACAGTACTGAACTAATTAATCCAGCGACCACCAGCCATGGCTTGAACTTTCCCCAACGAGTTCGAGTATTATCAACCACACCACCAATAACTGGGTCGAAGATAATTTCGACAACACGCAAGGCAACAATCAGACCAGTTACCCAACCAATCATTTTGTCATTAAACCCTGCATCCGAGGTGTTGAACAACTGACTTGTCACGAACATCATAAAGTATGTACTTAATGTTGCATAAAATGCATCGTGACCAAACGCTCCTGCCGCGTACGACAAGTACTGTTTTACCATTTTCATAATATAATTCCTCCAAAGCACGTCTGTGCATATCTACAATATTAATGATAAAGCGCTTTCAAACGCATATTTGCTTATTTTAAACCAAAAAAAAGGACAAATTGAAACTATGCTCAAGTCATATCAAGCTGTTCTTTGGCATTTATGTTTGCCATTTTCTAAAATTTAAGGGAGTAACTCCTGTTTCACGTTTAAAAATACGGCTAAAGTACGCCGCATCACGAAAGCCACTTTCATTGGCAACTGCAACCACTCGCAAATGTTTCTGCGAAACTAATAGTTTTTTAGCATGACTTATCCTAACTTGAAGCAAGTATTCTTGCGGACTTAAATGCATAATTTTTTGAAACAAACGATCTAAATACTGTGGCGTCATATTTAAATGCTTAGCAACCGATGTAATCGTTAAATTGGTTGCAAAATTTTCTGACATATATTTCATAGCCGGCTTAACATAGCGAATAAAATCAGGGTGGTTAACATTGACATGATAAGATTCTTCACGTCCAAGCGATAATAATAGGTAATACGATAGTGCTGATACCCATTCGTGATCTACAGGATTTGATTCTAAAGTCGCAATAATCTGTTCTACTTGATCAACAAACTCAACCCCTCTTTCAGGAGGAATATAAACATAATCATGATTCATCATTTGCAGATTGAAATCATCAGCAAATTTCCCCTGGAATGTCACAAATATAACTTCCCATTTATCATTAACATTAGCTGATTCGTACCGATGAGGAACACCTGGTGATACTAGTACACCCGCCTTTTCTGGCAAAACTAGATGCTTTTCACCAATCCAAAAGTTGCCAACTCCTTTTTCCGTTTGCAACCAATGAAAATGCGGAAATCCTTGATATCTAATGATTTGGTCCTGGGGCCATTCAGCGCCTATATGTTCAACCGTGACCGGAAAATCATTAGCATCTAAATTAAAATATGCACGCATATATTTTCCTCACTTTATTCTTAATCTTGTCATTATCTTTATGTCTAAGTTATTCATTTTTATACTTGTACCATAAAATGTCTACCCACTATTTTAGCTTATTACGAGATTTTTTCATAACCATTATGGGTATAATTTGCTTTTTCGGTTTTTTACTTATAAAATGTAATTAAATATAATTATCAAACAGGAGGTTTTTTATGACTAAAGTTGGTATTATTGGCGCGACCGGAATGGCAGGCTCAGCCACATTCAAGGCAGCGCAAGAAGCAGGCCTTGATGTCACTGCAATTGTCCGTAATGCAGATAAAGCAAAGCAAAATCTCGGTGCAAATATTCAATTGATTGACTCTGATGCGTTCAATTTAACTAAATCTGATTTAGAACAATTTGACGTCGTCGTTGATGCTTTTGCTACGGCACCAGAAAAGGCTTATCTACATACAGACCTGGCAACACATTTGGTTGCTACACTTCGTGAAACAGAATCACCACGTCTAATCTTTATCTTAGGTGCTGGTAGTACTTTTGTTGGCACAGGTAAGCAACGTCATTTTGCTTATGAAGATATCAAAGCTGACCCAGACAATGCTGCTTGGCAAAGTATTCCCGAAAACCAACTTTACGAATTTAATTTTATAAAGGACGTTAAAAATGTTAGTTGGACGGGAGTTTCTCCTGGTCAATTATTTGTGCCTGGTGAATTAGCTAATAAAGTGCTTTATGGTAAAGATGATATGTTGTTTGATGAACAAGGTCGTTCACAAACAACTAGCGACACAATGGCTAAGGCCATTGTTGACGAAATCATCACACCTGCTCACAAGCAAGAACGTTTTATCGTAACAAACGGTTAACAACAAATAAAAGACATCAACTAACCATCTGAACATGGTTGGTTGATGTCTTTTTTGTGCAATCAAGCAATCTTTAAGATAACGAATCCTAACGCGATAAAAATTACCAACAATAATAAGTTAATGACCATTAGTTTAAACGGAAAACTATAATTAACTTCTCCAATTTGTCGCTGGTATTGTCGCCAAGCTAATAAATTGGCCAATGAGGCAACGATCGTTCCCAATCCCCCAATAGAAACACCTAAATACACAGCATTCACTCGACCAGTAAAAGCACTTAATAAGACAGCTGCTGGCACATTACTAATAAATTGACTAAGAACAATTCCTGAAATAAATGGGCCATTATTTGTTGTCGTCAATCTTTCAAATAGGGATACTACCATCGGTATGCGACTCAATACACCAACTATTAAAAATAGTTCAACAAACAGAATAATAATGCCATAGTGAACTGAACCCCAAAAATTGGAGAGAAGTTTAAGCAACTAGCTGGTCGGAAAGATTTCGGTATTGAACCGGAGTTTTTCCGGCCAGTTTTGTTTTAATCCGTTTATTATTGTAGTAATAGATATAA
>NZ_JAMXDB010000029.1 GCF_024718545.1 Weissella fangxianensis
GTGTGGTGACACATGGAGCGGACTAGTACTAATGGTTCGAGGACTTAACCAAGTAGCAAGTGGTGTAAGGCAATAAAAAGTAGCAATTATGATTCAGTTTTGAGGGAACTAAGTTCACTCAATAAAACGTGTCGTGATGATGGCACTGAGGTCACACCTGTTCCCATACCGAACACAGTAGTTAAGCTCAGTAGCGCCAAAAGTAGTTGGAGGATCGCCTCCTGCGAGGATAGGACGTCGCGATGCAATTGGAAGTAGCTCACAGTAATATGTGAGCTACTTTTTTGTTTATAAATAAAAGTTGACGATATTATTTAATAAACTTATGCATATCCCTTATTAGGAGTGAATTATTTTTTAGTTGCTTTATGCATTTAAAGTTCGTGACAATGAATAGAATTGAAATCTATTACGATTTCAATTCTGATTTTTCTGCGAGAAGTTTCAATCTTTGCTATAATTATTCTCAGACAAACAATATAGATACTAAATTAACATCTTACTCATTTGTAGGATGGGAGGTAAAACGGAACATGGCAGAAGAGAAAAAGACTTTTTATATTACGACACCAATCTACTATCCATCTGGTAAATTGCATATTGGTAATACCTATACGACAGTGCTTGCAGATGCTGCAGCACGTTATCACCGCTTGTTGAACGAAGATGTATATTTTCTAACAGGTACTGATGAACATGGTCTAAAGATCGAGCAAAAAGCAGAAAAGCTAAATGTTTCACCAAAGGAATATGTTGATCAAATGGCAACTGACATCAAAAAGTTGTGGGCGGATCTAGAAATTAGTAATGATGGCTTCATCCGAACAACTGATGATTATCATGAAAAAGCTGTTCAAAAGATTTTCCAAAAGTTCTTAGATCAAGGTGATATTTATAAGGGTCAATATGAAGGTTGGTATTCAGTTGATGATGAAGAGTATTTTACAGAATCACAATTAGCTGAAGTGTATCGTGATGATGACGGTAATGTCATCGGTGGAAAAGCCCCTTCTGGTCATGAAGTTGAATTAGTACAAGAAGAATCATACTTCTTTAACATGAGCAAGTATGCTGACTGGTTGCTGAACTACTACAAGACACATCCTAACTTTATTCAACCAGCTTCTCGTATGAATGAGATGATTAAAAACTTTATTGAACCTGGTTTGGAAGATTTAGCCGTTACACGTACGGCATTTAATTGGGGTGTTCCTGTATCTTCAGATCCAGACCACGTTATTTATGTGTGGATCGATGCATTGTCTAACTACATTACTAAGTTAGGTTACATGTCAGAAGACACAACGATGTTTGATAAATATTGGCCAGCTAACGTGCACCTAGTTGGTAAAGAAATTGTTCGTTTCCATACGATTTACTGGCCAATTATGCTACATGCACTAGGCTTAGAGTTGCCAGAAACAATTGTCGGTCACGGTTGGTTAACTATGCGTGATGGTAAGATGTCAAAGTCTAAGGGAAATGTGGTTTATCCTGATACATTGGCAAATCGCTATGGTATTGACGCAGTGCGTTATTATTTGCTTCGTGCCATGCCATTTGGAAATGATGGTATTTTTACCCCAGAAGACTTTGTTTCAAAGCTAAATTACGATCTAGCTAATGATTTGGGTAATTTGTTGAATCGTACTGTTGCTATGATTAACAAGTACGAAGGTGGTGTAATTCCTGAGTTAAAGACAGGATTGACTGATTTTGATCGCGAGTTAGTCCAAACAGCTCAGGATACAATTGCCACGTACAATGCTAATATGCAATCAATGCACACAGCAGATGCTTTGGCATCAGTTTGGCAGTTGATTTCACGTGCTAATAAGTATATTGATGAAACAACGCCATGGACGTTAGCCAAAGATGATAGTAAAGCAGATGTCTTGGCTTCAGTTATGGCACACTTAGCTGCTGCGCTACGTGTCGTTGCTACACTATTACAACCAATTTTGACCCAGGCACCACATAAGATTTTTGAACAATTAGGTTTGTCAGATTCTAATGTTCAAATTGCTGACTTACAATTTGAAGACTTGCCTACAGGTGGTAATGTAGTCGCTAAGGGACAACCTATTTTCCCTCGTGTTGATGTTGATGCAGAGGTTGCTTACATCCGTGATAACATGACAGGAAATGGTGGTAAGCAAACTCGCTCAACTACTAACCCTAAGGCGCCAAAGAAGATAACCACTAAGGATGAAATCGTCTTTGATGACTTTGAAAAGGTTGAGTTACGTGTTGCAGAGATTAAAGAAGTTTCTGCAGTTGAAAAATCTAATAAGCTGTTGCGGTTTAAGCTAGATGATGGCTCAGCCGATGGACGCACAATTTTGTCAGGAATTAAAAAATTCTATCCAGAATACGGCGAATTAGTTGGTAAGAAAGTTGCTTATGTCGCTAACTTGAAGCCACGTAAGTTGATGGGTGAATTATCTGAAGGTATGCTACTTTCAGCAGAAAAGGATGGTAAGGTAACCTTATCAATCTTGCCAGATGATATTGTCGCTGGTGCAGAACTAGGATAATTATTTAATCATATTTAATGAGCAAAAAGGATTGAGAATTTTTCTCAATCTTTTTTTATTAAAATGCTCTGATTAGCTATAAAAACATAAATTATTATGTTGTGAGATTAACTGCCGTGTTATGCTTAATATACTGGTATGAATGAGCTTTTTGGTATTTTTAAAAGACATTTGCTAAAATAATAAAGACTCAAATCAAATAAATAATCAAAAATAAAGTAATGATGATAGAGGAGTAAAAATGGCAATTTATAATTCTGGTAATCGACCATCAGACGGCTACGATACGCATACACATTTGAATGACGATACATTCTGGCATGATGTGCCTGCCTACGAGGCACGTGCACGTGAGTTTCGAATTGTTGAAATGAATATTGTGGGGTATGATGCAGAATCAAATGAACGTGCCATTCAATTAGCACGTGAATTTAAAGATATGCATGCCATTATTGGTTGGCAACCTGAAGATATTTCAGAAATTAATGATGAAAGACTAGCCGTTTATCGCCAACAGCTACAGGATGATGGTGTTATTGGTGTTGGTGAAACTGGATTAGATTACTATTGGGATGATAATCCATCGTCAGCTAATCAAAAGCAGGCTTTCCGTCAACAATTAGCATTGGCCCACGAATTTAAATTACCAGTGACAGTTCACACACGTAGCGCAATGAACGATACGTATAATTTATTAAAGGAAGCGCACGTTGAAGAATTTGGTGGTGTCATGCATTCATTTACGGGTACGCCAGAGGAAGCAAAACAGTTTCTTGATCTAGGAATGTATATTTCATTCTCAGGTATTGCAACATTTAAGAATGCCAAGGATGTTCAGGAGACTGTGAAATCAATTCCTTTGGATAGGCTATTAGTCGAGACAGATGCGCCCTATTTGGCACCAACTCCTATGCGTGGTAAGCCTAATGAACCAATGTATGTCCATTATACAATTGCACACATCGCTGAGTTGTTAGGCAAGACTTACAATGAAATTGCCGAAATTACGACAGAAAATGCCCGACGACTATGGCATTTAGATCAACAGACTAATGAAGATTAAGGAAGTTATTGTTGTCGAAGGACGTGCTGATACCGAAGCGCTACGGCATGCAGTTAGTGCCGATACAATTGAAACTAATGGATCCGCATTAGGTGAGCAAACTATAGCGGCTATTAAGCGAGCAGCGGCCACTAGAGGTGTGATTATATTTACTGATCCTGATTTTAATGGTGAACGGTTGCGGAAATTAATTAGTGAATTTGTTCCTGAGGCAAAACATGCCTTTTTGACCAAAGATGAAGCTGGTCGCCAAATCAAGCATCATAGTCTTGGTATTGAGTATGCGACACCATCAGTTTTACGTGACGCGCTACAATCGGTTTATACTGCTGAAACAGTTACTGAAACGACTGATATGACGTTAGCAGATTTAAGGCGCTTGGGTTTGATTGCTGGCCATGATGCGGCTGAAAGGCGTGAACATGTGGCTGAAGTGATGGGGTTAGGATACGTTAACGGTAAACAATTAATGAATCGATTGACAATGTTTGGCATCAAAAAACAAGCCTTGTTAGAGGTTCTGCAGGAATTAGATGAGGAAAAATAATGACAGATGTACCAGATATTGCGACGCCGATGCGTACGCAAGCCATTATGAATAGTTTTGGCATTAATACGAGAAAATCTTTGGGTCAAAATTTTTTGACTGATATTAAGATATTAAAAAATATTGTCACAGCTGGTGATGTCCAACCAACGGACAATGTGATTGAAATTGGACCAGGTATTGGGGCTTTAACGGAACAATTAGCACGGTCAGCTAAGCAGGTCGTGGCATTTGAAATTGATGATCGTTTAATGCCAGTTTTGGAACATACTATGGCTCCTTATGATAATGTGACTGTGATCAATCAGGATATTTTGTCGGTTGATTTGGAAACGGCCATCCAAGAGCATTTTAGTGATCCTAATGCGCCCTTGAAATTAGTTGCGAATTTACCGTACTATATTACAACACCAATTTTGATGCAGGTGTTACAATCAAATGTACAATTTGCAAATATTGTGGTGATGATGCAAAAAGAAGTTGCTAGTCGCTTATCAGCCGAGGTTGGTACAAAGGATTATGGCGCCCTTACTTTGGCGGTGCAGTACCGGGTTGATGCAACATTGGCATTCACAGTTTCACGGACAGCCTTTATTCCTAATCCAAATGTGGACTCAGCGATTGTTTCTTTGACACCGCGTGAGCCATTAGAAGTATTACCACATAATGAGAAGCAACTATTTAAATTATTTAAGATAGGTTTCACGATGCGTCGTAAGACACTGTGGAATAATTTGATTACTGCTTTTGGTAAGGATGATGAGATGAAGGCAAGGTTAACGGAGGCGTTAGCTGATGTTGACTTGGATCCACGAATTCGAGCAGAAAAATTATCATTAGAAAAATTTATCGATTTACATAATGCTTTAGTAAAAACGGGTGTGTACAGTAAGTAGCTGTTTTTGGTATAATCATAACTAGTATTAATTTTGAAAGAAGGTATATCATGGATTCCGGTCCGTCTAGTATCACTAACTTGGTGATTATTTTAATTATTTTGCTGTTAGCGGTTTTGTTCACTTTAACGGAGTATTCGTTAGTGAAAGTGCGTCCAAGTTCTTTGCGTGCGATGCAGGAGGCACGTGAGAAGCCTTCACCTAAGATATCTCACGCGCTGAATATGTTGGATCATCTATCAGAGTATCTATCAACAGCACAAGTCGGTATTACATTGACATCATTGATTTTAGGTTGGTTAGGTGAAGATTTTATAGCCACCCTAATTATTAATGCCGAAATATTGCCAGCTGCGATTGCCCACAGTGTGGCATCAATAGCAGCTATTTTGATTTTTACGTTTATCCATGCGGTGTTTACGGATTTGGTTCCTAAGAACGTTGCCATCGATCAACCTGTAAAGATACTATTGGCAATCGTCCGTCCAGTGATGTTTTTCCACGTCATTTTATATCCATTAATTTGGTTGTTTGATCGTGCTGCCGCATTCTTTACAAAAATGTTAGGGTTCAGTGCCCACCTTGATGAAGATATTTATTCAGAGGCTGAAATTTTATCTCTATCAAAAGATGCTGCCGATGCTGGTGAGCTTGATGAAGAAGATTTAACTTTCATGAAGCGTGCCTTTGCGATGAATGATAAAGAAGCCATTGATATTATGATTGATCGAACGCAATTAACAGTTGTTAATGTGACGGATTCTATTTCAGATGCCTTGAACTTGTACTTAGAAGAAAAGTTTTCAAGAATGCCTGTCGTTGCAGATAATGATAAGGATAAAATTCTGGGCTACGTTTTCTCCTATGATCTTGTTCGTCAAGGACGGATTAGTCCGGATGTTTCTATCCGAACGGTCTTGCGTAATTTGCCAGTTGTTTCTGAAACGCAACCAATTACAGAAGTGTTGCAAGAAATGATTGAACATCGTGCCCCGATCGTTGTCGTTAAGGATGAATTTGGTGGAACTTCAGGTATTGTTACTGATAAGGACATTTATGAAGAATTATTCGGCTCAGTTCGTGATGAGGTGGATGATGTTGCCGATGATCTAGTTGAAAAACTAGGATCAGATGATAAGGGTAACATGCACTATAAAGTATCTGGTAAAATGACGCTATATGACTTTGAGCGTTTCTTTAAAACAGAAATCAAATCTTTTGAAAGCTCAGAAAAAGTTACTTTGACAGGGTATGTATTGGATGAACATCCAAACTTCCAAGTTGGACAAGCTATCCGCATTGCAAACTTTGAGATTACCGCACTTGATTTTAAAGATGCTTATATCGAAGAGTTCGAAGTAGTTGCTTTGCCGGTTGAGCATGACGAAGAGGTCAATGAAAAAGAAGTACATGATTAATTGACTCATTCATAAAACGCTCGATAATTATCGAGTGTTTTTTTGCTATAATGTGCGTTATAAATAAACTATATTCGAAAGTAGGAAATTAATTTGAGTGAAGGAAGATTAATCCTATCAATCATAGTGATCATTTTAGTGTTAATGTTTGCGGCATTGTGTGTTTCGGCAGAGTTTGCTTTAGTAAAGGTTCGTCGCAGTGCATTGGTGGAGTTACAAGAAAAGCGTGAACGACCATCACGTAAAATTGCGACGACGATTCACATGGTTGATAATTTAAATGAGTATCTATCAACAACACAAGTCGGTATTACGGTTACCGGTTTAGTATTAGGTTGGATGGGTGAAAAAACCATTGCCCACTTATTACTAGCTGGTGGTGTGTTAAAGGAAATGACCGGTCCTAGTGCGGCCGTCATTGCTTCAATTGTGGCCTTGATTTTGTTGACCTATATTGAAGTGGTTATGACCGAGTTAGTGCCAAAAAACGTATCCATTGAATTCCCAGTTAAGGTTGCCTTGTTTGTTTCGGGACCTTTACGGTTTTTCCACGTCATTTTCTATCCGTTTGTTTGGTTGTTAAATAAATCAGCAACAGGCGTCACGCACCTAATGGGGTTGCGAACAGCATCCGAAGAAAATGAAGTTTATTCAGAAGCTGAGATTTTGAGTTTATCACGTAATGCGGCTAAACTCGGACAGTTACAAGATGAAGACTATGTCTTTATGGAACGTGCCTTTGAAATGAATGATAAAGTTGTCAATGATATTATGATTGACCGGACACAACTATTTGTTGTGGACGTCAGAGACAGTGTTAATGATGCTTTGCATGCTTATTTTGAGACGAAACATTCGCGTTTTCCAGTAGTGGCGAATGGTGATAAGGATAAGATTTTGGGGTACGTGTTTAACTACGATATTATGCGTCAGGCAGAAGTTGATCGACAGATGCCCGTTCGTAAGATTATTCGTAATATGCCTAATGTACCAGAAAATATGCCAATTCAAGAAGTTTTGCAATTAATGATTTCAAAACGAACCCCGATGATTGTTGTAAAGGACGAATACGGTGGCACATCTGGTATTGTGACTGATAAAGATATCTACGAAGAATTGTTTGGTTCCGTTCGTGATGAAGTAGACTGGGTCGTGGATGATTTAGTTGAAAAACTAGGTTCTGATGACAAACAACAGATGCATTATAAAGTTTCTGGAAAAATGACAGTTTATGATTTTGAACGCTACTTTAAAACAGATATTCGTGCGTTTGATAAATCGGATATGGTCACGTTGACAGGATTTGTTATTGAACAATTCCCTGAAACAAGGGCTGGAGACACGCTGCAACTGGAAAACTTTGAGCTGACACCACTTGATTATGAAGCAGCATATATTAATGAATTTGAAGTGGTACGTCTAGTTAAAGAAGATAGTACGTTAACAGAATAAATAAAAAACGTTAGCCATAATGATAAGCTCATTGTGACTAACGTTTTTTTAATATTATGCAAAATCGATTTCAATGTTTTCAGTTAGAACATCGGTATAACTAAATGAAGCGCGATCAAATTCGTGACCGTCTTGTTCTAAATCAAGAACAAAAACTGAACGGAAGGTATCACGAACGATTGCTTGGTGTTCAATGGTGCGGTGACGACTTTCATGGGTTGTCAAAGTTACTTGCTCACCGATATGTGCATCTAATTGTTGCTTAATTTCTGCTAATGCTGCAGGCATAAGAACTCCTCTCATGGGGCACCCCCATAGCCAGCGACAAATGAAATCGCTGCGTGTTTTTTGCCTAAAATTGGACAAAGTAAGTTTGATTTAATTTTACCATAAATTAAATTTTAAATCAATTATGTCGGTGTTAGCTATTTGCAACAATGATTTTTTGAATTTGATAGACTTATGCTGGTAATTTTGGTACAAAAATTAAAGATGCAAAGGTACAGAGTATTTTTAATTATTTGAAAAAATTCAAGGCTTTCCTTTAAGTTCTATCCTTGATAATATTAGGACCAACTAATACAGACTAAGAGGGTTCTTTAAAATGCAAGATGAACGAATAACTTGGGAAAAATATTTTATGATACAAGCAATTATGCTAGCAGCTCGTAGTACTTGTACCCGCCTTCATGTGGGAGCTGTGGTTGTTAAAGATGGCCGCATTATTGCTAGTGGATATAATGGCTCAGTTTCAGGGACACCACATTGTACAGAGGTTGGCGATTTAGTGGTTGATGGACATTGTATGCGTGCAGTACATGCTGAACAAAATGCTTTGATGCAACTTGCCAAAATGGGCATTAGTGCTGATGGTGCGCAGGTTTTCGTAACGGATTTTCCATGTGTACATTGTACAAAACTACTCTTACAAGCGGGCATTACGAAGATTAATTATTTGCGAAATTATCATAATGATGATTTTGTCACGAATTTATTACAGGCTAAAAACGTTGCTATTGAACAAGTGGTTGCGACAAAAGCCGACTTACAAAAAATTGATTTCGCCGCTTATCTATAGCAGAAAGGTCACGGAGACTAATATGAGTAAGAATGAACAAGGTTATTTAGATTTAGCACAGGATGTATTAGATAATGGTGCTGTGAAAGGTGATCGAACAGGAACAGGTACACGTTCTGTTTTCGGTCGTCAGGTACGCTTTGACATGAATGAGGGATTTCCGTTGCTAACTACCAAACGTGTGCCCTTTGGATTAATCAAAAGTGAGTTATTATGGTTCTTACGTGGTGATACAAATATCAAATTTTTGTTAGCGCATAAGAATCATATTTGGGACGAGTGGGCTTTCAAAAATTGGATCGAATCAGCAGATTACGATGGTCCTGATATGACTGACTTTGGTCGTCGCTCATTAGTAGATGAGACGTTTAAAGCACAGTATGATGAACAACATGCAATATTTGTCGATCGTATTTTAAATGATGATGAATTTGCACAGAAGTATGGTGAGTTGGGGGATGTTTATGGTGCACAATGGCGACATTGGCGCCGTGTTCAAGGTGGTTTTATTGACCAAATTAAAGATGTGATCGAACAAATCAAAATCAATCCTAATTCCCGCCGTTTGATTGTCACAGCGTGGAATCCAGAAGATGTTCCCACACAAGCACTGCCACCTTGCCATACTTTATTCCAGTTTTATGTTGCAGATGGTAAGTTGAGTTTACAATTATATCAACGGTCGGCGGATGTTTTCCTAGGGGTACCATTTAACATTGCTTCATATTCACTGTTATTGCACATGGTTGCGGCTCAGACTGGATTAGAACCAGGTGAATTTGTGCACACTTTTGGTGATACGCATATTTATTCAAACCACATTGAACAAGTGACAGAGCAATTACAACGTGAGATGCGACCATTACCAACGATTACGTTGAATCCAGAAGTTAAGGATATCGCAGAGTATACGATGGCGGACATTAAGATTAATGATTATGACCCACATGCTAGCATTAAAGCACCAGTCGCGGTCTAGTCGTATAAATTATCACAAACTACTTAATTTTGATTATAGATTGTACATATTAGATTTTAAATTATGGTAAGATATATAAGTTGCTATAAGCTTTTTCAAAGAAATCTTTTATAAAATCAAAAAGATTAATTTTTGAGCAAGATAATATGGAATTAATCAATTATTGAAGTTAAGAGAGGAGATGCTCATGGATAATGAGCCACAAACTCGATCGGCTCGTCGTGAAGCTGAAACTAAACAGAATAAGCGTAAAAAACGCGAAGGTGGCCCACGCAACCTTAAAGGCTTAACGCCAGGTGGTGGAAATCATGGTCCGCACCCGCGTAAAAAACACCCTATTCGTAATGCCATCCTATTTGTGATAGCGTTACTTGTTTTAGCAGCTGGAGTGATGTTTGGTATTGCTTATAGTAATACTAAAAATGCGATTGATAGCTCCTTTGAAGGAACAGGGTTAACTAAAACACGTAATGTATCTAAGGTTATTAAAAAAGGAAAACCATTTTCAATCCTATTGCTAGGTACTGATACTGGGGAGTTAGATCGAAATTACAAAGGCCGTACTGACTCATTGATGTTAGTTACTGTCAATCCGAAAAAGGAAAAGGTAACGATTATGTCATTGCCTCGTGATTCGGTTATTGCTCCAATCGGATATGAAAAACAATTCCCACAAAAGCTGAATTCAGCTTATGAATATGGTTCAGCCAAAACAACTATCAAAACTATTCAAAAATGGTTAAATGTCCCAATTGATTATTATGCGTTAGTTAATATGAACGGGTTAGAGAAGGTTATTGACCAATTAGGTGGTGTGAAAGTGAAGTCACCACTAACATTCGGTTATAATCCATATACCGCTCATAATGATGGTGAGGTTATCTATAACTTTAAAAAGAATTCATCTACTTATACGCTAAATAAGAATGGTTCTAAGAAGACATACTCGAAAATGGATGGTGCCGCTGCACTGGCATTTTCTCGTATGAGATATGACGATCCACAAGGTGACTACGGTCGCCAAGCACGTCAGCGTTTGGTATTACAAGCCATTGTGGATAAGGCAAAAAGTAATCCGACAAAGTTAGTGAACCAAAAGTTCTTGAGTACAATCTCTGACTCTACGAAGACAGATTTGACATTTGGTGATATGTTGACCGTTGCTTCAAAGTATTTGAGTGCGGCGAAAACGATTAAGACTGATAATGCGCAAGGAACCTCAGTTTCATTAACTTCTGGTTCTTCAGAGCTAATTACCCAAAGTGAGAAACAGCGTGTTACTAATACTTTGCGTTCATCATTGGGATTGAAGCATAAAAAAACGGGAACACTGTATGGTGGTAATGTTCCTGAATCATTACTATCAGCCAATGGACTACCATCAGATAATACATCTTCATCAACGTCAACTGATAGTACGTATGGTACAACATCATCAGATAGTACCTATGGAACGACAACAGATGGCACATACGATGGTGCTGATACCACCGGTGGTGGCGCTGGTTATTACGGCGATGCTGGTGTTGGCTATTAAATTGAAAATCACTCAAAACAGTAAACGAAATGTTCGTTTACTGCTTTTTTTATGTGAAATGCAAAAAAGGCGAACGTTAAATAAATGAAATGAAATTTGAATGCTTTATTTTTTTAATTAAGTGAACAATTAAAACTATTGATGTATTTATCGTTCGTTGTTATTATTTAAGTGACCTTTAAGAAATCGTATGCACAGGTATACAAGACAAACATTTAAGGAGCACATAGGGCATGTTTAAGAGACTTGTTGCAGGAGCCACTGTTGCTATGTTAGCAACGACAGTCGTATCAGCTGTACCAGCACTATCAGTCGATGCGGCATCAAAGAAAGTTGATTTGAAAGAGTTAAATGTACAATTCGTACCTTCATCTCAAGCAGATACAATTCAAGCCAAAGCAAAGCCATTGGAGAAGTTGTTGAAGAAGGAATTAGGTGTTCCAGTTCACGTAACAATTTCAACTGACTACAATACAGTTGTTGAAGCAATGGGTTCAGGTAAGGTCGACATGGGATTCTTACCACCAGATCCATATGTACAAGCCCACAAGCAATATGGTGCAAAGGTGATTTTGCAATCGCAACGTTATGGTATTAATGATAAGAAAAATGATGGTTCTGATACAGATAAGTTAGTTGATTATTATCGCGCAATGGTGGTTGTGAAAAAGGATTCAGGTATCAAGAATGTTAAAGATTTGAAGGGTAAGAAGATTGCCGTCCAAAACCCAACTTCTGATGCCGGCTACATCTTCCCAGTTGTTGATTTGAAGAAGAAGGGCATGAATGTTGTCAAAAATTCGGATTTGGTAACTGTGAAGGGGCATGATCAAGGTGTGATTTCAGTTGTCAATGGTGATACAGATGCTGCCTTAGTCTTTGATGATGCGCGTAACTTAGTTAAGGAAGATAATCCAGATGTCTTTAAGGATACTCGTGTGCTAAAGTACACAACCAAGATTCCAAATGACACAATTACTTTACGTAAAGGTGTTTCAAAGGCTGACTCAAAGACTATCCAGAAAGCTATGATCAAAGTTTCAAAGACTGATAAGGGTAAGCGGGTCATGAAAGATGTCTATAGCTGGGCAGGTGTGACAAAATCAAAAGACTCAAACTTTGATACTGTTCGCAAGTACCAAAATAAGGTTGAAGATATTAAGTAATCGTATATAACAGCATTTCTGAAAGCGAGGCTTGTCATACAGTGATGTGATGGCGAGCCTTGTTTTGTACATATTTTAAAATATATTGCTGTAAGGCTATATGAGATTGGATGGCAGAAGTATGAGTAGTGGTGTAGGCACTATAAAAATTAACGATGTATCAAAGATTTATCCTAATGGCACGGTTGGATTAGATCATATCAATTTAGATATACAATCAGGTGAGTTTGTTGTCATAGTTGGTTTGTCTGGAGCAGGTAAAAGTACCTTGCTTAGGGCGATTAATCGGCTACATGATGTTAGTGCAGGTGAAATTTTACTTGATGGTGTTGATATTACCAAGGCTAAGGGAAAAGAATTACGTCAGCAACGGCGTAATATCGCCATGATATTCCAAAATTTTAACTTGGTGAAACGAGCAACTGTTGCGCGCAATGTTTTAGCTGGTCGAGTGGGCTATTATTCTACGTTTAGAAGTACGTTTGGACTATTTTCTAAGGAAGATAAAGAAAAAGCGGCTGCTAATTTGGAGCGTGTGAACATGTTGGATAAATATTACACACGTGCGGATGAATTATCGGGTGGGCAACAACAACGCGTAGCAATCGCGCGTTCAATGATGCAATCACCAAATGTTGTGTTAGCTGACGAGCCCATTGCGTCTTTGGATCCCAAAACCACTAAGATGGTGATGGATGATCTGCAGCATTTGAATGATATGGGTATGACGGTCGTTGTTAATTTGCATAGTGTGGAGTTGGCGATGGCCTATGCAACGCGGATTGTTGGGTTGCGCGATGGTCAATTAGTTTATGACAAGCCAATTGCTGAAGTTAGTGCTGATGATTTTGATGGTATTTACGCTGAAACAAGGGATAAGGAGTAGGATATGAACGCAACTTTACCTGAGCGCCAATTCAGTGAAAAGTGGCATATCAAGGGAATTTTGTCTGGTCTCCTATTTGTCTTAATTTTTATTGGATCAGGCTATAATACCGGTGCCACTGCTAACTTTAGTTGGGATCAATTTTGGGATTTATTGATTCGGATGATGCACCCAGATTGGACATTTGTTTCGGCCATTATTACGCCAATTGCTGAAACGATTCAGATGGCTTTGGTTGGGACTTTACTAGGAACGATTATCGCCATACCATTTAGTTTGTTAGCTGCACGAAATATTGTGAAAAATACGTATTTACGGGGAATTATTCGTTTCTTTTTGATCTTAGTACGTGCATTACCCGACTTATTGTTAGCGGCCGTATTTGTTGCCATTGTTGGTATCGGACCCATGGCTGGAGTCGGTGCATTGACTATCTTTAGTTTTGGTATGATTTCTAAGTTGTTTTATGAAGCTATTGAAACAATTGATGACGGCCCAATTGAAGCCTTAACATCGGTTGGTGCCAATGGTATTCAAAAAATTGTTTTTGCGGTTATTCCGCAGGTCATGAATCAATTCTTAAGTTATTTCCTTTACACGCTGGAAATCAATGTCCGTGCTTCAACGGTTCTAGGGTATCTAGGGGCAGGTGGTGTTGGTCTGTATCTAGATCAAACATTGTCGCTATTCCGTTACGATCGAACAGCCGTGGTGATTTTGGCCATTTTGGTTGTCGTTATTATCGTTGATGGTGTTTCTAATCGACTACGGGAGGCGTTGGCATAATGCAAAAAATTCAACGAAATCCGTGGCAAAAATATGGGCCATGGATAATAGCAATTTTGGTGGTATTACTATTTGTTTGGGCCTTCTCAGGTATTCCACTATCAACAGTTAAACCGCAAGCGATGCAGGTGACCAAATCAATTATTCACGGGCTTTTCCATCCAGATTGGTCGTATGTTTATTCTGGTGATGGTGAGGATTTGGTCAGTGCTTTGATTGAAACATTGGCGATTGCTTTCTTGGGAACGTTTATTTCGGCTATATTAACGTTGCCATTTGCCTTTTTAGCTGCTCGCACAAAGAAAGGGCTCTTTACGCCACGTTCAACAATTGGTAAGCTGATTTTAACAATTATCCGTGTCTTTCCAGAAATTGTTTTGGCAATAATGTTTATCAAAGCTGTCGGACCGGGGGCTTATGCAGGTGTCTTAGCCGTATCGATCCATTCAATTGGGATGTTAGGAAAGCTTTTCTCGGAAGCCATTGAAAATATTGATCGAGGTCCCAATGAAGCCATTGTGGCTGCGGGGGGCTCAGCATTGGATGGGTTAACCTTAGCAACGATTCCAGCAGTTATGCCAGAGTTTATGAATTATACGCTTTACCGTTTTGAGATTGCGGTTCGTTCTGCAGCTATTCTAGGAATTGTTGGTGCGGGTGGTATTGGTGCACCATTGATCTTCGCTTTGCAAACCCGTCAGTGGCCAAAGGTTGGTATTATTCTTTTGGGCATTATCGTGATGGTTACCGTTATTGATTTCTTATCTGGACAATTACGTAAGCGTTTAGTCTAATGAACATATCACTATACGAATGAATGATGGAAGCTGGCACACGATGTGGTACCAGCTTTTTTTAATAAAAAGGAGAAAAATATGCAATTATCAATATTGTCAACGTCAGATATTCATGGGCATATACGAGCAGATGATTTTCGGCGGCCATTATTAAATGATGGTTTAGGGCTATCACGGGCAGCAACTGTCATTGCAGACTATCAGCAACGAGCAAAGTTAGCTGGCGATATTTCCTTAACTATTGAAAATGGTGATTTTATTCAAGGTTCACCTTTAGCTAACTATATTGAAAAGGTGGCCACCAATCAGACGGGTATTTATCAGGAATTAGCAGACGCTATTTCATATGATGTGCGCATTCTTGGTAATCATGAGTTTAATTTTGGGCGCGCTTATATCGAAAAAGTGTTTGCTCAGACGCCAAATTTATTGAATGCTAATATTTTGGATGAAACGACTCAGCAGCCATTCGTAGGACAACCGTATGAGATTTTTGAACGGCAAGGTGTCAAAATTGGTGTCATTGGTTTAACCACGCAATATATTCCACACTGGGAACAACCCGCACATATTCAGGGACTGACTTTTGCTGATCCAGTCATGGTTGCTCAGAAGTATATTGCCGAAATACGGTCACAGGTTGATGTGCTAGTACTGGCATATCATGGCGGGTTTGCCGAAGACTTACAGACTGGTAAGCCATTAGAGCGCGTCACTTCGGAGAATCAGGGGTATCAATTGTTACAGTTAGTAGGAGTTGATGCACTTGTAACAGGTCATCAGCATCGCGAAATTGCTGAGGTGGTTCACGGAGTACCAACAACTCAGCCAGGCTATCGTGGCGATCATGTTGGATTGATGACACTAACACTTGATGAGAAAAACCAGCGTGCGGCAGCGACAGCAGAATTATTAGCAACAGGCGACGAACCCGAACGTGGTGATATTGTTGCAATGATTAATCCGCTGCAAGAGAAGGTAAACCACTGGTTGGATATACCGGTTGGTCAGGTTGGTGACAATATGCAGGTGACCAATCATTTTGAAGCGCGTTCGCATAATCACCCGTTTATTGAATTAGTTAATCGTGTGCAAATGTCAGCGACTAATACAACAATTGCGAATACGGCTCTATTTAATGATGAGGTGCGTGGGTTAGGCAATGCCGTGACACAACGTGATATTATGACCAATTATATTTTTCCTAATACCTTAGTAGTGGAAAAATTAACGGGGCAAGATATCAAAGATGCCTTAGAAGTAAATGCGCGTTATTTCCAGCTATCAGCGGACGGGAATTTGATGATTAATCCATTGTTTACTAACCCGAAGGTACAGCATTATAATTATGATGTTTGGAGTGGGATTGATTATACCTTTGATATTCACCAACCGATGGGACATCGTGTTGTTAAAGTTGAAAAAGATGGCCAACCGTTAGATATGACCGCAACTTATGAAGTGGCGATGAATAATTATCGTGCTGGTGGTGCTGGAAATTTCCCAATGTTTTCACCAGATAAAATTGTGCGCGAGGTCCAACGTGAAACACCAGATTTGATTGCCGAGTATATTATGGATCATCCTGAAATTCATATTGCGCAACCTACTAATTTAACCGTTATTGGGTAAATTGCTTTTCTTTAGGGAGTTTGATAAACTAAGACGACCCTAGGAGGTGATAAGATGATACGTTTAGTATCTTCTAGTGATGCGGTTAACAATTGTTAACTGAATCACTAGAAACTTTCTTTCTAATGATTCTGATCGGAAGAAACGAAAGGAAATAAAAATGACATTAACTATGCAGCCCTATCAATACATGAAAATTAATGAAATCGTGTATAACTTAGTTCATCAATATCAATCAGTGAATGATTTAAGCACTGTTGCAGCCTTACAAGAATTAGCTGCAGAGGAAATTCATGAAACAGTACCGGGAAATCATTCAGAAATTGATCAATTATTGACAAATATTATGGATCGTCGCCTGCGTCACCGGGCAACTGAAAAGATGGTTCGAGAATTGAAACCATTTGTTGTACCGTTTGTGGCACCTAATAAGAAGCAAATCGCACAGGTTTTTCGTAAAACGAAAAAATTAACATTGCCTGATTTGACGGTTGTTGATTGGCGTGACTATACATTCTTTGCTTGGAATGATATTGCAACACAACGTAAGTATATTTTGTATTACGAGGATGATCAGCTGCTGGGACTTGTGGGCGATGTTTCAAGTCCAGTTGTTAAAGGGTATTGCGCTATTTGTCATCATGAGGAAAATGTGTCGATGTTCTTGGCGTTAAATAAACGCCGGGGTGACGGCCGGTATACGAAGAAGGGTAATTATATTTGTGTAGATAGTTTACAGTGTAATCGTAATTTACATGAACGGGATTTCTTTGATAAATTTGTGACGACAATTAAAAAACAGTAACAGTTGATACTTTATAAGAGAGCTACGAGTCTACCGATTAAAAAGGTAGATTCGGGGCTCTTTTTATATTCAAATCCAGTTAAAAAGTAGGATTTACGATACAATCAACATCATAAGTAGTGAAAAATTAAGGGGTTATATGTTTAGGCAGGATCTCAGGAAATATTTATTGGCATTTACGGCCAAACATCCAAATATGACGGATGATGAAAAGCGCTTGGTGCGTGAAGTGATTGCGCAATCAAATGCACAAAAACCGTCTCAAGAGAAGGAAATGCTTGTTATCATCAACACTTTGCATCAACTATCTTATCAGCAACAATTATCACAAGACGGTAGGCGCCTTCTAACAAAGCTACAACGTAAACAATGGATATGGTCAATTTTTAATGCTTTTCAATTCTAAAAGTCAGCATTAATCAGTATGTTATACTACGGGGATGGAGGAATTATATTGAAAAAGTTAGATGAATTTTTTAAACAACATCCGTTTTATTATTCGTTCGGCATATCGATTGGGGTAATTATTCTGAATACCTTGGTTAACATTATTCAACATCGTCCAATGTTTGATGAAATTGAGTCAATACTGTATGGTATTGGTATTATTTTATTTTCGTTGCTAATTGCTAGGCTCACTCACCGTGTATATGTTCGTTTTGGGACTGCGTTCATAATCAATTTTGCTTATTTTAGTATTCAAACGCTTGTTGATGGTAGCTATGTCAATTACACCTCTTTTATTGTGACAGGTGGCGTGGCTATTTTAATGGCTCTTTTGATGCTTTTGTTGATGTACTCATTCGAGAAAGCATATAAAAAGTAAAAACTTGAATCATGAATTTTTATATAAATAATGTTAGGTTGGTAATGAAGGGAGAGTTTTTTGTGCATTATAGTAAGTCAACTAGTTATAATAGTCTGATTTACATTGAGATACAAAAATAAGATATACTTGGGGGAAAATAATATGGTAAATGGCGTAAAGGATAAAGTTGCAGTTATTACTGGTGGTTCATCAGGAATCGGTTTGGCGATTGCACAAAAATTTGTTAAAGAAGGTGCAGTTGCAGTTTCGGCTGATATTAATGCACCAGAAGATTCAGCAATTGATTTTGTTCAGACAGATGTGACGGATAGTGCTTCTTTAAAGTCACTGGTTGAAAAGGTTGTTGCTAAATATAAACATATTGATATTCTAGTTGCTAATGCCGGTGTCGCCGAGAAAAAAGCGCCTGTTTCTGAGCTGGATGAAGATAATTGGCAAAAGGTCATTAACATTGACTTGACTGGTGTTGTTTTATCAAACAAATATATCGTCCAACAAATGGAGAAACAAACGAGTGGCGGCAGTGTCATCAATATGAGTTCTATTTTGGGTGTCGTCGGTGGGGCAAAATCACAAGCTTATTCAGCAGCTAAGGCTGGTGTTGCGAACTATACCAAGTCACAAGCCGTTACTTATGCTGCACAGGGTATTCGTTTTAATGCAGTGGCACCAGGTTACGTTAACACGCCATTGCTGAAAACATTGCCTAAGGAGACAACTGATTCGATGGTTGGCAAGATGCCAATTGGTCGTTTAGCTGAGCCCGATGAGATTGCGAATGTCGTCGCCTTCTTAGCCAGTGATGAGGCGTCAATCGTTACGGGTGCATTGATCAATGCAGACGGTGGTTATACCGCACAATAAATAAATTAGTTCATAACAAAACGCTCCGGTCTAAAAAATAGATGGGAGCGTTTTACTATGTTATAGAGATTAGTGTTGTTTCTTCTTTGGGAAATAGACGAAACAGCAAATCACTGAGATCATTTCAGTTATGTTTAATATAAAATATCTCAAACTATGCCATTGTGGGTCTAATACAATATCAAGAATGATAGAAATAATGAAAATGCTTAGCCAAATCCAAAACTTATTTGTCCGATTCATGCTAACTCCTTTGTGAAAAATGCGGATACCCTAATTGTTGGTAAGACACATTTATTTAATGCCAGGGTATCGTATTTCAGGGTAATCTACAAATAGCTATAGATGGATGATTCAATGTTAGGCATGATGAAGTTACTAAATATAATGATACTATTGAGATTATAAGCCACCATAATAATCGATAAACCGGGAGGCAAAGAATGAAGCGCGCTGATATTTTTGAATATGTTAAAAATAAATACCTGACAGAACCAGAATATCTTTGGAAGGAGCATCCGAAATATGCTGTATTGCGACATCAAGATAGTAGAAAATGGTACGCCATTCTTATGGACGTGGATAAAGCAAAACTTGATGTGACAGAAGATACTGGTTTCGAGGATTTGTTAGATATTAAATTACCACCAGAAACTATTTCTAATTTACAAGAATTTCCTGAATTCTTACCTGCTTATCATATGAATAAAACTCACTGGATTTCTGTACGTTTAGAATTCGCAAAAGTTGAAGAATTAACTAATCTTATTGATGAAAGTTTTCGCTTAACAGAATAAGGAATTGATTATTTTATTAGCCGTGGAGAATTTATCATATTTTCAATAAAGACAAAGGAGAATTGATAAGCTATGAACAACAATAGGAAAGTTGCTAAAATTGTCGCCCTATTAGGAATATGGCTTATATTTATGTTATTAGTCATATTTTATGAGCGATTATCCTCAGTATGGATAATGCTGCTAATAGTAGCACCTGTTTTTGTATTAAAGAAAATTGATAATTATTTCGATAAATGAACTGAACCCCAAAAATTGGAGAGAAGTTTAAGCAACTAGCTGGTCGGAAAGATTTCGGTATTGAACCGGAGTTTTTCCGGCCAGTTTTGTTTTAATCCGTTTATTATTGTAGTAATAGATA
>NZ_JAMXDB010000002.1 GCF_024718545.1 Weissella fangxianensis
ATATCTATTACTACAATAATAAACGGATTAAAACAAAACTGGCCGGAAAAACTCCGGTTCAATACCGAAATCTTTCCGACCAGCTAGTTGCTTAAACTTCTCTCCAATTTTTGGGGTTCAGTTCAAGACACTTTTTGTCTCAACCTTTTATTCTTAAACTATATTAATTAGTCGTTATTTTTAATCACAAAATTACGTGATTGGCGACGTGAAGCCCTGAATGACCACGTTGTGAGCGATCACCTGAACCATTGCGTGAGCCACGATCATACGAACGACGCTCGCGTTGACCACGGTTACCACGATAACCACCACCACGACGATGGTCACCACCGCCACGGTGTCCGCCACCACGACGGCCACCACGGAAATTACCATGTTTGTGTGGTAATGGACGTTCATGTGACAACTTAAAGTCAGCATCCATCTGCTCAACATTAGCAACAGCACCTAACAAAGCAGCTGCTAAGTCTTTAGCATCATATTGCTCAACTAATTTGTCAACTTGTTCTGAATTAGCAACGCCAGAAGTTGACTTGACAATGTCAGCTACTGAATCGGCTGCTACGTTCATACGACCAGCCAAAGCCTCTTCACGAGTATAAGGCTTTAATGGTTGCATACGCTTCTTGGTTAGCTTTTCGATATCCTTTAAGTAATCCATCTCTGAATTGCTTACAAAGGTTACAGAATTACCATGAGCACCGGCACGACCAGTACGACCAATACGGTGGACATATGATTCTGAGTCCTGTGGAATATCAAAGTTGTAAACGTAATCAACACCCGAAACATCTAGACCACGAGCAGCAACATCAGTAGCGACCAAAATACGAATTTCACGATTCTTGAATTGCTTCAAAACTTGGGTACGCTTCTGTTGTGTTAAGTCACCATGAATACCAGCAACGTCAAAACCACGCAAAGTTAATCCGCGTGTTAATTCATCAACACGACGCTTAGTACGTCCGAACATAATCGCTAGTTTTGGTTGTTGTACATCCAAAATACGAGTTAGTACGTCAAACTTTTCAAAATCACGGACACGTACGTAATATTGATCAACTAAGTCAGTTGTCAATTCCTTAGCAGCAATTTGAATGTGCTCAGGATCAGTCATAAATTGCACACCAATGCGCTTGATTGCTGCAGGCATTGTTGCTGAGAACAACAATGTTTGACGCTCATCAGGAACGGCCTTCAAAATTGATTCAATATCTTCTAAGAATCCCATGTTCAACATTTCATCAGCTTCATCCAAAACTAATGTCTTAACATGTGATAAATTAATCGTGCCACGACGAATGTGGTCAATTAAACGGCCAGGTGTTCCAACAACAATTTGAGCCCCATGCTTCAGCCCATTAATTTGGCGACGAATATCTGAACCACCAAAGACGGCCTGTACACGGACGTGCTTATCACGTCCTAATTTAAATAATTCTTCTTGTGTCTGGATGGCTAATTCACGGGTTGGTGAGACAACCAATGCTTGCACATCTTTATTTTCATTGTCAATCATCTCTAAGATTGGCAACCCAAACGCTGCTGTTTTTCCAGTTCCCGTTTGTGCTTGACCAATAACGTCTTTACCAGCCATAGTCAAGGGAATTGTTTTTTCCTGGATTGGCGTTGCTTCTACATAGCCATGCTTTTCAATGGCCGTTAACAGGTCTTTCGTAAGACCTAACTCTGAAAACTTCAAAATTTTTCCTCCGGTAACGATTGCCGCAACAATCGTTCTTCAATATCGTGAACTTATCAACATAACAATAAACTAAACACAATCCGGCGTCCATACTGCGTTTACTATTAGTAATCGTCCTCTATTTTTGTAACTTATCTAGTTTATCCTGATAATAGGTAATTAGCAACCATTAAGGCTATTTTTTTGAATTATTTGTTAAAAAAAATGTAAAAAACAAAATGTGTACGCTTTCACTAGACCAATGTCTAACTTCTTGCACAACATCTCATTCTTTACATTTTTAAATATGCTTTATTCTTCTGCAATTTGAATGTCTGCATTCAACATTGTTAGCTTATGGATAATATGATCATAACCACGCAAAACGTGCTCTGCATTAACCACTTCAGTAACCCCATCAGCCATTAATCCCGTTGAAACTAACGAAGCACCCGCGCGAATTTCGGCAGCAGATACCCGGGCACCATGAAAATTACTTGATTGTGTAACTTCAATTTTTCCATAGGTATTGTTAGAAATGTCAACACCTAACTTCTGTAGTTCTGGTATATGACGTGTGCGTTCTGGATAAATTGTTTCTTGAATCACACTTGTTCCACCAGCCAACGTCAATAGTGGCGTAACTGGTTGTTGTAAATCAGTCGCAAACCCTGGGAAAGGTGCAGTTTTAACATGGATCGGCTGTAAATCAACTGACTTTGGAACATAAATACTATCTTCACGAACATCCAGTTTAACACCCATTTCCAACAATTTTGCTGTAAATGACTCTAAGTGTTCAGGAATAACATTTTTAACTAGCACACCATCTCCTTGAGCGGCTGCCAAAGCAAGATATGTACCAGCTTCAATACGATCTGGAATAATCGTATGTGTGTTCTTAGACTCTAAGTGTTCAACCCCTGTAATGCGAATAACGTCAGTTCCGGCACCACGAATTTGCGCACCCATATTATTCAAAAAAGTAGCCAGATCAATAATCTCTGGTTCGCGAGCAGCATTTTCTAATACTGTTGTTCCTTCAGCGTGTACAGCTGCCATAATAATATTCATTGTGGCACCTACTGAGACAACGTCCAAGAAAATACGAGCGGCCTTTAATCCGTTCTCTGCATTAATAAATACAGTATCGTTTTCTTCATGAACTGTTGCCCCTAAGGCTTCAAAGCCCTTGATATGCTGATCGATTGGACGTGGCCCAATATTATCACCACCCGGGAATGTTACGGTTGCTCGTCCAAAACGACCCAATAAAGATCCCATAAAGTAATAAGATGCTCTTAATGATTTAATTGCTGTTGATGGCAATTCAGACTCAACAATATCAGTTGGGTCAATCATTAATTCACCGCCTTCAAATGTAGACGTGACATTCATTGAATTCAAAATAGCTTGTAAATTATAAACGTCTAAAATATCAGGTACACTATCAAATTTCACAGGTGTTTCAGCTAAAATTGCTGCTGGGATTAGTGCAACAGTTGAGTTTTTTGCCCCACCAATGGTTACTTCACCACTGAGCCGTCGTCCACCATGGATTACCAACTTCTTCATTTTATCAATCCTTTTAGAGTTTTTACTCTATCATCCTTTATTAAGGTCCATTCATTCAAAATTTTTCATTGTTATTAATCATTTGACTATCGCCAAACGATAATGGTCGGTCACCATTGCTAACAATACACTTAAACAAGTTTACAGTAGTTACAATTAAATTACAATAAGATGTCGCTTATTTATCTTTTTTACTCGAAAAAATCATAAATAGAGAAACAAACTTCTTCAAGAACAACTACTTAAACTATTATAACAACTGAATACTATAATAACCTAAAAAAAACGACTGATAATTAAAATTATCAATCATTTTTAAAATTATTTTTCTTTATGATTCAAAGCAGCCTTAATAAATCCAGCATACAAAGGTTCTGGGCGATTTGGACGTGATGTTAACTCTGGATGATATTGTGCTGCTACGAAGAAGTCGTTAGCAGGTATCTCGATAATTTCCATCAAACTCTGATCAGGAGAAGTTCCAGCAAAAATCATTCCTGCATCCTCAAACTCTTGACGGTATGCTGTATTAAATTCATAACGATGACGGTGACGACCTTGTATTTCTGCTTGATCACCATACAATTTCTTGGTTAGGCTACCTTCCTTTAATGAGGCAGGGTACAATCCCAAACGCATGGTACCACCACGATTTGTAATTTCTCTCTGACCATTCATCAAAGCGATAACTGGTGCATCTGTATTTTCATCTAACTCAATAGAATTAGCATCAGCATGTCCTAATACGTGACGAGCAAATTCGACAGTTGCTAATTGCATACCTAAGCAAACACCAAGGAATGGTAAATTATTTTCACGGGCATATTGAATAGCCGCAATCTTACCTTCAGTTCCTCGTGATCCAAAGCCACCAGGAATCATCACACCATCGGCATCTGCAAGCACTTCAGCCACATTTTCAGACGTCACGTTTTCAGAATTGATCGCACTAATTTCCACATCAGCGTCGACTGCATAACCACCAGAGCGCAAAGCTTCATTAACTGAAATGTAAGCATCCTGTAAATCAGCGTACTTTCCAATAAGTGCAATCTTGATTTTCTTCTTAAGATTACGAATTTTATCGATCATACCACGCCATTCCGTTAGGTCGGCTGCTGGTGCTGAAAGTCCCAAGCGCTTCAAAACAACATCATCCATCCCCTGCTTTTGCATGTTCAAGACAACTTCGTACAAAATATCAACATCTAATGACTCGATCACTGCTTCAGGTGCCACATCAGTAAACAATGCTAGCTTATCACGCATACCCTTCGTGATATGTTGCTCCGTACGAACCACTAACATATCTGGTTGAATACCTAATGAGCGCAATTCAGCGACAGAGTGCTGGGTTGGCTTTGTCTTCATCTCACCTGCTGCACGCAAGTATGGAATTAATGAAGTGTGAATATAAGCCACATTTTCAGGGCCTACTTCTCGCTTCATTTGTCGCAATGCTTCAATAAATGGCAACGACTCAATATCACCGACCGTTCCACCAACTTCGGTAATTACGATATCGGCATCCTTTGTTTCAGCTGCACGCATCATCTTTTCTTTTAAAGCATTCGTAATATGTGGGATAACTTGGACAGTTGCGCCATCATAATCACCACGACGCTCTTTTGCAAGAACTTCTGAATATACACGTCCTGATGTCACGTTTGAATATTTGTTTAAGTCAATATCAATAAAACGTTCATAATGACCCAAATCCAAATCTGTTTCCAATCCATCTTCAGTGACGAATGTCTCACCGTGTTGATATGGTGACATGGTCCCTGGATCAATGTTGATGTACGGATCAAATTTTTGTACCGCAATTTTAAAACCACGATTTTTTAATAACCGTCCTAGTGATGCTGCAACAATACCTTTTCCTAATGATGAAACCACACCACCAGTAACAAAGATGTATTTAGCCGTCATATAAATATATCCTCCGAGTTCTATGCCAATGCCAACAAAAAATAAAAAAACTCCCAATGCTTATGGTAGCGTTGGGAGCATTAATCAACTTTGATTACGCCTTGTATTTAATACAAGAGCCCGGAATTTAACAATACATGAAAATCCCATTTTTGTCAATTAATTAATTGATGATTAATGTTCAATATCACCTGAACCGTAGTCATCATCTACGTTGGTCTTGATGCCACTAATTTCGTCACCAAGTCCACCAGAAACCTCATCATGATTAAAATCACCATCGGTATCTTTCTTGTCATCATCATCGTCATCGTCAGTACTGTCATCATCGTCAGTATCCGCAACATCGAAGTCGTCATCTTCAGGATCATCGTCATTGTAATCAATAACGTCATCATCGTCATCCGCATCAGCCAAGAATGCGTTAATCTTCTTACGCTTCTTCTTTTTCTTAGGCTTGCCTTCAACTTCTTCTTCTAGATCCAAATGAACAGCTTCATCAATTGAGTCAATTGGGTACCACGAACGCAGTCCCCACATTGTGTCACCCAATGAAATGAATGAACCATCAATATTCAAATCAGTATAAAATTGTGATAAGCGCGTCCGAATTTCTTCATCCGACTTACCTGTAAATGCCTGTACTTCATTCAACAAGTCATTAAATCCCATGGTTTCATGACGGTCAGACAAAATTGCACGAGCAACTTCAATCATTGAAAGCTCATCCTTATTTTGGTCGTCAAATTGTGTTAATGCCAAATCACTGCACGTCCTTTCGCGGTCTTACTCAATGTCTAATATTACAATATTTCTGTCATTTCGGCAAATGCTTTTACTTTTAATTTTCTAATTCTGGGACAGATTGGTTCAAAGCCCATTTTTCTACAGCCAATCCGACCCCGTCCTCATTTTGCGAAGTTGTCATCACATCCGCGGTTGCCTTCACTTCTGGTACGGCGTTTGCCATTGCCACACCTGTACCAGCTGCTGCAATCATCGTTAAATCATTATACTGATCTCCTACTGCCATCGTATCGCTTATATCAATACCTAATTTATTAGCTAACAATTGTAAGCCATTCCCTTTTGTTGATTCTTTATGCATCACTTCTAAAAAATTAGGTGTTGATTTGACAATATAATATTCATTTTTTAAATCTTGCGGCATATTATCAGCAATTTCATCAATTTTTTCTGCCGTATCAATGAACATAAATTTAACATAATGTTCATCTTTAGTCATTTCAGCCATCGGTTGAAATTTTAGGGGCATACGTACCATATTATTTTCACCATTAGCAAACCGATTCACCATCGTGTTAGCCGTAATGGCATAAGATAAAGATTCCACTTGAATATAAGAGTGAAATTTATCAGCAATAGCTTTAAATTTCTTATAGTCAGCCAAAGATAGTTCATGACCGCCAATCTGTTCACCAGATGTTGTTTGAACAACACTACCATTATAGGTAATCGCAAATTGATCCGACTGATCAGCTAATGCCAGCTCTGTTAAATAATCTTGTACTCCCGCAAGTGGGCGACCCGTTGCTAATACGACTTTAATTCCTTGATTCGTGGCTTTTTGCAGTGCATGTTTGACACGTGCCGTAATCTGCTTATCAGAATTCACTAACGTATCATCAATATCGATCGTAATTAACTTAATCCCCATGATTCAAAACTACTCCTCTTTTAATTCATCGTTTGATGGATCAACTAACGTTTCATTATGTACATAACGTTGAAAATCCGCATATATTGGCGCCATAATATCATCTACAGCATGCTGCACGAGCATTTCTCGTGGGAAAAAGAAGCGTGCATTTCCAAAAATCCGACCGGTCATCGCTTCAACCAACGCACTTTGCGTTGACAACTCAGTTAAAGAACCATCTAATTGCATGAGCTCGATTTGTGTCCGCGGCTTTTTGTCCTTTGGATTATAAGCATCATACGGTAAATCGAAGCTATCATTCTCAGCTGTATAGTACCTGGTGTCAAACCCAGCCGAGTTAATCAACTGCTTAATTGTTGGTAATAACTTTTTAGATTCATCAGTAATAACAATGGATTTCAGTGGTTTACGATCAATAAAACGGATAGCTAAGTCAGCCAAGATGGCATCTTCTGCATATCGCCAAGCACTGATATTTGCTAGCATCAAAGAATCATCTAGCATCACATACTGTTGCAAGGTTAAGTTACCAGCAAATAATGGTTGTAGGGTTGGTGAAATAAAATCCGTATTAACACGTGAATCTTTTTGGCCTTCATCAAAGACAAATTTCGCACGCTCTAATAAGTGTTGTAACAGTACTTCAAAAGAACGCGATACTGGATGAAAATAAACTTGTACGTACATTTGATAACGCGAGACGACATAATCCTCAATGGCATAAGACCCCTTTTCATCAAAGGCAATGCCCCCTGTATATGGTCGCATAACATGAATAATCCGCGACAAATCAAATTGGCCGTAAGTTGCACCAGAATAATAAGCATCCCGCAATAAATAGTCCATTCGATCGGCATCAATTTGACTCGAAATCAATTGCACAACTTGCGGATTAGGATAAGTTTTTGCAATAACACTAGCAACTTTTTCAGGAAAGTCAGGTGCTACTCGGACTAACACCTGATGAATTTCGGTACTAGGTGATAGAATAATTGCTTGCGTATAAGCTTCATGATCGGTATTAAAAATATGCTCAAACGTATGTGAATATGGTCCATGACCAACATCATGTAATAGGGCAGCACACAACAAAACTAACCGTTCATTAACATCCCATAAGCCATCCCCTGGTTCTTGTGAAGGATAAAAACGTTCTAAATGTTCAGAAAACCTTCTTGCGATTTCATAAACACCAAGCGAGTGTGAAAAGCGTGAATGTTCGGCACCATGAAAAACAGCGCCAGCGACCCCTAATTGTTTTATTCGGCGCAGACGTTGAAATTCAGACGTCCCAATTAACTCAAGAATGACTTGATCTTTTACCCGAATTGAATTCAGCACGGGATCCCTAAAAACCTTTTCTGAACCTGTTTTAATAAATTGCGTCATGATTTCCTTTCTAATTCTGACGAATAATACATATTTTTATTATATTATACCCTATTAAAGCCTGTATAATGGACTGAAACAATCATATTCTAAGGAGTTTTATATGCAACCTATGAGAAAAACATGGTCAACACCCATTTCCCTATCAACCAAAATCACACAAGATGACCAAGTGGAAACTTTTAACTTTGAGGAAACTGGTAAATTAACTCTCACGACGAATGCCCTGTACATACGCTATACTGAGCATCAGCAAGGTGTCGCAACACCTGCCACTTTTAAAATATCACAAAGCGACGATATATTGCTACATCGGCATAATGATTTCACGGATGTGCAACTACACTTTGTTCCTGGCCAAGAATTCCAATCACATTACCTAACATCACAGGGAAATATCCCTATTTCAGTCAAAACTGACCAATTAAGCAATGAAATCACATCCGATCACCCTTATGGCAAATTAATTGTTGCATACACTTTGTTAAATAACCAGGCAGTCATTGGCCAATACCAACTGACATTAAATATACAATCATAAAAAGAAAAGTCGTTTACAAAAAAATTGACATCTAGTCAAATTATCTTTTGTAAACGACTTTTTTGGATAAAAAAAAGACCATCGTGCAAGAGGGGGAACGCAGCGATGGTCCACCGCCGGCTACTATCGCAACCAGCGAAGGGGGGATACATAGTTTGGGGAACTATGTAATTTTTCATATACTTTGGGGAGTAATGAATTCCACTAACAAAAGCGGATATTTATAATATAAACAATCACCATTTCATTTGTGTTACATAAAAATTTCGTTTTGTTTACAAAATAAAAAAGGTATGAATTTGTTCATACCTTTCTCACATTTTATTGTTATCTATTGGTTGTTACTTAGCGAACTCGTTGATTTATCCAATTTCACCGTCACCGTCTTTTCCTTACCACCGTGGTAGTAAGTTAACTTAACGGAATCACCAATTTTGTGTTTATACAGCACATCACGGAGCTCACCTGAATTATCGACACTCTTACCATCAGCCTTGGTAATCACATCATATTGGGTCAAGCCACCATTCGCTGCTGGATAATTTTTCTCAGTGTCAACCACGACAACACCACCTGATACGCTAGCAGGCAAATGCAAAACATCACTTTGATCACTCGTAGAAACATTACTCAAATCAACCATTGAAACCCCTAAGGCCGGCCGCTCAATCTTACCATTCTTCTCTAGCTCATTAATAATGTTCACGACCGTATTTGAAGGAATTGCAAAACCCATCCCTTCAACAGATGTCCCATCTTCTGAAGATGCTAATTTCATTGAATTAATCCCAACTACTTGTCCAGCCAAGTTAACTAGCGGACCACCTGAATTTCCAGGGTTAATCGCCGCATCAGTTTGCAAAACGGTTGCTTTTCCTAATGAATTACCACTCTCATCAGTGGCATCAACTTGTCGTTTTGTTGCTGAAACGATTCCCTCTGTTACTGACGTTGCATAGTCAGAACCAAGTGGTGAACCAATGGCCAGTACTGATTGTCCAGCCTCTGCCTTAGACGAATCCGCAAAATCTGCAACTTCCTTGATTTTATTTGCTGACACTTTTAACACTGCCAAGTCAGTTTGTTCATCAGTACCTACTAATTTAGCCGTTAACTTTGTACCATCACTCAATAAGACTTGGATAGCATTTGAGTCCGAAACAACATGGTTATTCGTCACAATGTAGGCCGTGTTATTATTCTTTTTATAAATAACACCTGAACCTTCTGAAGCCGTCTCAAGATCAGACGAATCACTATCAGACGAGCCACCAGTTATATTACCATACGTACCTGACTGTAGCGACTGCTGTTTTTGTAGATTAATAACTGAAACGACCGCACCAGAGACATTTTTAAATGCCTTAGTCGCACTTGAAGTTCCTTTAACATTATTGTCGTTCACTTTGACAGCAGTTGTCTTACTAGACGTTTCGGCTGCCTGGTTGTCCTGTGAAAAATATGTCACACCCCCGGCAGCAGCTCCCCCACCAATCAATCCAGCGACGACACTCATTACCACAACTTTTGTTCCTGATGATAATTTCATATTTATGCCCCGTATCTTATGTTTCCTGTTTTAACTTTTGTTTGTCTATGTAACCACAATCTTAGGCCATTCCCCTTTAAATCGCCTTAACTCGTGGTGATCTATCTATATTTGAATCAATTGCGTTGCAACGGACGGATCCGTATCTAATAAACCGAAATCATGATCAACACCAAAATCGTGTTCCTCTAATACTGATTGTACGGTTAAGTGCGCCAGTGGTTTTTGGTTGTTTTCTTGACTTAAGTGTCCTAAATAGACATGTTTTGTACGATTACCAAGAATTTGGGTCAAAGCTAATGCACCATCCTCATTAGACAAATGACCTTGATCACTCAAAATACGTTGTTTCAATGGCCAAGCATAACTGCCCATGCGTAACATTTCATAATCATGGTTGGCTTCCATTAGAATAGCATCCGAATTTTTAATCACACCAATCGTCCGGTCATTCACGTACCCGGTATCCGTTAACATAGCAAACGTTTTATTATCATGGTGGAAGGCGTAAAATTGTGGGTCAGCCGCATCATGAGATACACTGAAACTCTCAATATCCAAGTCCCCCATTAATTTCGTTCGTCCTGGCTCAAATAATTGCATCTGATCTGGATTGATTTTACCAATCTTATTCTGCATGGCCGCCCATGTCTTTTGATTAGCATAAATATCCATACCATATTTACGGGCCAAAACACCAACGCCTGCAATATGATCACTATGTTCATGGGTCACAAACAAAGCATCCACATCTGTCAGGGACCGTCCTATCTGAGCCATCAAACCAGCTATTTTCTTACCAGATAATCCTGCGTCCACCAGTATATTATGCTGTGGCGTTTCAATAAACGTCACATTACCTTTACTACCAGATGCTAACATTGATACTTTAAAATCGTTCGCCATTCCTAACTCCTTACTAAATGAAAATACGACGTCTCTTGTCAAAGTATACTTAGAAGCCCGCAATCCACTAATTTCTGTGAGATTACGGGCAACCAAGAAAAGACAACGATGTCAACGCGCTTTTCATCTATGATTCCACTATAAGTTATATTCTAACACGTGATGGAATATTTATTTCATAATCGACCCATTTATTGCATTAACAGTAATCAGGGTCGTTTCTTTATTACTGGTTTCTACCAGAAATTGCCAGACAGGGATAAAAATAATATCATCTTTGACTGTTGTTAATGGCGCATAACCTAATTTTGACAATTTAACCGTACTATTATTAGGTAATTCATTGTATTGATATAAATTAATCAGGGCCTGTTTCTCAGAAATTAATTGCATATCATCTCGTAAGAACTGCAATTGATTAACATATTGCTGCTCGTATTTTTGTAGACGATGCTTACTATCAACTTCAAAAACGATTTGCGCCTGATTAGTCACAAGATTGTGGTTATCTGACGGCACTTTTTCCACATAAGCATAAAGCTTTGAGGCCGTATTTTCTTTAGCCCGCACAAGTTCGGTCATCTTCTGACTATATTGATACTCATCACCTTTAATAACCCGATTATCTTTAGCAACTAATTTATCTAAAGCCACACGATCGCTATCTTCATCCGTACCTAATTGCACATCTGTGGCTGGTATGACTACCAATTGGTCATCTGAAAATAATGATTGCCAACCTGACTTCAACTCTTTTTGCTGATTAGCAAGTTCTTGTTTACCACTTTTACCTGCCAAATACGAACCCGTATGGCGATTCTGTGACAACTTGCCATAGGAAATCCCATCATCACTCATTTCATCTAGTATTTGCTGGTCAGTCGTACGATTATCACTAAATGGATATTCCTGCACCCACTGCACACCTAGAAAAATATCTACCGCAACGAATACTAACAAGAAGGCCGCTAAGACTTTTTTAAAATCCATTTAATGACCTCCCTGCTCACTTTTAACTTGATCATTGACTGACCGCCAAACATGGCCTTGTTCAAAGCACCATTCTGGGTGCAATGTAACTATTTGATTATCCGTGTCTAATTGCCAACGATAGCCAATTGTCATTTGCTCAATATCATCCTTAGAGACACCAACGCTTTGTAATTTGGTCATTGCATCGGTCATCGGCTCAAGATTAACTTGGTTTTTTTGATCCGTCGGCAGTGGTACCCGCAATGAATATTGCGACATACCAATTCGTTCATGGTTATTAGGTAATTGTTTGACGCGTACAGTCCCATACGTTGTCTGGCCAAAAATTGGCAAGCCATTAACAAACAAACGATAGGTTAAAGTTTGGCCTTTGTTGTGTTCTTCAAAATAATATAAATTATCGGCATTTTGATGCAACCGCAGCAACCAGCGATAGCCTTCATTTTGTCGCTGGCTGAGACTGTTTACATTACGATTAATATTATAAGCATCGTAATTAATAAGCCCCGTTGTTATGTTATGTTGCATCCGGCGGTTATCACCGTTCGAATACGTTAAAATTTCTTGACCATTGTTAACATCACGCGTACCACCATCTGAAAACAGTTTGGTCAATCTTGACACCGTACTGTCGACATCTAGTAAATAACTGTAACTTTGCAAGTTAACCGACGTTGTTGTGGCCGCCATCACATGTTTACCAATCCACTGGTAACTGACGTCAGCCGTCTTTTTGCCTGGTTTTAGATGTTGCAACTTTTTTGGCGCATTTGAAATTTGATAAGTATATCGTTTACGATGTCGATCATCGTAAAAATAGAATTTATTACTATCACCTTGCGGCACCTGCACATGATTAACCGTTGCATTATTAGCTAGCTTGATATGCTTACCAAAAATAGACTTGATCACATGTCCAGAAACCGCATCGGGAAAGGTCATCACAATTGACTTTTCTTGAGAAAGCGAATCAAGATAATTTTGTTTTTTTAAGACCTCGCTCGATTTATAGCCAGCATCCCAATTTTTTACACGATCAACAATTTTGGCATATAACGTCCGATAATCAATCACACTGATTTTTTTGTCTGATTGATTGAAAACCATTTGCGAAATGCTATAAACACTTGTTAAGTTTTCACCAGTCGCATTTTCTTGGGCCGCTTCATTAGCTCTTTGTTGCTTCGTAGACTGACCAGGACTATACCATAATTGAATCGATAGGAATATGCTGATCAGTATCGCAATAATCAAAGCAATAATCACACCATAGCGTTGCCTGAAATATCTAATATTAACTCGCCATTGCTTATTCTTCTTCATCCCAAGCACCATCGTCCCATTCATCATCTAATTCATCGTATGGCTCATATGGTAACGCAATTGAAAATGTTGAACCTTCACCTTCAGTTGATTCTACCCATACGCGACCACCAAAGCGCTCGATAATTTCCTTTGAGATAGCCAATCCAAGTCCGGTACCGCCTTGTGCTCTAGAGCGTGCTTTATCAACACGGAAAAAGCGATCAAAAATTTGTTTCATGTTTGCCTTTGGAATACCTAAACCTTGATCAGTAATACTCAAAACAACTTCACTATCACGATCTTCCAAGCGAGCAGTAATAACACCACCATCAGGTGAATACTTAATCGCATTGTTCATAATATTATCAATAACCTGCGTGAATTTCGACGTATCAATTTCTACCCATATTTGCAGCTGAGGAATCATACGCTTAATCGTATAATATTTTTCCGGCTTATCATCATTGGCAATAATCATATCAAAACGATCCAAAATGTAATTAAACAATTCGGCAATATTAATATACTCTTCCTCAATCTTCATTGTCCCTGAATCCATACGCGACAATTCTAGTAAATCATTAATCATATGAATCATACGAGTTGTTTCATCCTGAGCAACATGAAGGAAACTATGAGCAATTTCAGGATCATCCACTGCGCCATCTTGTAAGGCATCAACATATGACTTAACAGAAGTTAACGGTGTCCGTAATTCGTGTGAAACATTAGAAACGAACTGGCGGCGCTCACGTTCAGTACGTTGTTGTTCCGTGACATCATGCAGTACGATCACTAATCCTGAAATGAAGCCAGATGACCGTTCAATCAGACTGAAGTATGCTCGAATCATCAATGGATGTTCATCAGTACTAAAATCTAATAACAACTCATGTCGATTATCTAACAAATCGCGTAAACTATATTTATCAGCAATACGTAAAACGTCCAAAATTGAGCGTCCATTAGCCGTTTTATTTTCTGATATACCTGTCATCCGTAAAGCAGCAATATTGATAATATTGATATTACCGCGTCGATCCGTGGCAATGACCCCATCAGTCATGTGTTCCAAAACAGAGTCTAGACGTCGACGTTCAAAATCCATCGAATTAGTCGTTTCTTCGATTCGTTCAGCTAAGACATTCACATCTTGCGCTAACTTACCAATTTCATCATTTGTGCGAACCACAATACCACCAGAATAATCTCCTTGGGCAATTTTCGCCGTTCTGGCACTAATTTCAGCAATTGGTCGTGTAATACTACGCGAAATAAAGATCGCCATAATAATCCCCAAAACAACTGCGAAAACTAACGAAGCAAAATAAATGTATGATATCTTCGTCAAATTATCGTAAACCGACTCTAGGCTAGCACGCACAATAACGACACCAACCACGTTACTTTCTCCGTTGACTGTACTAACCAGCGGTTTAACAACTAACTGATAACGTGTCCCATTATTAGTAACAATGGGATTTTTCTGATATTTATTACCGTTAATAGCTGCCTTAATATTTTTATCAGTTGTCTTTTGGCCAATTTCATCTTGATTATTGACATCATCGGTTCCGCGTAATACCCCCGCCGTGTCAAAAACTTGAACCTCTGAAATCGCAGCGTTGTTCGTCGAATTCAGAATTGTATGCACATTCTGGTTCACTTTCGATTGGCTATTACTAGCTAACTGTTGTGTCAAAGAGTCATCAACATACGCAGGCAAGGCAATTTGATCACGAAAAGATGCTAAACTTTGCTGTTCTAATTGGCGCACAAAAAAAGCACCCACTAATTCCAATGTAACAATTAATGTTAGCGTAAATACTAGTGCAATTTTAAAGTGAATGGATGAAAAAAAGCGACGCCATCTGCGACTACTTTGCATAAATATTGCCTTTCTTAATTACAAAAAAGGCTAGTCCATGCCATTCGGCAAGGCACTAGCCTTTTAATTTAATGATCTATTCTTCTGAAGCTTTCAGGTAATAACCAACACCTCGACGTGTCATCAAAATTTGTGGATGACTTGGGGTTTCTTCAATTTTTTCACGAATACGTCGTACGGTAACATCTACTGTACGTACATCACCAAAATAATCATAACCCCATACCGTTTGTAGTAAGTCATCACGTGTCATAACTTGTCCAATATGTTTTGACAAATGATGCAATAATTCAAATTCACGGTGGGTCAATTCGATATCTTGTCCGTTTTTAGAAACCATATAGGCATCGGGGTGGATAGTTAATGCACCGATTTTAATATCACTACTATCGTCGATTTGACCTGATTGACCAGAAACTGGTGATTGGCGACGTAAATTAGCCTTTATTCGCGCCAATAATTCTCGATTTGAAAAAGGCTTTGTGACGTAATCATCTGCACCCATTTCTAATCCAAGCACTTTGTCAATTTCCGAATCCTTAGCAGTAACCATAATCACCGGTGTCTGAGATTTTGTCCGAATTTGACGTAATACTTCAGTTCCTTCAACTTCAGGTAACATTTGATCAAGCAAAACCAAGTCTGGTTCCTCACTCTCAAATAAATCTAAAGCTTCACGACCATCCATCGCCACAGCGACATCATAACCTTCTTTAGTTAAATTAAATTTTATAATATCTGAGATAGGCTTTTCGTCATCTACGACCAATATTTTACTCATCACTATATCCTCCCAGGAGTGGGTCTCTGCTTGATATTATATCATGCAAGTAGGTTTTACCAAAATAATACTTTATCAAAAATTTAAAAAAACAATAAAAGCGGCCCAACAACCCTAACTTTTAACATATTTTCCATCGTCAAAGCTACTGACTGTGCCAAAAATAATAGCATTTTCCCATTTATCACTTGCTTTATTTTTTCACAGATGGTATATTGTTATTCGTTGTTGCGAAACAGCATTATTCACTTGGACAAGTAGCTCAGTTGGTAGAGCAACGGACTCTTAATCCGTGGGTCCAGGGTTCGAGCCCCTGCTTGTCCACTAATATTGAAAACCGTCGGGATTTTTATTCCGACGGTTTTTTACTAATTATCGTTATTAACCTTTACCACCATTCGTTCTAACTGAGCCATGATGGTAATTTGGCGCATCCTTAATTGATGCAATATCATGCGGGTGACTTTCAGCTAAACCAGCTGAAGTAATTTGTACAAACTGTGCTTTTTGACGTAACGTTTCAACATTCTCTGATCCAGTGTACCCCATGCCTGATCGCAAACCACCACTAATTTGAAAAAGATTATCAGAAATACTATCGGTAATCAATTTTTCATCAATCATCGTCGCCACCGCACCAGCAGCTAATGTCTTAACCACATCACCAGTATATTGAATATTCGAACCAAGAATAACACTTTTATCAAACTTGGCCGCTTGTTCTACAAAATTCATAACAGTGGTAAGCGTATGATGCAATGGCTGACTAGTTGTTGTTCCAATAATAACCGTGTCTGCACCTGCTAATAATGATTGCTTTGCAATTTCCAAATCATTTATTGGGCCAGCCCATATCGGCAATGCTGTATGCCTATGTTTAATATCAATAATATTATTTCCTAAAAGTTTTTGATCGGCCGTAGGTAAAATTTGAATCACATCCGTCCCGGCTTGGACCAGTTCATTAACCGTTATCATTAATTGATCATTAGCCATTACTGATGTACCAACTAAATAATGGTTATTTATCTGCTTAATGGTTGCCACGTTTTCGGGCGTTGATAAGTGTTCTGGTAATATCGCCAGAGTACCCGCTTCAGCAAACTTGATGGCTCTTGATAATGTTGCAAATTTTGTTGCCCCAATAACCGGAATTGATAATTTAATATTTTTAGCAACTTGGGCACTAATATCAATCTCATTGGGTAATACATCCGATGCACTCGGTACCAGTAAGACCCCATCAAGTCCTAGTCCATTATGGCTAAACATTATACAAGTTCCTCCTTATTTTGTATGATTCGAACATTCTGTGGCACGCTGGCATAATCTTGTGTATCTGTCATAGCTATCAGGCGACCATTCTTAGCAGCTTGTGAGATAGCGTGAAACCCACCATTAATCAAATTTTTGGCTACCACTGCTAATAATGGCTGCAACACATCAAGTAACGTGCCTTTGTACATCGTCTGCCCTTCAATGCCTTCTGGTACCATCTTATTGGCCTCGTTAACTTCGCCTTGAAAATAACGATCTTTTGATCCATTCTGCATGGCAGCAATTGATCCCATGCCTCGATAGGCTTTGAATCGGCGCCCACTCTTTTTATCCGTAAATACCTCACCAGGAGTTTCCAAAGTACCTGCAAGAACTGACCCTAACATAATCACGTGGCCACCAGCTAAAATAACTTTCGTCATATCTGTTGATGTTTTGACACCACCATCAGCAATAATGGCTTTCCCATATTCTTTGGCAGCTTCTGCTGCAGCGGCTATTGCTGAAATTTGGGGAACCCCCACCCCAGAAACCACCCGTGTTGTACAAATTGATCCAGGGCCAATGCCAACCTTAGCCACATCTGCACCAGCTTCATATAACGCAATTGCCCCAGCTTTTGTGGCAACATTACCGGCAATAATATTAATTTCAGGAAAAACATCACGAACTTCACGAATCTTACGTAAGACCCCTGCCGAATGTCCATGAGCTGAATCAAGTACAATTGCATCTGCACCAGCTGACACTAATTTTTCAACACGTTCAAGAGTATTTGATGTGACACCAACGGCACCAGCAACTAATAAACGCCCCTGTTGGTCAACAGCTGCATTGACGTCACTATTTAAATCTACAGGCGCTTCTTTCACGAAACGAATCTCAGCTGCCTGATCCGCAATCAACATATTTTTGTGAATCACACCGAGACCACCAAGCTTCGCTAAAGCAATTGCCATTGTCGATTCTGTGACCGTATCCATCGCAGCCGATAAGATTGGTTGATTTAACTTCAGCGTTGGCGTAAGAATTGTTTTCATAGATAGCCCATCTTCTTGATCATCCGCATAACTAATTGGTAACATAACGTCTTGAAAGGTTAACCCCATTGGTACAAATTTATTTGCAATACTATATTCAGCCATGTTTCCTCCATTTTTTTATATAAAAAAAGCATTTGTAAGATTTTATAGAATCCAACAAATGCTAGTAAGATTGACAGTTTTACTAAACAGTTGTGGATTGTCGCCTATTATTGGGTAGGCGGTAGAAACTTGTTAGCCCATTTATCTAACGATTAAATCTACAAGGTAATTCATATTTATTTATCAAATGATTTTAATCATCTCCAGAAAAATGCAAGAACAAATTTTTTATAAAGAAAATTCTTGCATACCTATGTTTCATATGGTATATTAATATTTGTTGTTGTGAGACAATTAATTCATTTGGACAAGTAGCTCAGTTGGTAGAGCAACGGACTCTTAATCCGTGGGTCCAGGGTTCGAGCCCCTGCTTGTCCACTAGTAAAGGCTGATATTAAATCAGTCTTTTTTTATTTTAAAAAACACTTGCGTATATACTTATTATATGATATATTATTATTTGTTGTTGCGAGACAATTAATTCACTTGGACAAGTAGCTCAGTTGGTAGAGCAACGGACTCTTAATCCGTGGGTCCAGGGTTCGAGCCCCTGCTTGTCCACTACTTTAAAGGGAATGACTGTTAGGTCATTCCCCTTTTTTGTGCCTAAAAATCATTCATAATAACCTTTTTACTCTTCGCAAAACCTCTTGCCTATGTCACTACTTGCATACTAAAAAAACTGGTACACATTCCTTTGTACCAGTCTAAAATAAATTAGTTTTGATTACTTATTATCTGAAATCTTTTGTTGCACATTAACCGTCGCTTCTGCTGTATCAATCAAATGTTCAATATTATCTTCATTAGTATCACCTGGATACTTGGCTTGCAACTCTTCTTCATACGTATCAACATATGAATCCTCAAAGGCATCAACTGCATCTTCAACAGACGCTGTCTTAATCAAATCATCCTTCTGCTCTTTAATAAATTTATCAAGATCATCGCTTACACGCTTAGTGACTGCTTCTTGTGAAGGCAATGCGACAGAGCTACTATTTTGTGTGTCATTGCTTTGACTGCTTACAGAAGAACTACTTGAATTCTGCTTTAGTGATGAAGCACGTGATTCACTATAACTTGATTCATACTGATCCTCAGATTTATCAGCTTGGTAATCCGAAACGTAATGAACGCCTACCCCACCTAGGACGACACCTACAACAAATACTAAGATATACATTAATATTTTTTTCATAATCTCCCCCTTGTATTGGTATTATAACTGACAGTACTCGTAAAATCGATTAAAACGGGGCAAAAAAACCGAGACATTTCTGTCTCGGTTTTTTATATGCAATTAGTCTTCTGCAACGAATGGCAAAAGACCCATGATACGAGCACGCTTAATAGCAGTCGTAACCTTGCGTTGGTTCTTTGCTGAAGTTCCAGTTACACGACGAGGCAAAATCTTACCACGTTCTGAAATGAAACGTTCCAACAATTCAGTATCTTTATAATCCACGTATTCAATGTGGTTGGCTGCGATAAAGTCAACCTTACGACGGCGACGAGGTCCGCCACCACGACGTTGTTGTGCCATGATTAAATTCCTCCTGATAGAATGATGTCGTTAGACAATCTTGTTGTTAATAATTTAAAATGGTAGATCATCGTCAGAGATATCAATCTCTTGACCACCACTGAAAGGATCATTTGATGATTGTGAACTAGCTGAACTGCCATTGAACACATTACCACTTGATGCTGGTGCACCAAATGGATTTTGTGACGCTGAAGAATTAAAATTCCCTTGACTGCGCTGTTGTCCACCACCAAAATTATTCGTATTATTTGAACCATTATGAGAACGGCGCGCTTCACTTTCAGCACGGCTTTCCAACAATGAGAAATTATCAACAACTACTTCCGTGACATAAACACGTTGTCCCTGTTGATTTTCATAATTACGAGTTTGAATACGGCCTTCAATACCAACTAACGAACCTTTTGATGTAAAATTAGCAAAATTCTCTGCTGACTTACGCCAAATGACAGCATTAACAAAATCGGTATCACGCTCACCGTTAGCATTTGTAAATTGTCGATTGACGGCAATTGTAAATGAACCAACAGCAGCACCAGAAGTCGTATAGCGTAATTCAACATCACGTGTCAAACGACCAACCAGAACAACACGATTTATCATATGGAAAGCCTCCTTTCAAGGTCCTTAGACCTAGTCACTAAATTTTATTAAATTAATGTAATTTTTAAAAATTACTCAGCTGATGCTAGTTCACGCTTTACAACCATGTGACGTAAGATATCTTCTGAGATCTTAGCCAAACGATCGAATTCGTTAACTGGTGCGTCATCTTCTGCAGTAAACGTAACCACGTGGTAAAGACCCTCACGGTAACCTGCAATTTCAAAAGTAAAACGACGTGATGACCAGTCCTTTGACTCAACCACCGTAGCACCATTATCTGACAACACTTTGTCAAAACGCTCAACCAATGCCTTCTTAGCGTCAGCATTCATGTCAGGGCGAATAATGTATGTTAATTCGTATGCCATTATATATTCCTCCTTTTGGTCTATGGCCGACTACCTGCCGGCAAGGAAAGCTATCAATAAGTGATAACTCACAAACACTTATAATACACGACAAAAAAGCTTTTTGCAAGCCTTAGCTATGCATTAATTACGATAATACTGCTAATGTATAATTCATGAAGCGCTCCAAATAAAACGGTTCATCAACCTCGACGGCGACATAGTTATTCTTATGTGGGTCACGCAAGCGGCTAGGATCACCAATCGTTCGACCATCGTTAACATCTACCATCATGTTGAGTGGTAATAGCGTCACAAAATTTGGGTCGACTGCCACACCCACTGCTAGCGGATCATGTAAGGCTGCCCCAGCTTTATTAATATCTAAATTGTAGTAAGCATCAATATAATAATCAAAAATGTCTGCAAAAACACGTCCCTTTTCAGTCCCTAAATCACGCCATTGTTGCGTTTCCTGTTTTGTTAACAAGGTCTGTAAGGTAACGTCTAGTCCAACCATTACCAGATGTTTAGCATGCTTAAACACATAGTCAGCCGCTTTAGGATCTTGGTTAATGTTTGCTTCAGTGTATGACGTCACATTTCCTGGCACAACAAGCGCGCCCCCCATTAACGTAATGTTACCAATCAAATCAGCTATTTGCGGATCCTTCTTAAAAGCCGCAGCCAAATTAGTCAATGGACCAGTTGGTACCACAACCAAATCATCAGCATATTGATGAGCCGATGCAATCAGGAAATCAACCGCTGATGTTGTTGCTGGGGTTGTCTTAGGATCTGGTAAATCAACGTCCCCAATTGCATTTTTACCATGAATATCCATTGACACCTGCATGGTCTCAAAATTATCAGTGGTTGAAGAGTGTGCCGCCCCAACAAAAACTGGTACATCCGATTTCCCTAGTAGCTCTAATAGCTTCAAGGTGTTTTGTGCAGCAGTTTCAACTTGGGTATTGCCAAATGAGGATACCACACCAATTAAATCAGCATCGGGTGTTGCTAATGCATAAGCTAATGCCAACGCATCATCAACACCGGTATCTAGGTCTAAAATCATCTTCTTTTTTGCCATTACATTACCCCTCTTATAAAAAAACGTTGCTCTAAACTTTGCTAGAACAACGAATCATTTTCTTTCTTAGTCAGATGTCCGGTGAAAGCGTGTCTTAAACAAAGGTGAAACAGCCTTGTTCTCATTAATGCGCTTAATTGCTTCACCAATTAATTCTGCAGTAGAAACTTGAACCAACTTAGGGAACTTCTTTTCTTCTGGTAGATTAATTGAATCCGTCACAATTACCTTTTCAAATACTGAGTTTTGCAAATTCTCCACAGCTTTACCTGAGAAGACTGCGTGTGTTGCAACCACATATACTTCGGCAGCCCCTTCGTCTTTCAACTTTTGAGCACCTTGCGTAATGGTACCACCAGTATCGATCATATCATCGATCATGATGGCACGCTTACCCTTAACATCACCAATAATATTCATAATTTGCGCAACATTAGCCTTTGGCCGACGCTTATCAATAATTGCGATTGGTTCATGTGAACCTAATAATTCTGCCAAGGCACGTGCACGAGTAACACCACCATGATCAGGAGATACAATCACAGTATTATTATCAGCGATGCCCGTGGTAATTAAGTAATCAGCCAACAATGGCGCACCAGTCATGTGATCAACAGGGATATCAAAGAATCCTTGAATTTGTGATGCATGCAAGTCAAGTGCTAATACCCGTGTTGCACCAACCATCTCTAGCATGTTAGCAACCAATTTTGCTGAAATTGGTTCACGAGAACGAGCTTTACGATCCTGACGTGCATAACCGTAATAAGGCATCACAACATTAATTGAACGTGCGCTTGCTCGACGTAATGCATCAATCATAATCAACAGTTCCATCAAACTGTCATTAACTGGTGCTGATGTTGGTTGGATAATATAAACATTATCCCCACGGACAGATTCTTCAATATTTATTTGAATCTCCCCATCACTAAATCGGGCGATATTGATTTTCGATAGTTCCACACCAACAGCAGCAGCAATCTTTTCCGCTAATGGTTGATTGCTACTCAATGAAAATATTTTCAAATGTGGATCCGAATAAGTTGACATGCTTTCCTCCATAGACACATTCACGTGCGTATTCCAGTCTTTAATAATCTTATTGTACCGTTTTTCAACGTATTCTTCAATCCATTATTAACCGACCAACATGACAATCAACTTAATTCAATAATTATTTATTAAATTTCTTGAACAATGGTGTCCGTTGCCAAAAATCTGCTTTGACCGTTTGACGAGCACGGGCAATCCCCATAGCATGCTCTGGCACATCATCTGTAATGATCGAACCAGCGGCAATAAACGCTTCATCAGCAATATCTACCGGGTTAATAATTTTTGATCCTGAACCAATAAAGGCACGGTCACCAACATTTGAATGCCATTTATTCATACCATCATAGTTAACAAATACAGTCCCAGCACCAATATTCACATCAGCACCAATCGTTGCATCACCTAGATAAGACAAATGTCCCATTTTTGAGCGCACGCCTAATGTTGCCTTCTTCACCTCAACAAAATTACCAGCGTGGGCTTCACGATCCAAGAAAGCTGCTGGGCGTAGATGAGCAAACGGTCCGACCGTTGCTGCCTCGCGTACTTCAGCTTTTTCCAAATGACTGGCATCTATTTGAGCGCCATCAGCAACGATTGAGTCAATGATTGTTGTTCCCGCTGTTAAAACAACATGGCTACCAATCTTAGTTTGCCCCTTTAGATAGACATTTGGCTCAATCACCGTATCGGCACCAATCTGGACATCTACATCAATGTAAGTATTAGATGGATCAATCAAGGTTACACCAGCTCGCATGTGGGCTTCATTGGTACGTTGGCGCATGCTTTGATTTGCCTTAGCTAAAGCAACACGGTCATTGACCCCCATTGATTCACCAAAATCACTGATTTGGAAGGCGCCAACCGTTTGACCGGCTTCACGCAAAATTTCTAACGTGTCAGGTAAGTAGTATTCACCTTGTGCATTATCGTTCGTAACATGTTGCAAGCTTTCAAATAATAATTGATTATCAAAAACATAGACACCGGTATTGATTTCATCAACCTTTTTCTCATCATCACTAGCATCTTTTTGCTCGACAATCCGTAAAACGTTACCCTGTTCATCACGAATAATACGACCATATCCAGTTGGATCTGGCGCTTTGGCTGTCAATACAGTAACAGCATTATTTGATTGCTCATGATAGCTAAATAGGTCTTCATAAGTGGTAGTAGTAAACATGGGTGCATCCCCTGAAGCAATCAAAGTTACCCCTTGTTCGCTGGCCAACAAGGATTCAGCCATCCGAATGGCATGACCGGTACCTAATTGTTGCGTTTGCACTGCAAATTCAGAAGAATCTCCTAGCGTCTCTTTTACCTGATCAGCACCGTTACCAACAACGGTAACCGTTTTATCAACACCGGCTTGTTTTACCGTATCGACTACCAGTTGTACCATTGGCTTACCACCAACTTTATGCAATACCTTTGGTAAAGTAGACTTCATTCGAGTCCCTTTTCCTGCAGCTAAAACAATGACAAATCTTTGCATGACTCCCACCTTAATCTAATATTATTTATTTTCTAATTCTTCTTCAAACTTGGTATAAATTTCGTCGGCATAATTACCAGGTGTGACGTGAATAATCCCATCATCCTTATTGGTATCCACATGAATCAATGATGTGTATTCATCAATCACACGATGCTCGACACGACCTTCAGCGACAACGGCAGAGCCAACCACTTGTCCTTCGAATTCTTTAACTAGGGAAGCCATACCACGGATAGTACCCCCAGCCTTCATAAAATCATCGACAATCAATACGCGTGATCCCATTGGCAAAGAACGTCGTGATAATTCGAGTTTTTCTAGTCGTTGTGACTGACCAGTGACATAATTAACCGACATCGTTGGTCCTTCAGTAACCTTGGTATCATTACGGACAATCACAAATGGGACATTTAATTCTTCAGCAACTGCTTGAGCAACTGGGACTCCTTTGGTCGCTGCCGTCATAACAGCATCAATTGGTTCGCGCAAATATTGGGTTGCAATCAAGCGACCAATGCGTTGCAAAAACCAGGGTTGACCTAAAATATCTGATAAATAAACGTAGCCCCCTGGCAAGACACGGGTCTCATCATCAATGGCATTGACTAATGAGTCCACAAATTCTTTGGCATCATTTTTTGTCATATAGGGTGTAAAGCGGGCACCACCAGCCGCCCCTGGAATTGTCTCCAAAAGACCAATGCCGCGCTCATGGAAAGTCCGCTTTAAAATGGTCAAATCCTCTGAAATAGATGATTTGGCACTTTCATATTCTTCAGCAAAATGTGTTAGTGAAACTAAAGTACGTGGTCGTTCTAGTAAATAACGTGTCATATCTACTAAGCGATCGCTTCGACGTGTTTTCATATTCTATAACCTCGAACGTTCGGTATTTTTTGATTTAATACTGATAGTATAACATATCCGTTCATTTTTCGTTTTAAAAAACCGTTTAAAGCCGAAGTCAGCCAATATGTTTTTTATAATAATCAGCATTTTTTCGGACGTTCGTGTTTTAACATATTATTGCCAACTAATATCTTGCCGCTGCTGATCAATCGTTGCATATAACGCTAATTCATTAATTTCAGGCTTATCAAAAACGGGCAACATCTCTGCAAACGTATGCGGTAATTTAAACTGGCCACTCAATAATGCCTCACGGGTCGTCCAGAATATTTCTCCTTCACGTCCAGTTTGAATCTCACCTTGATATTGATCAGTCTTATATAAAAAGACGATATAGCGTGCCCCATCTGCTAATGGCCATTCTTTGATACCAACCATTTTAGGTGATGCAATTGTTAAACCGGTCTCTTCGTAGGCTTCTCGATAAACTGACTGCGTGACCGTTTCACCCTCCTCTACATGTCCGCCCGGAAAAGTAACTCCTGGCCACGTCGGATTCCGTCGATTTTCGACTAAAATTTCGTGCGTTTGCGAATTTTCAATCATAATCATATTAGTTAATTCAATTGCTGTATATCTAGCCATAATGACTCCTTATTATTCTTGAAACAAATAATCCTCCGTCACTTATTATCAAATAACAAGCGCTACGGAGGATTGACAATCTATTTAATTTTTAAAAATCAGTTTAACCCTTGAAGACCCACTCGTTGCCGTCTTTTGCTAACAACTCATCAGCCGCAACTGGTCCCATTGAACCTGAAACATAGTTAGGGAATGATTCTTTCTTAGCATCCCAAGCAGCTTGAATGGCATCAACGAACTTCCAAGCAGTTCCCACACCGTTCCAGTCAGCGAAGTTTGATCCATCACCATTCATGGCATCGTGAATCATGCGCTCGTATGGCTCAGGTGTCACGGCCTTATCTTCATCAGAAACTTGCCAATCTAGGTCAATCATACGCGTTGCAAACGCTGAAGTAATATCCTTAGCATTAATCTTAAATTCAATACCACCCTTAGGATCAATCAAAATTGATAATACTGGGTTATCTAATGAAACACCTTCACCAAAGATATTCAAACCTTTCTTAAAGACAATATCGACACGTGTTGCCTTCGCAGCTAAACGCTTACCTGAACGAATATAGAATGGTACACCTTCCCAACGGGGCATATCAAATTGTAGTTTACCAGCAACATACGTATTATTTTGTGAATCTGCTGGTACATCCATCTCATCCAAGTATTTCTTTTGTGAACCATCTGCCGATTCACCATACTGGCCACGCACAAAGTTAGCCGCAACTTCCTCAGGTGTGTTATAAATCTTCAAAGAATCAAAGGCTGCATTCTTAGCTGCCCGAATTTCTTTATCATTGAATGATGCTGGCTTTTCCATAGCTAACCAGCCAATCACTTGCATCGTGTGATTTTGAATCATATCACGCAAAGCACCAGCTGTATCATAGTATCCAGCTCGTTCTTCAACACCCAAAACTTCTGACAAAGTCACTTGAATGTTTTCGATGTAGTCCTTGTTCCAAGCCGCATCAAATAGTGGGTTACCAAAACGAACTGCTGCAATATTTTGCACCATTTCTTTACCAAGATAGTGATCGATACGGTAAATTTGGTTTTCATCAAAAGCTTCTGACAATTCGTTTTGCAATTCTTCAGCTGTCTCATATGAAGAACCAAATGGCTTTTCAATCATCAAACGGTTAAATTCACCATTTTCAGTTAGCAAATTCTCTGACTTCAAATACTTAGCAACTGTACCAAAGAACCGAGGTGCAACTGACATGTAGAAAATACGGTTGCCCTTCAAATCATACTTAGCATCCAATTCATTATTCAATGCAAGTATATCAGCGTAGCCAGCTTTATCCGTAATATCTAAACGAATGTAATAAAAGTGTGAAACAAACTCTTCAGCATTCGCCTGATCTTCAGTAAAATCAGCGATTGATGTGCGAACTAGCTCACGGAATTCATCTGTCGTTAAATCCTGACGAGCAGTTCCAATAATCGCAAAATGTTCTTGTAAGAAACCTTTCTTAAAAAGGTTATAGGTAGATGGATATAACTTACGCTTAGCTAAGTCTCCAGTCCCACCAAAAAACGTCAACAATGTTGTAATTTCTTTAGGCACGATGAATGCTCCTTTACTAGTGAGTTCTTAAAACAATTATTAAATAAGTACATCATTACTTTCATCAACAATTATAAACTTTTTTTCACAAGTTTTCTATAACAATGTAAATCGCTTACAATTTTAGACTTCCCCAAAAAATCGAGTCGCCTTGATGGCATTACGCCAACCTTGACGTAAGTGCTGGCGCTGTTTTTCAGGCAAGTTTGGTTTAAATTGACGACCAGCTTGGACATAATGTTGTAAGTCCGATAGATCCTGCCAATATCCAACTGCTATCCCAGCCAAAAAGGCTGCCCCAAGTGGCGTAGCGTCCTCATCTAAGGAACGTTCAATATCAACATGCGCAATATCCGACTGAAATTGCATTAAGTATGGATTACGTGAAACTGAACCATCCGCTTTCATTGTTGCTAATTCATAGCCTGAATCTTTCTTCATGGTTGATAAAATATCCGCTGTTTGATAAGCAATCGATTGCAAAGTTGCCTTCACAAAATCAGCTTTGTTTGTTCCCCGTGTCATACCAAAGACAGTCCCACGTGCATTTGGATCCCAATAAGGTGCTCCCAAACCATTAAATGCGGGAATCACATAAATTTCATTATGATTATCTGATTCTTCAGCCAACGACCAGGCATCTAGTTGCGTTTCAATCATTCCTAAACGATCATGTAGCCATTGAATAGCTGTTCCAGCTGAAAAAATAGATCCTTCTAAGGCGTAGACGGGTTGATCATCGATTTTATAAGCAATGGTCGTAACCAGACGATTATTAGACATCACAGGTTCATTACCGGTGTTCATAATCATAAATGCTCCAGCACCATAGGTATTTTTGACCATACCCTTTTCAAGTGCCAGTTGACCAACCATCGAAGCATTTTGATCACCAATAACACTAGCAATTGGGACTTGACCACCGAAAAATGACATTGGACTCGTGTGACCAATCACTTCACTGCTGTTATGGACCTCAGGCAGCATACTTAATGGAATGTTGAACATCTTTAATAATTCGTCATCCCATTCTTGAGTATGGATATTGTACAACATTGTTCGGGCAGCATTCGTCGCATCAGTCGCATGAACTGCACCATCGGTCAGCTGCCACGTTAACCATGTATCAACAGTTCCAAAAACTAAGTCCCCATTTTCGGCTGCTGCCTGAGCGCCAGGAACATTGTCCAAAATCCAACGAATTTTTGTTGCTGAAAAGTACGCACTAACTGGCAGACCGGTTTTTTGACGAATCAATTCTGTCTTTTCAGCATCATCAGCAATACTTTGAGCAATATCCTGCGATTGTGTCGATGACCAACTAATGGCATTATAAATTGGCTGTCCCGTTTGACGATGCCATATAATCGTCGTTTCACGTTGGTTTGCAATTCCCAACGCCTTAATCTCATCCCCTCGAATACCAGCATTGATTAACGCATCCGCAACTGCTGTCTGAGTGGCATGCCAAATATCTAACGGCCGTTGTTCTAGCCAACCGGTCCTTGGAATCACCGGCGTCATTGGAATAGCAACTGATGTCACACGCCGAGCATTATGATTGAAAACAATCGCTCGCGTACCGGTTGTTCCTTGATCAATTGCTAAAATATATTCTGGTTTCTTAATCGCCATTTTTATTCCCCAATAATTCTATCTAGATTTGAAACTCATCTTCATTAAGTATACCAATTCCCATAGATTATGCTAAACTTTTCTAGGAGTCAAAACAAATAGACACACTTTTTAGGTGCATGATACCACATATAAGAGTCACCTTAAAATGATATCGTGTCACAATTTCCATTTATATCAGTTCACACATTCACGGAGGATTTATGATAAGTCGTCGTCACCAGACGGCGATGTGCTCAAACCACAGCACGTCGAAATTAAAGCCATCATTTTATACATTACAACGTTTTTCCAATCCACAGGTGCTTCATTGATTTGGCCAATCACGACGCTCTATATGCATAATGTCTTACATCAAAGTATGACTATATCAGGCGTAGTTGTGATGGGGCTTTCAGTAACCATGATGCTCGGTAATTGGTTAGGTGGGCGTCTCTTTGATCGCTGGAGTCCCTATAAAGCCATGACCCTCTCGGTCGGCGTCGCCTTAGCGATTCTAATCATGCTAACTTTTTGGCACAGTTGGCCAGTTTTTGCATTATTTATGTTATTAATTGGTTTCGCAGATGGTCTTATTTACACTTTAGTAAATGCCTACGCAACAACCATCCAATCCATAGATACGAGAAAGGTGTTTAATTTCCAATACCTATTTATGAATGTCGGTGTCGTTGCCGGTACCGCAATCGTCGGTTTTCTATTCGATTACGGAGTTAAATACGTGTTTGGTAGCGCCGCTATCATGTACACCGTATTTTTTATACTCGTCATTAAGTACTTTAATATTAAAGGGTTAGCCAAGCAAAGCGCCCAAGCAGCTGCTCGGGCTGCAAAAAGCACCTTCAAAACGCCCACTATCATCTATGCCATTTTAGGATTAGCTTTCGCCTTCTATATGTCATATATGTTATGGGAAACTGTCATCGCAATGCATATGACCGACCTTGGTATGACAACCAAAGATTATTCATTCTTGTGGACCTTAAATGGTATCATCATTATTTTTGGCCAAGGATTACTGAACCGAATTATTGACCGTTTACCACTACGCCTAACTGTTTTAGGTGGCTCAACTTTATTTGCGTTATCATTCCTAGTATTGATTCAGGCAAAAACATATCCCATGTTTATTGTTAGTTTTATCATTTTGACTATTGGAGAAATTTTTGCCAGTCCACAGATTCCTGCCTGGGTCGACAAATTAAGTGATCCAACTGCTAAAGGCCACGCTCAAGGGTTGTTAACTATGTTTGTTTCATTAGGACGTGCAATCGGTCCGCTTTATGGTGGTTTATTGATCGATGGTGGGTCATACAAGTTACTCTTTGCATCCGTATTTATTCTAATGATGTTCTTCGTCGCTTTAACTTTAATATTAAATATGCGTCATCTAAAAAAGTAATCTAAATTAAATAAAGGGTTGGGACATGTTGTCCCAACCCTTTTATGTTTAATTTTTACAGCATAAACATGTTAAAAAGTCTGCTTAAACGCCTTATAACCGAATTAATTTTTCGGCATTAATAGCATAAATAAATCGTTTAGGCATTGGTAAGCCCATCGCAACTAGCGCTTGTGCATAGATATTTAATTGTCCAGCATATCGCTTAGTCAAAACATCTGTTGCCGACCTCTGTGAAACATGATCTGTTTTATAATCAAACAACCAAATCTCGTCGTCAACTTGGAAATACCCATCAATAATTCCGTGTACTAACACTTTGTCGTCACCATCAAATGCGCGGTATAGCCGCTTTGCATCTAACAACAGTGAAAACGGTACTTCTCGTTGTAACGTATCAGCATGTCGAACCATTTGCTTACCAAGTGGTGAATCAGTAAAGAACCGTGCGATTTTATCAATCGAAATTAACGGTGCAATTTTATCGTCAATTAATTGTTCAATAACTAGTTCTTGGATAAGTGCCTTGATTGTTGCCGATGTTGGCAAACCGGCCATTAAATCTAGCCGTTGCATAACCAAATGAGTCGCCGTTCCAATTGCAGCTGAAGACAATCGTGTCGCTGATTCTTGCATAAAGTCCGGCGCTGGTAACTCTTCATCAGTCAGCCGTAGTCCCGCCAAATCATCCGTTACCAACCGGCGATCGATCAACTGACGTCCCTCAGTTAAATCAGGGTCTTCAAATAGTCGTTTAATTTCTGATACCGACTGATAAGCGGTGGCACGCGTCGCTGTTTCATAAGGATATTGAAACTGGAGGACTGGTTGCCAATCAGTATTTTCAGTTACCGTTTGCGCGATATCTACCGTATCTTGTTCTTCATCAACCATTGGTTGGTAGTTTGCTACTCGTGTCACCAAATCTTGTGTATTCACAACTTCCACGTCATATTCAAAGGCATTTTTAGGCGCTTTGGCTCGGATATCATCAAACTGCATCACGTCATGCTCATCATAAGCGCGCAATGGCGCCAAACGTTCTGGTGCTTGGGGATGGCGAATCAACGTCATCCCCATCAAATCCATGAATGATTTTCCAGCGAGGCGAATCGTATCTGGTAACATCCACTCCGTTACCCCAGCACTCTGCTGCCAAGTTTGCCATAACTTATCAACACTATCATAGGCACCAACTATAAATAATTGCTGCTCAGCACGTGTCAGCGCCACATACAAAACTCGTAATTGTTCAGCATAAGCATTTTGGCGCTTTACTTGCGCAATATACTCGTGCTGTGGCGTGCTTAATTTCAAATGATGCGGTAAATCAATATAATTCATCCCACCACCAGCCTGGGCATCGAGAATAATACTGCCTTGCGTTTCTCGTTGACTAATCATGGTACGGGTTGCATTTAATAGAAAGACAACTGGGAATTCTAATCCCTTGGAATGATGAATCGTCATCAATGACACACTATTTTGTGCCACATTCGCATCGGCTTCACCTAAGTCCTTATCTTGATTCTGTAATTGAGTCACATAGTTAATAAACTGATATAACCCCACAAAACTACTCTTTTGATAAGCAGCTGCACGCTCATACAGTGCATGCAGATTTGCTTGTCGCTGAGCGCCTGAAGGTAACCCACCAACATAATCTAGCCACCCAGTTCGATTATAAATTGCCCATAACAGCGTCACAATTTGGTTTTGCACGGCCAAATCACGAAATACATCTAAATCAGCTAAAAAGCGTTGCACCTGCGCCTGTGTTTTTGTAACTAATTCAGCAGAAATATCAGGAATATCAACACGCGCTTCAGGACTTGCTAATTGTTGAACGGCCGTATAAAAATCTTCATCTGGCGTTTGTGCGCGAATCAATGCCAGACCATTCTCAGCAATGCTATACAGTGGTGAACGTAACACAGCCGCTAACGGAATATCTTGATGTGGATTATCAATCACTTGTAAGAAACTCATGATCACTGATATTTCAGTTGTCTGAAAATAATTTTCCGTGCCATCGATCATGATTGGTATGCCCATTTCACGAAAGATATCCAAGACATCCAAATTTTGGCTCTTCGTTGGCACCAAGATCGTAATATCACCATAGTTGATTGGTCGCTTCGTTGCGGCATGTCGATCAAAAATTTCAAACTTTGATTGCACCAATTCTTGAATTTTTAATGCTGTCAAACGAATCTGACCTGTCGCTTTTGTGTAAGGTGCTTCAGTAGTTGTTGCCTCAACTCCTGTGTTGCTTTCTGTATCTGCACCCACATCTTCTGGACTTGCATCATCTAAATAGAGTAACAATTCAGCTTTTTTAGGTAATTCCTCAGGATAATAATCTGCGCCAGCAACCAATTCAGCTTCACCAGTATATTCAATATCACCCAATGAACGGCTCATCGCTTGCGCAAAGATATAGTTAATAAAATTCGTCACGTTAGGTTGTGAACGGAAATTTTCCTGTAATGTAATGACGGTACTTGCTGTATCAGCTGGATAAGTTGCTAATTTACCCGCAAATAATGTCGGATCCGCTTGACGGAACTTATAAATAGATTGCTTAATATCCCCGACTTGGAATAAATTATCTCCTGCAGTAATCTCATGCAAGATTGCCTCCTGCAATTGGTTCGTATCTTGGTACTCATCGACCATAATTTCAGTATAGTGTGCACGTAATTCGGTTTTCACTTTTTCTTGGCTAACGATTTGCAAAGCAAAATGCTCTAAATCATTAAAATCCAGCACTTTGCGACGTAATTTTTCGGTCAAAAAGTCATTACTAAAATCTTTGGTTAACTGTACCAAACGTGAAATCACAGACCCAGCTCCTTTAATGGCTAATGACAACCCCACTTGGTCAAGAACAAAATACTTTTCCAATAAGTCCGTAAAGCGCTTCTTTAATGCTTCACGATCATCTTTGACTTTATCCCAAGCCGCTTTCAGCGCCGGATCATGTTTCTTTGTGAAATTTTTACGTTTACCTTGTTCATCAAGGCCCCATCCCATTAGTTCCGACTGTCGTAATATTTGGCGCATGGCATCCCAATGACTAGTTTCACTTTGGACAACTTGCAAAGCCCGTTGATAGGTTGTTTCATCCGTCTGCAAATTCAATAAACGATTCACCGCCGGGGCTTCATCCATTGTATCGGGAGCTTGTGCAACCAACCCGGATGCCTTAGCAACAATGCCTTGTAACTCCTTTAAAATTTGTGGTTTTAACTGCTCCTGATAAAACTGGCTCGTTGTGAAATCAGCTGACCCAATCTGATATAAATCCGATAGATGATCCAACCAATCAACCGTGTCGGGACGGGCAGTCGCAAAATCATATAAAGAAAAAGTTGCTTCCTGCAAAGATTTATCATCTGTACTACTCGTCGTAAATTGCGCAGCAAAAGTTGCAAAAGACTGTTGTTCATCATCGGCATATTGTTCTTCTAACAGCGTATTGTAGACTTCGAGCATCACTAAGGTACGTTCTGCATCATCCATCAGCCGAAACTGTGGATCCAAATCAATCGTGTAGTGGTATTGTTCAATCAAACGCAGCGCAAAAGCATGTAATGTTGAAATATTAGCAATATTCAACAGCCGCAATTGCTTCAAAAGATGTTGTCGTTGGTCACCAATGCTCTCAATAAGCTTGGCACGGATTTCTCCTTCTAAGCGTTCTTTCATCTCGCTTGCCGCTGCTTCGGTAAACGTCACAATCAAAAACTCATTAACATTTTCACCAGCCAATAAGCGACGCATCACACGCTCAACCAAAACACGCGTTTTTCCTGAGCCGGCTGAGGCTGATACCAGGACATTACGACCTTTCGTCTCAATGGCTGCTGATTGAGAATCAGTAAATTTCATTATTTTTGACCCTCCTCTGGTTCCTGATGATAATTCTGAATAAAACGCGTCATGGCTTCTAACGTCGCACTAACTGATAATTTTTGCAGATCGTTATACCGATTTCCCATCATGGCATCAAACATCATAATTGGTTTATATGGTGAATACATTAACCCTGTATTGGCAGCACCATCTCGGAATGGATATAACGGAAAGGCTCCGTCCAAAATTTGCTCAGCGATATCTTTAATTTTATATTCATTAAACTGCAACAAGGTTTCTAAGGTCTCATCTGAAACAACATCTGCACTTTTCTTAAACGATGAATCTTTTTTCCGATCAATTGCATAAGGTGCTACAATATCAGGCGTGCTTTCGAGCCGTGTAATATAATCCTCGTTTGTGCGTAAGACTCCCCGATAACGACCTTGATCAATCGCTTGTTTATCAGCAGCTGACTGCAGTTGTTGTAAGGAATCTCCTGTCAGATCACTCATGCTGATCCATGGATTTTGGAGTGTCCAAAATAGCGCTCCCCCCATCTCACTAGCTGGTAAAACATCTTTATTCATTAGCATAGCTGTCCAATAAGTCATTAATTGTAACTCTAATCCAGCATAAGCTTTACTATAATCAAACACACGCTTGCTTGATTTATAATCGACAATAGTTAAAAAATTACCGGCAGTAGTTTCAACCAAATCATAGCGATCAACTTTACCACGAACTTTAACGTGTCCAAACGGTATCTCATACGCAACTGGTTTTAGGTCACTTTGTGGCAGACCAAAACCGGCTTCAACACCAAGTGTATGAATACCACCATCAAGCAGTTGACCACGTTTCATGCTCGTCATGGTTTCATGAACCTGCATCGCCAGCCGTTGGGTCAAAAATTGCATCCGTGATGAACTATTGAAAATATCATATGTTGGATCATCACTGGTCAAAAGCCCTTGTAAAATATCCTGTTCTAATTTACGCAGTTGGTCATCAGTCAATGCACCGAGTACTTGTTCGTTAGTAATTAACACTTGGAAAATTTGTTCCAACATAGCATGCATCAAAGTTCCCTTTTCAGCTGGTGTTAACTGCAAAACTTGTCGTTCTTGTAGCCTCAAACCATATTGTAAGAAGAATTCATACGGATTACGTGAATAACTTTCCAAACGCGAAATCGAAGCTTTCAAATCGTGGCCAAAGAGTTTATTGACCAATGCTGGTTGTAATTTTTCTGGTTCATTTTGATAATGCAAGCTACCTAATAAACGTTGTAATTGACGTGGTGCCAATTGTTGTACTTGCTTTATCAAGTTACGCCAGGCACTACTTAAATCATTATCCGCTGTCCCAGATTGCTTAGCCTGCCGATTAGCGATTACAATTTGCGCAATCGTACTGGTAGGCGTACCAACATAATTAGCGACATGATTACTCATTGGATCAGGCAAGGCATCAAATTGGACCGGATCCAGGTTAAATTGCTTTTGCATACGTGTGACATAGGTAGATGGTTGTTGCGCACCATCCCCATCACTTGTTGCATATGTCCATATCAACCGTCGATCAGCAACCATCATTGCGCGATACATCAACAATGATTCTTGGGCCATTTGCTGTTCCGAAGTCTCTTTCAAAAAAACATTATCGGGCAGTGCTGACTGCAAAACTGCCCGATCACCATCATGTAGGATTGCCTTAATTCGCGTAACAGCTGGTAAATTATGATTCGTCGCACCGAATACAATGACCGTTTCATAGCCTGTTCGTTGCACGATTCCGCTTTCAGAAATGTGCACTTGGTCCATCGTGGATGGTACACCAGCATAATTTGCACTATCAAAGGCCGCTTTAAAAACATCTTGCAATGTTTCTAATGTCATTGCTGCCGTATCAAATACTTGGACGAAATCATCCAAAATACCAATAAACACTCGCCAAACTTGTTCAGGCTGTTGTGCAGCCCACAAATCACCTTGGGCAATCGCCTGATCACGCCAATCAAGCAACCGCTTTTGGACACCGATTTGGGTTATAAATTGATATAATTCACGGGCCATTTCACGGGCAGTTTGTGCTTGTTGTAACTGATGCAAAAACGGTGCAACCACTTCACTAATTTGATCATGAATCATCGCCAACTGCGCATCCTTACCAGCAACACGTTCCCGAGTTACTTCATCATCACTGGTCAATGCTTGACGATCATATTGCCAAGGTGTCTTATCCGTCCATTGCCAGCCAGCAACGTTTTTGGCCAACACATAATTCTCGGTTTCCGCAAGGGCTTCACGATAATCCGCTAACGAAACGTCTGCTGGTATCAGCAACTCCGTTTTTAAAAAACTCATGACATCTGTAATTGTGTATGTTGGTGCCAAATGTAGTAATTTATCCAAGAAAGCGACTAACGGATGGGCTGACATAGGACGGTCTAAGTCCATAAACATCGGAATGTCATAACGAGCAAAAACTGCTGGCACGATATTTTCATACTGACCCAAATCACGTGTCATTAATAAATAATCACGATATCGATGCTTACCAGTAGCGACTTCTTGACGAATCAAACGTGTCATCTGTTCCACTTCTTGATAACGCGTATGAGTCTGCCAAATTTCAAGTTCCCCATGGGCATCATATTGTTCGCGCACAATTCCCTGCTGCTCATACTTTATCCAAAAATCTTCAACAGCCAACATCCCCGTACTCATCTGACGCTGGGTTGCAATCGTATTTGCGACAACTGGCACTTGATGTGTAACAGCCGCATCCCGTAATTGTCGACCAAGTTGCTTAGGTCGATAAAACAAATCATTTTCAGAAATGGCTGATTCGGTCAAACTAGCCGATCCATCATCAGCAGGTAATGCAATCGTTACCCCACCAGAATACGTAATCAATGCTTCGACTAGTCCACGTTCAGGCGACGTCATTTGCGAATAACCATTGATAAAGAAGTAATGATGTGAAACATCTGTTTTTTCCGTTGCTAAATAGACTTTCAAGGCCAATAATAAATCACTACTTAAATACTGACCACGTTGGGTCAATTCAGTTTCTAACGAACGGCCAATGGTCGCTAAGTCATGCAATTTCATCTGCAACGTCTCTTGATTTGTCAGTCCATCAGCCATGGCTGTTACGTCATCCCAGGATAAACCGGACTGTTTTAACTCTAGTAATTGCGTTGTAAATTGGCCAATGAATCCCTGCTTGGTCAATAAATTACCGTATAATTGTAATTCATCTTGATGTTGTTGCAGTAGTGTCTGGACTAACATCGTCAGCCCATTTTGGGACAAATTTGCCTGCTGATAAATTGGATCATTTTGCATGTAGTACCATGCTAAACGACTTAATGAAAAGACTGAAACATTAGGCACTGAAATAGCAGCACCATGGTGACCTTCCAATGTTGCCAGCCTGGTTAAAACATTTATTTCTGTTTCAAATTTGATATGATTTGGGACAATATAAAATACTTGTGCTTGTTTATCTGTCGCTAAAACCTGTTGTATGCGCTGTAATAATGCCAATTCATGGTCAGCGCTCGAGCGACCAAATAATAATTCTAACGCCATGTGTTGCCTCCAATATCACTAGTTATTACTATATATTTTACCAGTTATCAGCTAACTTTTTTACATAGTCGTTAATATGTAAAAAACGTGCAAGAAAAAGACGTTTTGCATCCAGTATGTCACGTAAATTACGTGACAACTGGCCCAAAACGCCACTTATCAAATTATTTTTACTGACACAAACGCCAAATCGATTCTGCAAAAATTGCCATCGATCGCGTTAAATTAGCCACTGGTGTAAATTCATTGGCTTGATGGCTAGTTACCTTCACATCAGGGAATTGACCGCCAAAGGCAACACCTCTTTTCAATAACCGCGCATATGAACCACCATTAGATGTCCGTGGCGGTAAATATTGTCCAGTTTGTGCTGCATAAACCTCAGACAAGGTGCTTACTAATTCATCATCAGTTGCGACTAAGTGTGGTGGCATACCAGCTTGAACATTAGTGACCTCAGCCGCTAATTCACCCATATGTCGCTGGACCTGGGTAATGATTGCTTGCAGGTTAACCCCTTTTGGATAACGGAAATTAAGTAATATGTTTCCCTGACCGCGGTGGCTATAACGCATCACACCAATATTCAATGTTAACGCGCCCATCTTTTGATCACGGTAAGCTAATCCTAAATTCTTAGCATAAATATCTTGATGAACGGTTGTCCCCAAGAAATTCAAAAAAGCTTGTGCATCGCCACCAAATGGATATTGTTCCAAAAAATAAGCCAAATATGTGCCGGCATTTTTACCATCAGCTGGATATGCCCCGTGAGCTTGCACACCATATAATGTTAATCGAACCGTTTCATTAATTTGTTGTACATTTCCTTCTAAGAAAGGATATTGTTCCAAAAAATCAGCGAAGTCCGCCGCAATCAACATCCCCTGTGGCACATTAATTCTAGCTTTTGCTTCCCCAGGAACAACATTCGCCCGGTTACCTGATATAAATCGTTCTAAAATATAGGGACCTTCTGAAACACTTGGAAAACGTAGTTGTACGGTTTGAAAAGCTTTCTCACCATTCACGACTGCAAAGGCGCCATCCGGTGAAAAGCCCATTGTCGGTTCACCCTCTTGTGCTAGATAATGCGGCATATCACACCAACCATTTTCTTCATCCGTACCAATAATTAAACGTACCTTACGCTTCAAGACACGTCCCTGATCAGCAAGCATCTTCAATGCATAATATGCTTACGTCAAGTCGGCCTTCATATCTGCAGCACCACGCCCAAAATATAGACCATCTAAAACTTCTGGGTTAAATGGCTGACGGAGCCAACCATCGCCTGCTGGAACCACATCGATATGCGTTAAAATCCCCAACGACTCTGGCGCATCGGCTGGCCCAAATTCAATCCATGTCACCATGTTATCAACTCGTCCATAACGAAAACCATCTCGATTAGCTAATTCCTCCATTTTGGATAACGCACGAATCATATCAATCCCAAAAGGTGTTTGTGTTGTTTGCGTTTTTGAATCCAATACAGACGGAATTCGAACAATTTGATTTAAATCATTAATCAAAGCTGCCTCGTACTGCTTTGCTTGTCTTACCCACGTCATATCGTACTACCTCTAATCAAAATCTAATAGAGCCAGTTTACCGCGTTTTATAACGAGTGACAATATACCGACATTACAACTGTTCGCGTTTATGCTGATAGTAGTAGAAGACAGGTAATCCAACAAGTACCAAGGCAATTGAAATGACCGCTCCTGAAAAATCATTCATAATAGTTGAGCCAATCACAAACAACGCACCGATGATTGCCACCAATGGGGTCACTGGAAACAATGGTGTTTTAAATAAGGTTGTTGGATCAACATCTTTATCAAGTTTTTTGTGACGTAAAATAAAGACACCAAAAAAGGCTGCCGTGTAAAAAATCCAAATAGTAAAAATTGCAATATCTGATAAACGATCCACACCATTGGTATACAAGACGGCTAAAGTAATCGTCATTAACGAAACTGTTACAATCGCATTGGTTGGCTCTTGCGTTTTAGGTGTTAATCTTGATAAATATTTGGGAAATAGCCCATCAAGTGACATCGCATACGCCATTCTTGGGAAAGAAATCATTTTACCATTTAACGTACCCAGCATAGAAATAATAATCGTGACACTCAATGCACGACCCCCAAACTCACCAAAAGCTGTTCGGACCACGGCAAATGTCGCATTATTTTGTAAGGCCACAATTTGATCAGATGGCAAAGCATGATACACCCCAAACGAAACGCCAACGTAAGCAACCACAATTAAACTCACACCGCCAACAATCGACCGAGGTAAATCACGGCGCGGATTCTTCAATTCACCAGCGATATTGGCTAATAAAATCCACCCATCATAGGCAAACAAGGTTGCTAAAATCGCCATACCAAATCCGCCACCATGAGAAACAGTGTCTGAAACAGTTTGTCCTAATGCGTTGACCTTCCCAAAGAAAAGCCCATAGATAATTAAAATCGCAATTGGAATTAATTTGATTGACGTGGTAATCACTTGAAAACTAGCGGCAACGCGATTTTCGAAAAGATTGATTCCGGCAATAAAAACAATATAGCACACGGCAATCCAAGTTGCCGAACTTGTGGGTAACCCAAGAAAATTAGCCGTCAAAAAGGCTGCATATCCGGCAATTGATGCAATCACGGCTGGTGCATAAATAACTACCTGCATCCAACCAGTCAAAAATCCAGCAACTGGGCCATATAATGACTCGATATAACTATACAAGCCGCCAGTCTTGGGTAAGCGAGCACCAATTTCTGCAATCGTTAAGCCCGCTGCCAAAGTAATAATACCGCCAGTTAACCAAGCCAATAATCCTAAAGTTGACGAACCAGCCGTTTGTAAGACACCAGCTTGTTTAAAGAAGATCCCTGAACCAATAACTGTTCCAACAACTAACGATAAGCCTGACCAAATGCCCATTGATCGTTTTAATTCAACTTGCTGTGGCATAACTATTCTCCTAAGTAAAAAAAATAAACAAAAAAGCAGTCAGCCAATTTAGTAATTGGTTGACTGCTTCGTAAGTTCTCACAGTTTAAGCGTTACAAAAACGCCCAATCACTAATTGTGTTGAGTTCAAACGATTATTATTATTGTTATTAATAAAATCAAACATTTGATGGTCTCTCCCCAATTAATGTACGTTTTTCTTTTTCGCTAGACAAATATTGACATGTTTTAAACAGCAAAACAATATCAATTATCATTGATTATTATTTTAAGCTTCGTCATACCATGAATAATGGTACATTTCACCGGCTGGCTTATCAACACGTTCATAAGTATGTGCACCGAAGTAATCACGCTGTGCTTGAATCAAGTTAGCTGGCAAAACTGCTGAACGATATGAATCATAATAAGCCACTGCCGCTGATAACGATGGCACTGGTACACCGGCTGCGGTTGCCAAAGCAATCACACGACGAGCAGATGCTTGATATGATTCCGCAATCTGCTTAAAGTAAGGTGCTAGCAACAAGTTATGTAATTCAGGCTTTTCATCATAAGCATCGGTAATGCGTTGCAAGAATTGGGCACGGATAATGGCACCAGCACGCCACAATTGTGCTAATTCACCAAATGGCAATGACCAATCATAATGGTCTGATGCCATGCGTAATTGGTCAAATCCCTGAGCATATGACATCACCTTACCAAAGTAAAGTGCCTTACGGATATCTTCAGTAGTAGCGGCAATGTCACCGTCAAACTCATAATCTGGACCAGCTAGCACATCAGCGGCAGCAACACGATCCGTCTTTAATGCTGAAATATAACGGGCATAAACTGATTCAGTTATCAATGATTGTGGTGCACCAACTTCCAAAGCTGATTGTGATGACCACTTACCAGTTCCTTTGTTACCAGCACGATCTAAAATCATATCAACCATTGGCTTACCAGATTCCAAATCATCATCACGTGTCAAAATATCAGCAGTAATGTCAATCAAATATGAATCTAGTTCACCCTTATTCCAGTCAGCAAATGTCTGAGCCAAATCATCTTTATTCAGCTTTAAGACACGCTTTAAGATATCATAAGATTCAGCGATAAGTTGCATGTCACCGTATTCAATACCATTGTGGACCATTTTGACATAATGACCGGCACCATTTGGGCCAATATACGTCACGGTTGGCTTACCATCTTCCGGCGCCTTAGCAGCAATTTCTTGCAAAACTGGCTCGACCAGATCGTACGCTTCACGTTGACCACCGGGCATCATTGATGGTCCCTGCAATGCACCTAGCTCACCACCAGAAACACCCATACCAATGAAGTTGATACCTGACTTCTCTAATTTATTAGAACGACGAATCGTATCCTCAAAGAAAGTATTACCACCATCGATCAGAATATCCCCCTTATCTAAGTATGTAACAACTCCTCAATGACCGCATCCGTTCCAGCACCGGCCTTTACCATCAATAAAATTCGGCGTGGCTTTTCTATCGATGCCACAAATTCTTTAATTGAATAACTAGGTACAAATCCTGAATCAGGATGCTTCTCAACCAAGTCATCCGTACGTCCAGATGTACGATTGTATAACGCCACTTTGTAACCGCGCGAAGCAACATTTAATGCTAAGTTGCGACCCATAACGGCAAGTCCAACGACTCCAAACTCTGCTGTTGTCATATTTATTATTTTCCCCCTATAATTGACAAAAAACATTCTATAGCTAATAGTATAACGCGAGAATCTTAAAAAAGCATTACTTTAATCCAGCGAACAATTTAGTCATGATAGATTGTTAATAATTGCGTTTTTACTTCCTCAGGCCCTGAAGTTGTTAAAAAACGGGCCATCGGTGTCATATCATGTCGATTTTTGAACGCCAACGGCTTGATTGCAACTAACATCACAACCAAATTATTCTCTGTCAAAAATAATTGTCCAGGTTCTTGCAACTTTCCTTTGGTATGTTTACCGATGCGCCAACTATGAAATGCATTCATATCTAGTTGCGTTTCTTTTGGTTTATATTGACCACTATTAGTTTGTGTCATTACCACGCCAACTAATTCCGCCGTTGGATATTTACTTGCCATGCCAACCTCCATCTATGTATTGCGTAGTACTTTCATTATAACAATTTGGCTTATTGCTATAAAAAAAGACTAACGTATATCTACGTTAGTCTTATGGTTCTATCGCTAAATAGATCAAATTACTTTGATTCTAATTCAGCTTTACCCTTAGCCCATTGTTGAATGTTAACAACTTCAGCTTCGCGAACTTTCTTTGAATAGTCATGTGAAACTGGACGACGACGGGCCCATGTGTTATATGGTGATCTAGTTGCCATAATTATTTCCTCCAATTTTGTTATCGATAACTGTTAAAGTATACCGATTTTTATACCGTTAGTCAACTATCAGTATTTACATGCCACCAATTTAAGCCAATAAATTTGATTTTTTAAGTATATCCTCTTATAATTAGTAAGCAATAATTGAAAAGAGGACTTAACATGGCTGAATTAACCGAAGAAATGAAACAAATGCTTAACGAACAGTTACCCTTTTTAGCTACTGCCGATGAAAACGGTATGCCTAAGGTCGGTCCTAAGGGATCACTCCATGTTCTGGACGATACTCACTTAGCCTACTTCGAGCATACCTTCCATCACGCATTCCATAACTTAACTGATAATGGTCGTGCCGCTGTTGCCGTTGCCGATCGTTCTGCACAAAAAGGCTTTCGTTTTGAAGGCCAAGTGCATATCCATGAAGACGATGACCTGGCTAAGGAAAAATTGCCAGATAGTCTATTTGAACGGTTTCCACGTGCTGCTTATGTCATCATTGATATTGAAAGTATTTTCAAATTAGATAACTCATTAGAAGCCGGTACCCAAATCTCTTAAAATCCGAAAAATTTTAACGATAAATATGCAAGTCGTCAATCTACCAACCAATTGGTAAGATTAGCGGCTTTTTTATAATCCTTCAAAAAAAGCCATCACCAATTAATTATTTCGTTATACTGATAATAACAGAACATACATATACCTATAAAGAAAGTAGAGTCGAAGATAGATGATAAAAGAACAGCAATTATTTTCTCAATGCAAGGTATACCATGTTGATGAAATGACCCCTGACGACCGTGTCAACCTAGTTAACCAACACGGTATTCCTAATGAATTGATCGACTATGCGATTGACCCTTATGAAAGTGCTCGTATGGAGTTCGATGCCATTAATCACTATCATTTAATGATATTTGATATTGTGACACCCACTTCAAACCGAGCGACTACTGAGCCTGTGGGATTGCTATACAAGACCGACCAGTCTATCCTGTACATATTCACCCGTAAAGAAACTGACTACGCCATTAATCAGCTGTCCAAATTATCCCAAAAAGCATACACCCAACCGATTGATATCATCCTAAATCTGACAGAATCATTATCTAGCGAATTTATGAAAGCAATCTTAACCATTAATCGTAAACGCTTATCTATCCAAAGCACGATTAAGTCAACAAAACCAACCCAACCCGCCATTAATCAGCTAATGTCACTACAAACCGACTTGATTTATTTGATTAATTCGTTACAGACAGATAATGTGCTTCTAAAAACATTACAAACACACGATCGTCAGCAATTAAATACCAGACAATTGGAACGTATTGATGACGTTCAAGTTGAGCTGCAGCAAGCATTAGATACAGGAAAACTATCACAGGAAGTAACCAAAAGTGTTGCTAACGCCTTTGACAATGTTGCGAATGCAAACTTGAATTGGACAATGAAACTACTGACTGTGTCATCAATCGTCCTCACCGTACCCACGATTGTTTCAGGTTTTTTTGGACAAAACGTGGCGCTGCCTTTTACCCATGAATCAAGTGGTTGGTTATATACCGTGGTTATTACAATCATTTTAATGATTATTATTACATTAATTCTATGGCGGTTCGGATTTTTTAAAAAATGAACAGACAATATACTGATGTATGGAAAATGGTTTGGGGCAAATCAATTGTTCCAAACCATTTTTGTGCTAAAAATAGATTAATTATAGGCAACTTTCTGTACAATACCTTCATGAGATTCAGCAGGTAGATTAACCATCCAAGCACGCGGATCTTTTTCTTGAATGTTTTTCATTAAACTATGCATCAAGCCAACCGGAATTTGATGAACTAGCACATAATCACCCACTTGATGCGCATCATAGTTACTAAATAATTGGTGATAGTTAATGGTTGATCGCAATAAATAATCACTTTTCGTTAAGTTAGCTTGAAAAGTTAATTGTCGTTTAAAGCCACGTTTTAAACGGACTCGATGTTGCACAATATCTAAAATATCTTGAATAATAGCATTGGCAGTTGGTAACTGCCCTGCTCCCTGTCCGATAAAATTCAAATCACCGATTGTTTAGCCATGCAGGGTAATCAAATTATAGTTTTCATGCGTATTTGCTTCAAACGTATGGCTAGGATACAGGGTGGGCTCAACCACATAGTCAAAAGCATCCCCTATTTAACGACTCTTACCCATTAATTTCACTGTATATCCCTGACGAGCAAAGGCACTAATATCTGCTGCTGTAATATTTCGAATACCAAAGACGGGCAAATCCTGGCTCGGTGACACAAAACAATCATAAGCAATGTCGCAACTTATGCATAGTTTATTGGCAATGTCCCAACCATCAACATCCGCACTGGGATCAGCTTCAGCATAACCAAGTTCTTGCGCTTGACCAAGTACATCTGCAAATGCAGCCCCACTTTGCGCCATACGGTCCAGAATAAAATTACTTGTGCCATTGAAAATGCCCTGGATGTGGTCAATATCATCAACACGTGCAGCACGTTCTATTTCTGAAATCCAAGGTGTACCGCCACCCACACTTGATTCAAAATAAAAATTAACCTGATTTTCAGCAGCAACTTTAGTAAATTCTTCTAAATAACAAGCAATCACCGCCTTATTCGCCGTAATAACATGTTTATGATGTCGTAACGCCGCTAAAATATACTGATGCGCCGGCTCTAAACCGCCTAAAACCTCAACAACCACCTCAACCTCTGGATCATTAATAATTTCATCAAAACTGGCAGTTGCTTCTGCCAATTGATCTTTTTTATTTTCTCTCACAAAAACATACTTTACATGGAGATTTTCGGTTAGGCGATGCACCTGATTAATCATGTTAAATACGCCCGTCCCAACTGTACCAAATCCTAAAATTGCAATATTCAAACTAACCCACCTCCAAAATATGTTTATTTTATATAAACACTTGTCTTTTTATGATGAACAGATTATCATGATAAATACTAAAAGGCAAGGAGTGATATCAAATGAAAAGAAGATTTGTTAGTACTAGAGGTCGCCAACAACCAGTCTCAGCTAAAACGGCTGTGAAGCAAGGGCTGGCTATTGATCATGGTTTATTCGTTGACCCCAACCTCGGTCAGAAAAAAATCGATTTAACTGAACTATTACCATTAGATTATCAAACCCTTGCACAAAACATTTTGCATCTTTTATTGCCAGATTTTACGCAAGCCGAGCTTACGCAAGCTGTTCACAACGCCTACTATCAAAATTTTAATGCCACTAAAATCACACCTTTACATACAATCAACGACTGCCATATTTTAGAACTTTGGCATGGTCCAACCAGTGCCTTCAAGGATATTGGATTACAACTACTACCTCATCTCATGCAGCTGGCCTTAGAGAACAATGAACATAGTCTCATATTGACCGCCACAAGCGGCGATACTGGCAAGGCAGCCTTAGAAGGTTTTAAAAACATCAATAACATTGGCATTGCTGTTTTTTATCCAGAAGGTGGCGTGAGTGATATTCAAGAAAAACAAATGCTGACGACTGCTGGCGGAAATACTAGCATTGCTGCTATCACTGGTAATTTTGATGACGCTCAAAGTCACGTCAAAGAAATTTTTAACAATGAAGCATTTAAAGAAACACTAGCAAGTGACCTGCATCTTTCTAGTGCAAATTCCATCAATATCGGTCGCTTAGCACCACAAGTCGTCTACTATTTTTCTGCCTATCAACAATTAGTCAAACAAGGAAAAATAGCACTGGGCGATTTCGTCAACTTCACGGTTCCTACTGGCAATTTTGGTGATGTTTTGGCTGGTTATTACGCAAAATTACTAGGCTTGCCAATTAAAAAACTCATTGTAGCGGCCAATGCTAATAATGTATTAACAGATTTCTTCAAAACTGGTATTTATGATCGGCAACGGCCTTTCTTACATACAGTTGCACCAAGTATGGACATCCAAGTATCTAGCAATTTAGAACGTTTGCTATATTACGAGTCAGGATTAGATAGTGCTTATATTGATCAACTAATGAGTCAACTAGAAACAAATGGCCATTATCAAGTTTCAGATGAACTTTTGCAAAATTTGCAACGAGACTTCGCCTGCGGATTCAGTAGTGACCACGATATCCAAACAGCAATCAAAGAGGTTTATGAAGAGCAAGGCTATTTAATGGATCCGCACACAGCTGCTGGCTATCATGTGATGCGTGATTACCAACAACATGACCAAACGCCAATGGTTTTACTATCAACAGCCAGTCCCTATAAGTTTGTCGAAACAACCGCACCAGCTGTTTTGCCAAATGTTGATGGTGCCGATAGTAGTTTCGCTTTAATACAACGACTAGCAGACTATACAAATACACCAGTTCCAGACAATCTTGCCCACCTGCATGATTTACCAATACGTCATAAAAATATTTTGTCTCCTGAAAAAATGCAAGCATACGTTAAAACACAAGCGGAGGTAATTTTTAATGTTCAAAATCAAAGTACCCGCTACTAGCGCAAATATTGGCGTTGGTTTTGACTGCATGGGGCTAGCAGTTTCCATGTATTCAGAATTCTATTTTGAAGCCAGTAATCAACCACTAGAAATCAGCGGTTGCGATGTTGCCTATCAAAATAGTCATAATTTAGTCTATCGAGCATTTCTAAAAGGCTGTGAATTTCTCCAAAAACCAACGCCCAATCTCAAAATAACCATTGCTAGTCAAGTCCCGGTCGCTCGCGGATTAGGCAGTTCTGCCGTTTGTATTGTCGCCGGTCTCAAAGCTGCCAGTATCTGGTTTGATAATGCTATTTCAACAACTAATCTACTAAAACTAGCTGTTGAAATGGAAGGTCACCCCGACAATGTGACCCCGTCGATTTATGGTGGCCTATGTGTATCGTTTGTAGATGAGCAGAAGCAACCTGTAGTCGCACAATACACGATTTCTGATGAACTAAAATTTGTCGCCCTCGTACCAAATTATCCCATCAGTACGCATGATGCACGCGTTGTTCTACCAACAACCATGAATTACGCAACCGCTATTCATCAGGTCAGCCGTTGCACCATGATGACCCACGCATTAGAAACTGGGGATGCTGACTTGTTACAGCGCACATGTCAGGATCTCATTCATGAACCTTATCGTGCAAAATTAATTCCAGAATATCAACAGGCCAAACAACTTGCTGAAAGCGACTATGGTACGATGTATATTAGTGGTAGTGGCTCAACTTTGATGGCAATTATGCCTAACCTGCAAGCCGCTCATGACCTAGTGGTTCACGCCCAAGAGATGTTTCCACAGTGGGAAATTTCACCAGTTCAAATTGATAAAAACGGTGTACAAAGTGAGGTAATAAATCGTGGAGAAGTATTATATCGTTGACAGTTCAATCTTGCCGGACTCTTTTGGCAAAGTTATTGAAGCACGCCAACTACTAGAAAAAGGCGTTGTGACACAAGTCAGTGAAGCAGTCAAAAGAGTTGGTATCAGTCGAGGAACATTTTATAAATACAAAGATTTAGTCTTTTTACCTGACGAAAACATCGGTCACCGTAAAGCGATTATCTCGTTCCTACTAGAAGATAAGAGTGGCTTATTAGCTCAGGTGTTGCAAATAACTTCAGCGTCTGGCGCAAGTGTGCTAACGATTAACCAAAACGTCCCTATTCACGATGTCGCCAGTATTGTTATTTCACTAGATATCAACCAAATGACCCAAACTTTAACGGCATTAATGCAAGAAATTCAAACAATTTCTGGCGCCAGTAATGTTCATTTAGTCGCTATGGAATAACTAATAAAAAGCTACAAGCGTAACAAAGTTCATGACAGTTAAAAAGAGGTTGAGACTTTTTTGTCCCAACCTCTTTTGTACTTAGCGTGTATTAATTATCACCATGTAATTTTTACAGGATAAACGTATGAAAAATGCCTGTTTTCACTAGCCACGTGCTAGGATTTTCTTTAAGAAGTGATAGATGGCATATTTTGGTCCGTTAATTGGACGAACAAAAGACCCAACCTTTTCTTCGGCATGACCAGAAAATCCTTGTTTAAATCCTAGGACACCATCAGAACCATCAAACACACCCGAAATACCATAGAAATTATAATGTGGAATTTGGCGCTTTAATGCTTGTTCAAAGGCATATTCTTGGACAGCATATGGTCCGTAGAATTTTTTATACTCATCATAAGTGCCTGAGTACAAATAAATCATTTCATTAGCCGTAGCTAAGAACAATGCACCAGCAATGGTGACAACATCTTTACCAGCTCGCTCATGCGCCATCTTTGCTTGTGTAATCCGCTTTTCATGTTGCTTATGTTGATCAGCATACTCTGCACGTTGCCGCTTTAACTTTTTATAGTTAGGTTTTTCAGCAATTCTTGCATCGAGATTAGCGACAGCTTCAGCTAAATGATCACGTGCTTGTTGCTGACCCTTAATGTATGCTGGAAAATTCATTTCTGCAAAAACAAAATAGGCATCATCACCATACTCATCAAAAACTGTTTGATAAAAATCTAAGTCCTTATCATGATAGTTTAAGCGATTTGCTGTGTCTTGTGTTAATGCTTTGAAATCAGGTAAGTCAGCCTTACTTAACCGTCGCACCTGAATACCAAATTGATCTGTCTTCTTCAGATAGTACTTACCATCTTTCGCTAATGATGACCGCAAAGCCTTTTTGGTATCTTGTGCTTCCAAAATTGGTTGCAGTGACTTTACATATTGCCATGAAGGTGAAGAATTGGTTGTCCACCCCTTCGTAGCTGGCGTATGATCAAAACCAATTCGTGTCAAAGCATCAATAACTGTGCTCTCCGTATCACCAATTTGCTGGCCGTCATCATCAAATCGACGATAAATTGCATTCGGCATGATTCGCAAAAACAAGCCGTGACGTTCTTTTGCAAATGCCATCACACCTTCAACAAAATCTTTTACCAAGTCTTGGTTACTAAAGTCAATTAGCATCCCGCCATCAATTTGGAACAGATTACCCATTCGTACAGGAATCCATCCCAACACGGCGGCTGCGACTACTTGGTTATCTTCAACCAAACCAACCAGGCTTGTTTGCCAGCCACGACGAGCCAATAAGCGCGCTTGTGCTGCTGTTTGTAAATAGCTACCAGCAGGGTGTGCTTGTGCAAATGACTCAAATTGTTCTTCTGTTAATTCTTTAAATGAACGTGTCATAGTTAACCCATTTCCTTATCTTATTTTCTATTACTTTGAATTATACGCTATCCATCTTAAATTTTGGAAAATAACTGAACAATATCGTTTTCCACACCCAAGTGAACTTAACTGTCATTAAGTGACCGTCGCCATCATGCAGTTTTCGATATGTTTAGCGAAAAATTTGTTCTATTTTATATTAAATTAGACCGTACCAGTGGAAAAAGACAGAATAATCCCACCCTTTTCCACCTTTTATCCACAGAAAATGCAAGTTTTGCACAGATTTTTCCACAGAGTTAATCAAAAAAAGTTGACCTCAATTACTGAGATCAACTTTATCCTAATAGCACGATTACTTTAAATGCAATTTCTTTGCTATCCAAACGGCACGTGGACCTAAGATAGCTTCGCCGACGTGTGTCTTCAGTACGGCAATACCATAAATGGTGGCACCAATAATACCAGCGATTGTTAAATTCAATAGCTGGAATAACTTAGTGTCTGGTATAAATAGTCCCAATGTATAAGAGACCGGTGCAACGACAGCGTACATCACCAAACTCCAGAATAAGATAATCATAAACGTATTATTAAACGATGCCCAATCAATATGATATAGACTTGATAGGTGATGAATAGCCACAACCATACCGACCAAGAAGGCAATCGTTGTTGATACAAGTGGTCCCATACCTTGCAACCAAATCGTTAATGGTATTTGCAAAATAATTTTAATGATAAATATAAGGACAAGTAATTTAACTGTATAACGCAATCTACCCAATCCTTGATAAATGGCTAATATCACCATATACAAGCTTAAGAAAATAGCAGAATAACTAGCGAATTGCAAAATCAAGGTACCATTCGTCAAATCCGACGTCCGGTAGAACAGAATATAAAGTGGACGTGCAATTGCAACCATCCCCAAAACTGCTGGTACCATAACAAACGCTAGCAACTTTAAAGCAAATTGGATTTGACGGCCAATATTTTCTAAATTACCAAGCTCTCTTGCACGTGCCAACATTGGTAAGGCAGTTTCTGCCATCCCAACGGCTAGCGACACAACCAACATGACTAACTTATTAGAATTAAAAGCAAACTGAGCATACATCGCCTGCATTGCGTCATTCGAAATATTCGTAAACGCCCTGATAATTCTAAAGAACGTATATTGATCAAACACTTGAACTAGCGAAATCGCCGAACCAGCAAAAATAACAGGTACCGATTGCCGAGCCATTTTTATCAAGACAGCACGAGCATCAAAATTTTGCGTTTTAACAGAATGTCGACGTTGTTCTGCAAAGAACCCACGGCGCATAACGATACCTAGTAACAATACTAGAATACCAGCCAAAGCTCCCCAAAAGGCAGCAAATGTTGACTGAACCGTTGCATCGACCCAATCACCATGATGACCAACCATAATCCAATAGGTTAGGGCCAGCATATAGATAACACGCACTAATTGTTCAATAAATTGCGACCACGCTGACAGCCCCATAAATTCAAATCCCTGCACGTATCCTCGTAACATCGACAGGATTGGGATAATAACTACCGCAGCTGACAAAGCGTGAATGACTCGTACGACATTTGGATCACCTTGAGATAACACGCCGGCCAACAAGTAAAGGACGGCCCCGACAACAACCCCTAAAACGGCTCCTAAATTGATAGCCTGTCGAAAGACATGCCGAACAGCATCATACTGCTTGGAGGCACTGTACTCTGCGACTAATCGAGCTAACACATTCGGTAATCCGGCTGTCGATATTAATAAGGCGACACTGTATATTTGGTATCCTTGTGAGAACAACGAATTGGCAAGGTTATAATAAACATTCCCGATCATCGCAATCCACGGAATAATATATAAGGCCCCTAATAATCGAGATGTTAGGTTACCAATAGTCATCCAAGCTGAACCACGTAACATACGCGATTTAGCAGCCGTCTCCGTTTCTTCAGGTTGACCATCTGACGTATCCACTTCACTCGTAGTTACTTCTTGCTTAGGTTTAGGGTCCGCAAGCGGCTTTTTTTCGGTATCCGCGACCGTATCAGTCGTCGCTGCTGGTATATTTGTTTTTGGAGCAACCGTATCTGGGACTTCATGCACCTTAAATGTTGACACACCATTCGGCCGTACTTTGACTTCTGTCACTTGCTGATCAGAAATAATGTCATCTTCTGCCACCGTATCTTCAGCAGATGTTTCGTCTTCGCGCTCTTCAAAGATTTCATCAATCTTTTTACCGTTAAGTAATTGATTTAATTCTTCAAAACTAATGTCACGCCGAAACGGCGACGTTGACGAGCCTTTTTTTGATTGGGGTGATTTATCGTCAGCCATGTTACTTCCCCTTCCTAATATTTCGATGACGCTACACAGACTCGAACTGTGATCTAAGACTTAGGAGGTCCTTGTTCTATCCTGTTGAACTATAGCGCCAATGACAACCTAGTAATCTATTATACACAAGAAAACCCATTGTTTGTAGATGTTTTTCTACAAATAATGGGTTGACGACCAATCAATTAGTGTTGACCATTGTTTTAAAAACGGCACCGTCGCAAATATTTCCGCCCACTCTAACGACTTTTTGCTAACGTTTTAGGCAGTTCAACATACTAAACGGCCGTCTCTACAAAAATGTTATAAAAAGTAGAGGCTGAAACAAAAATGTTCCAGCCTCCGCGTACTCAGAATAAAAAGCATCTAAGCATTACTTATTTTAATTGTATTAATTCGTACACTTCGCTACTGTTATATTACAAAATTAATCAACTTACCAGGCACAACGATAACCTTCTTAGGCTCTGCACCATCTAGTTGCTTTTGGACATTTTCATTTTGCTTGGCAGCATCAGTAATGGCATCACGATCAGCATCCGCAGCAACGGTAACATGACCACGTAGCTTACCATTTACTTGAAGAATCAGTTCAACTTCATCAGCAACTAATGCTGACTCATCATAAGTTGGCCATTCTGCGTATGCAATTGATTCATCCGCATGTAAATAGCTCCACAACTCTTCAGTCATATGAGGTGCAATTGGGTTAAGCAATTTGATAAAGCCTTCAACATATGCCACTGGCAAACTATCTTGCTTATATGCCTCATTAACAAAGATCATCATTTGAGAAACTGCTGTATTAAAGTGCAAGCCCTCATAATCTTCAGTGACCTTCTTAACGGTCTCATTATAGACTTTATCTAACTTATGTTCGTTAATTGTCGTAATGTGATCCCGTAGCTTATCATTATCATCAATGAACAAACGCCATACACGATCAAGCCAACGCCGTGATCCAGCTAGGCCATCTTCGGACCAAGCAATTGATTGATCCAAAGGTCCCATAAACATTTCGTACAAACGCAATGTATCGGCACCATATTCTTCGACCACATCATCAGGGTTAACAACATTACCCTTTGACTTTGACATCTTCTCATGGTTTTCACCAAGAATCATACCTTGGTTAGCCAACTTTTGGAAAGGTTCCTTAGTGTGCACAACACCTAGATCGTACAATACCTTATGCCAGAAGCGTGCATACAACAAATGTAGCACAGCGTGTTCGGCACCACCAATATACAAGTCGACGTTCTGCCAGTATGCTTCTGCTTCTGGTGAAACAATTTGTTGTTCATTGTTTGGATCCATGTAACGTAGGTAATACCATGATGAACCGGCCCATTGTGGCATCGTGTTTGTCTCACGCTTACCCTTACGACCATTTTCATCAACAACATTGACCCAGTCTTCTACGTTAACCAATGGTGATTCACCAGTACCAGAAGGCATAATATTATCGACATCTGGCAAAAGCAATGGTAGTTCTGACTCGGGAACTAATGTTTGCTCACCATCTTCCCAATGAATAACTGGAATTGGCTCACCCCAGTAACGTTGGCGAGAAAAGATCCAGTCACGTAGACGATAATTGACCTTCTTTTGACCAGCATCATGCTCTTCCAGCCAATCAATCATCTTCGTGATAGCTTCTTCCTTACCCATGCCATCTAGGAAACCTGAATTAATGTGCTTACCATCCCCTGTGTAAGCTTCTTTAGTAACATCGCCACCTTCGATAACTGGACGAATAGGCAAATCATATTTCTTAGCAAAATCATAGTCACGTGCATCATGAGCAGCAACTGCCATAATTGCACCAGTTCCATATGAAGATAAGACATAGTCACCAATCCAGATAGGTAATGCTTCACCATTAACAGGGTTGATTGCATACGCACCAGTGAAGACACCGGCTTTATCTTTATTCAAATCTGTACGTTCCAAATCTGACTTAGAAGCAATTTCCTTCTTAAAGGCGTCAACAGCAACCTGCTGGTCTGCACTAACAATCGAATCAACTAATTTGTGCTCAGGTGCCAATACAAGATACGTTGCACCAAACAAAGTGTCAGCACGTGTGGTAAAGACTTCGATTTCATCATCAAAGTCCTGCACTTTAAATGTAACTGATGCCCCAACAGAACGTCCAATCCAGTAACGTTGTTGTTCTTTAATTGCATCTGGCCAATCTACATCGTCCAAGTCATCAAGCAAACGATCCGCATATGCAGTAATCTTTAATGCCCATTGACGCATTGGCACACGATAAACTGGATAACCACCACGTTCAGTCTTACCATCAATGATTTCCTCATTTGAAACAACTGTTCCACCATTATAATCCGGTGCCCAGTTGACCATGATTTCATCTTCATAAGCAAGTCCTTTTTTGTACAATTGCTCAAAAATCCATTGCGTCCACTTATAATATTTTGGATCGGTCGTGTTCACTTCACGTGACCAATCATATGACAAGCCAAGTGATTTCATTTGGTGACGGAATGTTTTAACATTCTTAGCTGTCACTGCCCTTGGATCTTCACCAGTTTTAATGGCGTACTCCTCAGTTGGCAAACCAAAAGCATCAAATCCCATCGGATGTAAGACATTATAGCCTTGCATACGCTTCATACGTGACACAATGTCTGTTGCAGTATAACCTTCTGGGTGTCCAACGTGTAACCCTTGGCCAGAAGGAAATGGAAACATGTCCATTGCAAAATACTTTTCCTTATCAGAAACATTTGATGTTTTAAATGTCTGATGTTCATCCCAAAAATGTTGCCATTTTTTCTCTACTAATTTGTGTTGATATGCCATGATTGATAACCTCACTTTAATAATCTTACTTTATCAAAAAAAGACCGAGCTTTCAATATTCATCAAGGATTAAACCAATCAATTATTATTCATATTTTCGGAACATTTTGTGCTAAACTAATTAAATGAGAAATGATTGAGAAGGAGGGATTCAAATGAGGCGTCTAAGAAAATTTGATTATCTACAAATAGTTGCTGCTTTCACTGGATTAGTCATTTTTATCGTCATGGCAATTGGCTATGTATACCACCTTGGTTATATTGACTGGTTAGATCAATTTGGGTTCCACTACCTTCGTGAACCACTGACCCCAGAAAGATCTTGGTTTTTTCGCAATATTACACGTGCCGGAAACACCAAATGGACAGCGCTCGTCATGGTAGTCACTGCAATTATTGCCTTGTTGATTCGTAAGTTAGACGTGGCTATATTTATGATTGTTAATGTTGGTGTCTTTGGTTTAGGCGTCATGTCATTATTTAAGCATCTATTTCACCGACCACGACCAGCGATTTACCACGTTATTGAACAATCAGGTTATTCATTCCCATCAGGACATGCCTTGAATGCTATCTTGCTATATGGTTCATTGATTGTTTTAGTACACTATTACCTAAAATCTGAAGATAATATCCGTTACGCCTTTATGACCTTATTTGCTGGGTTAGTTATCGCTATCCCTGTTAGCCGTGTTTATTTGGGTGTACACTATTTTTCAGATGTTCTAGCCGGTTTTGGTTTAGGAACTTTCTTATTAATCATGTCTAAAGAAATAATTTTTAAATATCGCACACGAGAGGTTTTCGAAAATGCGCTCAATTCAAAATCTAGTACAAATATCCCTTAATGAATATCTAACACCCGGGGATGTAGCAATTGATGCAACCATTCGTCACGGTGATATCACCCGCTTCTTAGCTAGTCGAGTTGGTGATACTGGTAAAGTGCTAGCTTTTTCAGACTTAAAGTCTGAAATCGATGATGTCGCAGCTTCCTTATTTTTAAGTGGCTTAAATGAACGTGTCGACCTAATTAGCAAGGGATTTACTGATATTCCTGCTTATTTGGACCCAACTGAGCCCATTGGCGCAGCTATCTTTCAATTAGATGAACAAAGTATCGCGGCCAATGTTCAAACCATTATTAAGTCACTACTAATGGTTCTAAAAACAGATGGTTTGCTATGCTTACTTAGTGAGGATAACGATTCATTATTAGCTATTAAAAGTTATCTAGCAAAATTACCTGACACTTCATATAGCGTTTCTTATTATCAAGACGTCTTAACGCAAAGTAGTGCCTTGGTCGTGCAACGCCATTAATTGTTGGAGAAGCCGAGACAAAATCAACAAGAAAAGCGGTTGGAACATCAAAAAATGTTCCAACCGCTTTTTCTAATTATTTGGTTCAAAAACGGTGACTACTTCAACATGGGCTGTTTGTGGGAATTGATCCAGTGGCTGAACATCCCCTTTTATGTGGAAGCCTTGGTCAATCAAGTACCTAGCATCTCGGGCCATTGTGGCTGGATTGCACGATACGTAAACAAAACGGTCAGGGCGCATTTCAGTCACTGCATCAAGCAATTCATTGGTCAAACCACGGCGAGGTGGATCAACAAAAATAACATTAGCATGCAAGCCTTCTTGTTGCCACCTATGCATCTGCTCAGGCGCGTCTGCCGTAATAAAGGTGGCATTTTCCACCTGATTATTTGCCACATTCTTCTGCGCATCAATGACTGCCCGTTCAATAACTTCAACACCGAGTACTTGCTTTACCTGGCTAGCAACTGTTAACCCAATCGTCCCAATGCCGGAATAGGCATCAATAACCGTATCGGTTGGTTTTAATTCGGCCTTTTTAGCCGCTAAAGCATATAACACTTCCGTTGTTTGTGGATTTACTTGATAAAACGAATTTGGTCCAATTTCAAATTCAATGCCAAGCAACGTATCATGAATGGCGTCTGCACCCCATAGCGTCCGATTATCACCCGACATCAACAAATGTAACGCTCTGGGATTGTGATTCAAAACAACACTACGAATACCTGGCACAACAGCCGCAATTTCAGTGGCGATTGCAGCTTCATCCTTAATAGTTGCTGTTTGTGAAACCAAAACAACCATTAATTCATGACTATAGTAGCCGCGACGAACCATAATATAGCGCATCTCACCTTGTTGGGTTTCATCACTGAATACAGATACATGGTGTGCAGTTAAAATATCACGGACTGTCCCAATTGTTTGATCGATCACCGGATCATTAACATAATAGTCACTCAAAGGCAAAATTTCCCCAGGTGTCCGTCGTTTAATGAAACCCGTAACCAACTTATCCCCGTCACGTTTAATAGGTACAACCGTTTTATTACGATAGTGAGTTGGGTTCTCCATGCCAATTGTTGGCGCAATGTTCGCCTCAATGCCTGCTGATCGATAGAATTTTTCTACCTGAAACTGCTTTAACTTTAATTGTGCCTCATAGCGCAAATTAATATAGGGTGCAATCCCGACATCTAGTAGATAATCTTTACCCGTCTCCACACGATCTGGTGATGGATTTACGACCGCAATCACTTCTGCGCGGGCAAACTTTCGGTTAACTTGTGTGATTTCAAAAGTGACCGTTTCATCAAGAAATGCATTGGCCATGTGAATAGGATAATCATCCAACATCACAACGCCAAACCCATTGTAGCGAACATCGATCACCTGCCCCGTCAGTTTTTGTCCCAAACGTACAGGCATGATTATATGGCTCATTTTATTTCTCTCATTATCTTTAGCATTCTTTTTCCTATTATACTAGTTTATTGGTTGTAGGCAATTAATCAATTGGACAACCAATTAGGCGGCAAAGTTGTTGCACCATCCAAATCATACTTGGCAATGCCACACTAACACCAATCAACCATTTAAAAAAACGCATATCCGCCACGATTGTTTTTAGCCCCACCTTAACTTCAGCCATATCCAATTTTAATTCTTGAACATCCTGTTTTAAGTCACTAACATCTCGTTTTAGATAACGTACATCCACCTGTAACTCGGTCACACTAACTTTTAAAACCTGGACATCGTTTTTTAAATCAGAAATTTCATGATTGTAATGTACACTATCATGCTTTAAAGATGCCACATCTTGTTGTAAATGTTTAAAATCATCATCTTTGAATGACATAAAATCATCTACGGTCATTAAATTATGAACTTCCAAATCCGCTGTAGCCATGTTTTTCCCTCGTTTCGTGACTAGTAAAATTTATTGTACCAAAATATTTGCACGACCATAGACGCACTTTTATATGTAGAAAAAAAGTTGCGTTAGTCAACAGACCCACGCAACAAATAATTAATTATTCAAAAATAGTTTCATCACGCTCAACAAACCACATTAAGCAGATAAAAATGACAATGGCAATAGCCATGACTGTCGTCTGCAAAAACCAACTATCTAACTGGGCGAACAACACACCATAAGCCCAAGGTGCTCCAGCAGCAATTAAGTAGCCACCCGTTTGTGCCATACCAGATAGTGCGGAACTTTCCAGAGGATTACGTGTTCTAATAGCATATGAAGTTACCATATAAACAAACACAGCTGTTCCTCCCAAGCCAATAAAGCTCGTCACGATCAGCCACCAAATCAAGCCAGCTTGCGTATTATACATCATGATGATAGCAATCAACCATAGACTGGTTGCCCCAGTCATAAAGTGAACACGTTGCTTATAATTAGCTCGCTCTAAAAAGCTAGGTACCCACATTGACGCTGGAATACCAATCAATGACATCACACCGATTACCCAACCGGCTTGTGTCGCTGTCAATCCGGTGTGTTGCGCAACTGTTGGTACCCAAGCGATACTTGTATAGAAAACTGCCGATTGAATACCAGCCATAACTAACATTGCCCAAGCATACTTATTGCGCCATGGGTGAACTTGATTAGCCTTATTCTCAGATTGTTGCGTACGTTTCTTAGCGGATGAATCAACATTCACATACATGTGCAATATCCAAGTGATAACAACTAACAAAACAATCACAGAAAGGAACACAACTAACATCTGCCAGCTAAACGTTTTAGTAACTGGTACTGCGATAATTTGGAAAATCGCCGTCATTAAAGTCATGGTTGTACTATACAATGACGTATAAGTCCCAATTTTATTAGGCGTAAATTTAACCAATGTTGCTGGTAGCAGCACATTAATATAAGCAATACCAATCCCTACCAAAATCGTTCCAATAAATAACATTGAGGCGCTGGCAACACGTAAAAGTGAACCCAAAAGCACTAGCAATAGTGCTCCTAAGAAGGTCTTTTCTATCCCAAAACGACGAGTCATATAGCTCGTGGTTGGTGAAAAAATTGCAAACGTTAATAACGGCAAAGTTGTTAGAATACCGAGTTGACTGACTGGTAGTCCAAATGAATGTGCAACATTGTCAATCACGACCGGTATTGTGGTAAATGTTGCTCGCATCACAACACCTAATAACACAATACTCAGTGTAAATACCCACTTTTTTCTCATCTCATTCTCCTTCAAATAAATTCCACTCCCAACCATATAACAAAATAAGAAAAATAAAAAGAGAGCGCGTAAAAAAAGTCGTTTTGAGGCCTCGGACTTTTGGAACGCGTTTATGCTATAAAATTTACAGGCTGATAATCAACACATTTTTCATACAAAAAAGAGGCAGACAATTGTTTTGTCCACCCCTTCGACAGTTATCATAACTGACTTAATGATTTATATTTGGAAATAGTTGCTTACTTTGTTGCAAATTCAGCAAATTGTGCACCAACGCCAGCCAAGAATTTTTTCGTATCTTCGTTAGTAATCTTACCATCTTCATTAGCAAGCGACATCGTGTTACCAATGAACAATTCAGGTTGGTGCATGATCTTCATGTCCAAGAAGTCCAATGAGTTACGCAATACATGGTGAGCAGCGACACCAGCGATACCAGAAATTGATTGTGAAGCTGGCAATACTGGCTTACCTGCCCAAACACTTTGTCCCCATGGACGAGAAGCAACGTCCAATGCATTCTTCAATGCTGCTGGAACACTACGGTTGTGTTCTGGCGTTACCATAATAAATGCATCTTGTGCCTTTACGGCTTCACGGAATTCAGTATACTCAGCAGGAGAAGCTTCATCGTAATCTTGGTTATACAAAGGCAACTTGGCAATATCCAAGTATGTCACTTCAGCGTCTGCAGGCAAGCCGGCAACCAAAGCTTCGGCAACACCTAATGAGTATGAGTTCTTACGAATTGATCCAACAATTACACCATATTTTGTCATGTTATTAACACTCCTTAAATTTATTCATTATGTACAACTTATAACTCGTTACCACTATCTTAACTTACTTTTTAAAAGTTGTGAATACTTATTTTTTATAAGTGATACAAAAAAGCCAGAACATTTTATCTGTTCCAGCTTCATTATTTGAAAATTAATTTTCTTTAGTTAAGTCAATCAAAATCTTGGCTTGTGACTTGTCTGTTGACAAACGATCAAATCCTTTTTCAACAACATCATCCAAACCAATGATATCTGTAATAACTGGCTCAACATTAATCTGGCCTGAACTAACTAGGTCAACAGTTTGTTGGAAGGTCTCACGTGAGTATGCAATGGTTGAAGTCAACTTAACACCAGCGTTCATTAATTGCATTGGATCAAATGAGATTGGGTGAGCAAAGATTGAAACAATCACTGCTGTTCCACGGGCCTTTGTCACATCGATTGCTTGCTCAAAGGTAGGTTGTACACCGGCAACTTCAAATGAAACGTCTGCGCCTCCACCCAAAATTTCACGAACAGTTGCAACCGCATCGTCAACTTCACTAGGGTTCACAACATCAGTTGCTCCCATGGCCAATGCCTTTTCCAAACGAACAGCTGATAAATCAACCGCAACAATCTTAGTTGCACCAGCAGCCTTAGCAGCAGCAGCAACTAACACACCAATTGGTCCAGCACCAAAGATGGCAACCTTCTCACCGAACTTCAAGCCACCCTCTTTAACAGCTTGTACAGCAACAGCAGTTGGCTCAATAGTCGCAGCCAACTTTAGTGGGAACTCTTCTGGTAATGCATATAAGTTTCCTTCTGGCACATTAACATGCGCAGCGAAACCACCATTACAGCTCAAACCAATAAAGCTATAACCATCATAAACATCAACGTCGTCTGGTGATTCCCCATGTGTAACCGTTGGATTAACTGAAACATGATCACCGACTTTATAGTTTTTAACATCCTTACCAACTGACTCAATGACGCCTGAGAATTCATGTCCCATGGTAATTGGTGCTTCACCACCAGTTAATTCGTCAACCTTATCAACCGGAATAAATACAGGACCCTCTAAGTATTCATGCAAATCACTACCACAGATTCCTGCATATGCCACACGAATAACGACTTCATCATCTTTTGCTGGTTTCAAGTCTACATCTTCAACACGAATATCCTTTACACCATGCCATACTGCTGCCTTCATGTTAATACCCCCAAAAACATAAATTATAAAAATAAATACTAAAATCATCATTTCATGAAATCCGTATCTCATGAACAACTACATTTTATTCTCTAATTTCAAATGGTGCAATAGGGTCAGTTGCCAAAAAGTGGGACAATTAAAGTCCTGTTTTCAGGAAACGCTGATATGACAACAATAATAGTGAAATTTGTAACATGAAAACCCTTACATCATAAAATCATAATTTTTGCAAGTATTTACTATTGTTTACAAAATCACAATAAAGACATTATGCCTTGACTTTTAATGCTGTAATAATCTCTTTTTCCATCTTCTCAGGTTTAGTAATTGGTGCATAGCGATGAATGAGTTGCCCATCGCGACCAACCAAAAACTTAGTGTAGTTCCACTTTACAGGACCATTCCCTGACATATCTTTTAAATACGTAAACAATCCATCTTCATCGTCACCATTAACCAGCACACGCTTGGTCATGGGGAATGTCACACCATAATGTACTTGGCAATAATCACTCGTTTCTTCATCCGTATCTAGTTCTTGCTTAAATTGATTTGATGGTAAGCCTAACACAACCAAGCCATCATCCTGATATTTTTTATAAAGAGATTCTAACCCTTCGAGTTGTGGGGCTAATCCACATTTGCTGGCTGTATTAACAATGATCACCACTTTACCAGCGTAATCTTTTAAGTTAATTTCTTTACCGTTCATTTCCGTTTCCGCAAAATCATAAATTGATGCCATCGTACCCTTCTTTCTAAAAATAAAAGCATTAAACATATCACTCACACAATGCCATGTACAAGTACATTTACTATTTAGGTAATCTTTTTATAACAAAACTTTCTTATAAGTATTATTATAAACCTATAAGGTTAACATTGACTAAAAGTAAGCACTAAGAAATACAAAACCATGTCAATTAGTCATGAATAATCGTTAATAGCGAACCCATTGGATCAATAATATTAATTTGGTCATTAGTATTTTCCCTTAATCCTGGCATGTTATTAGAACGTGTTGCTAATAATGAAAAATACTTTTTGTCAACAATAACCTGCCAACTAAAAATGCCCGCCTCGTTAAGATGACGAAGCTCACTATGCTGACTTTGCCACAAGTTAACGGCATGATGGTGATGATAATGATTATTTGAATAAAAGCTAGCACTAGGTCGCATATCAGTAACTAAATCCATTTGTAGAAAATCTAAAAAGAAATGATCAGCTACGTCTAAGTTATTGCCCATAAAATGAAGATGACCAATCTTCATGCCTACAGGAAATCCTGTCCATTCGTGCTCTTTCTTGCTCAGCAATGCATCTGCATCTACCTCACTGGTTCCCATCGTCACCTGACCGTCTGTCCACTGCCAACCTTTTGGATCTCGATCATGATAAAGCTCAATACCATTGCCTTCAAAATCATTAATATATAATGCCTCACTAACTGTATGATCACCTGCCCCAACTGGAATCTGTAATGTTAGTAAGCGATACAATAGTGACGCTAATTCTGCTGCATTTGGAAACAATAAGGCAACGTGGTATAACCCTGTTTGGGCAACGCTTTGTGCTTTACCATTTAATAACATCGTTAGAAATGGTGCTTCGCCTTTTCGAAACGCATAACCGATATGTTTATCATCTGATGAAACATCTACCAACCCTAAAACTTTTTCATAAAAAACACGTGTCCGCTCTTCATCCACAACACGCATCGTTAAATGTTGAATATCATATCTTGTTGTTTCCATTTTTTCATTTCTCTTTCTTTATTTTTGTTTACTAAAAGTAAGTGTATCATAAATATTCACATAATAGCTATGTTTATCCGAACGCAGCAAAAAGGAGGTTGGGACAAAACAACGTTCCCAACCTCCTTTTTTGCTAAAAATGTATTAATTATAAGGCTATAAATTTTATAGCATAAACGCGTTTATTAAGATTCAGATACTGTTACATCGTCATCAAAAGTAATGTTTGCTTGTGATTCTGACGTTGCTGATGAATCATCCGCTTTTTCACTCACAATACTAGCAAAATTATTCTGCAAATCAGCATTCTGTGTTTTCGTTAATTCTAAGTCGTCACCATCTGCTGTCTCAGTTGCATAAACGACCCCTTGCCCATCATGTATCACAAAGAAATATGACGTGGGTTTATCTGAACCCTGTCGAGATCCAGTAGCAACTGCCACGACTTGATAATCCGCTTTTTTATCAGCCTTAGCTGACCAAGTAAATTTCACATCTTCATTATCAAGTTTTATATGTCCATCAAGCTTGCCTTCTTTTAGCGCGTCAGGGAACTTGTATGCCAAATGTTTTGGTGTATCACCATTATAGGTCCCGACAAATGTCTGACCTACCGCATTCTGCCAGACACCCATGTAATCAGCTAATTTCTTTGTCTGATCCTCTGACCATTGCGCGGCCACCTTTTCTGAGTCTTTCTTCTGCTTGCTACTTGATTTTTCCTTTTCACTATCATCCTTTTTGGCAGTAGCTTTCTGTGATGACTTTGTAGCCGCATCATCAGACTTACTCGTATCCTTTTTGGTCGTTTCAGTACCAATCTGTGCATTTTGCTGGTTATGTTTAACCACGACAACCCCACCACCTATCAATACAATCAATACAACAACAACTGCAATGATCATATCGTAATTACGCTTTGGTCGCTGACTAACTGCTGGCTGAATTTCTTGATCATCATTTGGATGAAGCACTTCTGGAATGACCTGATCTGCAGGCTCTTCACCTGGCATGTTAGTGACTGATTCTTCTTTATCAGTCACTGTCTCATCCAATTCACCCGTCTTTACTGATAGATTTTCAGCCACATCTTCGTCAGTAGCTGGTGTCTCATCTACAACTGAATCAGTCGTATCTTCACTAACTGAGGCCTTGTCATCAACCTTCGTCGCTTCTTGATGTTCACCTGTTGACTGTTCATCTGCTTGAATTCTTTCTCGTAGATGTTTAGTCATATCATTATATTCTTCTTCGGTAATAGCACCAGCTTCCAACAAGTCTTGGTACTGGCGTAATCTTTCTTTATCGGTCATCGTTTAAATCCTCCAATAACCTAATGACGTTTATTTCTTCTTACCATTATCCCATATAATAGGGAACTCATGTAAATTTTCTTTATGTCGATAATAAATTCCCAACTACAAAGGATGAAAATAATTTTTATTTTTTATAATTACCAAAATATTTTTATATACCAATATAATTATTCACATATTAACCACTAATAATGAACCTTTCGCACAAAACCGCACAAACGTTTTAAAGGCTGCTTTTATGCGATTATATACTTTTATCATTACAGATATGAGCGCGAAAAGTGCAAGATTCACAAATGAAAATAATTTTCACACATTTTGTGAACATATACCATTACGGAAAATTGCCTTGTGTTCCAAATATTTTGGCTGTATACTCTTTTTGTGTCACGTTAGTACATATACGCAGAAAAGAGGGAATGTTATTAAAAAACTATTTATTGACATGGACAATACGCTAGTAAATACTTTGCCAGTATTAAATGCTGAAAGTCAAAATGTCCAAAAATATAATGTAAAGAAGCCAGACCAAATCCCTGGTATTTTCCGCCACCTAAAGCCATTACCTGGTGCAATTGATGGTGTCAAAGAATTAGCAAAACACTTTGATTTATATATTCTTTCTACTGCGCCTTGGGAAAACCCTAGTTCTTGGCAAGATAAAATTGAATGGTTGACCGATTACTTTGGTAACGATGTCGACAGCCCATTCTATAAGAAGGTCGTTATGACCCACAAAAAAGATTTGGTAAAAATGCCTAATAGTTTGTTATTAGATGACCGTCCTTATCACGGCGCCAGCGATTGGGATGACGCTAAAATCGACAGTTTTTGGCTACAATATGGCTATGACGATCAATTAGTGTGGACAGAAAAACTTGTACCCTTTTTAATTAGTATTGCTAATGCTAATGAAGGTACTTTGCGCAAGGATATTGCACTGGCAAATAAAACGAATCAATATCAACTTCGTCACGCCACGACAGAATTTAAAAAAGAAAGTTGGGAATAAAAAATGACTATTGTTTCAGGAGAAGCTATCGTTTCAAAGGCTCGTTTATCTGGTTATGCAGTTGGGGCATTTAACACCAACAACCTTGAATGGACAGAAGCAATTTTGCGCGTTGCACAAGCTCAACAAGCACCAACCATCGTCGCTGCCTCAATGGGAGCTATTAAATACATGGGCGGCTTTAAAACTGTCGCTGATTTAATTCGTAATCTTGACCATGAGCTAAATATCACCGTTCCAATTGCTATCCACCTTGACCATGGTAATTATGAAGCAGCAAAGTCTGCAATTGCTGCTGGATTTACTTCAGTCATGTTTGACGGATCTCACCTACCACTAGAAGAAAACTTGGCTAAGACCCGTGAAATCGTTTCATTGGCACACGCAAAGGGTGTCTCTGTAGAAGCCGAGGTTGGTACGATTGGTGGTGAAGAAGATGGCATAATTGGCAATGGCGAAATTGCGCCTGTTGAAGAAACTATTTCAATGGTAGAAACTGGTATCGATTTCTTAGCTGCCGGTATTGGTAATATCCATGGTCCTTACCCTGACAACTGGAAAGGACTCCACCTTGACCATCTCCAAAAGATCACTGCTGCTATCAACGAAACCGCTGGTCATAAAGTGCCAGTTGTATTACATGGTGGTTCAGGTGTCCCAGATGACCAAATTCGTACAGCCATTTCAATGGGTGTATCAAAGGTCAACGTTAACACTGAAGCTCAACTAGCTTTCCATCAAGCATTGCGTGACTTCATCCTTGCTGATCATGACTTAGAGGGTAAGAATTACGACCCACGTAAGTTATTAGCAACTGGTGTCAAAGCAATTGAGAGTGCCTTGGTTGATCGTATCGACGTCTTTGGTAATGCTAACCAAGCTTAAACAACAAAAATTATCATATTATTTAGACAAGTCATAACTGCCGATAAATTTCTAACAAGTGTGGCTTGTTTTTTTGTGGGCAAGCACAATTAAATCTACTATTTTAATACTAGATACGGTAGTATATTTAAAGCATCTCTTTATTCTATTTATAGGCTAATATCAAACAGGGGCAAACTTTTATATGAATAACATCCTTAATTACCAACGTTTTATTTGGATAATCGCTTCTTTATTATTGTTGGTTATCGCACTATTTGGCACACTACCTTTGTTTGCTCTGACTGCAATTTTCATTTTCGCATTTTTAACTATTAAACTATTCACGATGGTGCAATATTCTTTTGGCTTAAAATTGACGCTATTATTCAGTTACGCGCTTACTATGATTTTGCAACTTACTTTTTACACAACTATTGTTTTTTCAAATCAAGGTACTAGCCAATTCTTACTGTCCTTTATTGCTGCCTTGTTGTTACCCCTACCATTTTTATTAGAAGGTGTCGTTGTTCATGCAAAGAGCACCTCTTTCTATCTACCATCAGTAGAAGAAGTTAGCACAATTACCTTCGCACAGATGAAACTCAATCAACAACGCATTCATCAGGCAACTGATACTTTTGGTAAACTTCGGCATACCCTATCGATCCAAAATATCCAGGAAATTTTTAGTGATTTAAATCGGCACAGTTCAATCCGTTATATTAATAATGGTTCTTTGGACGCTAACTATTTTGAAAAGGCTGAACAATCATTAGCGGACCCAGCACTCTATATTGTTATTTCAAATACCGGTAGCGCTGCTAGCGAATTAATTGGTCTGTTTACCCAAAAGCAATTTAATCATGCCTCACTTAGCTTTGATGCCGATTTAACAACTATCATCAGCTATAATGGTGGAGAGCGGGTTTATCCACCCGGATTAAATCCTGAAATGATTCAAACATTTCATAAAAAAGAGGATGCATCAGTATTAATTTATCGACTACCTGTCTCAGTTGCTCAAAAGCAAAAAGTCTTGAATACAATTAAACAAATCAATCAAACAGGTAGTGCTTATAATATCCTAGGTCTAGTGACAAAACATTCCACTCGTCGTAACATTATGTTTTGTTCACAGTTTATTTATACCATGCTTCAGATTGCCGATGCCAACTATTTCGATAAAGAACCTGGTCATGTACAACCAACTGATTTTATCGAACTGGATTATCGCAGAAAATTGATGTATGTTTCAGAGATTAAATTTTAATATTCCCAAAGTGGTTGGAAAAATAAATGTCCCAACCACTTTTTTATTGCAGCAAAAAAGCACCATCAGCGAAATGCTCATGGTACTTTATAAATCTATTTAATTAGAAGCTAAACTTGTTACCGTTATCTTCTTTGATGTACTTTGAAGTTAGACCTTCAGCTTCAAGGAACTCACGGAATGGTACAAGATCTTCTGCTTCGTACTTTTCCTTGTATGACTTAACAACATCTTCGCTGTACAAGTTAGTATCAAGCTTCAATGTCTCAACAGGGATTGGACGATCCTTAGTGATCTTAGCATCAATAACAACAACACGGCCTTGGTTGTAGTATTCAACAGCCTTCTTCATGACACTATCAATGTCTTCGATACGGCTTACAGTCAAACCAACAGCACCTTGTGCTTCACCGATCTTGGCGTAGTCAACATCAGTAAAGTCAACACCGAAGTTGTACTCGTTAGTATCCTCGTACTTGTTCTTGATAAATCCATACTCAGTGTTAGTGAATACAACGTTGATAACAGGCATGTCATAACGAACGTTTGTCACAACGTCTGGGTAAGTCATTGAGAACGCACCATCACCCATCAAGTTCCAAACTTGACGATCTGGGTAAACGTTCTTGGCACCAATACCACCTGGCAAACCAATTCCCATTGTTGCAAACAATGGTGAAGTACGCCACATGTTCTTAGGTGTCATGTGCAAGTGACGGATTGACATTTGTGTAACGTTACCAACATCAGTTGAGAAGATTGCATCTTCTGCAGCGTACTTGTTAATAGCATTGTAAACTTGGTAAGCTTGAAGATCACCTTCAGACTTTTGCTCAAGCTTGTTCATGTAATCGCGCCAGTTTTGCACGTTCTTGATGTTGGCAGTCCACCAAGCTGATTCTTCAACAGATGAAACCTTAGAAAGGATAGCATCGATTGCTTCACCAGCATCACCAAGGATAGCAACATCAGTTTCATGACGCTTACCTAGCATAGCTGGGTTGTTGTCAATTTGAATAAACTTTTCAACGTTACGGAAAGTACCCTCAACCTCAGAGAATGGGAAGTTTGTTCCTACGAACAATACTGTATCTGCTTCAAGAACAGACTCGTTAGCTGGCTTCCAACCAACACGGAATGTTGATCCAGTCAAAGCTTCGAAGTCCCAGTCGAAAGTCTCAAAGTTCTTACCAGTAGTAATAACTGGTGCCTTGATCTTACGAGCCAATTCTTGAACGGCTGGTCCATGTCCCATTGTACCAACACCAGCGTAAATAACTGGACGCTTTGCTTGGTTCAATAGTTCAACCGCTTCATCAATATCCTTTTCATCAACAGGAGCTGACTTGTAGTTCTTGAACTTTAGTCCTGAAGAATACAATGGTGTTGAGTAGATTGAGTCTGCATCAAGCTCAGCAAATCCAAAGTCTGCAGGTACTTCAAGCACAGCTACACCGCGCTTAGCAATAGCAGTACGGATAGCATCGTCAACCAAGTGAGGTAATTGCTCAGCAGTCGTTACACGACGGTTGTAAACGGCAATGCTCTCGTACATTGGGTTTTGGTTTAACTCTTGGAATGAGTCCATGTTCAATTCGCGAACTGGCTTTGAACCCAAGATTGCCAATACAGGAACGTTATCCATTGCTGCATCGTACAAACCGTTAATCAAGTGTGTTGCACCAGGTCCACCAGAACCAACAGTAACACCAAGTTTACCACTAAACTTCCATTGCATAACGGCAGCCATAGCACCAACTTCTTCGTGCTTAACTTGCAACCACTTAACGTTGTTTTCAGGATCACCCATGGCGTTCATGAATCCACTCAAAGTTCCAGATGGCACACCGTATACAGTGGGCACACCCCAACCTTCCATAACCTTCAAAGCTGCTAATCCAGCAGTTATCTTATTCTCTGACATTTAACATATCTCCCTACATGTTTGCGTTCTGGAAGCGCTTTCTTACTTCTACAAATTATATTGTATTTTAAATAACAGTATGCGTCAAGTTAGTTTTTGATTAGATAAATAAAAACAATATAAATGCGCATGCAGTGTATACTGCAAATAGATTTCTAATATAATCATTTAATTAACATAAACAATACTTTAAGATTATTTTATATAATAATACTATGTGCAAAAAAATGTTTCATATATAAAATAATTGTTTTTCGCCATCATATTTATTGGATATCCATCGACTAACAATTAATGAATATTTTCACAAAACCTTCAAATGTTTAAAAAACAACATTTTATAACATTCTTTGAAATAAAATTTCAACAATATATTTAGAAAGAAATTTATTGAAATTAAATTGCCTAGACGATATAATGACGACATAATAAGAAAACGCTTTCATAAAAGGAGAAATTAATGGATATAAATGAATTAACCAACTTAACAACAGAGAAGCGCAACAAACAAACAATGAATCTAGATAGCTTAACAATTCATGAAGCAGCCATTTTAATGAATAATGAAGATCAAAAAGTAGGTTTGGCAGTTGCTGATGCCCTGCCCGCCATTGAAAACGCGATTGTTAAAGCAACCAACTCTCTGCAATCCGGCGGACGCATTATCTATATGGGGGCTGGCACCAGTGGCCGTCTAGGCGTCTTGGATGCCGCCGAATGTGTACCAACTTTTGGGGTCAGTCCTGATACAGTGATTGGTTTAATTGCCGGTGGTCAAGAAGCCATGATTCACGCTGTCGAGGGCGCTGAAGACAGCCTAACTTTAGGACCAAATGATTTAAAAAATTTGAATTTAACAAAAAATGACACGGTGATAGGAATAGCAGCAAGTGGCCGCACGCCTTATGTGATTGGCGGGTTAGATTACGCGAAAAGTGTACAGGCAGCGACAGTTAGTTTAGCCCTAAATACTGATGCTTTGATTAGTCAACACGCGAATACAGCCATTGAAGTCAACGTTGGCGCTGAATTTCTAACTGGCTCTACCCGCTTGAAATCCGGTACTGCGCAAAAAATGGTTTTAAATATGATTTCTACTATTTCAATGATTGGCATCGGTAAAGTATATAAAAACCTAATGGTTGATGTTCAACCAACCAATGAAAAGTTGATCGAGCGTGCCAAACATATCATTATGGAGGCAACCGATTGCTCCTTTGAAATCGCAGAACAAACATTTACCGCAGCAAACCAAAACGTTAAAGTAGCAATCGTTATGATTCTAACAGGTGTTGACCGTCATGAAGCTGAAGAAAAATTACAGCATGCTAACGGTTTTATCAACAAGTCACTTTAGTCACTTAATTGGGGAGATATTATTATGGCGAATGAAGACTATGATCAATTAGGACAAGCCATTTTCCAACATGTGGGTGGTAAAGAAAATGTCTCAAAATTAATTCACTGTATGACACGCGTTAGGCTAACCTTAAAAGATGAAAGTCAGGCCGACCTTGACGCATTAAAAGCAATACCTGGCGTCCTTGGCGTTGTTGAGGATGAAACATTACAAGTCGTTGTGGGACCTGGAAAAGTTAATAAAGTCGCCCAAAGTATGGTTGATTCTGTCGGCGTGAAATTAGGTGAAACATTCCCTGATCAAAATCAGTCGCAGCAAGATGCTGACTTGAATGAACAAACAGATCAAAATAAGGCGGCTGCAAAACAAAAATATAATAAACCAAACAAATTTAAAAACATTCTAAAGTCATTGGCAAATATTTTTGTCCCCATGATTCCTGCCCTGGTTGGGGCTGGTATCATTGCTGGAGTCGCTTCTATTTTGCAAAACTTACTGACTGCAGGTACTTTAACTGGCGATGCGATGACGCAACTGGTAACGGTACTTAATGCTATTAAAAATGGTCTATTCACGTATCTAGCCATCTATACAGGTATTAACGCTGCGACTGAATTTGGCGCAACGCCTGCTTTAGGAGGTACTGTCGGTGCTGTCACCTTACTTTCAGGTGTGACCACGGATACAACCATCCAAAACTTATTTAATGGTCAAGATCTTGCCGCTGGTCAAGGTGGTATCATTGGGGTCATTTTTGCTGTTTGGCTACTATCATTAGTTGAAAAACGACTGCATAAATGGATTCCAGATTCTGTCGATATTATCATTACACCCACTTTAAGTCTGTTGGCAATCGGGTTAGCAACTATTTATTTGATTATGCCAATCGCAGGTGTTGTCTCAGATGGCTTACTACAATTTATTAATGTTGTCTTAGATGTTGGTGGTCCTGTCGCTGGATTTGTTCTAGGAGCCCTATTCCTACCAATGGTCATGCTTGGATTACACCAAATTTTAATTCCTATCCATTTAGAAATGATCAACCAAATGGGAAGCACCCCACTATTGCCAATTCTTGCCATGTCAGGAGCAGGACAAGTTGGTGCCGCATTTGCCCTATGGTTATTCCTCCGCAAAGATGATAAGCAGTCAGGATTAATTCAGAATATTAAAGGTGCCTTGCCTGTCGGCTTGTTAGGGGTTGGTGAACCATTGATTTATGCAGTAACCCTGCCACTTGGTCGTCCATTCATTACTGCTTGTCTTGGTGGAGGTATTGGTGGTGCCGTAATTGGCATGCTTGGTCATGTCGGATCAATCGCTGTTGGACCATCTGGCTGGGCACTAATCCCACTGATTGCCCACAATAAAACGCTATACTACATTATTGGCTTGATTGCTGGTTATATTGGTGGTTTTATCCTTACCTACTTCTTCGGTATCCCAAAAGAATTAAAGGCTGAAGCAAAGACCGTTACCACAGCAAACACAACAGAATCATCTGTTACAAACGAAACAACGGCAGTAACACATGCTGAATCTTTTGAAATCAAAGCACCTGCCAAAGGACAGCTAATAGCGTTAGACAATGTTCCTGACGAAGTATTTTCTACGGGAATGATGGGACAAGGGGTTGCTATTCAACCAAGTAACGGCGAAATACTTTCACCTATTGATGGTACAGTACAAACCATTTTTCCTACCAAACATGCACTTGGTTTAGTGGGTGAACAAGGCGAAGAAGTGCTTATTCATATGGGATTAGACACTGTCAATCTACAAGGAAAAGGGTTCGATATTTTGGTCACAGAAGGTCAAACAGTCTCAGTTGGCGACCCACTGGTCAACATGGATTTGCCAACCATTCAAACTGCAGGCTATCAAACAATAACGCCGATTATTCTGACAAATAGTGCCGACTTTGGATCAGTGACTAGCCCAGCAGAAAAAACCGTCGAAGCTGGTGATGTTATAATACAAGTTAATGAAACATAAAGTATCACATCTTAAATCACAAAACGAGGTTAATCATGAATTCGTTATTTGTACGTTTATCTTCAGAAAAAAATTTCACAGCTAGTGAACGAAAAATAGCGAATTTTTTCTTAGAAAAACCGCAGCTAGCTATTGATGCCACAGCCGAGAAAATAGGCAAACTTACTCAGACAAGTAGCTCGGCAGTCGTCCGCTTTGCAAAGAAACTCGGTTACAGCGGTTTCCCTGCAATGAAATTAGACATTGCTGTCACAACAAACAGTGATCAAAATAATCGTGATTTAACAGAAGTTGAAGCAAACGAACCAATTACAGCTATTTTGGAAAAAACCAGTGCACGTTTTCAAACAATACCCGATGTCGTTACCGCACAAAATGAAACGGCCGCTTTTGCAAATGCGACAAAGTTAATAGAAAACGCCCGTCATATTTTCGTATACGGCGTCACGTCCTCATCGCTCGTTGCACAAGACATTCAGCAAAAATTTACTCGAGTTGGTTTAGATGTTATCTACCACACTGATTTCCATCAAATGATAACAACAATGCAGGCAACGGCAAACAGCCAAGACTTAGCCATTGTCATATCTGAATCGGGCCACACTTTCGAGGCTTTAAAATTTAAAAAAATCAGCCTTGATTTAGGGTTAAAGATCATTGTGTTGACCAATGACATTAAATCTGAGATTTCTCGCGAGTGTGATATCACGCTAACAACGACCTCGCAGCAATTTGACAAGGTCCGTTTCGCATCAACAACCGGATTACTGTCACAATTATATGTTGTTGACATCTTGTTCTACGCCTATATTAGTAAGCACTATCAAGAATCACAACAGAAAGTCGAAGAAACACGAGCACGAATCAATAAAATTTATGATAATCATGCTTAAATATTAATGCAATGAACTCATGAAGAGGTTGGGACAAATAATGTCTCAGCCTTTTTATTAACTAAAAGTTCAAAATTTAGGACTTTTATCATTTAAATATAATATTTATCATTATTTTGTTGACATTATGCTATTCCACCGATAAACTAAGCTAACAATATTATAATTTTTCACCTAAAATTTAGGTAGAACAATTACGCGGAAGGAAAAACGTATGTTACAAAAATACATCAGAATCCCCTTAATTGCTCGAATAATAATTGCTATTATTATCGGTGTCTTCGTTGGAGTTGTTGCTCCTTCCTGGACCTGGATTGATGTATTAGGACAATTATTTATCGGTGCCTTAAAAGCCATTGCCCCACTATTGGTATTTATGGTCATTATGTCATCGATCTCGGGATATCAAAAAGGTGCTCATAATCATTTTAAAACCGTCATTGTTTTATATTTAGGAGCAACCTTTTTATCTGCCGTCGCTGCAGTCATTGCCTCATATTTATTCCCAATAAAATTGGCATTATCTAAAGCAACGACAGCTAATAGCGCTGATGCACCAAAAGACTTAGGATCAATCATGAATGATTTGATCACTAACATTGTGTCAAATCCTGTTTCAGCCGTGATGAAAGGCGACTATCTAACAATTCTATTCTGGTCTGTTTTGATAGGTATCGCTCTACAAATGGCTAGTCAAACAACAAAGTCAGTTATTCAAGATTTATCAGGTATCATTGGTAAAGTTGCTAGTTGGATCATTCAATGTGCACCCTTTGGTATCATTGGCCTGATTCATCAAGCCTTAGTAGAGACAGGAACTGATGGCGTGATGCGTTATGGACAACTAGTTCTACTATTAGTTGGTACCATGATATTCGTCTACTTAGTCGTTTATACATTCTTAGTGTGGGTATTAACGCGCCAAAATCCATTCCCACTAGCTTGGTGGACGTTAAAGGTTTCAGGAATTCCTGCCTTCTTTACTCGTAGTAGTGCGGTCAATATTCCCATTAACTTAGATGCATGTAAGAGTCTCGGGTTAAACGAAAAAAGCTATAGCGTTTCGATTCCACTTGGTGGATCAGCCAACTCGGGTGGTGCTGCTATCACAATTTCAATCATGACACTTGCTGCTACTCACACACTAGGCATGGAATTTTCAATTCCACTAGCTTTGATTCTATGCTTCCTAACAGCAATTGCTTCAACGGGTGTTTCAGGTATCGCTGGTGGGTCGCTGCTATTGATTCCAATGGCATGTAGCTTATTCGGTATTAGCAATGATATTGCAATGCAGGTTGTTGGTATTGGTTTCGTCATCGGCGTTATCCAAGATTCCGTAGAAACAGCTGTTAATTCAGCTTCCGACTTATTATTCACTGCAACAGCTGAATACAGTGATCTGCGTAAAGCTGGTCAACCTGTTAATATTAAGGCTGCTGTAGCACGAGCCAACCAAGCAAATTAAATAAAAAATAACTCCGATTTAGTAGGTTCACGTAGCCTTACTGAATCGGAGTTTTAATTTAGTCACTGATTGCCGGCGCTTGGCATATAAATTCTGTGCTATCTATCTGTTCTAGCATAAACCAAGCAAGATTAGCCCGTGATAATTTAGCCTTGAATTTGTCTCTACCCAAATAGCCAACTTGTACATTTTTAGTTAATGATGCATTGGTTAATAGTGATGCAATTCTAAGTAATGTCCAATCACTTTTAGACTGGCGTACTAATGCAGTATATTTAACAATTGCTTCGTAAGCACTAGGCCGTCCAATACGAATCATGCCACGCCTTAACTTAAATTTCATACTATCAATATCATGTGGATCTTGTGAACTCGTGGTTGATAGCACGATAAATCGTTTAATCTCAAGCGCATCCAACGCATTTACAATATTAGCCATTCCCGAACTAATCTGCTGATCACTTTCTTTTTTACCAGTAGGACCTAGCGCACTTAAAACTGCTTGACTACCTGTCACTGCCTGTTTGATCTTATCTAATTCATCCAACTGACCCTGAACAACTTTTAAATTTGCGTCCGTGAAAGATAACTTTGTTGCATCTCTGACATAAGCAACAAACTGATAACCACGACGTAAAGCCTGTTGCACGACTAGTCTACCAGTTTTACCACTTGCACCAAAAATCGTAATTTGCATGATATCATGACCTTCCTTTTAACATAAAAACAAAACACCGCATCCAACTTCAGCATCATCAAAACCATTTGTGACGTTAATTTTAACATAACTCATTAACCACATTCATAGCATATGAATTGAGCCCCGCAAGTCTTGGCAATTACGCCAACTTACGGGGCTCAATTTATCTATGAAAATAACTTTTCACAAACATTTTTTGATTATTTATTAAAATAAGCTTTCAATTCATCAACCTTGTCCAAACGCTCCCAAGGCAAGTCCAATTCAGGACGACCAAAGTGACCATAGGCAGCAGTTGCTTCATAACGTGGCTTACGCAAATCTAAGTCTTCGATAATACCAGCTGGACGTAATTCGAACAAATCACGGATAGCGGCAACTAATCCATCATCAGAGACCTTACCAGTACCAAATGTTTCAACATTAACTGAAACTGGTGCTGCCACACCAATGGCATAGGCAACTTGGATTTCAACCTTTTCAGCTAACCCAGCAGCAACAATGTTCTTCGCAATGTGACGAGTAGCATAAGCAGCTGAACGATCAACCTTTGTGGCATCCTTTCCAGAGAAAGCACCACCACCGTGACGAGCGTAACCACCGTAAGTATCAACGATGACCTTACGTCCGGTCATACCAGCATCCCCTTTAGGTCCACCAATAACAAAGCGACCTGTTGGGTTAATCAAGTAACGTGTCTCGTCGTCAATCATATCTGCAGGTAGGATTGGCTTAATCACAAGATCACGTACATCACGACGCAATTGCTCCAATGATACCGATGCACGGTGTTGTGTCGACAAAACGACCGTATCAATGCGGAATGGCTTACCATTGTCGTCAAGTTCAACCGTTACTTGTGCCTTGGCATCAGGCAACAAATAATCTAAAATACCCGCACGACGAATATCAGCTTGCTTCTTAACTAATTTATGTGACAAAACAACTGATAATGGTAGATATTCATCGGTTTCATTGGTTGCGAAACCAAACATCAACCCTTGATCACCAGCACCAATTTGGTCTAGCGGATCAACACCACCATCTTCACGTTGCTCAATAGCAGCATCAACACCCTGCGCGATATCTGGTGATTGTTCATCCAGCGTAACGCCCACATGAATATCATCAGCTAAAAAGCCAGCATCGGGATCATCATATCCGATACGCTTCAACGTCTTACGTACAATATCATTAATATTCACATATGCTTTTGTTGATATCTCACCAAACACGTTAACGTAACCGGTAGTGACTGATGTTTCAACAGCTGTACGTGCTTGTGGGTCATCTTTTAGAACAGCATCCAAAATGGCATCTGAAATTTGATCAGATACTTTATCTGGATGACCTTCTGAAACTGATTCTGATGTAAATAAATGCTTTTCTGACATAATTTATTAAATATCTCCTTTATATAGAAAAATCAAAATAAATAACCCCGACGACCACACATAGGCGGCACGTCGGGGTTCAGTCGATATGCGCCCATCTGCTAGAAATTACCACATCACCGTACGGTAGTTGGTGTCAGATCACGGGGTCTAGTCCCTCCTTGACTCTTGATAGGATGTCGAGTTATTTACTTTCTAATACTTAAACTATAATACTGATTTTTTTATCATTCTGCAAGTTATTTTTGCACATCAACTATCTACTAGCCATTAGTTAATCCTAATGCGCCACTAACGTAATCAAACATTGCACTTGCCCCAGGATTATTTGCTACCTTGACTTGTCTACCAGATCGACGCAGACGATGTGCTGCTGTTACCGTCTCATGGTGGGCACCCCGCATAACAATTAACTCAAAAACATATTGTGTCTTATTCATCTCATGCATAATTTTATCATTGCTAATATCTGATGGATCTAGCCAAACAACGTCGATGCCAAAATAGCTTAATTTTTTCGCCGCATTTTTAACTGTTTCGCCCCACCAAGAAATAATTAACACTTGCTTATTCACTAGGCGTACTGGGCCACTCATCTCATTTTTATGATTTGCAATTTGGCCATTAGTTACCTGCTTAGTTAACCGTCTAATCAACATAATATGACCCGTATCAGACCGTTGACGTGCTGAATAATAATAATTAGTTGTCAGTTCATCTAGTAGAATGCCATTTAAAGATAGTTCAGACAATTCATAAGACTGACTGTTTTGATCAATAAATTGCCATCGATTATCGGCCTTTACGAAACGGCCTTGAATTTGTTGCCATAAAGCCAAATCCTCAGCAACTAATTCATTATACTTATGAACTAAACGAAGTAATGGATGATAATCCTCAATACAATTTAAATTCAATTCACTGGTCAACTGTCTGATCTTTTCTGAGCGGCTGACTTGCAAACTATCAGTACGTTGCTTCTTATACGCCTGTAATTCTTGTTGTGCTTTAGCAATCTGATTATGTAAATCAGTAATTTCTTTCTTTAGTTGTGTATCATCTAATTTTGGGCAAACATGTTCACTAACTTGGGACTGTTGCATTAATTTTTTTCGTTTCTGCTTTGTCTGTTTAATACGAATTTGTTCACGGATAATGCCCATTTCTTCTTTTTGCTTAGCAAATTTAAACTGATAATCTTTGATTGTTTGTTTAAGTTGTCCAATTTTTAACTGTAACTCCTGGTTTTGTTTATCGCTAGTCGCTAGTTGATTTGCTTGTTGCTTTACTTTTACTTGGGCACCTTCATATCGTGATGCTAACTGAATTTTTGTTTCTGTTAGCTTTTTAATCCGTTGCTTCAATGTTTGATTGGCGCGATCTAGTTTGTCGGCTGTGGCTACTTGTACGCTTGGTTCAGATTTCATCATAATATTGTCATAGGAACCATCTTCAGAAATGTCTTCTATTAATAGAGCGTTGAGCTGATTCAAAAATTGATAGATATCGGTTACCTCACCTGTCGGCAAAATAACATGTAATCGTCTTAACCGTACGTCGTTTTTATAAACAATCAATGATAAATTCAATGGTCGGTTCGGTAATTTGCCATTCAAACGTAATTGCAATGGACGTAATGTCACTTGACTCATTTGTGTCAACTTAGTCAATTGTTGACGTGATAATAAACTATCACTTGTAGCCATCTTTTTTACAAAGTGTTCGAAATCTTTTATTTCAGGAACTATCTTATTCCTTTTCCCTGTTACACATTGTTTTTTAAACTTCATAAGGTAACCTTCCAGCAAATAATTATAGTCACATGTTACTTTGTTTGTGCTCTTAAAACAATATTTTTCATGACGCAAAATTATTCAAACGTTTAAAAAACAGTTTTATTGTTAAAAAACCAGTATCAGAAATTTCCGATACTGGTTTTAACCCTATTCATTAATTTAGTAGACTGCGACTTCACTTTCAGAATCAAAGAAATGTGAACGGTTCAAATCAAATCCAAGTTTCAATTCTGATCCAGTTTCTTTAATATCACGTCCATCAACTTTAGCAACCACTTCTGCATTACCAATCTTACTATATAATTGTGACTCAGCACCAAGTAATTCTGATACGACGACTGTTGCAGAAACAACCGCATTGGGGAAAGTGTCCAAAAAAGCATTCTCTGTATGTAAATCTTCGGGTCTAATTCCAAAAATCATTTTTTTACCTTGATATCCCTTATCGTTCAATACTTTAGCACACCCTTGTGGTACTTCAAGCTCAAAATTCCCTTCTTCGTCACTAATTCGGTCACCCTTAAAAATCACATTGAAAAAATTCATTGCTGGTGACCCAATAAATCCACCAACAAATACATTTGCTGGATTATCATAGACTTCCTGAGGCGTTCCTACTTGCTGGATTTTTCCCTCTTTCATAATCACAATCCGGTCCGCCATCGTCATTGCTTCAGTTTGGTCGTGAGTGACGTAAATTGTCGTTGTATTCAATCGTTGATGTAATTTTGCAATTTCTGCTCGCATTGAAACACGTAATTTAGCATCCAAATTAGATAGTGGTTCGTCCATTAAAAATATTGGTGCATCACGCACAATTGATCGTCCTAAAGCAACACGCTGACGTTGGCCACCAGATAAAGCCGATGGTTTACGCTTAAGATACTCGCTTAATCCTAAAATCTTAGCTGCATCATTAACCCGCCTATCGATTTCAGTCTTGTCATATTTACGAAGTTTAAGACCAAATGCCATATTATCATACACTGTCATGTGTGGATACAAAGCATAGTTTTGGAAAACCATTGCTATATCGCGATCTTTTGGTGACTCATTATTGACAACTTTGTCTTCAATTTTTAACTCACCTTTTGAGATGTCCTCCAATCCAGCAATCATACGTAAAGTTGTTGACTTACCACACCCTGATGGACCAACAAAAACAATAAATTCTTGATCTTTAATGTGCAAATTAAAGTCCGTCACCGAGTAATTTGTAGCATTTTCATATTTTTTATAAATGTGATCCAGCGCTATTTGAACCATTAGAATGTCACCCTATCCTTCTATAAATTCTGACTAAACCCTTAGTCCAAGTTATCATCTAAAACATCAACAATTTCTACATCTTTTTGTGGCGTTTCAACAAACGAACGAATAAAAAAGTCATTAGCTTTTTTAATAATTTTCGGATCAACCTTTGGTTCGCGATTAACTGTTAGTAAACCATTCACCTCTTGTTCCGTATCCGCTAATTGTGTATAAACAATACCATATAAGCAATGTGATTGACTTACAGCACTTATAATTCTTTGATACTCACTTACGAATTCCTCATCAGATTTTGCACCTGTATAACCCCATCCTTCTGACGGTGTATGTTTGTTGTAACCAATACCCCCAAATTCAGTTAGGAGAATGGGTTGTCCCTTGTATGAGAAACCATCAGCAAAGATATCCCATACAGGCGGATTCCGTATAATCTTCTCCCAAGAACTTAATGTTTCAGCGTAATAGTTATATGTTTCAAGGTCATCCTTCGTCCCATGAGCATAATTGTGAACTGCACAAATATCCGTTTCGGTTTGTGCCCAACCATCGTTTGATTGTACAAGTCTGGTTGTATCTAATGAATGAATCATATGATACAAGGCCTGAGTAAAGTGTTGTTGTTGCCGATCAATATGTACATGTGGCACACCCCAACTTTCGTTAATAGGAACCCAAGTCACAATTGATGGATGATTATAATCTCTTTCAATAATTTCTAACCATTCTTGGTACAATGTTGTTTCAGCTTTAGGTGTAAATACTGGCGCTGCTGCACATTCTCCCCATGTAATAAACCCTAATTGATCAGCCCAGTATAGAAAACGTGGATCTTCAACCTTTTGATGCAATCTAGCCCCATTAAATCCCATTTCTTTTGCTAAAGTAATATCCTTTTTAAAGGCTTCATCATTCGGCGCTGTTAATAACCCTTCTGGCCAATATCCTTGATCCAATACTAATTTTTGATAATATGGACGGTTATTTAAATAAACCATCCCCTTAGAAGTATGGATTTTACGCATACCAAAGTACGATGCTACCTGATCAGTTTTTGCACCTGGTGCGGTTGTCTGAAAATTAACAGTAAACAAATTTGGATGCTCAGGCGACCACATCCACCCCTCATTGTGGTACCCCATTCGGAAAATATGCTTACCTAATACATTGACGCTTAATTCAAATGAGCCTTCCTCTGGATAAATAGCTACTTTTGCTAATTGTTCACCTTTAAATTTAATATCAGCAACAACTTCTGTCCCAGGTAGAAAATTGGCAATTTCACCCGTCATGTTTACATTACCTTTATCAATATCTGTCACATATTTAATACTTGCCAAATTGGTTAATGGTTTCATTTCTAGCCAAACAGTTTGCCAAATTCCAGTCGTATTGGTGTACCAAATACCAGCACTTTCCCCTGTCCAGTTTTGTTTACCCCTAGTAAGTTCTTCATCACGAATTGGATCTTTTGCACGAACTGTTAAAACATGTTCTTCGCCTACTGAAACATAATCAGTAATATCAAAAGAGAAACTTGTATGCCCACCTAAGTGCTTGCCAATGTGTTGGGCATCAAGCCAAACATCTGTTTCAAAATCAACAGCTCCAAAATGTAAAATTTTCGAAAAATCTTCTGCCTCTTCAACAGTGAAGTGACGTTGATACCAAACAATGCCATGTTCACTTTGATCATCAATACCACTCAACTTTGTTTGATAAACAAACGGGACTTCAATTTTCTTCTCAAAGTCGTGTTGCTGATACCAACTTTCTTTAATGCCTAAATCTTTATCATCAAATGCAAATTGCCAAGTACCATTTAGGTTCATCCAAAGTTCTCTTTGAAATTGTGGTTCCGGATATTCTGTGCGATACATACTTTCTCTCACTTTCTTTACTGCGTGTTGACTAACCTTTGTCTTTTTTTCTTTAAGCTGATAATAATCACGGCCGGTACCAAAGTTCCAACTGCAATAATATCCATACAGAAATAAGAAATAATCACTTCCATCACTAGTATTGGCATGATCCACTTGTTAATTTCTTTTTGTAACAAGAAATAATAAGCAATTAATAAATTGATTAATCCAGCTAAAATAAACATTGTACCCACCAGACCATTAAATGAACTAATTGGCACTGTTTTACTAACATCAGACATTTTCGTCATATTTAAAAATCCTAAAATAATCGTAATCAGCCCGTCGATAAATTGCCACGTAGCACAAGTAACCAATAATTTTTTATCCCATTTTTTATCTAACATAAACAACTATCCTTTTACGCCTACTGACAAAGACATTGATTGTAAGAAATACTTTTGCGCAACAAGATATAAGATAAACGTTGGGATAATTGCAATAATTGCTCCCGCCATTAATGTTGGAATATCGGCAACATACATTCCTTGCAATAACTTTAACCCTGGTGTAATTGGCATCTTGTTTATATCTGAAAAGACAATTGATGGCCACAAGAAATCATTCCATGATCCCGTAAATGTAAACAGAGCAACCACAAACAAAACTGGCTTGATTAATGGTAAAATAACAATTCTAAAAATTTGCCAATCACTAGCACCATCAATTCTGGCAGCTTCATCATACGCAATTGGAATATTATCCATAAACTGTCGAATTAGGAAAATATTGAACACTCCTGTTGCAGCTGGAAAAATCATTGCCCATGGTGTATTTGCCCAACCTAAAGTTGTCATAATTTTATACAGTGGAATAATGTTCATAACTGGCGGGAACATCATTGTCGATAACAAGAACATAAATAAGACGTTACGACCTCTAAAACGTAAACGTGAAAACGCAAACGCTGAAAGCGACGTCACAACCAGCACCAAGATAGTTGAACCGCCTGAAATAACAATTGAATTTAAAAACCAGCGAAAAACAGGTGTATTTGATGTATTCTGCAATAGCCTTGTGTAATTAGTAAATAACCAATTAATTGGTAAGAATTTAAAACCAACCGACTGCATCTCAAGGTTACTTTTGAACGATGACATCAGACCATACAACAATGGTGTAATCCAAACAACTCCCAATACAATTAGAAAAATTAGCGATAGCCACTGAGCTGACCCTTGTTTCTTATTTTTCATTATTTTCTCACCTACCCGTATTAATCTTTATTTCTCAGTAGAAATAATTGAACCATTGAAACAATCGTTATACAGATACCTAAAATGACCGCCATCGCTGATGATATGCCAGCCAACGATTGTCCAGATCCAAAGGCATTTTGTTGAACATTCATCATTAATACAGTGGTCGAGCCATTTGGTCCTCCATTGGTCATCATTAATGGTTGTCCATAGATATTAAATTGCGCAATCGTCGTTGTCACGATGGTAAATAACAATTGCCCGCGAATGCTAGGCAATGTGATGTGAATAAATTTTTTCCAACGCGAAGCACCATCAATGTCGGCTGCCTCATAATAATCTTGTGGAATACCGTTTAAAGCTGCTTGGTAGATAATCATATTTCCACCAATAGTCCACCAAACTGTCAAAATAACGATTGTCATCCATGCCCATGGTTGTGTCCCCGTCCAAACTTGATCTAAGTGAAACAACGTGTTCAAAGGACCATAATTAGGATTAAAAATTAATGACCAGACAATAACAACTGCTGAAATTGAAAATAGACTGGGTAAATAGAACAAACCTTGAAAGAATTTTGCAAAAATTGGTTTTGTGTTTAATACGACAGCCAAAAGTAGTGGTACTAAAATACAAAATGGGACAGAAATCAACACAAACAAAATTGTGTGCCATAAACCACTCGTTAATTGGTCGTGAAATATTGAGTGTGAAAACAACAGTGTTTTGAAATTATCCCATCCAACAAACACAGGCGTCCGCACCAAATCCCACTTCGTAAAGGCTATATAAATACCAAAAATCAATGGAATTAAAAAGAATATTGTGAAAACTATTAAATGTGGTAACAAATACAGTATAGGAAAACTCTTCCCATGCAAGTGCCACGTCTTTTTTCTATTTGTACTAACATTTCCTGATTTAGAAGAAATATCTACCATCTGTTTTTTACTCCTATCAATATGTTGCAATAAATAAAGTTACTTTTTGACTAGTCAGTCATTTGTGCATCCACTTCATCTTGGACAGTGTTTTGTAACTTATTCAAATAGCTAGAAATACTAGTCTTACCAAAAACTGAATCATAAGCATACCGGTCTAAATAGTCTGCTAAGTATCCGTTATATTGGTAATTAAATATCTTTAATGATTCTTGTTCAGTCTTATCAGTTAATAGGAATGACTGTTGCATTTTTTGATATTCCTTATCTTTAGTAATTGCCAACGTTGCAGGATTTTGACCAGCCTTCGCCCATTCTAATGAATTGGTCCGTACCCAACTGAGGAATTTTAAAGTCGCCTCTGTCTTAGCTTTATCACGCTTTGGTTGTTTTAATAATACAAACTGATGACTTGAGGACCAATTAACCATTTTGTCAGGATCATCTGATAATTGCGCTGCGTTGGTAACACCATACTTCACATCAGATTCTTTAATTTGATTGTTCATCCAAATACCTTCTGGGAAAAATACTTCCTTATTCGTCAAAAACAATTGCATTGGATCTTGACCATCTTGAGAAGTAATTTTTTGATCATAAAGCCCTTTATAAATTTGGAGAACTTTTCGTGACGTTTGGTTATTTAAACTAGGATTTTTTCCATTCTTTGTTAATTGACCTCCCAATTGGTCATATAGTGATAAGAAGTTAGGCTTCCACCAGGTTAATCCTAGACCTGTTATGCCATCCTTCTGAGATTTTTCACCAGCCGCTTTAATTTCATCAAAAGTGACGATATTGTCATCAAGTGCATGTGGTGCATACTTTTTAACTAATCCTTTGTTGTAGTACATAAAGGTTGTATGTATATCCAATGGCACACCATACCGCTTACCCTTATAGGCACCATTATTCCAAGCCTCAGGTACGTAATTCGATTTATTAATATCAGAGAAATCATCTAGGTAAGGATTATAGTTGTCCAATAACCCGTTATTCACATAATCCTTAATGCGCTCCACATGCACAATCTGTAAATCTGGTATTCCTTTTTTAGAATTAACAATTGTTGGAATCTTAGAATACATATCCGCCTCAGTCAGTGACACATTCTTCACTTTGTATTCAGGATTCGTCTTGTTATATTCATTCACTAACTTTTGCATACTTGTACCATCTGGGCCAGTAAACGGATTCCAAAAAATGATTTCTTTGTTAGAGTCCGCATGAACCACTGGATTAAACACTTCTGTTAGCCCAAATGATAAAAAAAATGATGCAATAATTGCACCCAAAATTTGTGCCTTCTTCATAAATATCCCCTCTTAATAAACCTACATTGTTAAATAATTAACATCATCATTAACCATCCCAATGGTTGAATTATCACGCTTTATGAAAGCGATGTCAATGCTATTAAAACGGTATTGAAAGCGGTTAATGACATTGACAACCATCCACTTTACACGGATAATTGTCTCTATAATAATTAACATAAAGGTTAACTATTTTATTAAGGAGACAGATACATGGATATTGACATTAGCCCAAATTCTTTACATGTCTACCAAGCCTTGGATTCCGAGGTTAGACTGGAAATTCTGGAAATTATTTCCGGCGAAACAGTAACTGCTACTGAATTAGCCCAAAGAATGAATATTAGTAAAGCAGCTATCTCTAAGAATTTACATATTTTAGAAAAATCAAATATCATTAATTTCAAAAAAGATGCTGATAGTCGAAAAAGTTATCCAGTTATGAATATTGACCAAATTAATATTCATTTTCCACAAAAAATATTCCCAGAGTACCATAAAAAAACTTACGACATCCCCATTGGTAACTATTTTGCAATTAATCATGTTATGCCATCTTGTGGTTTATCATCTGAAAGCTCACTAATTTCTAAAATGGATGATGTGAATGCTTTTTTCTCAGCTGAACGTTTCCGTTCACAAATTTTGTGGTTTACTCAGGGAACAATTGAATACATCATCCCAAACGAACTACCGGCCGATAGCAAAATCGAGATGATTGAATTTGAGTTAGAAATGGCGAGTGAATTTCCGCTATCTAACAATAATTGGCACTCTAGAATCGGCTTTTGGATCAATGATAACTATATTGGTGAAACCGAATTACCCGGTAATTATTCTGATGTTCAAGGCAATTACACACCTGATTGGTGGCCAGAAAAGTTTAGCCAATACGGTCTACTCAAACATCTTCGAGTCGGTGAACTTGATACTTCTATTGATAGTAATAGTATTTCAAACGTTAAAATTAGCGACTTACATCTATCTGACAGTTCACGGCTAACTTTAAAGATGTCAGTGTTACCAATAAAAAACGATGTCTATGGTGGTCTAACACTTTTCGGTGAACATTTTGGTAATCATCGTCAAAATATAAAAGCAAACGTTTACTATTCAGACTAAATAAAATATGAAATATTTTTATTTAAGCAAGAACAATATGGAGGAACAATGTCTTTAACTCATATCACGCGCTTTTCATCAGTTTTACAAGAACATTTAAAAATTAGTGTTATCTTGCCAGATAATCTACCCAACAAGCCACTGCCAACCATTTGGTTGCTACATGGACTAGGTGAAAACGGATCTTGTTGGTATCGTTTTACAACTATTGAAAATCTGGCAACGCAATATCAAGTTGCTGTGATTATGCCCAATGTATATCGTAGTTTCTACATGGATGAAACCAATGGTCTACCCTACTGGACTTATTTAACCGAAGAACTAATACCTGAATTACGGCGTATGCTGCCACTAAGTACATTACGTAAGCAAAACTTTGTTATAGGCAATTCAATGGGCGGCTTCGGTGCAATAAAATTTGGTTTTAAACACCCTGATTGGTTCAGCGCTGTTGCAGCACTCTCACCCGCTGTTAATTTACGTGATATCATTCCAATCATGCCTGATATATCACGTGTTTTTGGTCCAAGTTTACCTGAAAGCTACTTAGAGAACTTGGCACTAGCTGCGCCAAATGATCAACTTAAAGAAATACAATGGTATCGTTCAATTGGTAATCATGATTTTATGCGTGACTCTAACGACCATTTCACTGTCTTTATGAATTCATTGAACATCAACGAAACTTACTCTGTTACTCCTGGTGATCATGATTGGACCTTCTGGGATGCCGAAATAAAAAAAGTTTTCGCTTGGTTACCTCTGTCTTCTGTTAATTAAATTAAAATTCATAACAATAAATACCAAATCTATATAAAAAAGCAACTAAATTCATGATGAATTTAGTTGCTTTTTGAATTATTTAATTCTACTATAACTTCTAGTTCAACACCAACTTGACGTTAGCAAACTCAAAGAGTCCCCAATCACTGAGTTCTCTACCGTATCCAGAGTCTTTCACGCCGCCAAACGGTACTTCAGCTTGTTCATCTAGTACTTGATTAATGGCCACTTGTCCGGTTTCAATCTTGGTAGCTAATTCGTTACCGTGAGCAACATCAGCTGTATAAATTGCACCACCTAACCCATAATGGGAATCATTAGCTATCTTAATCATCTCTTCTTCCGAGTTCACACGATAAATTTGTGCAACTGGTCCAAATAATTCTTCGTCATACATTGGATTATCATGAGTCATCCCCGTCAATATCAACGGTGAAAATTGAAATCCAGGTCCTTCATTTTTAGTCAGATCACCATACAATATCTCAGAACCACCTGCAACAACTTTCTCGACTTGTGCTTGCAAATTATCTTTGGCGCTCTGCGATGATAGTGGTGCTAAAGTAGTTTTCTCATCTAATGGATTACCAAATTGATAACTATCAAAGGCCTGCTTAACTTTATCCAAAAATTCATCATAAACTTCATCACTAACCAAATAGCGCTTTGCTGCCGTGCAAACTTGACCTGCATTAGCTAGCCGAGCTTCAGCGGCATCTTTGGCTGCTTTATCAACATCTGCATCAGGTAAGACGGCAAAGATATCCGTACCACCTAATTCCAAAGTTGTTTTCATCAAATTCTTTGCGGCCTTAGCAGCTAAGTTTCTACCAGCTCGTTCTGAACCAGTTAAAGCCAAACCTTGTACACGTGGATCATCAATGATTTTATCAATTTGATCATGAGTCGCAAAAATATTAGCAAACGCACCTTGAGGTAAGCCGGCTTTGCGACAAGAATCCGCAAATGACTGAGCAGCTTGTGGCACAATGCTTGCATGTTTTAGGATAACTGGATTACCTAGCATGAAGTTTGGTGCAAATACCCGCATCACCTGAGTAAATGGGAAATTCCAGGGCTCTACCGCTAAGACGATTCCAATACCTGAAAATTCAACATGCGCATTCGAACCCACAGATAGCTCATCATAATTCTTTTTCTGTAAAAATTCTGGCCCTTTTTCAGCAAAGTAGCGCGCATAACTCACAATTTTTTCAACTTCGGTGCGTGATTCGCCAATCAACTTCCCCATATTGGTTGATGCCAAACGTGCATACTCGTCTAAATGCTCTTCAAACTCGTCCGCTAATTGATTGAGTAGCTCCGCACGCTGAGAAAAAGAAACTGATTTTCCTTTTTGGTAATAGTCCTCAGCTTGATTCAAAATATCATGAATTTCATTATCCGTTGTATTCGAAAATTCTTGGATAACCTCACCGTTATATGGATTAATCGCAGTATATGACATAATTGATATTTCCCTCTCTTTCTATGATTTACCACCATCATATCAGCCATTAAAAATAACAACAAAAATTTAGCGTACCACTTTTTCGGCACGCTAAATTTTTGTTGTTAATACTAATATATACTTAAATTAGGGTCTATGCTAAGGCTGCAACAACAGCTTCGTTAAATGCTGGAATATCTTTAGGCTCACGACTTGTAATCAAGTTACCATCGATAACCACTGGTTGATCCTCAATACGTGCACCAGCATAATACAAATCTGGTTGTACAGTTAGATAAGAAGTCATTGTACGACCATGTACCAAACCAGTTTGAATCATCAATTGTGGACCGTGGCAGATACTTGCAGTCAACTTATTCTTTGATAAGAATGCCTTCGCAAAGTCAACAAAACGTTGGTCGGCACGTAATTGATCAGGCGAAAAGCCTCCAGGAATGAACAAGGCATCAAAATCTTCAGGTTTTACATCAGCAATCGACTTGTCGATGTTAATCTTAGTACCATGCTTACCTTCTACAGTTCCTTCATCAAAACCGATAGTTGTCACATCATGTCCTGCGTTCTTAATTGCTTCAACCGGATCAGTAAATTCAACATCCTCTACTAAATCGGTAACAACAACTGCAACTTTCTTTGTCATCATTAACAACCTCCTTTGTTATGGTATATAATTTATACTTAAATAAACCGTAACACAATAACGCACTTTTTTGTGCGTATCAACGTTAACATGAACGGAGAACATTATGACTGATGTCGTCAGAAAATATGCCATTGAAAAAATTCAAAAAAAAGATTTTAATTGTGCCAAAGAATATACCCTATCAATGTTTTCAGGCAAATACAAAATCGTCATTATCTACCATCTATCGCATGATGGCCAAATGCGTTTTAGCCAGATCCAACAACTGTTAGACAACGCAACCCACAAAGTATTGTCACAACAACTCAACGAATTAGTTGAAGACGGTTTAGTAACCCGTCACGAAACACTTGTTAAAAATCGGAAAGCTGTTTTCTACGCTTTGACAGCAACTGGAGAAAGTTTAATGCCAATCATTGAATTGATGTTTACTTGGGGGACGGAACGATTAGCGACACTAAATGTTGATTATGAACCCAAGATATAAAAAAGGCGTGACAAAAGGCGTTTTGAAGACGGCATGTCCCATTTTAAGCAAAAAGAAGTTGGAAACATTTATTATGTCCCAACTTCTTTTATTTCATGTAAATCTAGCAAATTTGTCAGATTCACAAATCACCTTTCATAAACTCTTTGCGTGAGTCTACTTAAATGTCACTGGTGTTAAATCATCACCATGTTGTACAGCACCATCTGTAACTTCGAATTCTTCTATTCGCTTTGGATCAACAAAGAACATAATGACTGTATCATCATAACCGCTTTGACGAATCAATTCCTGATCAAATGTCATTAACAAGTCACCACGATGAATTTCTTGTCCATCAATAAAGTGTAGGTTAAATCCTTCACCTCGTAAGTTAACTGTACCAATACCCACATGAATAATCGCTGACAAACCATTATCAGATTCAATACCAAACGCATGTTGCGTTGAGAAGGTAAAGCGAATTCTACCATCAAACGGTGCATAAACCTCGCCTGCTGCTGGTTTAATTGCATATCCAGTACCATGGAACAACGCCAAATCCTGATTTGTGTGCTTTAGCGCTTCTAAAGCCGTTATCTCACCATCAACTGGCGCAATAATTGCCTGATGCTTAATGGCAATCGGATCTACTGGCACACTAATATTATCAGTTGCTAGCTTTTCTTCAAGTTGGTCAACAACCTCGGCATGCATTTTTTCGGACAGTTTAACCTTCCACAAGAAAATGATTAAGGCTAATGATGCCAACGTTAGCGGTGTATAAAATGAAAACAACTCAAATGTGTGAATATTTCCTGCTGACATGTCCTTAGCAGTCGCCGAACCCGTCATACCTGCTGCAACCGCAATAAATCCAACAATTCCATTTGAAAAGGCACCTGAAATTTTATCTAATAGTGGTCGGATAGATAATGTCACCGCTTCGTTACGAATACCATTTCGTAATTGCCCATACTCAATTGCATCAGTCAATGTTAGGACAGTAACTAATTGCGCATAGTTAAAGTTAAATAATACTAACCCAATAGTTATCAAAGTTGAGTTATCATGTGCCGTTAAGAAAATAACGTAAGACAAAATCATGGCAATTTGTCCGATAGAATACAACACTTTACGTGGAATAAACTTATTCATGAAACCATACAGGGGTGCTGTAAAGAAACTAACAATCGTCGCAACAACACCTGCAATCCAGAATTGGTTGGGCTTATCAAGCACAAATTTAAAGTAGTAGAACAAAACACCGTTAGTAGCAACGTACGCAACGGAATACATCAAATAGGCTAGCGACGTCCACAGCATTTGATCATTCTTTGCAATACCTACAAAAACATCTTTAATTGACGTTTTTTCTTTATTAGCTGAATCACGAATGATGTTATTTTTCTCTTTTGTGCCCCACGCTGTCGCTAATGCACATAGAACAGCCAACAAAGCAATAATAATTGCGAATGCTAACCAACCTGCATTCCCTTGGTCGTGTTTACCAGTTGCAAGATAAGTAAAGTAAGTCGTAATTGGCACAACGATAATCGTTAATCCGTTCCAACCAATTGTTCCAGTAAAAGTACCTAAAACTGTGAAAACGCCTCGTTCTTGACTGTTTTCAGAAATGGCTGGCACCATCCCCCAATAGGCCACATCACTAAATGAATAGAAAATATCCAGTGCAACGAAAATAATCACGAAAACAATCGCAAACAACAACCAATTAACCTTTGATAATCCAAAAATACCCGTAAAACAAACAACTAACAAAATCGCACTCACAATGGTACCAATTAAAAGCCAAGGCTTAAATTTACCATATTTGGTACGTGTATTATCAACAATATTACCTAGAATTGGATCTAAAACAACTTCCGCCAATCGAATAATAACAACTAATGTTGTAATCAAACCAATCAACTTGTTAGCAATTGATTTTTCAACACCCGCAAACATCCCCGAGGTCACGTACACAATAAAGTACGTACTTAATGCACCATAAAAAGCTGAATGACCTAGGTTACCTAACGCAAATCCAATACGCTCTTTATAACTAATCTTACTCATAAAAATTCCCTTTATTAACCTTATTTAACCAATACCTTTGCATCATAAGCTGACATGCTATACGTGCCAACACCCACTGTTGTCCCTGTTAAGAGATCTTGCATTGGTGTCGTAACTGTAAATGTTTGTTCCACATCACTAAAATTAGTTACAAAATAATAACTCGCTTGTTCGTCCGCACGTACATTAATATGAATAGCCACATCTGTTTTATGAATTGCGGCTGGCACCTGCAAATCTAACTCTGTGACCAATGTGGCATAAAATCTAGCCATAAACTCACTATCGAAGCGAGCGCCAACGTAATAGGCTTGCCCACCATCGTACTGATTTTTTGTGATTGCCGCAGTATCGGCATACCATTCACTCGTATACTTAGCAATCACCGTTGCCTGATCTACTTCCAATACTGTGGCATAATCATGCGCTTGGGTACTTACTTGACCTGCTTCGATTGCGACACGTTGTGATGGATATAATGTGTCTGTTTCAATCGGCTCAACACCATAAATATCATGCAAAGCTTGTGGCCAGCCCCCTAAATATGCAAGGTATCGTTCATCAACCTGTCCCGTGATATACGTACCAACAACCGTACCGCCTTGTGCAACATACTCTTTTAATTTATTGGTAAATTTTTCAGTCATCATAAAATGCATTGGATCAATAACTAATTTATAATCTGTTAGTTCATCTGATGTACTAATAAATTCAACTGGCACATCATGTTCCCAGAAATACTGATATTGTTCCTGAATAGTTTGCCAGTATTTAATAGTTTGACTAGCATAATTACGAACGTCACTTAATGCCCACATATTGTCGTAATCATATACAATCGCTACCTTAGCCGGATAAGCTTTTGCATTTAATGCTGGTTGTAGATGCTCTAAATTATCACCAACTTGCGTCACTTCTTTAAAAATCCGTGTATCATCTCGTAAATTATGACCGATAACTGCACCATGAAACATTTCCGAAGAGCCTCGCGATTGATGTAGTTGGAAATAATTAATTGCATTGGCCCCATGCGAGACTTCTTGCAAGGCACCCATACGATGCATACCTGGCGCCTTTGGACGATTAAATGGATGCCAGTTAACCTGCGACGGTGTACTTTCCATAATCATATAGTTATCATGCTTTAAACTACGCATGACATCATTCATGGCTGCCGTATTCATCGCCAACTGTACTGAACTTTTATTATCGGTTCGCCAGCTTGGATATGAGTCCCAGCTAACAATATCAACGTGTTCAGCAAATTTTTGGTAATCCAAATCAAAGAAAACATGCTCATAATCTGGGTTACCACCCATAAAGTTAGTGGTTATTTTAATATCAGGCGTTACCTCACGCAGCACCTTTGCCTCCGCTTCATAAAAGTCAATTGTTTGATCTGAGACAAAGCGATGCCAATCTAGATTTAGTCCCAATAAGTTTTGATCGCCACGTGGGGATGGTGCAACAACCTGATCCCAATTGGTATACGTATGACTCCAAAATGTTGCCCAATAAGCTTTGTTTAGATTTTCAAGAGTCTGATATTTTTCTTGTAGCCAATGACGAAAGGCGTTTTGGCATAAATCACAATAGCATGCGCCACCAAATTCATTAGAAACATGCCACAAGACTAAATTGCTACGCTGACCATATCGTTCAGCTAATTTCCGATCAATTGCTTGAATTTTTTCACGATAAATTGGACTCGTATAACAATGATTATGACGTTCACCAAATAAGTTACGCTGACCATTTTCGTCAACTCGCAATACTTCTGGGTATGTATCAGCTAACCAACGTGGTCGAGCGCCACTAGGTGTTGCCAGAATAATATTAATACCTTGCTCTTCAGCACGATCAAAAATATCATCTAACCAATTAAATTGGTAATTTCCTTCATTTGGTTCTAATTGCGCCCACGAAAAAATACCAACCGTAATTGTATTGATATGTGCTTTCTTAAAATACTCAAAATCCTGTGCAATAATTTCCGGATGATCTAACCATTGTTCTGGATTATAATCACCACCATGTCCAAATGATGTTATTTCTTTCATAACTAACCCCCCAACGTATTTTGAACGATTTCATTCCTAATCTACATTGTAAGCGTTTTCCACAAATGGTATAGTATTAGTTAGTAAAATTATTTACCAATAATTTATAAAGGGATGTATCATGACCTCAATTAAAGAAATTGCTCTCGTTGCTGGTTTTTCTCAAAGCACGGTTTCCCGGCTATTAAATCACGATGAAACATTATCCGTGTCAGAGAACACACGAATAAAAATATTAGAAACTGCCAAAAAATTACATTATCCCTTACGACCACAAGAAATCAAAAGGCAATACAAAATTGCCGTATTTTTTAGCCTGAACCCTCAACATGAAATTGAAGATGTTTACTATTATGATTTTCGTCGCTGTATTACTGAATATGCCAAGCAAGAATATATCGACATTACATTTATGAATACCCCAGATAGTACAGATAGCATGGCGTTTGATGGGGCTATCGCCGTTGGTTATTTTGATACATTACAGTTACAACAATTACGTCAAAATTTTTCTCACATTATATTCATCGATGATAATCCCAATCCTGAACACTTTAGCTCTGTCCAACCGGATCTAGAGTACGCAACCACCAAGGCCGTAAATTTATTTATTAATCGCGGTTTTACCAACATCGGTATTGTAACAGGAAGGTATTGGTCAACTAACATACCTAATAACCAAGTTGTACGTCTTGATAGCCGTTTAAACTACTTTAAAAATATTATGACGGATGCTAATTTATATAATGCTGACCTGTTATTTCAGGCCCATGATTTTACAATGTCTAGCGGCTTAACTATTGGTCAAAAAATTGCCAATATCTTTAAAAGTGGTTTAGCAATTGATGCTTTATTTATCAGTTCTGATTCCCTAGCAATTGGTGTCCTCAATGCACTAAATGAAGTGGATCCTCATTTAGCCCATAAAATAGCAATTATTAGTATTAACGATAGTGCCAGTGCTGCGTATACGCAGCCAGCATTAACAACATTCCATATTGATATCCAACAATTGGTGGCTACTGCTTTTGATAAACTGGATGATATGATTTCCTTTAACAAAACTATGCAAACGACCACCCTAATGACACCAATGCTGATTTATCGTGATACTTTTAAAAAAGATTAATAACAGAAAAAAATCCCATTTCCAATAAAATGTCAGAAACGGGATTTGACAGCTCTATACTTTCTAGCGTGAAAATAAAAATTTCGCGTTTTTCATTTTGCCTTTTTCACAAACAAAAAGACACCAATAAGATACCGGCGTAAAATGTAATCGACGAAAAAAACAGATACAAGGTATTTATTGATGTCCTTTAGGGATTCTATACTAAATTCAGTTAGTTTGACTGACAGACATAAACACTAAATTCACAATTTCTGAAGCTGGTAGTTTCAATGAATTGAGCTGTTCACAAACCTAATTAATTGATTTCACTATTTTTCACGCTATTTTACACAGAGCTAGAATAAGCTTCGCCTTTTAACTAAAATCAATTTATTTGAATGTAACACTACCTCTCTAGCTCATCCTAAACATTTGCACGTTCATCTTCTTTACCAATATATGGATATTCATAAATCATATCACCAGACTCTGTTATTGTTTGTCCATCTATTGCTAAAGTCAGTGACCCTTTGGCAAAATAACGCACGTACGCTGGCTTAAGCCCAATCGCATCAAATCGTTGCCTTATTTCTGGTTGGGCATCACCATACATATCACGAATCTCTATTTCTTCTTTGGCTTCTACCCTAAATTCAACCTCAGTACCATCATGATTTTTAAAAATATAATTAGAAACTTTAGGGAACTCTTTCTGCGTTTTTTCTTGTAGATATACTTCTGTTTGCCGATTCATATTACCATCTGTCTCAAAAATCAACTTACCAGTCTGATTATCAAAAACTCCAAATAATGGCACATTAGCGAAACCAAAACGTTCACTCGTCACAAAATCATAAATAACAACCGTGTAATGTTCAGTATATAAATGTCCCCATAACCAGTGATGCCAAGCTTGTAATTGCGAAATGTTCATCCATTGATGATCATGATAACCTTGACCATTAATATCATATTTTTGACCGTTAACAAACACCGTACCCGTAACCGTTAACTTAGGTACACTTAGATCTGTATAAAAATACTCATCATGTTCACCTAATGCAACCTCTGCAGTACCTTGTCTAAACGGATCAACCAATGCTTCGTAGTGTAAATCAGCACCAATACCTTTTTCGGGCTCGATATGCACATCATAAGTTTTAAAATCACCCGTTGCGGTGTGTGGGCCGGCTTGAATATCACATTTTTCTGTCCCCAAATGTATTTGCTCAGGTTCATATTTCATTAAAAACCCTTCAGAATGGGTTTTACCATCAGGAGTTGTCACCATAATACCTGCTTCAGGTGTATACCCATCTATTTTATCCATTGGACTGCTAGCATGGAAATAAATGACTACTTTAAATCCATCTTCTGTAATAACATCAAAATAGTACTCTTCACCATAGCCCGGTTTAGGATCATTACGTTTACCATCTTCCCACATTTCCACCGCATTAGGATTAACACCTAACTTTTTAAAATCGTCTGCCTTATTCATTAACCGTGCTTTGACCATTGTATTGTCCCCCTTTTGTGTTTTAGAAAGTTCATAACATATTAGCCATTTTCCATCTGGTCTTTAGCTGTTAGGCCCATATAAATAAATTCATAAATCATATCGCCTTCGCGCTTAATGACTTGTTGACCATCATCATAGATCAATTCTCCATGAGCGAAATTTCTGGTTGTGGATGGGTGCAACTTTTTGGCCTTTTCAAGCACCCAACTCAAAGGTTTTGGCATCTCTGCGGCAGCATCCCTTGCTTCCAATTCTTCTTTTTGGGTAATGACATATTTAATCGTTTTATCACCTTGTTTAAATTCATAGGCAACCTTTTTAGGGTAACTTTTACCAGATAATTTTTCTTTATATTCTTCAAGCACCTGACATTTAGGAGCGTGATCCGTATTCTCAAATAATAGATTACCGTCATTATCTTCCAAGAACATCATTGGTAAACGCTGATTATTAAACGTTTTTTGAGTACCAATATCAAATATCAACAAAGTATAATCACCAAAATCTTGGCGTCCCCACAACCAATGGTCCCAAGTAGAAAAGTGCTTCATATTACCCCATTGATGATCATGATATCCAGCACCAGTCACTTGATGACTTTCACCATCATAAAATAAAGTCCCCGTTACTTGACCTCTTGGTACAGCACATAGCCAAGTGAAATATCCTTTTTCATCCTCGTCAAAAGCAAAACCACCGGCACCGGGACGCCATGCACTAGAAGTACTATGTAACATCAAATCAGCACCAACGCTAGATGCTTCACCAGTCCCACCAGCACCGTCAGTACCATTGACACCACCCGTTGGCGCAACATAAATATGATAATCCTGCAAATCACCTTTGACATAATGCGGACCATAGTTCACGTCGCATTGCTCTTTACCAAAACTTGCTTCTTCTGCTTTTAAAATGACATTGTCTTTAAATTCTTTTCCTGTTGGAGAAGTAATTTTAATAACAACTGATGGAATCGTACCATCCTTACCAATTGTTTTATTATCTTTAGTATTAAAATGAATGACTGCTTTTGAGCCATCATCCAAAATCATATCGAAATACCACCACTCGTAAACGCCCGCACGATCATCATCTCGCTTTGCGTCTTCCCATGGTTCGACTTGATGTGGATTTACACCAAAATTTTCAAAGTCACTTGTTTGATTCATTAGTCTTACTTTAGCCATGCCAATGGGCTCCTTTCTATTGGGCATTCATTTCTGCTGTTCGCAAAAATTCCGTTGCCAAATGGATAGCATGGCCAGAAACAATCTCATCAGGTGTTGCTTCTGGCATCACGACAGCTAGTTTTAATTCAATACCATTTTCCAAAGGTTTATACTGATGGAAGGGAATAGTATAAAGTGGTGTGCCATCTAATAAAGTGGGCAGTCCAGTAGAAACAACTGGATAACTTTCATCTCTATCGATTGGTACTTGATCAAGATCTCCCGGCGTAATTAATTGTGGGAATGGTTCACCATACATACCAAAAGTTTCCATACCATATAAACCATTAGGACCAGTAGTTACAAAAAAGTGCTCTGGGTGCATTTCCAATGCCGTGGCAGAAGCTTCTTTAGCAATCCGTTTCATCTTTTCTTCTGGCGTTTCTGAGGCCTTTTCTGCTGGAGATGGATTGCCATTAATAATTAAATCCGGATTGACTCCCTCTATTTTCATATATGTTTGACTAATTTTTACCGGACTCGTTTTTAGATCAAAATCAGCGCAAATATTACGCCACATATTTTCAGCAATTTTAATCTTATCTTGGTATAAATTTTCTATTTCAGTTGGACTATATTTGCCACGTGTTGCCATATTAATTTTATTTGCATTAGCATAACTTAGTTGTTCAATTGCCGAATGAGACAATTCGCCATCATCACCCGCTACTGAAGCACCTAAATCCTTCATTTCATGTAAAACATGCTTGTTACGTTCATATCTCATCAGCTTTAATTCATCAATACTAACTTCTTGTCCGTTAATTTGACAGTCTACTTGTAAGTTCCCCATTGTGTTATCCTCCCAAATATTAATATCTTTTATCATCAACACGCTTACGTGAAAGACGACAAGGTGTCTTTTAATTTATACTGTTAGAATAACAACATATAGTATAATCTCAAGCGACAATCTTTTTCTAAATGTCGTCCGGAAGGATAAGTCAATGAATAAGCAATTACAACAAAACGAAAAAACAAAACAGGCTTTGAAAACATCTTTTTTGCGGCTCTACAACCAAGAAGATATTGAAAAAATTACTATCAAACAAATTACTGACGGTGCAAACGTTTATCGAAGTACCTTTTATATTCATTTCACTGATATTTATGCTCTCTTAGATTTAATCGAACAAGAAGAAATCGAATCCTTTAGCCGTTACATTCAACAAAATTTCGAAAAAGCAACAATTGAAGGATTTATGCAACTCGTTATCCATTACTTTGAATCAAAAGGAAATTTACTTTTTTTATTGATTCAAAAGAGTCATCATAATGAGTTTTCTACAAAAATAAAACAAACGCTCGTCAATATCATAAAAAACACGTTAGGTATTCAAAACCAGGATAACGTTGAGGTTGCCTTTTCCTTAGAATATATTGCTGATTCCTTTATTTTTTTACTTAAGTTTTGGCATGAACAAAAAGACATGATTCCAATAAGTGATTTATACCCTTTTGCGATGGACATTTTGCACCACGGTGTTATTGATAAACTGCTACCCTTTTCAACAAAAAATCCTGATACCATCAAGAAATTGTAGACCACATCCAAAAAAAAAAATCCCGTTTCCAATAAAATATCGGAAACGGGATTTTACTAATTAAAGTTTATTTATAATCTAAATATCTTAATCACGCAAAATGTAACGATCGATCAATGCCCCAATAATTGATCCCACAAATGGTGCTGTTAGATATACCCACAAATCGTCCATGGCCAAACCACCAGCGAAAATAGCTGGGAATAGTGAACGAACCGGGTTCATTGATGCACCAGTTAAGTTACCAGCAGCGAAAACCAAAATGGCGATCGTTAACCCGATAGCGATTGGTGCCTGTAGGTTATATACCTTAGTCTTATCATTGTTCAATACCAAGACAACCACTAACAGTACTGTGGTCAAAACCACCTCAACAACAAACGCTGTACCAGCTGAAATATTAGGAAATACTGTTGCGTTCAAGTTATTCTTAGCGACTTCAGTTGCCCAGCTTAAACCGGCACCCTTTAGGTAAGCACCATAAGTCCAAGCCAAGAAGAAACCACCAATCAAACCACCAACTAATTGTGAAACGATGTAAATAAGCGTTTCAGCAGCTTTCATTTGTTTCGTTAAAAACATCATGAGTGTAACAGCTGGATTAAAGTGGGCACCTGATAATGGACCAAATGCATAAACCAAAACGGCTAGCAAAACACCCCATCCAAGTGAAGGTCCTAATAGGTCATTATACCCACCCATAACTACCAAAGCTGGTCCGAAGAAGACCAACAATGCACTTCCAAAAGCTTCCCCAAAGATTTTCTTTTTCATTTTTTATTTTCCCCTAAATAGCATCGTTAACCATACTCAAGAATGCAGTTGGTTCAAGTGACGCACGCCCAATTAATAATCCATCAATATCGTCTAATTCAAGAATATCCTTTGAATTCTCTGGTGTAGCTGAACCACCGTATTGAATACGAATCTTATCAGCAACTTCTTGTGAAAACAAGATGGCTAACGACTTACGGATAACCCGTGCTGCATGTTCAATAACTTCTAATGAAGGTGTTTCGGCGGCACCAATTGCCCAAGCTGGCTCATATGCAATCACAATATTCTCTGCCCTTTGCCGATCAACACCGGCTAATCCAACCGCAATTTCGGTCAAAGGTGCCATATCTTCGTCATCTGGATTATAACGTGTGGTATCTTCAGCAATGGCAACAATTGGAATTAGCCCATTACGTAGCGATGCAGTAACCTTCAGTCCCACTGATCCGTTGGTTTCTTTAAACATCTTGCGTCGCTCATAGTGGCCAATAATTGATCCTGAAACTTCGATATCTGCCAAGGCAGCTGGTGAAGTTTCACCCGTATAAGAACCTTCGTCAGCCCAGTGAACATTTTCAGCAATCACTGAAATTGGTAGTTTTAGTTCTTTACTTTGCTTAACCATCTCATGCAAATAAATATCTTGTGCTGCAATCCCGACTTTTACTTTTTTAGCATCTGGTAACTTTCCTTGAATTTCTTGTAAGAAATCATAGACCTCTGCTACTTTTTTATTTGTTTTCCAATTTGCAACAATTAAAGGAATTCTCTCTGACATTATTTAAACTCCTTTTTTAGCGCTTTTAATTGTGATTCATCACGTGCGCTGATATATTCTTCTGTCATTGCCTGCTTTGTTTCGTCAGACCAAGATAACATTTTAGCCATTTCATCAATCACTGGCGTTTCAAGACGTGCCAAGTCCTCTGACTTAAACAATAAGTAATTTGTACGTCGTAGGAAGTAATCAATTGGACGTAAAACAAATTCTTTTTCAATGGCATAATGCAACATACTTGTTTCAGCAACAGATAACTTAGGCGCTGAAACACCTGTCTTGATATATTCAATAATTTCAGGTGTGTTAGATCCATAAAGGCTAGCAATCTCCTTAGCCTTCACTTCATTCACTTCATACTTCATTAACTCTTCAGCGTACTTTTCAAGTTCACCATCAACATTGTTTGGATCAAAATGACCACCTGAAACAGGGTACTGTGTGGCATCAATTGGTGTAATCGTTTTTTCAAATTTATCAGCAAAAATCTTTGCGATTTCTGCCATTGTCTCCGTTGCCATCAAACGGTAATCAGTAAGCTTACCCCCTGACACATTGACAATGCCGTTTTCTGCCTTAATTTGGAAACCACGTGAGACACTTGAAGTACTCTTTTTATTACCTGCTAAGCTTTCTAGTTGCTCATCGACAGCTTCACGATCAATCTCATGCTTGAAATACTTATTAAGCTTTTCATCTAATGCATGTAGATTTTCATCAGAGGAAACCTTCTTTTTGGTATTCCCGTTATAATCACCGGTACCACCAATCAATGGTCGTAGTCCTGCCCAACTTGCTTGAATATCATCAACAGTGATATTTGCATTAGGGAAATGGTTATTCATGGCCGTCAATAGATACTCCACATCGGCTTTCTCGACCTTTGGATGTAAGTAATCACCGGTATAATCGGTATCTGTCGTTCCAAAGTACGTCTTATTTGCACGTGGAATAACGAATAACATACGGCCGTCATGGAAACCAGAATCAAAGTATACTGTATTTGGTACTGGCAAACGGTCCTGATTAATCACTAAATGCACACCCTTAGTTGGGCGAATAGCATCTTGTGTTGTTTCATCCGCAAATTCTGTAATCGAATCGTGCCAAGGTCCAGCCGCATTGATCACAACTTTTCCTTTAATATCAAATAATTCCTTAGTCAATGTATCTACAACACTAATACGCTTACCAGAACCATCAGGAGTAACTGAAGTTGCCTTCAAATGACTAACAGCAACTGCACCATCACTAACGGATTGTTTAATATTTTCAATTGTTAAACGGGCATCATTATTTTGATAATCTAGATAAATGGCTAAGCCCACTAGTCCTTCACTATCCAACATTGGTAGATAATCATGGGCTTCTTCAGCCGATAATAAACGATGCACATAAGGACTATCCTTAGGAACGTTAGCTAACTTATCATAAATTCCCATCGCAACTTCAGCACTCATTGGCGTAAATGTTGCTTCAGCATCATCATAAAGTGGCATTAACATATGTGATGGACGCGGAATATGTGGTGCAACGTGCTGCACACGCGCACGTTCCGAAACTGTATCAGCAACCACATCAACATCAAACGTCTTTAAGTAACGAATACCACCGTGAACTAATTTTGTTGAACGACTACTAGTTCCTTCAGCAAAATCCTGCATATCAATAATCGCTGTCCGTAATCCGGAAGCGGCTGTTTGAAGCGCGATACCAGCACCAGTAATTCCAGCACCGATGATGACAACATCAAAGTCGTCTTCTTTCAGTTTTTGGATTGCTGATATGCGCTGATCACTTTTAAACTGCATTATTTCTTGCCTCGCTTCTTAGGCTTAAAGGTCTGTGTTGCCTTCACAGCCATTTGCCATCCTTCATACAACTCATCAGCATCATCTTCTGCCATTTCTGGCTTAAATTCAGTTGATTGTTGCGTCATTGTCTTTAACTCATCAACATCTTTCCAGAAACCAACTGCTAGACCAGCTAAGAATGCTGAACCTATCGCCGTCGTTTCAACATTGGCAGGACGTGATACCTCTGTTTGTAGCAAATCTGATTGGAATTGCATGAGATAATTATTCATTGATGCACCACCATCGACGTGCAACTTGGCAATATCAAGTCCCGTTTCCTTACGCATCACATCAACAACATCACGACTCTGGTAAGCTAATGATTGCAAAGTTGCCTTTACGAAATCCTCACGCGTTGTTCCACGTGTCAAACCAAAGACTGATCCTCTTGATTCTGAATCCCAGTAAGGTGCTCCTAATCCGGTAAAGGCAGGTACAACGTAAACTTCATCTTCATCGGTAGAAGCATTGGCCATGTCTTCACTTTCAGGACTTTGTTCAATGACCCGCATACCATCACGTAACCATTGCAAGGCTGATCCAGCAACAAAGACTGATCCTTCAAGAGCATAGGTTACTTTGCCATCCATTCCGTAAGCAATGGTTGTTAATAGACCATTCTTAGAAATGTTTACATCATCACCCGTATTCATGACAACGAAAGCACCAGTACCATAAGTGTTCTTAACGTCACCCTTATTAAGTGCTAATTGACCAAACAAAGCTGCCTGTTGGTCACCAGCGATTCCAGCAATTGGTACCTCAGCACCGAAGAAGTGAACTGGAATGGCAGTTCCATAAATTTCTGAAGATTGACGAACTTCTGGCAACATCTGTGATGGAATATTCAATAGGTTCAATAAATCTTGATCCCACTTCAAATTCTTAATATCAAACATCATTGTACGGGAAGCATTGGTATAATCGGTAATGTGAACTTCACCACCGGTCAACTTCCATACCAACCAAGAATCAATCGTACCGAATAGCAATTCCCCATTTTCAGCACGGCTTTGAGCACCACTGACTTGATCCAAAATAAAACGAATCTTCGTTGCTGAGAAGTATGCATCTGGAATTAAACCAGTCTTCTCTTGAATCATGTCTTGATAACCATCAGCAATTAACTTTTCCGCAATTGGTGCTGTTTGACGTGATTGCCAAACAACCGCATTATAAATTGGTAATCCAGTTTCCTTATCCCAAACAATTGTCGTCTCACGTTGATTGGTAATACCTACTCCGGAAATATCACCTGGGTGAATTCCTGATTGAATCAACGCTGTGGCAATAACTGCTTGGACAGCAATCCAAATTTCATTAGCATCTTGCTCAACCCAACCTGGTTCTGGATAGAACATTGTGATCTCACGCTGAGCCGATGCAATCACTTGACCCTTCTTGTCATAAATGACAGCTCGAGTACTTGTAGTCCCCTCATCAATTGATAATACGTATTTTGGCATAGTTAATATCCCCCTATTGGATGACTTATGGATGACTTACACATTTACAAAACATTTAAATTTAATGTCGTCATTTATGTAAGCGGTTTCTAACTTCACAACTAGGTTACAACGAAATAAAAAAATTCACAATGTTCAATTTTAATTCAATTTATATCATTAAAAACTTCACAAAAAGTTCATAAGTTAGTACTCATATAACTTTGTTTTTATCATTTAGTAGAAAAACATTGTCAAATCGCCTACCAATAAATGTTTATGATTCAGTTCTGTGAAACTGTTTTACATTTTTTTGTTTTATATAATTTACATAATGTAAGTCTTTAACAAAAGCTCATTAAAAAAAATCCCAAAATATTTTTTCACAAGTTGATTTTAGTCCCGTATTCCATATTTTTTTAAAATTATAAGACTAAATATCAGACAGAATTATCACCGTTTTTTATTCATAAAGTGATAAACAAAAAAATTCTGACAAGAATTGCTTTCACAATTCCTGCCAGAACTAAATCTAAATCAATATGATATTCTGTTTTTCATTAAAAATGATTATACAAACACTAATCAGCCTCTTTATAATTGGCTGGTGCTGGTCTTCCCTTAACTTCCTCTTGTGGACTAAATTGTGTTGTTTCCTCTTCTTGAGAATCTTGCTCTACTTCTTCTGATTTCTTGTTGTTCTCAGTCATAAATAGAATCCTCCTTGGTAAATAAAACTAATTAATCCTGCTAGGATATGGCGTTATTTTAACAAAGATAATTAATAGTTAAAAACAAAACGACTTATTAGACTAGCCAAGAGCAGCGACGACTGCATCATTAAATACTGGCAAGTCCTTAGGTTCACGACTAGTAATTAAGTTACCATCAATGACCACTGGCTTATCTTCAATACGGGCCCCAGCATAATACAAATCAGGTTGTACTGTTAGGTAAGAAGTCATTGTCCGTCCGTGTACTAACCCTGTTTGGATCATTAATTGTGGACCATGGCAAACACTTGCGGTTAGCTTGTTCTTTGCCATGAAATATTTAACAAAATCAACAAATCGTTGATCAGCACGCAATTGATCAGGTGAAAAACCACCTGGGATGAATAATGCATCAAAATCTTCTGGCTTTACGTCAGAAATTGCCTTATCGACCGTAATTTCTGTACCATGCTTTCCTGTGACGGTTCCTTGTTCAAAGCCAATTGACGTCACTTCATGGCCGGCATCTTCAATTGCTGTAACCGGATCAGTATACTCAACATCTTCTACAAAATCAGTAACAAGAACTGCAACTTGCTTTTTCATTGTTAATAACCTCCCGTGGTGTAGCATTTGATTACCACGCGTATACAATAACACAACTTTTTTATCCTTGTTAAGTGGTAGGTTCTAGAAAAATTATCTCATTCAACCGTTATTTCACTGTTTTTGTACCACCGGCATCGCCATTAACGCCTTCTTCAACACCTGGGTTGTACCAATCAGCATGGGCATTAGTTTTTTGTTTCGTTAAGTCAAAATATTGCATAACCTGATTGGGTGCTTTCTTCCATGAATAACTATGTTTCAAATATCCTGTTGTAATAATGCGATAGGACGTACTTGGAAATAGACACGTCACAATTGTTACTTGTGGCTGCTTAGTTGGATCAAGTACATGTACGTTATCAGCCTTAACTAAATATTGTTGCTTGATACGATACTCATAAATACCATGATCATTAGCTAAGTAAATAACTTTGTGATTCAGCCAATCATTTGTTTGACGCCGTCCATTCACTAAATAAGGTTTATCATCTTGATAGTTTTGCTGTAAACCACTAAACCCTGTTAGGCCATCATCAAAATTATGACTGGCTAACCCATAGTTGCTTTCTCCCATAACTGGTTCTGGTTTACCAGTCGGATCAGCACCACTTCGATTAGCATAATTAGCTCCTGCCTGCAGTCCTTTTTCAGAATAGGCATCATTAAAAATTGGCTCTAAAATGCCAACTGTCGGCACACTAACAAACCCCTGCTTTTTCAAGCCAGGTTGTGTTTCACGCATCAGTCGTTTCCTGATTTTCTGACGCTTATTTAGAGATATCTTCTTATGACTGTCATCAACTTGTATCTTCCGCGAACGGATTTTTTGTACGATTTGATTATGGATACCAAACCAATTTTGCTGGTAGCCAACATAACCAATGCTACCTAAAATCACAACCAGTAATATAAATAGAAAAAATCTCTTAATATTTTTCATTTCAAGTCAATTCTCCAACATAGTTTAATGCATAACCCATTATATCTCTAACAACACGCAAATAGCTCGACGTTAGTTTTCCTGTAACTTAACTTGTGTGCAACTATTTTATAATTAAGTACCCTTCACAATATATCACACCATGGATAGCTAAAAATTGCCAGGTGCTTTGATAAAGTACCTGGCAATTTTTATTTTATATTATACGCATCCAAACTTATGGCAAATCATTTCCTGCCGCAAAGTAAATATCATACCACTCTTGGTGTGTCAATTGGACGTCACGACCATCAATCATTTCTGTCAAACGACTTGGTGTCATTGAACCCAAAATAACCTGCATGTTTGCTGGCATTGTCAAAATGAATGCGACAGCAATGCCATTCTTAGTTGAATGATGATTGTCCGCAATTTCTTGCAACTTGGCATTTAACTCTGGGAACTTATCGTTATCCACAAAGTGACCTTCAAACATACCGTATTGGAATGGTGACCATGCTTGAATCGTCATGTTCTTTAACTGTGAATATGGTAGGATACCACCGTCATGATCAACTGACCGAGCATCTGACATGTTAACATGCAGACCTGCATCAACCATCCCCGTATGCATCACACCAAATTGTAATTGATTAGCAACCAACTTCTGGTCCAAGACAGATTGTAGCAATTCTACTTGCCAAGGATTCATATTCGAAACCCCGAACTGCTTAACCTTACCAGCTGCTGACAAAACATCAAATGCTGCGGCAACTTCTTCGGGTTGTACCAATGCATCAGGACGATGTAATAAGAAAACATCCAAATAATCTGTATTCAAACGTGATAATTCAGCATCGACCGACGCAATGATATGATCCTTAGAGAATTCATAACGTGGGCCCAAAATACCATCACCAGCAACGGGTCCTTCGTCTGATAAAATACCACCCTTTGATTGTAGGATAATATCTTCACGCTTAATGCCAGCTGCTTTAAGGGCACCCGCTAACTTTGAAGTTGACTGACCATTACCATAAATATCAGCGGTATCAAAAAAGTTAACACCCTTTGACATCACTGTTTCAACGACTTCTTGTGCTTGGGCGTCTGATTTCTCCCCCATACGCATGGCACCCAACGCAATCGTTGGGACCATCAAACCAGAACCACCTAAATTAATTTGTGACATTTTTACATTCCTCCCTTTCTAAGTACATTTTACACCCTTTTCTAGGGTGAAACAGTGTTAACATTATGAACGAATTTTGATTGCTTTATTGCTGATTTTTCGCATAGTTAGCTTCTACATTTGCTTTATCTTTTTGCCACCAAGCTTGATTTTGACGATACCAAGCAATGGTCTGTTGTAGCCCCTCATCAAAGTCCGTATACTTTGGTTGCCAATTCAACGCACGACGTGATTTCGTAGCATCAATAGCATACCGTAAGTCATGGCCTGCACGGTCTCTGACAAAGTCAAAATCGTCTGGTGACTTTCCCATGGCTTGTAAAATTTTCCTTAGGACAAACAAATTATCGTGTTCACCATTTGCACCCAAAAGATAGGTCTCACCAATCTTACCATGCACCAAAATCTCCCAGATACCAGTTACATGATCATAAACATGGATCCAGTCGCGAATATTACGACCATTCCCATATAACTTCGGTTTGATACCACTAATAATATTAGTAATTTGCCGTGGAATAAACTTTTCAATATGTTGATAAGGTCCATAGTTATTCGATGTATTTGAAATCGTTGCTTTTAGACCAAACGAACGCACCCATGCTCGGACCAACATATCTGATCCGGCTTTGGTTGCTGCATATGGCGAAGATGGATCATATCTCGTCAATGGCGTAAACTTTTCATCATGACTAGCACTATCTAATGGCAAATCACCATACACTTCATCCGTTGATACATGATGAAAGCGAACATCATAACGACGTGCAGCTTCAATCAGGGTAAATGTCCCCATTAAATTAGTTTGCATAAATGGAGACGGATCATTTAACGAATTATCATTATGACTCTCAGCGGCAAAATGAACAATGGCATCTGCTTTTTGTACCAATTCATCAACCAATTTTGCATCATTGATATCACCAATAACTAACTTCACCTGATCTGCTGGTAAATCAGCTAAATTCTCGGCGTTACCGGCATAAGTCAGCTTATCCAATACTGTTATTTTGACGCCTGGATGTTCAGCGACCACATAGCGAACAAAATTTGTGCCAATAAATCCTGCACCACCTGTCACCAATATATTTTGATATTTAGTCATTTCGTTTCTCCAAAAATCATTTATATAAAAAAAGCTGAGAACCGCATCATTAGTTCTCAGTTTCTATCTTAAGAATTTATAATTTTTATTTCAAGAAATCGGGGTCCGCAAATGCCGGGTTAGGATATTGATAGAATCCCTCACCTGATGCAGCACCTGTCTTACCATCGTCGATCATGGCCTTCAATGCCTTAGCAATTTCTGCAGATTGTGTATCTGTATCAGCTTTAGCCAAAGCAAGATTGTAAGGCGTATTTAGTCCAACCACATCAAGGATCGCAAATGGTCCTTGTGGTGCACCAGTCGCTATCATCCATGACTTATCAATCGTCTCTGGATCAGACACCCCATTGACCCACAACTTTTGTGCGGCATCTAGTAATGGCACTAACAATGAATTCAAGATATAACCATGCTGCTCCTTGTATAGGCGGAATGGTACCATCCGAATATCTTTAGCAAATTGGACAACTTCATCCAAATACTTATCTTCAGTACCTGGATGCCCCATAATCTCAGCGTTATTATTCTTCCAAATTTGATTAGCAAAGTGAATGGCCAAGAATTTTTCAGGACGGTCAACATACTCCACAAACTGTGACGGTACAAATGTTGATGAGTTGGTTGCAAAAATTGTCTTAGCTGGAGCAACCTTTGACAACTCCGTGTAGTAATCAACCTTGATTTTTACACTCTCAGGAATAGCTTCAATCACCAAATCTGCGTCAGCAACAGCTTCAGCTAAACTCGTACTAAATGACATTTGGTCGATTACTGCTGAAGCTTTATCCCCATCGTCATAGAAATCTTCAAACTCGGGTACATAGCTAGCTAACAATTGCTTGGCATGGTCTATTGCGCCATCATTAATATCATAAAGTGTCACTTTAAAACCTGTAAAGGCAGCTTGAAAGGCAATCTGGCTTCCTAAAACACCACCACCAGCAACGGTAACATTTTTAATTGTCATACAAAATTCCTCAATTCTATACTTATACATTAATAATACCTTACAACACATATCAATTATAACACTGTTACCGCTTTCATTCTCGCTAAAAATTTGTTATTTAAACTTTTTAATCGGCTAAATATTGGAACCCATGCGCCAAATCAGCCAACAAATCTGCTTGGTCTTCAATGCCAACAGACAAACGTATTAATTCATCCTTAATCCCATTCTGTAACCGAATGTCTCGTGGAATGGCACCATGAGTCATCACAGCTGGTACTTCGACCAAACTTTCGATAGCTCCCAAACTCTCAGCCAGTGTGATAACTCTTAACTGTTCAACAAATACCTTAGGATCTAATCCTGGTTGCAATTCAAAAGAAATCATCGCACCAAAACCATTCATTTGCTTCTTAGCGACTTCATAATCTGGATTTTCTGGGTCACCTGGATAATAAATTTTACTTACCATGGGTTGCTTATTTAGATAGTCAAAAACTGCTTGGGCATTTTTTAAATGTGCCCGCATACGTAGTGACAAGGTCTTAATGCCTCGTTGTAACAGCCAACTTTCTTGTGGTGCTAAAACACCTCCAATGGCATTTTGCAAAAAGCCAATTTGCTCTCCCAACTCTGGGTCTTTAGTAACGATCAAACCAGCAATAACATCACTGTGTCCACCCAAATACTTTGAAGCACTATGCAATACGATATCAACGCCCAATTCAAGTGGCCGCTGAATATAAGGCGACGCAAACGTATTATCAATAATACTTAATATACCATGTTGCTTCGCAATATCAGCGACCGCTGCAATATCAGTCACCCGCAATAAGGGGTTAGTTGGCGTTTCCAAGTAAATGGCTTTCGTTTCTGGTGTGATAGCTTGCTTAACAGCTTCCAAGTCACGGGTATCAACAATCGTAAATGTCATACCAAAACGCTTTAATACTGAATTAATCAGACGGAAGGTACCACCGTAAACATCATTACCAACAATAAAATGATCCCCAGCTGAGAAGAGTGAAAATACCGTATTGATGGCCGCAGACCCTGAAGCAAAAGCAAAGCCGGCAGTACCACCCTCTAAATCAGCAATTAACTTTTCAACCGCTTCACGGGTTGGATTACCTGAACGTGAGTATTCATACTTACCTTCACCGATTTTATTTTGATGAAAAGTTGATGCCATATAGATTGGCATTGATGTTGCCCCAGTAAACTCGTCTTCACTAATACCACCATGAATTAATTTTGTATCAAATTCCATTTTATTGTCCCCTATTCGTTAATGTCTCAATTTCCCCTAATAAAAAAAGGCGCGAAATTCTGATTTTCATCAGAGACTTCGCGCCCGTAGTTCAATCCCAGCCAAGTGGGTATTGAACTTTTAAGGTTATTATTCCTTAAAAAATACCAATACTAACAGGCCGAACATCGCATAAAGCGCATTGTTCGACAGAAACAAGCTGTTACATTAAGCATTGATTGATTCATAATGACCCTCCACTGAATTTGTTGGTGTAAGTGTACCTGCATTATTATACGACTGTCAAGCGCTGAAAATACAACGCTGGCCTATTCATCATCAATTCCAAACAAAAAAGTTCTACAAACCTAGTCAAACTAAGTTTGTAGAACTTAAAATATGCCGTCGATGGGGGTCGAACCCATACTCTCTTGCGAGAACTGGATTTTGAGTCCAGCGCGTCTGCCAATTCCGCCACAACGGCATGTAATAATTAAATAAACGTATTGCTAGTAAACAGTCGTACCGAATGCCGTCGATGGGGGTCGAACCCATACTCCCTTGCGAGAACTGGATTTTGAGTCCAGCGCGTCTGCCAATTCCGCCACAACGGCATATTTAATTATTATCATATATAAATGTAAAAAGAGTTATTAATCAATAACTCTGAGGGCGGTAGATGGGGATCGAACCCACGCGTGCCGGAACCACAAACCGGTGTGTTAACCACTTCACCACTACCGCCATCATCAAAGAAACAGGGGTAGAGGGAGTCGAACCCCCACCGACGGTTTTGGAGACCGTTGTTCTACCATTAAACTATACCCCTATTTAAAGATGGTTATTATTGACAATACATTGTATCGTCAAATGGCGCGGGGCGGAATCGAACCGTCGACACTACGAGCTTCAATCGTATGCTCTACCAACTGAGCTACCGCGCCATTATAAACGGTCACAACGGGATTCGAACCCGTGATCTTTCGCGTGACAGGCGAACGTCATAACCAACTAGACCATGCGACCAATGGACGTTACAGGGATCGAACCTGTGACCCCCTGCTTGTAAGGCAGGTGCTCTCCCAGCTGAGCTAAACGTCCATTTTCTCGTTGCTGTAAACTTAACAACAGAAATTATTATACCTATATTTCGCAAGCTTTGCAACCCTTAACGACATATGATTTTAATTTTATCTGAATATGAAGTGATGAGGGACGTTCAATAGAGAGATAGAAACGTCTGACTTATTTTACAACCCCTTACCTTATATTCTACAACTACATAAAAAACAAGAAAAATCTTATCCAAAATAATTCTTCATCAATTATTTACCTAGCCGACGACTCATAACCAATTCACCCGTAATAATTTAAATCCAAATCAACTGTTGATTTTAATTAAAATAAGATTATAATTCTAATTATAGCTTAATCAAGGAGGCCCAAGTTATGGTAATTAACACAAGTTCAAATAAAATATCAGCAATTATTATCAATTTATTAGACTTAGTGTTAGCTCCATAAGGGACTTCAACAGTAAGTCCTTTTCAGAAACTTTGAAACTGGACTTACTAGGTTAAGACTAATTAATTATTTCTAGTGATTTAAAGGCTCCAGCTTTCAATAGCTGGGGTCTTTTTTATTTTTTGAGTAATAAAAAACTACGGAGAGGATAAGGTATGACATTATGATCAAATATTTTTATCACACTACCCCTTTTAAAAAAACATATATATGTGTAGGGCTATAAGCCAAGGGATACAACTCATAGATAATGTTGATTTACTTGTTATAGGAGAGAGTTTATATGGAAAATTTGTTGTTTTTCTGCTTTGTCATGGCAGCAATGTTTATTGGTGAATGGATTTCAACTAGGACTAAATCATGGATACCATCAATTTTTGTTACCGCACTAATTTTTTTAATTGGATTTTGGACAGTATTACCAAAAGATTTAATCGAAAAAGTATCCTATAGTACCCCGTTCGTTAATATCTGCATTGGTCTACTATTAGTTCATCTAGGAACCTTAATGAACTTAAAAAAATTACTACAGCAATGGAAAGCAGTCTGTATCGCACTAATTGGCGTCGCTGGTACGATGTTATTAACACTATCCGTTGGGTTAGCTTTTTTTGGTAAGAATTTAGTTTTAGCTACCGTACCAACATTAACTGGTGGGCTCGTGTCAGCAGCATTAATGACCCAAGGAATCAAGTCTGTTGGTTTAACTGCAATTGTCGCTTACCCTGTGTCAATGTTTGTTGTACATCATATTGTTAGTTTTCCACTAATTTCATTAATGCTTAAACAAGAAGGCCATCGTTTACAGAAAGTTTATGCAAGTGATCCTGCTAAAGCCCAGGCAAGTGTTATCAACGAAAAAACTGACGAATCTAAACGTCATCAGTTCTTTAGCTTTGGTAAAGATTATGAAACTTCTGCTTTCATCATAGCTAAAGTGGCAATAATTGCGGCGGGCAGTTATTGGATAAGTGATTTGCTAGGTGGCGCAATTAATGCCAATGTTTTATGTTTGATCTTTGGCGTTATTTTCCACGAAATTGGCTTCTTAGATGATAATGCGATGAACAAAGCTGGTGTTTTCAACTGGCTAATGTATGGTTTATTAGCATATATCTTGGCCGAACTGAATGCAACTACACCACAAACAATTGGGCAAATCCTACTACAAGTAATTACTCTCATTGTTTTGGGTCTAATAGGAATGTTTATTGCATCATTCCTATTGGCTAAACCCTTCGGCATGTCTCGTCAAATGGCATTTGCCTGCTCATTAACTGCTTTGTGCGGGTTCCCATCAGATTATATTCTAACTACTGATGTCGTTAACAACCTAACAAAAGACAAGCAAGAACAAATATTCTTACTAGATAACATGTTGCCTAAGATGCTGGTCGGTGGGTTTGCTACAGTTTCGGTAGCTGCCGTCTTTATCGCTTCTTTCTTTCTAAAACTGTTGTAAAAAGGAGGTTCTTATGAATCAAGAAAACATTTATCAATACGCTGAAGAAGAACTAAAAAAGGATGCTGATTTTTTCAGAATTCAAAGTGTATCTGCACAAAATAAAGGTATTCAAGAAGCTGTAAACTACTTAACAATGAAATTCAAAGAATTAGGTGCTAGTGAAGTAAAAGTCTATTCAGAATACCGCAACCCTGCTGTCTACGCCTTTTTCAAAGGACATACCGGTAAAACATTGTTGTTTTACAATCACTACGATGTTCAGCCGGAAGATCCAACTGATGAATGGCAAACTAATCCTTTTGAGCCCACTTATAAAGATAATAAAGTATATGCTCGAGGAATCTGTGATGACAAAGGAGAGCTAGTATCCAGATTAGCAGCGGTACGTTATTATCAAGAAAACGGTGGTTTACCTTGCAATATAAAATTTATGGTTGAAGGAGAAGAAGAAATTGGTAGTCCCAACATAGATAAGTATGTTCAAGATGCCGCTGTTGATTTAACATGTGATGCATTTGTTTGGGAAGGTGGCGGCATGGATGAAGATGATAACTTCCAAATCATCGCTGGAACTAAAGGAATCACCTCCTTTGATGTGGATGTAAGTACAGCCACATCTGATGCACACTCTTCATTGGCAGCTTATCTAGATAACGCTGCCTGGCGGTTAGTCCAAGGATTAGCTAGTTTATATGGATCTGATCGTCAAATTAATGTTGCTCATTTTTATGATGGTATTACACAATTGAGCGACTACACACAAAAACAGATCGAAATATTGGAGCAACGCTTCAATACTTCAACAGTCATCGATACTTTTGGTGTAAACAATGGAGAACTGCCTGTAAAAAAGCCTTTCTACGCCGTAATGAATGAACCCACAATGACTATTAACGGGCTAAGCGCTGGATACGAAGGATCTGGTGTTAAAACAGTCATTCCACGATACGCTAAAGCCAAGTTGGATTGCCGATTAGTACCAGGACAAGATCCCGAAAAGATAGCTTATTATATTCAAGAACAATTGAAACACAATGGCTTTGGTGATTTGCAAGTTCATTTTAATTTATCAGAAGAAGCCCATCGGACACCCCTCGAAAACGAGTTTGTGCAACAAAATTATAAATTAGCTCAGGAACTATTCGGTAATCAGGTAGCATTAATCCCAAATCAGCCAGGTGCGGGCCCTATGAGAGCATTTTATAATCATCTACAAATCCCAATCGTCGGTTTTGGCATTCATTACAGCGGCAGTACACCGCATGCGCCAAATGAAAACATCCGTCTCTCTGATTTTAAGCAGGGTACTTATTATTTGGTAAATCTAGTTCAAAAATTTTCAGAAGAATAATCAAAATACGATAGTTACTAATTATTATTTTGAATCTTAATAATTGAAGTTAATAGTTAAAACAAAAATGGTCAGTAAACTTACTATATAGTAAGTTTACCGACCATTTTTATAAATTTAATAATAAGTAAGTATTCGACAGGTACACATACGCCCTTTAATTAATATCACTTATCTTAAACTTTTACAGTACTAAAAAAGGAGTATCCACTTATGGATACTCCCTTGATTTCAAGATAACTGATTATTATTGTACAAACAATTGTCCCTTTTTGTATACATCCTTTTTATTCTGTAATGCGCTAATATTAACCAGTGGATTTTCTGATAGAACAATGAAATCAGCTAATTTATCTGGCTCAATAGATCCAGCTTTATCGGCAACATTGAGCAAATCAGCACCGTTAATTGTAGCTGCTTGTAATGCCTGAAGCGGAGTAGCACCAGCATCTACCATCATAGCTACTTCAATAGAAGAATTTTTATCAAAGTTATTATATGATGTACCAGAATCTGTTCCCATTGCTAATTTAACGCCAGCTTTTGCTGCTTTTCCGATACTTTCAATATGGGCTTTTGAAACAGCTAATGACTTTTCTACCATAAATGGTGGCAAATCTTCAGCATTTTCATTTATAGCCCAAGGTGCCGTTAAAGTGGGCACAATATATGTACCACTATCCAAAAACATCTGAATCGTTTCTTCGTCCAAATATATTGCATGTTCTACAGAATCCACACCAGCACGAACAGCATTCTGAATACCTTCTGTACCTTGTGCATGAGCACATGCCGTACGTCCTTTATGATGCGCTTCTTCAACTCCCGCACGTAATTCCTCTTCAGTCATTTGCACATCCCAAGGTGATTCACCACTAAATGATACGCCCCCGGTGGCCATCATCTTAATATTTTGAACGCCTTTTTTTAGAGCAAGACGCGCATATTTACGAACTTCATCAACACCATCAACTTCATAGCTACCGTTACTAAAATGTCCCCCTGTCATCGTCAAGGGATTTCCCGATCCAATAATGCCAGGTGCTTGTATGTCTCCTGAAGTTTCCAAATCAGCTAACTCAATATCGACATCAAAAACAGAACCAGCATCTCTAATGTACGTAACACCATCTGACAATAGCTTTTTCAAATTGCCCAAAGCTAAGAACGTAGACTTAGCTGCTGTCACATTTTTATCTCCTAAGATAGCAATTTTATTATATGGATCAGCAACAATATGTGTATGCGCATTAATCATACCTGGCATAACATATTTACCAGACAAATCCACAGTCTTTTCAGTATTGTCCGGAGAAACAAATTTACCAGTTTCTTCATCTACAGCAAAATCAATGCCATCGGCAAACTCCGTATTTTTACCAGTGAATACCTTTGCGTTTTGATATAGTACCTTCATTTTAGTTCTCCTTTTTATAGTAATTTAAGAAATACAGATGCGATAATGACAGATGCCACAGACACTGTCGCAAAGCCACCAACTAGCATCTTAGGCATCATACGGTCAGTTAAATAAGTTTGTTCACTTTCATCCTTAGTTAAGTGAGAGATTACTTCTGAAGTCAAAATGTAATCTGCTGGAAACCCAAATAATGCAGTTAATGATGTCGCAAAAGCCATTTCTTTTGACATTTTCATTGGTTTGGCAAGTATCCAAGATGCAAGAAACATTCCCAAGATTCCTAGAGTAATTAAAACCAAAATCTGCACGATAATTGTTCCCATCATAGATGGTGTTGTAATACTTAATTGTGAGAACACATAAGCTAATAGACCGTACATTAACCAATTAAACACTTTGGTTTGATTTAAAATATCCTTTTCTAAGAATCCAATTTGGCGACCGATAACTCCTAGTATCAATGCGATAACATTAGAGTTAACCGCATCGTTACTCCACTTCGATAGTAAAATGGCTAGCAGTCCAACGACGGCAACTTTAGATAACATAAATGCGCTAGTATTATATTTTTCAGGTATCAATTTGTGTGGCTTATTATCATCGCTACTTGATTGCTTATTTATAACCGCTTGTTTGTCCGGTATTGTTTGATACTCTTTTATTAATCGCTTACCTTCTTTTTTCAACATGACAGATGTCAGTGGATATCCAATCATGCTATGCATGATAAACATCGATACTGGTAAAGCTACTAACGTGGTTAGCCCAGCTGCTTTTAACCCATCTGTCATCAATACTGCTGATACCACACCACCAGTTAAGGGAGGAATAGCAGCTATAACAGTATGCCAATCAAAAAGTAATGTCCCTAGAGAAAGAGTTAACACGACTGTCCCTAAAGTACCAGTAAGTGCAATCGTTACGGCACGCCATTGATCCAACAATTGGCGTAAGTTCATCATAGTTCCTAAGTGAACCAATAAGATTGGAATACATACAGCAACGAATTCACTACCAAACGAAGCCTGTGATACAACATTTTTGGGCAATATCGTCCAGAACCCAATGGTAAATAAAACAGCCGAAACAAATACTGATGGCACATAAGCTTTAGTTATCGTGGACGCCCATTCCCCAACAAACATAAAAACCATTACAATTAAAAAACTCAACAAAAATTCCATCCACAACCTCTTCCTCATTTATATTTCATTTATTTATAATATTTCTAATAACAAAATTTGTAAAGTTCAAATTTAACAAATATAAGAAAAAGCGTGAAAGAAACAATTATCATTGAATATAAAAGATATGATTACATCCGAAATAATACAGGAAATAAAATCACATTATCATACTAACAACCACTACCATGCACAATGCTAATCGCTTACGTAATATCTTTAAGTTACGAAAATAATAGCTTCAATATATTAATATCAATCGATATATTTTAATCTAAATCTAATCAGAAAACAAATTAAATAAAAAGCCTGCCTCCGATTGCATATCGGAAACAGGCCTTGGAGACGATGTCAGTTGGCTCAAATTTTTGAATCATTTAAAAGGTACTGGCATGAGTGTTAAAGAGCTTAAACAATATATTATTTGGCGCGAACAAGGAGATAGTACCATTCCACAGCGTCTTGAGCTTTTAAAGGCTACTAAGAATGATTTTTTAACTCAGTTTTCCGAAATACAGCATCATCTGCAAATTTTAAATGACAAAATTAATTGGTATAAAGCAAAAGAAGCCAGTATTTCTGCCGAAAATGAAGCCTTTGCTGACTATTTGAAAAGATTAGGACATCATGAATAAACTAAACTTATTACTACTTCCTATCTAAACGGCTTACCACACAATTCAATTAGACAATTGCAACTTTGCTTCATTTCCCCTATAATATGTAATCGTGGTAGCAAATGTATATGGTAGTGTAGCCAAGTGGTAAGGCAATGGTCTGCAAAACCGTCATCACGGGTTCGATTCCCGCCACTACCTTATAAAAAAAGGACAAACTGACAGTGTCGCGTCAGTTTTGAACTGAACCCCGTAAGTTGGAGTAATTTCCAAAACTTACGGGGTTTTACTATGTTTTCAAAAGAAGTACAAATTGAAGCTGTCACAATGTATCTACAAGGTATTCCGCCTTATAAAATACGGAAA
>NZ_JAMXDB010000030.1 GCF_024718545.1 Weissella fangxianensis
AGGAATATTGATAATTTGTCTTACTTCGACTAGCGTTGTTTACTCCATAAATACCAAGTTCCTTGATATTAGTAACCCAGTTACGAATGGTGTCTGTGCCTTTAATGCCAAATTTTTTCCGTATTTTGTAAGGCGGAATACCTTGTAGATACATTGTGACAGCTTCAATTTGTACTTCTTTTGAAAACATAGTAAAACCCCGTAAGTTTTGGAAATTACTCCAACTTACGGGGTTCAGTTCACCCATTTTTTATAAATCGGGTTGCCTTTTCGTGCTAAATAAAAATATTTAAAAGTCAAAATTTTCTTGGATAGCAGTAATTGCTTGATAATACATTTGATTAAATGACACGCCATTTGTATCGGCTAATTCTCGCACTGATTCAAATTCTGGTGTCACTTTAACTAATTCGCCTTCAAGGTAGCCCTTTTTAATTTTCACCGTCCCATTTGCCAAAGGTAATGTTGAAAATTCACGATTTAAAATTGCCCGTTCTTTTAATACCGTCCGAACCCCGAAGGTTGTGGTTTCAAGTAACAAGCGATGTTTAAAATAATCTGCATCGGCTACTTTGCAAAGTAACGTGATTTGATACGCTGGTCGATTCTTTTTCATCATAATTGGTGTGTAGTACATATCTAAGGCGCCATCATTCATGACACTTTCTAATAGCTGTCCAAGCCCTTCACCAGTCATATCATCTATCTCACAGTTCAATTCACATACTTGGTTAACTGTCTTGTCCTGGGTTGATTCATCTGCAGTATCCAATAATACTGCGCGCAATACATTAGGATGGTCAAATTGCTTTGTCCCAGCCCCATAACTACTCTTAATGACCTTTCCCTTCATACTATTAGCGAATGAAGTAGCAAAAGTCTTAACAATGGCTGCCCCCGTTGGAGTTGTTAGTTCACTGGCAATATCAAAATCTTGTACTGGCACATCTTGTAAGATTGCTAAAGTAGCTGGTGCTGGCACTGGATATAATCCATGGGCGACTTTCACTTTACCATAACCGGTTGCCACAGGAGTCGCAACAATAGTATCTACCCCTAGTCGATCAAGGGCCACACAACCACCAATAATATCAACTAATGAATCTACCGCACCGACCTCATGGAAAGCAATATCTGACACAGGTATTCCGTGAATTTTACTCTCAGCTTGCGCAACATTATCAAACATACGCAAACTTAGTGCTTTCACATGTTCACTTAGCATACTATTTTCGATATTTTCCTTTATGGCTGCATAATGAGTATGCTGATGGCTATGACCATGTTCATGATGATGTACACCAGTATCAAAATGATTCAAAGATTCATCTTTAAATTTCAATACTAAATGATTTGCCATAATGCCATGCTGATTAATTTGATCAATTGACAAGTCAAACTCATCGGTAATAACTTTCTTTAGTTCAGCATGGACATCATCGATAGCCACACCCAGACCACTAAGGGTTGATAAAAACATATCACCCGAAATACCATACCCACAGTCTAAGAATAACGTTTTAGCCATTGTAATCTCCTAATCTTTTATTCATGCGTCGCAATATTAAACTAGCTTGATAGGCTGCACCAAATCCATTATCAATATTCGTCACGGTTATACCGGAACTACATGACGTCAACATCGATAACATCGTTGTCATACCTTGCATATTCGCACCATATCCAAGTGACGTTGGTACGGCTATGACTGGTGCGTCGACTAAGCCAGCCAAAACTGTTGGCATAGATCCTTCCATACCAGCAACTGCGATGATAACATCAGCCTTTCTCAACTCATCCGTGTAGTACAACAAACGATTTAAGCCAGCAACCCCAACATCCCATAGGTATTTAACATTAGCCCCCATCCACTCAGCAACTTGAACAGCTTCTTTTGCGATCGGTAAATCAGACGTTCCGGCACAAACAACATAAATCAAACCTATTTTTAATTTGGTATTTGGTTTGCCAACTGTTAACACTTGACTTGACTCATCATATGCTAAGTCGGGTATGTGAGCATCTAGATAGGCATATTTTTCTTCATTAACTCGCGTTACCAGAGCGTTCCCATTCTTTTCCAATAATACATTAACAATTTTTTCGATTTGTTCGGCTGTTTTACTACTGCCGTAAACTATTTCAGAAAATCCTTTTCTTTGGGCACGATCAACGTCTATTTTTGCTGAACCAATATCTACAAACTTCAAGCCATTATCCTCTTTTCAATTTTTTCTTTATAAAACAAAAAAGTCGTTCAACTCATCGTATCATTACGTTCTTGCCTAAAAAATGCAATACCATAACTTTGAGAAGAACAACTTCTATTAATTTATCCGTTATTGGCTGCTAATTCTTCTTCTGACAAAGTAGAATTCATACGGCCGCTTTGGAACCCAGCTAAATCGACAGCAACGAAATTAAAACCAAACGATTTCAATTGATCATCAATGACAGCTTGATTATCAATAATCAGTTGAATATCATCCTTTGGCACTTCAATCCGTGCGACATCCCCATGGTAGCGAACACGAGCATTTGTGAAACCTAAACCACGTAGATATTTTTCTGAATCCATCACTTGTTTAATGCTTTGTGCATCAATTTTTGTATTATATGGGAAACGCGATGATACAGAACAACTTGGCACCTTGTTCCAGTTGCTTAACCCAACTTTTTTGGCTAATGAACGGACATCCGTTTTATACAAGTTAGCAGTTTGTAATGGACTAATTACACCAGCTTCCTTCTTTGCAACTAATCCCGGACGATAATCATCATTATCATCCATAATCGTACCATCTAAGACAATATCGAAGCCCTTCTCTTGACGAATTTCTTCTAAACGAGTAAAGAACATTTGCTTTTGATAGAACCATGTTTGGGCAGTATTATTAACAATTTCTTCGTTTGTCAAGTAAGTTAATTGTGTTCCTAATACATTTGCATCCAATTCATTAGCTAAATTGATTGCCTTATTAAATTCATCGTCAGTAAATAATTCTGAATTTGCTACAACAGCTAACACATTATCCTTACCTAATACATTCAAGGCTTCCTTAAGTACTAAAGTACTATCAATACCACCAGAGAATGCAACAATCACACGATCATATGCTGCTAAAGTATCTTGCAAGACAACTTCTTTTTCATCTGTTACTGTTTTTGAACTAATCATGACTTAACCTCCAAGTTAATACTTTTTATGATACAAAGACAAATCCCTCTATGCCTTGATAATAGTTGACACACCATCTGGCAATACTGCAATCGATGCATCAACACCAACTAACTTATCCGCAATGGCTAACGCGGCCGGAATCGATTCGGCATGTGTCATCTTCATATCTTCGACAATTTGTTTATTAGCAGGATCAGTAACAACAATGACATGGTGTTTCATCATGACGCGTGCCAATATTTGCGCTTGCCATTGGTCCTGTTCGGTCTCTTTGGCCGGTGTCTTAACCGCATTATCATAAATATCTGAAATTTTATCAGTATCCTTAAATAGACGATACAACTTATCACCACCTGTACCATCAACCAAACCACTAGCAATAATAATGACACCATTTTCATTGTTTGTTGCTTCAGCACCTGTCATTCCTTTAACCATTTGATAAATATTCTGATCAAGTGGGTACCCACCATTACTGGTAATCGTGATATCAGTAAAAATAGGTTTTGCTTCCATAATACTATCAACGAATTTAGTTCCCTCAAGGTGCGCCTTGACCGAATCACCAGCAAAAGAACCAACAATTCGCTTATCATGATCCAAGACAACATTCACGATAAATTGTAATTTAGCTAAACGAGCAGCCTCAACCATATCCTTATGAATCGGATTGTGCATCAACATACCCGTTCGTGAATGCTTTGAATCGATGAATTGACCATTATGATTACCAACCACTGATTTTCGTGAGGCTATTCCTGGAAAAACAGCCTTACGTCCACCTGAATATCCAGCAAAGAAATGTGGCTCGATAAACCCTTCAGCGATTAACAAGTCAGCTTCTGCAGCAACTCGATTAATTTCACAATCAGCTCCTGAAGGTAGCGTCCCAATATTAATCATATTTTCTTTATCATCACTATCATGGACAACAATATTGATGTTTTTGACAATTTCTGCACCATATTTATCAACCAACTCATCATGGGTTGTCAAACGATGCGTTCCTGTCGCCACCAGAATCGTAATGTCTGCCTCTGGATTGCCTTTTTTAATTTCCGAAATGATTTTAGGCATAATTTTTTTCGATGGTACTGGTCGTGTATGATCAGAGCTAATAACCACCACGCGATTCTTGCCCACCACTAATTCAGATAAACGTGGTGAATCAATCGGATTCAGTAATGAACTTTCAACAATTTCTGCTTCTGAAAACTTATAACTTTCTGCTAAAACAGCTTCTGAATCAGCCTGAATAATTCCTTTTGCACGATTAGATGGTATTTCTCCAACTAGTTTACCTTTGCCGTATGGTAGAGAAAATTCCATAATACAATGCCTCCTTTAAATACTAAACAATATTAAACATTCGCGTTATTTTCTTTTTTAGGTACCATTTTTGAAACGATATAAGTCATCGCCCAAATAACCAAAAAGACAACGATTAGTCCATAACCAACCCAATTAAAGTCTAAGCTTTGTACCCAGCCTATAAAACCAGTCTTCATTGCAAACCCACTGGTTGAGACCTGCAACAATTCAACAATACCAATAATAAATGCCGCAATAATCGAAATTGTTGTGACGGTTAGATTGTAATAAATTTTACGGATCGGTGCGTCAAAAGCCCATCGATAAGCACCCGACATCATCACAGAATCGGTTGTGTCCATGACATTCATACCAGCAGCAAATAAGATTGGCAAAGCTAAGATACCCCAAATTGAGGCGCCTTGACTGGCAGTTCCTGCTGATAATGCAATCAATGTAATTTCCGAAGCTGTATCAAATCCAAGACCAAATAAAAAACCAACTGGGTACATCTGCCAAGCCCGCTTAATAAACTTAAAGATAGGGCCTAAAAACTTTGCTAAAAAGCCTCGTGACATCAATAATTCATCAAACTTCTTTTGGTCGAAATTACCAGATTTTACGTTCCTTAATTGAGACAGTAAATTGAATAATACAAAACAATTAGCAATTGCAATCACAATTAAGAAAACACCTGAGACAGTGGCCCCAATTTTACCACCAGCTTCTTGTAGAAATGGTAAGTTTGTTTTAGCGAACTGTACTGACAATCCAACAACCAGTGCCATAAGAAAGACAACCGTTGAATGACCCAAAGAAAAGAAAAAACCAACCCCAGCTGAACTCTTCTTTTCCTGAACCAATTTACGAACTGTATTATCGATTGCTGTAATATGATCTGCGTCAAATGCATGACGCAATCCCAGAGTATAAGCTAATAATCCAATTCCCCAAAAATGTGCATTTTGCACTGCAGCGATACCTAACAAGACGAATCCAATAATATGAATTAAAAAACTAGTCGCATAAAACGGCATCGCCTCATAAAAAATCTTTTTTCTCACACACTACCTCCATACCTATCATGACATTCTACATCCCACTTTCAAATGTTTTCGCCTACTATTTGGAAGCGCTACACATTTTAGTATACGACTTTTCACTAGGAGTGAAGCACAAAATTTGTTATTTTTGTGATAATTATCGGAAATTTCTATACATAAAACAGGAATTTCATATGAGTTATGTATCGTATGTGAACAAATTCGCAAAAATGACTGTAATAAAAAAAGCAACCCAACTCATAAAAAAGTTGATTGCTTATCGTTATAATGATTCAAAATAAATGGTTCACTATTCTTGCCATAAATACTTGGCATCGCCAACTGGATCTTGGGACGTCAAAATTTTAGGTCCATCATTGGTAATCGCAATTGTATGCTCATATTGTGCTGACAAACTACCATCTGCTGAGACATAATACTCCCATCCAGTTTCAGGTACGATCTCAGTTTTAATTTCCCAAGCACCGCCTGCATTAACCATTGGTTCAATAGTAATGACCATACCAGCCTTTAGACGTAATCCTTTGTGTGCGACACCATAGTGGAACACATCTGGCTTTTCATGCATCGTTGGGCCAATACCATGACCTATCAAATCACGGACGTCACCCATATGGTTTTCATTTTCCACATAGTCTTGAATGGCAAAGCCAATATCACCTAAACGATTACCGACTTGTGCTTGATCGATTGCTAAGTACAAAGCCGTATGAGTCACATCCATTAAGTGATCAATTTCGGGTGTACTTTCACCAACAACATAAGTCCAAGCAGAATCACTTTCATAACCATGCCAATTAACACAAAAATCCACGGTAACAACATCATGATTTTTTAATTTCAATCCCTTACGTGGTGTTGCGTGTGCTACTTCATCATTAATGCTAATGCAAGTGGCATACTTATATCCCTCAAAGCCCTTTTCTGAAGGCTTTGCATCATGATCCAGAATATACTGGTTAACAATTTCCTCGATTTCCCAAGTATCCATGCCAACATATATTTTATCTCGTAATGCAAGATGGGCACCCGCTAGAATTTTACCAGAGTGTGCCATGCCAGAAATTTCTCTGTTTGATTTTAAAGTGATCAACTTTTTCTCTCCTATAGGTAATTATGATATTTTATTCGTCAAAACACTGGATTGTTGATTAATAATTTGGAGCATTTCCTGATTAAACTTTTGCCGTTTAACCGGACGATACTTTTTCAAAAAGTTTAAATGTAATCCATAGATGGCGACATGTAATAATACGCCTGGAATGAAATTAAGAATACGTTGTTGATCGTACACCATTCCAGGATAAACAGCTACAAATCGATTATCCAACTTTTTGACGCCGTAATCAATAACCTCTTCTTTCGCTTTCATATAATTTTTAAGCGGCCACGGTGCATGATTAGCGGCGATAAAGATAAACCTCGTTAGCTTTGTCTTAGCCATTAGCTCGTCTATGACCGTTTTTGCAGGATCAATACTGTTTTTCTGATAACTTGTATTTTTTCGTTTACTAGGTAAAAAGATTCCCACACAATCAACGACAACATCTGAGTTATCAATGACCGTCTGCCAATAACCAGGTTTAGTCAAATCAACAGCCAAATAAGTGACAGAATTGACTAAATTTTCATGATTTTGAGCACCAGAGCGAGATAAACTAGTCAGTTCGTAATTATACCTATCCTGGACGAGCGCAGATAGAATCCCCTGGCCAATATAACCTGTGCCACCCATAATTGTTATTTTCATTTTCCCCTTCTTTACTTAATTGAGAATCGTTATTGTTCATGTATGATGTGTCTATTTTAACATTAATTAAAAGTCGTTCATGGGTCAACGCACAAAACAGGCTGGAACATTTAATGCTCCAGCCTATTACGTTACTATAAATTATTTAGTTTAGTGTTTAACAGCATACTTAAAGTTAAATGGTGCGCCGGTAGGGTTAGCTACAACGCCCTTAACCTTAGGATTCAACAATGACGCTGTTGAGCGGTAGTACAAAGGTGCAACACCAGCTTCCTTCTCAAGAATTTGTTCAGCCTTCTTGAAGTCAGCATATTGTGCCTTCTTATCATTAGCATTCTTACCTTCAGCACTCTCCAAAGCAGCATTGTAATCTTCATTCTGCCACTTACCATAATTATATGATGCGTCAGCCTTATACAAATCTAAGAATGATGAGGCGTCCGGATAATCAGCTAACCAACCAAAGTTTAGCATTTGGAAATCACCATCAGTACTCAACTTCAAACGTTGCTTCTTTGGGACGGTTTTAATCGAAACATTCATACCATCCAAATTCTTTTCTAATTGTTCTTGTAAGAATTGGGCAACACGCTTTGAAGTATCATCATCATCAGTTAACAATTGGACCGATAGTTTTGACTTATTAACTTCCTTAAGACCAGCCTTGAACAACTTAGCTGCCTTCTTCTTATCGTAGCCAACTGCTCCCTTTACTTCAGCATCGGTTGCAAAATCCTTGTTATTATTAGGGTTCTTTACTAAGTCTTTAGGTGTATAGGTAGTTGCCGGAATAGCAGATCCAGTAACAATTTGATTTGATAATGCCTTACGGTTGACAGCATAAGAAATGGCTTGACGAATTTTAGTATTCTTAAACTCAGGTACCTTTTCTTGATTCATCTGTAAGGATTGTGTTGCACCAGACTTAATTTCCTTATAACCCTTCTTGCTCTTTGAAGCCTTCACCTGATCGGGAGACAACGGTGTAAAATCAAGTTTCTTTCCCTGATACAAGTTATAACCAGTATTTTGATCCTTAATAGTTTGAACAGCAATTTTCTTGGTTTTGACCTTATCTGCATCATAGTATTTGTTATTCTTTACATACGAGTACTTATTATTTGAACCTGACCATCCTTTAAATTTATAAGGCCCCGCTGACAAATAATTAGCAGCAGAAGTTCCAAACTTGTTTCCCTTCTCTTCCACAAATTTTTGGTTTTCTGGGAAGAATACCGGCATCGTCAATTCTTGTAGAAAATATGATGCAGGCGATTCCAAGGTTACCTTCAATGTCTGGTCGTCAACCGCCTCAACACCCAGTTCTGAAGGCTTTTTATCACCATCTTCAATAGCCTTTGCATTCTTAACACTATCTAGTAAGTAAGCATATTCTGAAGCGGTCTTAGGGTCAATTGACCGTTGCCAACCATAGACGAAGTCTTTTGCTGTCAAATCATCCCCATTTTCCCACTTTAACCCAGAACGTAAATGAAAGGTATAAGTTAGCCCATCATCTAACTTTTCGTAACTCTTCGCTGCTTCATTTTCAAGTTTGCCGCCCTTACCAAACTGTACCAAAGGCAAACTGGTAGCACCTAACGCATCTGCCGATACAGTATCTGTAGATTTTGCTGGGTCCATTGTTGGTAATGCTGCAACTTCTGACCAATTAATTGTCTTACCCGTAGACGCTGCCGATGCCGAAACTGCTGGTAACGCAACACTCCCAACCATTGTCACTGACGCAGCAACTGCGGCAACTTTTCCAAATTTTCTCATACCTAATTCCCCTTTGTGAACGGTTTAATTTTAATAGTGTTATTATAATATCACGCAGTTTCTCATTTGTCTAATTGTTTTTTAATTTATTTAATGGCATAAAAAAAGATGTCTAGGCTTAGTAGCCTAAACATCTTATTTTTTAACTATACACATCGTGAACAGTTATGTTACTAAAGACATGCTTAACTAAATTTTTTTATAAACCCAATCACAACCTGGTTAAATTCATCCGGAAATTCCAAATGTGGGATATGACCTGCTCCGTCAAAGACGTGCATAGCCGAACCTGTAATCCCTTGTAAGTCAAGGGCATGCTTTGCATGATCTACGGGATACATTGGGGATGCACCACCCGCCAAAAATAGATGTGGTATCCGTTCATGACGAACAACATCGCGCCAATCTTGGACAATCCCATCAATCATCAATGGGCGATTTTTTTCAAAATCAAACGGCACATAACCGTCTGAGACTTGACGTTTCAGCTCTTTTGGAATGGCTTGTTTAACCAGTTTTGTTTTCGGGAAACTATCAGAAATTTGACTAATACGGGCAAAGGAGGAATCTTTAACACCATATTGCCAGCCATCTTCATTCAACATTTTGGGTGTCTGATCTTCAGTCACAATAACATTTACTTGGCGATCACCAAATAGTGAAATATACTGGCTTACTACCATAGCGCCCATTGAATGACCAATCAAGGTAAATTGGTCTACATGTAAGTAATCCAATAAGTTGGCCAAATCCATCGCTAACCGAGAAATACGCAAGCTCTTGTCCGTCTGTTCACTCTGGCCATGATTACGATACTCAAAACGCAGTACACGAAAGCCCGCAGCTTTAAATGCTTCAACTTGCGCCACCCATGTCGTTATCATACTTGTATAGCCACCGAGAAAGACGACGACAGGATGATCACTATTACCATCGAATTGATAATGTAATCGCACACCGTCATTTGTTTTAAAGAAAGACATTGCCTACCCACCTCTACATAATTATTTTAATCTATTATACATGAATACCTAGTCCATCTGCCACTTCGGCAGCATCCATAATAGCCTCACCCAAAGTTGGGTGTGGGTGGATCGTTAACGAAATATCTTCAGATGTTAAGCCATTTTCAATCGCTAATGAAAGTTCAGAAATTAAGTCAGATGCTGATGGACCAACAATTTGGGCACCCAACATTGCATGACTATCCTTATCAGTAATCAAGCGAATAAAGCCTACACCTGCATCCATTGCTAAGGCGCGTCCATTACCAGCAAATGGGAACTTGCTAATTTTAGCATTTAAGTCCTTTGCCTTCACTGATTCTGGCGTTTCACCAGTTGTTGCCAATTCATATTGCGTATAAGCAACGGCTGGTAGTGAATAGTGGAGGTCATGTGCATTGCTTGCACCACTGATAGCGGCTGCGGCAACCTTACCTTCAAAACTTGCCTTGTGAGCCAAAGCAGGTCCAGCAACAATATCACCAATTGCATAGATATGTGACACACTAGTCTTCATCTGGTTATCTACTTCAATCAAGCCATGATCGCCAACTTTAACATCCGTATTATTTAGTCCTAATGTATCCGAGTTAGCACGACGACCTACTGAAACTAACAAGTAATCACCTGTCACTGTTTGTTCCTTACCATCAACTTCATAAGTCAACGTAACATCTTTGTCGGTCTGTGTTGCACCTTTAGCCATAGCTGAAGTGACAATTTCACCACCATGCTTCTTAAAGTCATTCAAAACAGGCTTTGTCATTTCCTTGTCGAAGCCATTCAACGTATGGTCTAACCCTTCAACAATGGTTACCTTAGATCCCAAGTTTGAATAAGCACCACCAAGTTCAGAACCAATGACACCACCACCGACAACGATAAGGTGTTCAGGTACTTCTGGTAAGCTCAACACACCAGTTGAATCAACGATACGTCCACCAAATTTCAAACTAGGAATTTCTACTGGACGTGATCCAGCAGCCACAATGGCATTTTCAAAACGCAATAACTGATGACCATCTTCTTGAACCACATTTAATGTTTCATTATCACTAAAAGTTGCTTCACCTTTGATAATCTGCACATGATGTTTCTTCAACAACATCGCAACACCACCAGTTAATTGGTCGACAACTTTATGTTGCTTCCAATCTTGTGCTTTATCCCAATCTAACTTACCAGTCATTGACAAGCCAAACGGATTCTCCTCTTGACTGTCACGATAATGATGACCCACATTGATTAAGGCTTTTGATGGAATACAGCCAATGTTTAAACAAACTCCACCAATATCGTCTCGTTCAATCAAGGTTACATCTTGACCAAGTTCGGCAGCACGGATAGCTGCAACATATCCTCCAGGTCCTGAACCAATGATAACTGTACCAACATCAGTCGCTTCTGCTCCAACAACCATTTTCTATACCTCCATCAACATATAGCTAGGATCAGCCAACAATTGCTTCAAGTAGTTCATTGACTGTTGTCCTAACATACCATCAATCAAACGGTGGTCATAACTTAGTGATAGCTTCATGTTTTGTCCAACAGCCAATTCACCATTTTCATCAACAATTGGTTCCTTCAAAATTGAACCCAAACCTAGAATAGCTGACTCCTTACCATTAATAATTGGTGTGAACCAGGTACCACGCGCTGAACCCAAGTTTGAAATTGTGATCGTTGCACCTTGCATTTGAGCAGGCTTAATCGTTCCTTCACGGACAGCACTAGCTAAGTCAGCAATTTCAGTGGCAATTGTCATAATTGACTTACTCTCAGCATGAGCAACAACTGGTACGTACAATCCAGAAGGCGCGTTAACAGCCACACCAACATTAACCGTATCATGGTAAATGACTTCATGACTATCCATATCGATAGAAGCATTAATTTCAGGGAATTTCTTACCAACAGCAGCCAAAGCCTTTACTGCATAAGCCAAGTAAGTCAACTTAACACCTTGCTCTTTAGCTGGCTCCTTGAAGTTTGAACGGTGGGCAACAAGCTTTGAAACTTCAACACTATCGAAGTTAGTAACTGTAGGAATTGTTGCATTCTGTACAGACATTGCGCTTGCAATCGCCTTACGAACACCAGACATTGGTTGACGACCTGACTTCGTATCAGCTACTTCAACCTTCTTTTCTGGTGCTGACTTCTCATCAGGTACACTGGCCTCAGGTGCAACAGGTGCTGCCTGTGGCTCAGGTGTTGGTGCTTCAGGTGCTGCGGGTGCACCAGTAAAGCCAGTAACATCGGTCATCGTAATATGACCATGACGTCCTGATGCTGGAACCTGTGACAAGTCAATGTTCTTTTCAAATGCATAGTGACGCACTGATGGCATTGCTAAGATTTGTCCATTGGTTGCAACAACGTTACCAGCAGGAGCTGCAGGTGTGTCAGAAGTTTCTGGCTCATCGGCAGGTGTCTCCTCCTTTGGTGCAGGAGCTGCTTCATCAGCACCAGCGCCACTACCATCACCATCAAATTCGATCAGTGGATCGCCGACCGCAACCGTTGTATCAGGATCCACGAATAACTTTGTAACAGTTCCGGCGTATGGTGATACAATTTCTTGTACTAATTTGTCGTTTTGCACTTCAGCAACAGAATCATCAACCTTAACTGTATCACCAACCTTAACTAACCAGTTTGTGATATCCCCTTCGGCCATTCCTTCACCGATATCAGGCATCGTAAAAATCTCAGTCATAGTTCACAACCTCCTTGGCCTTAGCAACAACGTCATCAGCCTTCATCATCCAATCATTTTCTGCTTGAGCGAATGGGTATACTGTGTCAGGTGCAGCTACACGACCAATTGGAGCTTTCAAACTCAAGATAAAGCGTTCTGAAATCTCAGCCATCACGGTAGCTGCAACTCCAGCCATACGTTGTGCTTCTTGTACCACAACAACACGACCTGTCTTCTTAACAGATTCGCCAATTGTTTCAATGTCAATTGGTGAAACAGTACGAAGGTCAACAACTTCTGCTTCAATGCCTTCCTTAGCTAGCTCATCAGCAGCCTTTAATGATACAGGCACAGCACCACCATATGAAACGATCGTAACATCAGACCCTTCACGAGCAATCGCTGCTTTATCCAATGGTGTTGTATAATAACCATCAGCAACTTCACCCTTCATCGAACGATACAAATGCAAATTCTCCAAGTAAACAACGGGATCATCTGATTCAATTGAACTTAATAGCAATCCTTTTGCATCAGCTGGGTTAGCTGGCATAACAACACGAAGTCCAGGGACTTGTGCCACAATACCTTCCAAGTTATCCGCATGCATTTCAGGTGTTTTAGTACCACCACCATATGGTGAACGAACAACGATTGGCATATTACGTGTCCCATTGAAACGGTAGCGTGCACGTGACATTTGACCAGCAATTGAATCCATTACTTCGAATAAGAAACCAAAGAATTGAATCTCCATAATTGGTCGATAACCGGTGGTTGCTAACCCAATAGCCAAACCACCAATTCCTGATTCTGCCAAAGGCGTATTGAATACGCGATCTTCACTGTACTTTGCTTGCAGACCATCAGTAGCACGGAACACACCACCATTTTCTCCAACATCTTCACCAAAAATTAGGGTGTTCTCATCTTTGTCCAAAGCTAAATCTAAAGCATCCTGAATTGCTGCAATATATGTTTTGTTAGCCATAATTACTTACCCTCGCTCTCGAAGTGCTCAATTTGTTCCTTCATTACTTGTCCTGGAACTTCCAAAGTATTCTTTAGGAAATCAGAGATCTTTTGCTTGTCGATGTTATCAGCAATCTTAATTTGATCGTCGATATAGCTATCTACTTCAGCAATGTAGTCTTCCTCCTTCTCGTCGTCCCAGATACCCTTTTCACTCATAAACTTACGCATACGAATCAATGGCTCTTTCTTCCACCACTCAGCAATGTCTTCCTTAGTACGATAACGTAGTGGATCATCTCCAGCTGTTGAGTGTGGCTCCAAACGGTTAGTCAATGTCTCAATCAAAACAGGTCCGTTACCAGCAGCAGCCCAGGCACGAGCTTCTTTAGCTGCCAAGTACATTGCCAATGGATCCATTCCATCAACAACTAAACTAGGAATACCTGATCCCCAACCCTTAGCTGCCAAATGTGGTGCGGCCGTTTGTAACTCACGAGGCGTTGAAATAGCATAACCATTATTTTGTACAAAGAACACAGCATTTGCCTTGTAAGCTGAGGCGAAGTTCACACCTTCATAGAAGTCTCCTTGTGAAGTTCCACCATCACCTGTATATGCATAGGCAACAGCATCTTCCTTACGCTTCTTCAAGCCCAAAGCAACACCAGCTGCTTCAACATACTGTGCACCAATAATGATTTGTGGCATCCATGAGTTAACTGGTTCGCCATCTTCTGTAGTAAATTCATTTCCTTTAGCATGGCCACGTGACCAAAGAATGGCCTTCCATACTGGCCATCCCTTGTCAACAATTTCAGGAATATCACGATATCCTGGGAATAACCAATCTTCTTTACCAAAAGCATAAGCTGAAGCCATTTGTGAAGCTTCTTGTCCAGCAGTTGGTGCGAAGAATCCAAAACGACCTTGCTTAGCTAACTTTGTTGAACGAATATCTAGTTGACGACTAAACAACATCTTCTTCATGATCTCAACTAAATCTTCATCTGTTAATTCAGAACGCTTGTAAGCTGCCTTATCTAATAATTTTCCGTCATTATCCAACAACTTTAATGTCGGAAAAAAATCATCCTGCGCTTGCAATTGTCCATCAAAATCTAAAACCTTCTTGTTTGCATCTGCGATACTTGCCATTGCATGTAGCCCCTTTCTACTTATCACTGTCTCCAGTAAACAATACCGCTAACTCATCGTTGGTAATACCACCAAAGTATTGGCCATCCGAATTAGAATCCAAGACTTTAAGGATTGCCTCAGGTGAGAACACCTGACCAATGAACTTATCTTTAATTTCACGCCAATCACGAACACCTAAGAAATCCCCTGTAAATTCAATATCCTGAATTTTACCTTCCTTGACATTCGCTTTAACATCAACACTACCGCCATCATATTTCGCGTGATTTGTGAAATCAAACACAGGACTTTTACCATAATTCCAGTCCCATGTTGAGAAACGCTCGTCACGCCAACGCTTAATGTCGGCGATTTGTTCATCGGTTAGTACCAATTCACCATCTTTCCCCTCGTCGGTCAGATAGTAACGTAAAGCTTCCATAAAGTCTTCTAAAGTTTGACCTTCTGGCGCATAGTTCTTAATATTACCTACCCGCGCACGCACGGACTTCGCTGCCTTTGAAATAAATTTTTCATCAGCAACATTTAACGACCGAACCATGGCCTCTACGTCAGTGTCCCACATCAACGTACCGTGGTGCATAAGATATCCACCTGCGTAACGTTGTGCATTACCTGAGACTTTCTTACCATCTACTTCTAAGTCGTTTCGACCAGTAATCTTGGCATCAATGCCAATTGCGTGTAGTGCGTTATACATTGGTTCAACGAATTGTTTGAAGTTGACCTCACTACTACTCTCAACTGGCACATAGAACGTAAAACAAATATTCCCCAAATCATGGTAAACAGCGCCACCACCTGACATTCGGCGAACAACTTGCACCCCCTCTTGATCAACATACTCCTGATTAACTTCCCCAAAAGTATTTTGATTCTGTCCCACAATGACAGCTTTTTTATTCTGCCATAGTGTGAATACTGGTTCTTTCGGCTTAAGGTTGTATAACAACCAACTATCCATAGCAATATTCTGATAGGCATCTGTGCCTAAATAATTAATATACCTCAATACATACGTCCCCCTCCAAGAAAGCGCTTACATCTTTCTACATGTTTTATTATATCACTATTTATCTATCATACAAAAGTTGCTTGTGAATTTATAAACAAGTTTATAATTCATTTAGATAGTATTTTTATTTATATAAAAAACCGTATATAAAATATTTTTTTAAATAAAAAAAGTCACTATCAACACATGCAAATGTGTTATCATAGCGACAATTTTTTATTTATTTTTATATTTAATGTGTACCGTATATGCAACTACTTTTAATTTAGTGGGCACGTAAATAGGCTAATGCATCTGAAAATGTTTTAACTGGTACTATTTTCATATTAGGCGCATATTTTTTAGCCGCCTTAACGGCTTCTTGATAATTTGTTTTACCATCAGGTTCATACTTCAGATTTTGCTTAGTCGGTTTAATATAAGGTGCAAAGAATACTTTAGCTCCAGCATCATGAGCTACAATGACCTTTTTATCAATGCCACCAATTTCACCAACACGACCATTTTTATCAATGGTACCAGTTCCCGCAATCTTACGGCCATTAGCCAAATTTTCTGAAGCCAGGCCATCATACATTTGCAAAGCAAACATCAAGCCACCAGAAGGACCACTGATTTCTCCCATATTTGCTGAAATTTTACGCGGCGAGGAAACGTCAACAGAATCGGTCAAAGCAATACCAATACCTGGCAACTTTTTTGTACCAGTTAAAGCCACTGACTTACCCGTAGCAGTTTTAGGTTTGTCATTTTGCTTATAAGTAATCGTCATCGAGGTTCCAACTTTATTTGACCGAATATACTTTTGAAAACCTTTAGCAGAGCTAAATTTCTTATTATCAACAGCGGTCACTGTATCACCGACACGTAACTTGTTCTTAAAATTTGAATTCTCCTGGACAGACATCACGTAAATCCCGTTAAATGTTCTTTTATAAGGTGTTTTTGCTTCTTTATAGGCAACTGCTTTGGCCTCATTTACAGCTGAATTCATATATATTTTATTAATGGCTTGACTGTCAGACGCACTTGAACCACCATTGGCTTCACGACTAGTCATCAATGTTGTGGTTGGATTAAGAGCAGCAATGATTGCGCCCAATCCGTTCACTTTAGACAAATAAATGGCAGTAATCATGTATTTTCCGTCAACCTTGGGCTTTTTATTATCTATTTTAATATATGATTTTAAATCATCTGCCTCCCCCGGTGATTCCGCATATAATGGTAACGGCATAACTAGCCCAATTAAAACCAGAACAAGACTAATTATCCCAATTATTTTTAAACGTTTATACTTCTTATTTACTTTTTTTGTTCCCATATTACTTACCTAACTTTTCATTCAAAGCTTTTTCTATATTGTTAGGTACATATTTTGAAATATCCGTACCAGTGCTAGCCACCTCTTTTAGTAACGAGCTCGATAAGAATTGGTGATCTGGTTTAGCTAAGAGAAACACGGTCTCAACATCACCCAACTCCTGATTCATCTGCGCAATATCTCTTTCATATAGGTAATCCTTTTCGTTTCTGAGGCCACGAATTAATACATTTGCATTAATCTTTGTCATGAAATCTACTGTTAAACCAGACATCTCAATAACCGACACATTCTTTAAATGAGCAGTTGCCTTTTCAATTAGCGCAATCTTTTCAGCAGTTTGAAAAAGATACTGCTTACTCAAATTGGTACCAACGCCAATAACAACCTCATCAAAAAGTCCTGCTGCACGACGGGAAATATCCAAGTGGCCGTTCGTAAATGGGTCAAAGCTACCTGGAAATAATGCTTTTACCATATTTTACCTCCCTGTGTAACGATATAAAGTAATTACCGTAATACCATAATCTTTCTGCTTAATTAACTCAAAACCAGATAAATTTTCTGGTAAATCAGCGAATTGGTCTGTTTCTGCTACGACTAGAGCTTGTGCTGCAACAAGATTTGCATTAACCAATGCTTCAATATCCTTAATGATTGTTTGTTTTGCATATGGTGGATCAAAGTACAAAATATCAAAAGGAGATGTGTTTTGTAACCGATGAATAGCTGCTTCAGCAGTACTTTTAATCACCTGAAATTTCTCTGGCTGTTTTGTCACAGCAATGTTGTCTTTAATCGTCTTGATCGCAGCATATTGTCTATCAACTAAAACGGCCTCATCAATTCCTCTAGAGACACCTTCGATACTTAGTCCACCTGACCCAGCATATAAATCCAAAGAACGACCACCTTCAAAATAGGGACCAATCATATTAAACAAAGCTTCTTTTACTTTGTCAGTTGTTGGTCTTGTCGCATTACCCGGCACAGCTTTTAAAGGTCGTCCACCAAAATCACCACTTACTATCCGCATCACAATTCCTCTTCATCAATCGGTTCATCTGATAATTCATCAGGGTCAATCATCAATTCAAACGATTCACCATTACTACCCACAGTGGTATCAACTTCAGGCCAATGTGACAGACTAACGGAAGAGACAAAGCCCAACCTTTCAATTAGCTTTGTCTTTGTTTCAATATCATCTTCATCCATATAAATAACGGCATATTTCATTTTCTCGGATATATAATTAACAACACCAAAGCGCCGTAACTGGCGCGCTTGCCGAACATTTTTTAAATAGACAATAACGCTGCGCCTTGGCTTTACAACAAATGTCATTTATTTCACCTCTTCTAACTCAGTACTGTATTTTATCTGGCCAACAATATTTAGCGCGACACCAAATGTTATTCCCCAAGAAATCAAAGAAGATCCACCATAAGAAACTAACGGGAATGTTACCCCTGTAATTGGTAGAATACCAACGACACCACCTAGATTTATCAATATCTGAACAACAACGTATGTCCCAATACCATAGAGTACTAGTCTTTGTTGCATATGGTGTGCCCGAATTCCCGTGACTATCAGCCGGCAAATGATAACAGCAAATACGATTAGCACAGCCCAAATTGTAATTGCACCAAGTTCTTCACCAACTACTGCCATAATAAAATCCGTATTTGGTTCCGGTAAATAACCCGTTTTTTGAATACTATTTCCTAAGCCACGGCCAAACAAACCACCATTGCTAATAGCATAATATGAGTTAATTAATTGGTGACCAGAATCACCAGCCACCCACGGATTAACATACGCCTCAAATCGAGCAATTTGATACTGGAAAAATGGTAATTTTTCTAATAATGGTAATGAAAACGGGATTGCAGTATAAGATGCTAAAACAATGGCTACTAAAGTTAAAAGACTCCGCATTCTAACGCCTGCCATCATTAGAACAATCAAAAAGATTAGCAATAAAATAACAATTCCACCAAAATCAGGCATCAAAAAGACAAGTGTCATTCCTGCCAAAGGAATCAATAAATCCTGCATTTTAATTTTCGGAAACCAACTATTTTTATCTGGTTTCTTTCTAGAAAAACGATGAGCAATGTATAAAATCATACTTATCTTAAAATACTCAACTGGTTGAATACCAAAAGAACCAATATAAATCCAACCCTTCGCTCCTGAAGTAACTTGACCGAATAACAGTGCATATGCCAGACTTATCAACAAAATAACATTGATACCCAAAATAGATCGAATGACAAATTTTGATTGCCAATTAATTTTCAATGCAAAAATAACCAGCATGATGATTAAGCTCATGAGACCAAATACAGCTTGTTTAATTAGAAAGCTACTAGCAGACCCAATGGCCATATTGGTACTTGCAGTGTAAACCATTGCATCACCAAAAATCATTATGGCGATAATTGGTATTAATAGCCATAAGTCTAAATAACGAAACTTATTTTTTAGTCGTCCCATTAAGCCCAGATGTTTTTTCCCATCACTATGCTGATGAGTATCTATTGCTTCCATATCTTTGAGCTCCTTTTATAAATAGCTTTTTCCATTTTATCACATCTAATAACTAGCGACCTTTATTGGCTCTATACTTTCTAGCGTGAAACTAAAAATTTCACGCTTTTTATTTCGCCTTTTTCACAAACAAAAAGACACCAATAAGATACCGGCGTAAAATGTAATCGACGAAAAAAAACAGATACGAGGT
>NZ_JAMXDB010000031.1 GCF_024718545.1 Weissella fangxianensis
TTAACAGTACACCAGCAACGAAGTTGAAACTTTACTTGAACGGCATCAGATTAGCCACTCATACTCAAAACAAGGTTATCCTTATGATAATGGGCCAATTGAAGCTTTTCACTCATTGTTGAAGAGAAAGTTTGCCTTTCAAACAACTTTTTCCAATTTTGAGGAGTTGGTAATCCGAACCTCAAATTACATCAGTTGGTTTAATTCCGACAGAATTAGAACGAGTGTTTAAAAAAATATGTGCCATTTATTGACATAGGAGCAGCTCGTCATGTAAACTACTAAAACATCTTAGCAGTATGACACCCTTTCTCTGTGAAAAATAACTACTAGATTTCATCGAGATATTGCCTAGTTTAATTAAGCACTAAATTATATAATATTGGTTATAAAGGAGGATTAGTTATTTGATACAGCTTGTAAAAGAAAAATTTGACGTTACTCGTTTGCGATTTGTTTTATTCGGCCTGCTTGTGGGTTTAATGAGTGGCACCGTTGTTAGCTTATTTCGTTATTGTATTGAGATAGGGCTGCACTATAGTCGATTGGTATATAGGTACTTACGAATCGCGCCGTTTGTTTGGTGGGAATGGGCATTGTTGATCGGCATCAACCTTGGTTTAGCATTAATTGTGGCTCGACTTCTCAAGAGAGAACCTTATATCTCTGGTTCCGGAATTCCGCAAGTTGAAGGTCAATTGGCTGGCGAATTGGAAATGCACTGGTGGTCAATTCTTTGGCGAAAATTTATCGGTGGTATTCTGGCATTGGGACCTGGATTATTTCTCGGACGAGAAGGACCGTCGATTCAATTAGGTGCGTCAGTTGGTCAAGGTTTCGCTGCTGGGTTTAAGTTATCAGGAACTGATCGCCGACTGCTAATTGCATCAGGCGCCGCTGCTGGATTAGCAGCGGCGTTTAATGCTCCCATTGCTGGAACTCTATTTGTCTTAGAAGAGATTTACCATAATTTTTCACCGCTGGTTTGGTTAACAGCATTAGCCGGAGCAATTGGTTCAAATTTTATCTCACTGAATGTTTTCGGACTTGTTCCCGTGTTACATTTAAATTATTCACGTAGTTTACCAGTATCAAATTATTGGCACTTAATTTTACTCGGCATTGTTTTGGGATTGTTTGGTTACTTATATCAACGGGTCTTGTTAGTTATGCCTCGGTGGTATCATCAACTGACACATTTGCCACGCCCAATACAAGGTATCGTACCATTTCTGCTGGTAATCTTAGTTGGTTACTTTTCGCCAAATTTACTCGGTGGTGGTAATGGATTAATTGTTGGATTTGGCCAGTATGTTCCACCTTTGTTTGTACTAATTGCAATTTTTATTATACGATTCGTCTTTTCAATGATTTCATATGGTTCCGGATTACCTGGCGGTATTTTTTTGCCGATTCTTTCTTTAGGTGCTGTGATTGGTGCGGTTTATGGCGTCTTAATGAATCAATTAGGATTATTATCGCATGTCTATATCATGAACCTAATCATTTTTTCCATGGCCGGTTACTTTGCTGGAATTGGAAAAGCTCCCTTCACAGCTATCTTGCTGGTAACAGAAATGGTTGGCAATTTAACACATTTAATGCCATTAGCAGTCATATCGTTAACTGCTTACCTTGTTGTTGATTTATTAGGCGGTGCACCAATCTATGAAGCATTGCTTAAGCAGATGACAATTCCTAAAACTGTTCAGCAACTTCATCGACCTGATCATTTGGAAATACCGGTTTTCTTTGGCAGTCCCTTAAACGGCAAAATGGTCCGAGACATGCCATGGCCTAAAGAAGCACTGCTCATTGGAATCCGGCGTGGTGAACAAGAAGTGATTCCACATGGTGACACCTTGATTCATGAAGGTGATACGTTAGTACTGTTAACTGATACAACCCAACGAACCCGAGTTAAACAACGGATTGATGCATTATTAGCAACTTTAGAAAAAAAACACCGAGACTAAGTTAATAGGCAAATTGGTCTATCATAATAATAAATATTAGATTAAGTGGGGCCGTTGCCAGACATAAACATATTGGGAAACTATATACAAATACGGCGAAGTACGAAAAACGCTGAAAAAGAATTAGTTGAACCTATTTTTGAAAAATACAAAGATAAATAATAAGCTGCAAATGCCTTGCTACCCAATTTTTCATAGTCATGCTATAATAAAAAAGAAAAAGGAAGTCCCACGTGAACAGGACTTCCCGTGTAGAGCCGTTAAAGACGGTGGCAGATATTAAAACAACACTAGTTCGCTCCATAACCGGTCAAAGTTATGTGGGGCGGCTTTTTCATTTGTGGTGCTTGTCGATATAGCGGAGCAGTGCGATTAAAAACGTGCCAAACAGCAACATCAACGAGAGTGTCTGAAAGACGCTCATTGACTGTGAAGCCTTCCTGAAGATTATTCCATGTTCCCATGAACCTCACCTCGCAAGGGAAAAGACAAACATTGCCATTAAAGCTTCTTGCTTAATCTATTATACAGGGAAATGGGGATAGAATAATGTCTATGCATAATCAGCTTTCTTTAATCTTCGAGCCATAAATAGCCAAGCTATTAACGAAAACAACAGGACTATAAATACCGTGATGTAACTCGTGTTTCCGTGATAAGTTAAAGATTCAATCCAAAAAAAATTAAGACAACTAGGATATTCACGAGAAACCTTGTTTTCAGATGAAAAAACATTTGATGGTAAATACAGGGAAACGATAAATTCAATTAATAATTCGCACTAAGCTTAAAGGCCACTAGGGTATACCCTAATGGCCTTTTTTATTTCTGTGATATACTAGGAATTACAAATGTTCATTAGAACTGTCCAAAAGGAGAGCTAAAAGTGGCTAAAATCGGTTATGCGCGCGTGAGTTCCAAGGAGCAACATTTAGATCGACAGTTAGCGGCTTTAAAAGACGTCGATAAATTATTTACGGATAAATTAAGTGGAGCCAACACCAAACGGCCGGAGCTTCAGAATATGTTGGCCTATATTCGGGAAGGTGATGTGGTCTTGGTCACTGAATTAGATCGCTTAGGTAGAAATAATCAGGACTTAACTAAGATTATGAACACCATTCAAAATAAGGGGGCCACCCTAGATGTGTTAAATTTGCCGTCCATGACGGGGATTGCTGACCCCAATTTACGTCAACTCATGACCAACCTCATTATTGAACTGTATAAGTACCAGGCTGAAAGTGAACGTAAGCGAATTATTGAGCGTCAGCAACAAGGGATTTCCCTGGCCAAACAGCAAGGTAAATATCATGGTCGCAAGCCTCAATACGTTGAAGATGATCCTCATTTGCAACATGCATTTAATCTTTATCAAACCGGTATGAGTGACATTGATGTGGCCAGAAATACGGGCATTAAACGAACTACCTTTATTCGATATCGCAAAAAATACGGGATCAAACGAAAAAGCTAATAAAGGTAGATGTTACAAATATAATCCCTGCTTATTTTTCCCACTACTATCAACACGACCACCTAAGATCCCAACTAATCTATCATGAAATAAAAATCAGGTAAATCAAATTGTTAATTGATACTGATATTATCGCTAAGCTAATTGATGATAAAGATAAGGTGAGTGCTTATCGAATTGAGAACGCCGCAGAATCTATGGATTGAAAGATGCCATGACAAACTATTGTGGAGTTAAGAAAAGGTAAGCGACAGTTAGAGAATATGACAGTTAGATAAGCCCAAACATTGATGATGGTGGCTGATAAAGAAAGAAAAAGTTTGTAGAAGGGCGATATAATACAAAATGATTGAGCTTAAAAGACGCTTTTTTAGAGTTTACTATAATTGGCATGTTTATTGCTTAACCCATATAGGAGCGGCAATGACAGGCAAGTTTTGGATTAAAGCTGCCATTGCTGAATTTTTGGTTTGGATTGGCTATCTAATATATGTCGGGCACTATTTGTTCAACTCGTCTCCCGCACTGCCTTATGGCCCTGTATGGCTACACTTTATATTGTTTCCACTAGTACTTGCGGGTTGGGACTTAACTTGTGAGAAAATTGATGGTTCGTTCTTAAAACCGGGGTACTCTCTAATTAATGGCTGCTTTTATTTTCGGAAGATCTTTAAGCTAGGCATTATCTTATATTTTGCAACGTATATGGAAATCCTGGAATTGCTCGTGCAGTTTTTGAAGGTGCCAAACTTCAAAATAATCAGCTGCTAATGGAAACGGCTGTGAATTATTTTTTAAGTTTAAAATCGTTAGATTTTGATGACCTTCAACTAAAATCACCCACAATTTGTCACGGAATCTCCGGACTTCTCTTAATTTTAAATGCAATGGAGCGAGATACCGGATTAAGAGAGATTGGATTAATTAAACAAAGAATTTTGGCGAGGTTACTATCTGTAGCTGATTTTGAAAAAAACTAGTATTTATGGAATACGATATGGTTTTCCGAGGAAAGAGATATGATACACCTGGTTATTTTAACGATATTGGTTTGTTAAACGGTTCAGGTGGGATTGTTTTGACTTTAATGTCATTACAGAGTAAGCAGCGCCTTGATTGGGAACGGATCCTATTAGTCAGCTAAAATCAAGGAGGGTTGAGGATGCAAGCAAAACAAGAAAAGTACATGATTTTTCAAAATATTAACTGGTATTTGAAAAAAACATCCAAGAAATTTCCAAAATTAAAATACGGATTATTGGTTCAGGGAATCACTAGTCTTAGTATCTTGGTGGCAACAAGCGGTGTCCCTACATTAATAATTTGGGGTTTGCAAAGAAGCTTTAATTTTTCAAGACTTTCTGTCATGATTCTATCTGTCTGTATCGGATTGGGTTGCCTGCTTTGGGGGCAGTCTGTGTATAAAACGTGGTTGCAATGGGAAAATGCAAATTTTTGGATTGAAGTCAATATTTGAGACAGGTTTTAAGAGACATTCAGAACCGCGTTTAACTTCCACAGCTCAAATAAATCATTAATCGTGATTAATAACTTATTTGAACCATGGAAAGCATGAAATCAGGCGGCCATTTGGCTCGTAAGCGTTGCGATTTCAACTTGTAAGGGGGTCTGGTAGCCCAGTGAACTATGAATTCTCTTCCTATTGTAGAAAGCATGCACCTATTCAAAAGGGACGGCAGCGGCAGTTTCATAATTCTCAAATACCGGCACTGGATAAACACATTCCTTTTTGAGGGAAGCATGAAAAGATTCCATTGATGCATTATCGTATGGACACCCCTTACGGCTGTAAGAGTGGCGGATATGTAGTTCTGTTAACCGGTGGTTGTAATCATCGCTGGTGTACTGTGATCCTAAGTCTGTGTGGATAATCAGGTCCCCAGTAATGGTTCTATTTTTAACCGCGCTTTCCAGGGTCTTTAAGACTAAATCAGTAGCCATCTTTTTTGAGAATGAATAGCCGATAATTCGTCTTGAGTGCAGATCCATGATGGTTGATAAGTAACACCAGCCATTACGCTTCGTTTGAATATAGGTCATATCAGCGGTCCATTTTTGATTTAAACCAGTGGTCGAGAAATCCTGCTTAAGCAAGTTGAGACCCTGTTCAACCTTGGTTTTGGAAGCCGAAGCCGCTTTCCATTTATTGACGGTAACGGAGTGGATATCCAGTTCCTTCATGAGCCGGGAAATCCGTCTTGGGCTGCACCGACGCTGCAGTGGTTGAAGTTCCAGATTCAATTCATGGTGGATCTTCATAACGCCGTATCGCTGCTTGAATTCCGCAAAGATCCGCAGAATCCGTTGTTTCAAGTCCGCATCTTCGGCCCGGCGTTTTGAAGGCTTTGGGGATCGATAACGATAATACTGAGCTCTGGAAACACCGAGGATTCGGCACATCTTAGTTACCTGGTGGTGATGGCTTTCTTGGTGAATGTAATCAAAAATATTGGTTACTTCTGCGCAAGGAAGCCCAGGGCTTTTTTTAGGATTTCGTTCTCCTCAGACAGGGAAGCCAGCCGCTTTTCCATCGCTTTAATTTCGTCTGGCGATTTACCGGATTGAGTTTTGGCTTGGCCCTGGATCCACTTATGAACGGTTGAAAAGCCAATACCATATTCTCTGGCCAGTTGGTCGGCTGATTCGACTTGTTTATATAGGTTGATGATGTTTTGTTTGAATTCTTTGTCGTAACGAGTTGGCATGTAAAAATTCCTTCCTTTTGAGAGACGATTTATTCATTATACGCTCTCTTAAAAGTTGTCTCAGGAATCAGCTTACATCCAGGTTTTGTTGGGACACGTTTACCAGTCTGGCGTTTGATCCCAGCAAGTAAATAGAACTTCTGGTGATGTCTGACTACTTCGCCAACATAGACGATTCGAGTTTGCTTTGCCTCGCGTTTTGTTAATGCTTTATCTGCGATATTGATTAGCTTGGTTTGAGTTTGGGGTGCTAATTGTTGGTTAGACTGAGTGTCGGAATTTGTTTTACTTGCGAGTACAGTTAGGGTAACTGCGATGATTAACAGGGCAATTGCCCAGATTGAAAATATCAGCTTTTTCATTATCGACTCTCCAAAAAATAATAGACCCTTAGTTTATTATTTTTTGGTGGTTTTCGCAAATCATCAAAAAGCTCGCAGAACAGCCCCGTTTAGGCGTGCTCTGTGAGCTTTTCGATTAATAAGTTGTTGCTTCCAATAAGGCTGGTGATTGTGGTTCTTCTTGTTTAAGAACAACCACCTGACTGTTAATCTTTAAGGCACGAGAGATAATTCGGTTGATGTCATTGTATAGGTGGTCATCGACGCTATTGGATAGGTTACCAACGTTAACAATCAGCTTGTTTAGTTGGTTTGTATCAATTGCTTGGTCAATTTCAGCTGTGTCAGTTAATACCCGCTTGTTATTAATGGCAGCAACATCGTCAGTGATTGTTTCAACCTCTTGTTCACTGATTTCGTTGCTAGTGGTCTTTTCAATTTGGGCATTTGTTAAGTCCGTTGGGGATTTGCTAATTTGAATTTCAGATAGAGACAGCTTTTCTGAAATTCGTTTGAATAATGCCAGATTTTTAGGTAATCCCATTAAGACGATTGGAACAGTTAAGTCAATAGTTTCAACCAGATACTTATTGATTTCGCGGTAGTAACGCTCTAAATCAATCTGTTTTTCCTTGCTTGTTTCATTGTGGCCATGGAAAGTTGTTGAACCACCTTGACCAATAAAGTTAAGTTCACCACCACGTCTTTCTGATCCTAATGTTTCCACTAGGTCGGTTGGGGCGTCTGCATCTAATTTCACGGGTGCAACTGTTTTATCAACAATTTTGAATAGTCTGAATGATGTTCCCTCTAACGCTAACAAGTAATACATCTTGTTTGGTTGCTCACGTAAAATAGATAGTAAGTCGGGAGATTTGCTAATTGTTAACTTTACTTCGTCAACAGTTGTCCGTGGTAAAACGAACAACTCTAAAGTATTACCTTGAATGAATAAGGTTATCCCTTGGTATGGTAGGTTCTGACCAATCAAGTTGTCTACCTGACGTTCAAGCTCTTTATAGTTTAATTCAGGGTGTTCCATAGAATATTTTTTAATTTCTGTAAGCGCACTCTTTAAGTGCAGACGCTCATCTTGTTGGTATTTTAATTTATTTAAATTAATACTCAAGGTGAGTACATCTTCATTCGGAGTCAGTGCCTTCGGCAAGTTTTTCAGTGTAATTAGTTTTGTCATTTATGTCACGCTCCCTTCGTTTGTATAACTTTATTATAACAAAAAAGTGAGTAGGGAGGGTCAAATGAGTCTGATGCCTACCGTAGCAACTTTCCATTAAGCACCTTGATTTAATTCGAAACGTTTATTTAGCTTCCGCTCGCTAGGATGTGGGGTCAATGTCGTATTGACTACAAATTATCAGTACTTGGTCAATGACGTCTGTAAGTTCTTCGTTTAAGTTATCAAACTTTTCATAGGTTGGATTGAAGTCAATATTTGAGACAGATTTTAAGAGACATTCAGAACCGCGTTTACCTTCCACAGCTCAAATAAATCATTAATCGTGATTAATAACTTATTTGAACCATGGAAAGCATTAAATCAGGCGGCCATTTGGCTCGTAAGCGTTGCGATTTCAACTTGTAAGGGGGTCTGGTAGCCCAGTGAACTATGAATTCTCTTCCTATTGTAGAAAGCATGCACATATTCAAAAAGGACAGCAGCGGCAGTTTCATAATTCTCAAAGACCGGCACTGGATAAACACATTCCTTTTTGAGGGAAGCATGAAAAGATTCCATTGATGCATTATCGTATGGACACCCCTTACGGCTGTAAGAGTGGCGGATATGTAGTTCTGTTAACCGTTGGTTGTAATCATCGCTGGTGTACTGTGATCCTAAGTCTGTGTGGATAATCAGGTCCCCAGTAATGGTTCGATTTTTAACCGCGCTTTCCAGGGTCTTTAAGACTAAATCAGTAGCCATCTTTTTTGAGAATGAATAGCCGATAATTCGTCTTGAGTGCAGATCCATGATGGTTGATAAGTAACACCAGCCATTACGCTTCGTTTGAATATAGGTCATATCAGCGGTCCATTTTTGATTTAAACCAGTGGTCGAGAAATCCTGCTTAAGCAAGTTGAGACGCTGTTCAACCTTGGTTTTGGAAGCCGAAGCCGCTTTTCCATCGCTTTAATTTCGTCTGGCGATTTACCGGATTGAGTTTTGGCTTGGCCCTGGATCAACTTATGAACGGTTGAATAGCCAATGCCATATTCTCTGGCCAGTTGGGCGGCTGATTCGACTTGTTTATATAGGTTGATGATGTTTTGTTTGAATTCTTTGTCGTAACGAGTTGGCATGTAAAAATTCCTTCCTTTTGAGAGGCGATTTATTCATTATACGCTCTCTTAAAAGTTGTCTCAGGAATCAGCTTACATCCAGAATGCAAATGTTCATAAATCAAGACAACGGGAAAGCTATTCAAAGTTTGAATTCTCAATTCATTTTTGGAAAATGGGTTTTAAAAAATATTTTTCAGCTAAAGGACCGTGAACTGCTCACAATAGATACACTTGATGCTTTAGGGATTAACGCTATTACGTTTACAAAATATGATGACAATCGACCATTGTCAATGAAGTTTACTTATGTCGATTCGCATAATTTGCCAAAGGATTTATGGAAATAAATATTACTACTCAAAACGTCTTTTATAGGCGTTTTTATTTTGAAAAAACATTTAATATAGGAGAAATAAAAAATGGTTAATAAGTTTGGTAGTTTTGGTCCCCTGTTAATAAAATAGACAATTTAAATAGAGACTTTTTTGTCCTATGCCACGACTAAATTTTGAATTTGAGTTTGATACTCATCTTCAAGTTGCTTTGGTGATTTGAATCCACAGTGACTGTGAATTCTAACTGTGTTGTAAAACGTTTCAATGTACTGAAAAACTAGTCGTTTAGCTTCGGAGTATGAATGGATTTTAAACCGATTTATCCATTCACGCTTAATCAAGGCATGAAACGACTCAATGCAGGCATTATCCCAAGGATAAGCTTTCTTTGAATAGCTTAATGTCATGTTAGCTGTAACTTGATTGTAAGCTTCAGACGTAAACTGACTACCACGATCACTGTGCATGATTAATGGCTTGCTAATATGGCGACTGTGCTTAGTCTTTTCAATAAGTGGGATGACATTGGATACCTCCAAGGTTTCAGATAAGTCCCAACCAATGATCCGTCGGGAGTACAAGTCCATAATACTGGTTAAATAAACGAATCCGTCATGAACTGGAATATAAGTGGTGTCAATGCACCAAACGGCGTTTGGTCGCAATGGATTGAACTGCTCGTCTAAAATATTTATTAGCTGTTTATCAAACTTAGAATTGCGAGTGGTAGTCGTCCAAGGGGTTAGGTAAACGGCGTGAATGCCAAGTTCACGCATATACTTACCAACAGTTCGTTCAGCGATCTTATATCCTTTTGAGCGAAGTTCTTGGGTGATTTTGCCGGCACCGTAAATACAAAGGCTTTTGAGCCAAATTGCTTTAATTTCACCTTGAATAAACTTCTTCCGAAGCTTTCGCGGTGATTGGTGATTATGACGCTTTTCTCGTTGATAGTAACCACTTCTTGAGATTCCAACATAATCACACATACCATTGATGGAAGGGTGGGATTCCAAAGCGTGCTGAGCGTCCATTTCTTGGTATACCTTTTCGGTAGTTACTTGCTCAGAATCCCGATTGATTTTTTTAACACTTCGATCGCTCCTTGTCCTTATCGCTGGCAAAATTACCAGAGCCACGGCCAAACTCCCCAGTCTCAGTAAACAGCTTAATCCATTTATGTAATGTACTAGCCCCAACACCTAGATTCTTACTTATTTCATTCATGGTCATGTGATCCTTGTTATCTAAGTAATACTGAACGGCCTGTTCCTTAAATTCCTTGTCATAACTGTGCTTCGTCATTATTTGATCCTCCAATTTACTTCCTTAATTATACTAAATCAGAGTCTCTATTTAACTTGTACACTTTTTATTCTAGGCCCACATACCGTGAACTCAACAAGGTTCGAATCAGCGTTATGCAGCAATTCGGGTCAGACAGCAAAGAGTATCGCCAACTAAAGCGGTTCTGGAAACTACTTATGAAACACGAAACTGCACTTGATTACACGACCCGCAAAAATCGAATCAATTTTAAGCATGCCTATTTAACTGATAAAGAAGTTATCGACCGCCTACTGGCGCTCTCTGATGAACTGCGTGACGCATACGCTTTCTACCAAGGGATTCTTTACGCCATCGAAAATCGTGATGAAACTGAACTCAAGTCTGTTCTATACCCCACAAAAAATGATGCCCAATACCGCTCATTGCCAAAGGCAATGAAGAAGGCTCGTCGCACTATCCGCAAGCACTTCGACGAAATAATAAGCAGCTTTATCTATGGATTCTCAAATGGGCCAATTGAAGGTTCAAACAATAAAATCAAAGCAATTAAGCGCACGGCATACGGCTTCCGTAGTTTCAAAAACTTCCGTCTACGTATTCTTATCTCATTCAAGAATAGTTTCTACTCAATGAACTATAAGCAAAAGGCAGCTGATTTCAACAATGTGAAGTCAGCTGCCTAAGCAAGGTTCAAAATATTAAATTTTACCGGTCATCAGTACCATTTGACTTTGAACCATTTAATCAAGCACCAGCCCAATGCAAGGATATGGCGTGCTGACATTACTTATTTGGAATTACGTCCAGGAACCTGGGTTTATCTCAGTTCTATTTACGAACCAAAGGTTCATCAAGTCCTTGCTTTCAAGATTGGTCGTCAGATGGAGGCGACATTAGTTGTAGAAACGATTAATCAGGCGCTTGAATGTCATCAAAAGCCACAATATTTTCACTCTGACATGGGTTCACAGTACACCAGCAACGAAGTTGAAACTTTACTTGAACGGCATCAGATTAGCCACTCATACTCAAAACAAGGTTATCCTTATGATAATGGGCCAATTGAAGCTTTTCACTCATTGTTGAAGAGAGAGTTTGCCTTTCAAACAACTTTTTCCAATTTTGAGGACTTGGTAATCCGAACCTCAAATTACATCAGTTGGTTTAATTCCGACAGAATTAGAACGAGTGTTTAGAAAAATATGTGCCATTTATTGACATAGGAGCAGGTGCCTATGAACAAGTGTTCGTAGACTTCAAAATCTAACGAAAGAATGATTAGCTGAACATGTCTGTTCACGATGCAATATCTTTAATGATATTGTTCGGGAGCTTTTTGTTGGCATTGTTGACGTATATCGACAATCACAACAAGAAGTAAGACAAACAAAAAACCGCCCTTTGCTTTGACGAATAAGGCGGTTTTAAATTCAAATTTAACAGCCACCGTTGAAGTAGCCCAGGCCTCGTGTTGGTAGCACGAGGCTTTTTGTTTACAAGTAAATTATAACATGACTTTTTCACTTTCTCAGGTTAAAAGTTACTGATCCATGCCAAACGGTGTGAAAAATTGTAAAATCAATTTAAAAAATAAAAAAGTATATGAAACGTAAATTGCAAGAATTAACCGAACACTGTGAATTGATGGAAAACTTTTATTTGTTCACCGGTGCCATTTCTGCTATAATGACCGAAATTAATTGAAAATGGCTTGAGGTGCGGAAGATGACGGAGATATATGATTTTGCAATTATTGGGACTGGTTCAGTCGGATCGGCTGCTGGTTATTATGCTAGTCAAAAAGGTTTGAAAGTCTTGGAACTGGATGTAGCAGTGCCGCCGCATACGCAAGGATCTCACCATGGACAGACACGGTTGATTCGCCATGCTTACGGTGAGGGTGGAAAATATTTGCCAATGCTCTTGCGTGCACAAAAATTATGGGATGAATTACAACAGAAAACTCACCGTGACATCTTCCATCAGATTTCTTTATTAAACGTTGGTCGGCAAGGGACTGATTTTATCGAAAATGTAGAAAGAAGTGCGCAAAGGTACCAATTACCGTATGAAAAATTAACGGGTGAGGAAATTAGTCAACGCTGGAGGAACTTTAGTTTTAGCAATGACTATGTTGGCGTCCTTGAAGAGAAAGCTGGTTATTTAAATTCTGAAATAGCGATTCAAGCATACTTGGATTTAGCGAAGGAAATCGGTGTTGAGCAAAAATTCGATAGCGCTGTTCAATCGATTGACTTTCAAGATGATATTGTTGTGATTAGAACTGCTCAACAGGTCTACCAGGTAAAAAATGTTTTAGTATCGGCTGGTACATGGGTGAAGGAGCTTTTGCCAACGGTACCAGTGCAACCGATTCGTAAGGTTTTTGCTTGGTTTGATGTGGCTGATAAACGGTTGAATGAGGATGAGGGTTTTCCCGCCTTTGCCATCGAAATTGACGACAAACAGACTTATTATGGTTTTCCGGGCAAGGACGATACAATCAAAATTGGTCAGCATACTGGTGGTCAGCCAATCAACCAACGCTCACAAGGAACCCCTTATGGCGACTACTCTTCAGATAAAGAAGAAGTGCTGCCTCTGTTGCAACGCTATCTAAAAGGGGTTGGACCACTGAACCACGGAGCCTCCTGCACATATGATCAATCACCAGATGGCGATTTTATTATTGACCAATTACCGAATCAACCAAATGTGCAAATTGTGACCGGCTTAAGCGGACATGGTTTTAAGTTTGTCAGTGCTCTTGGTGAGTTGGCCGCCCAAAAGGCCAACCAAGAAGAAATTACGACTGATTTATCAGCATTTAAGCTGAATCGCTTTGAATAGTTGGCTTTGCCGGTAAATTTCCTTGGGCACGGATGCCTCTGAATGGTATCGAGTTCTGTAGGAACTTTCATTGTCCGATGTTTGTCAACAATCGTTTGCGCTGCTAATGTACCTTAAGAATCTTTTGATCCATTAAAATAGAAACGTTCGCCGGTAGTTACTTCACCGATATAAGACAACTTAAGATAACTTATGTATTTTGAAGCACAAATGATTATAAGATTTACTAATTTTAATGAAATTTTTTAAATAAGAGAAAACAACAAAGCTTGAAGATGGTGAATGTATAAATTCAACTGATGCTTTAATAATAATGAATTGGGGAGAAAAATGGCGAATATTCAGGAAATTGCTAAATTAGCAGGAGTTTCTAAGGCAACTGTGTCGAGAATTTTAAGTCAAGACACTTCATTTTCTGTTTCTGAAGCAACTGAAAAACGTGTTTGGCAGATTGCTAATAAATTACAGTATAAATTATCAAACGTAGCTGTGAGGGATAATTCAGAAAAATTACATTTAGCATTGGTGAGTGCAGTTTCATTTGAACAGGAACTGAATGATTCATATTTTCAGCAAATTAAGTTGGGATTGACACAACAGGCGAATTTATGGGGAATGAAGATTGCTAATGAAATTAGATTACCAACTAGTGATGACATTCAGTGGGAACGACTTTCGATATATGGTGCCGTACTTGTTGTGGGAGTTTTAACAGAGGACTTACTTGAAAAAATATACCAGTATAATCAAAATATTGTGATAATTGATGATTATCGTGACTTCGAAAATTATGATGTCGTGCATAATGACTTTGGAAGACGTACAAAATTTATTTTAGATCTGCTTCATGAACGTGGTCATCAGAATATTGCTTTTATTGGTGGTAATAAAAAATTAATGACTCAAACAGGTTTGGCGGAAATTGATGTTGTTGATGAGCGCCAAAAAGCTTACGTCGAGTGGATGAAAATCAACAATCTACTAGAACAAATTAGCCTACAAATTGTAGGCTGGGGGACAGAAGATGCTATTGTTGCAACAAAGAAAATATTTCTTAGCGAAAAGAAGCCAACAGCAATAGTAACTGGAAATGATTTGCAGGCCGTTGGTGTATACCGAATTATTCAAGAAAAAGGTTACAAAATTCCAGAAGATATTGCTGTTGTCAGTTTTGACGATATTGATATGTCGCAGTATTTATTTCCATCGTTGACGACTGTTCGGCCGAATACTCGAGAATTAGGTAAGGTGGCAATCAATTTAGTTCGAGATAAAATTGTTGGCGATAGAATGGCAGCAGTACAGGTAACTGTCAATTCAACGCTAGAAATCAGGGAAAGTATCTAGAGGACGGGCGATAGTAAACAAGTAAATGTTAATATGCCATCAATGCATTTAAAATAATTGGAAAACAGCTAATATTTTCGTATTAGCTGTTTTTTATTTTAAATTAATAAGCAAATCACACTTGCAAACAACAAAGTAAGCGGTTACAATGGTCTTACAGTTTGGTAAACAAGTAAACAAGTTTAGCTTGCTGTTTTAATTTCGTTCGTTTGTTCGTGGAGGGAACATTATGCAAAATATTAGTGGGCAAGAGCAACAGAGTGCCTTTAAGAAAATGATATCTCGAACGTCCTATGCTTTTGGTGCATTCGGGAATGACGTTTTTTATGGTACGATTTCGACGTACTTTATCATGTTTGTTACTACGCATTTATTTAATTCAGGTGACAAGGTACATGACAACCGGATGATTATGTATATCACAGCAATTATTGCTATGTTAAGAATTGTGGAACTCGTAATTGATCCATTTATTGGAAACTGGATCGATCGTACTAAAACACGATTCGGGCAATTTAAACCATGGGTTGTTATTGGTGGTACATTAACCTCAATTACATTGCTGGTACTATTTACTGATTTAGGTGGATTGAATCAGTCGCATCCAATTATTTATTTGCTTCTATTTGCTATTTTATATATCACAATGGATATTTTTTATTCTTTTAAAGACGTTGCCTTTTGGTCAATGATTCCAGCGTTGTCATTCAGTTCTAAAGAAAGAGAACGTACCTCATCTTTTGCCAGAATTGGATCAACACTTGGTGGTGGGTTAGTTGGTGTTGTCGTGATGCCACTGGTACTATATTTCTCTGTTAATCCAGCTAATGGTACTGGAGATTCTCGTGGTTGGTTTATTTTTGGACTTGTTGTGGCATTAGTTGGTATTGCCACTTCTTGGGTCGTTGGTTTAGGTACGAAAGAAGTCCAATCGGATTTGCGTAAAAATGACTCAGATACAATTGGATTTAAGCAAATTTTTTCTTCACTAGCTAAAAATGACCAGTTGATGTGGATTGCTCTGACTTATGGTATTTATGTGATTGGAATCAATATTGAGAATTCGCTAGTTCTTTATTACTTCACATTTATTTTGGGAAAGTCTACTTTGTTCTCTGTTTTCCAGGGAGTAAATATTGTCATTAGTTTAGTATCCGTTTCAATCTTTCCTAAGTTAGTTGATAAATTCAATCGTCGCCGTGTCTTTGCCGCTTGTATTGGGATTATGTTAGCTGGCTTACTAATTTTTGTATTAGCAGGTCAAAACTTTTTCATGGTTATGGTTGCTGCTGAAATGTTCCAAGTACCCCAAGCAGTTATTTTCTTGGTTGTATTAATGATTATTTCTGACTCGGTAGAATATGGTCAATTGAAACTAGGCCATCGTGATGAGTCATTAACTTTGTCAATTCGTCCACTGCTAGATAAATTAGGTGGTGCTTTGTCAAACGGAATTGTTGGACAAGTTGCTGTTATTGCCGGCATGACGACCGGTGCAACAGCAGCTTCAATTACAGCGGCTGGCCAGTTGAAATTCAAAATTATGATGTTTGCCGTACCAGCATTACTACTTATCATTGCTTTTGTTATCTTTTGGCGTAAGTCAACACTAACGGAAACAAGACATGCAGCAATTGTTGAAGAACTAGCTAAAACATGGGGAAAGACAGTTTCTGCTGAAGATAATTCAGCAACGACGGGCAATGGTCAAGTAATTGCTATGATGTCACCAATTATGGGAACGGTGGTTGATTTGAAGACAGTATCAGACAAAACATTTGCTGGCGGTCAGGTTGGTCAAGGATTCGCAATTAAGCCACTTGATGGTAAGGTTTATGCACCTTTTGACGCAACTGTGAAACGAGTCTTTCCAACGAAGCATGCGATTGGTTTAGTTACTAAAGACGGCGTCGCTATATTAATCCATATTGGGTTTGGAACGGTTGACATGCGTGGTGACGGATTCGTGTCTTATGTGATTGAAGGACAGAAAATCAAGCAGGGCACGAAGTTGATCGAATTCTGGGATCCAGCAATTAAGCAAGCTGGTTTAGATGATACGGTGGCTGTGGTTGTTACAAATCAAACGGAATTTACAGACTTTGAACAGATGCAACCAGCAAATACCGATGTAGAAGCCAACTCGCAAGTTGTCTTGCAGTTTCGTAAAAGAAAAGACTAGTTTATTCAAGGGGAAAGTGGATGAGTAAAGCAGACTTAATAACATTTGATGACAAACAACAAACGTTTCACTTGCATAATGATCAAATTTCTTATGTTCTAGGAATTGAAGATGGAGGTGTTTTAGCACATCTCTATTATGGTCAGCGAATTAATCACTATCATGGGCAGCTAAAAAATCCACGGTTAGACCGAGGCTTTTCGGGCAATTTACCCGGTTCGGATGATCGGACATATTCACTAGATACTATTCTGCGTGAATATAGTTCAGCCGGAGATGGTGATTATCGTGAACCAGCAATGATTGTTCGCCAGAGTGATGGTAGTCGTTCAGCGATGTTTTCTTATGATAAACATACAATTATAAATGGTAAGCCAAAACTCAATGGGTTACCAGCTGCCTATACACAAACTAAAGATGAAGCTCAGACACTTGTGATTGAGTTGGTTGATAAGGTTAGTCAGCTAAAGTTAGCACTGAGCTATACAATTTACCGTAATCGTCCAGTGGTCACGCGTTCTGTTCAAGTGATTAATGGAGGTACCGAAACCGTCCATTTAGAAAAAATTGCTTCAATGGCAATTGATTTACCAGCTGGCGATAAGCAGGTTATTTCACTACCTGGTGCGCATGTGAATGAACGTCACGTTGATCGGCAAGATATTAGTTTTGGAACAAAAGTGTTCCAAAGTCGTCGTGGGACAACGAGCCATCACATGAATAACTTTATTGCGCTAGTGGATTGTCAAACAACTGAACAAGAAGGTAGTGCCATTGGGTTAAGTTTGGTCTACTCGGGAAATCATAAAGAAGAAGTTAGCAAGGATCCATTTGGCACATATCGTATTAGTATGGGAATTAATGATGATCAGTTTGACTGGTTACTGGTGCCAAATGACAGTTTCCAAGCACCAGAAGTTATCATGACTTACTCTAATAAGGGTCTTAATGGCATGAGCCAAGCATTGGCTGATTTGCTACAAAATAGGGTGGCTCGAGGAAAGCATCAGAAAGCTTTGCGACCAATTGTCGTTAATAATTGGGAAGCCACATTTATGGATTTTGATGAGGCACGACTACAACCACTTGTAGATGATGCCAAAGATCTGGGATTAGAAATGTTTGTCTTAGATGATGGTTGGTTTGGTCATCGTGATAATGATGATTCATCTTTGGGCGATTGGCATGTATACCAACAAAAGTTTCCTAAAGGCCTACAACATTTTTCAGACTACATCCATCAGCAAGGATTGAAGTTTGGTATCTGGTTTGAACCTGAAATGATTTCAATAGATTCAGACCTGTATCGGCAACATCCAGAATATATGTTGCGTGTCCCTAATCGTGAGCCAAGTCCAGCACGTAGTCAATTTGTTTTGGATATGGGTCGGAAGGAAGTTCGTGAAAATATCCATCAACAAATGAAACAAGTATTAGACAATTGCCCAATTGATTACATTAAGTGGGATATGAATCGAAATCTATCGGATATCTATTCGAATGACTTACCTGCTGATCAACAAGGTGAAGTCATGCATCGATATGTACTGGGATTTTATGAGCTATTAGAGGAATTGACAACCGAGTATCCAGACATTCTATGGGAAGGTTGCTCTGGTGGTGGTGGTCGTTTTGATACTGGTATGCTATATTACATGCCACAATCATGGACAAGTGATAATACTGATGCTGTTGCTAGAATGCAGATTCAGTATGGCACATCATTAGCTTATCCAATTTCATCAATGACGTCACACGTTTCTGTATCACCAAATCAGCAAACTGGTCGATTTACTTCATTAAAAACTCGTGGTGCGGTTGCAATGAGTGGCGTGTTTGGTTATGAATTGGATCTAACCCAGATGACTGAAGATGAGAAGCAAGCAGTTAAAGAGCAAATTGCATTTTATAAAGAGATTCGGCCAATTATCCAGTATGGTAAGTTTAGTCGGTTAATTAACCCGGAAGAAACTAATTTTGCTGCTTGGATGTTCGTCAGTGAAAATCAGCAAGATGTTGTGGTATTCTCCTTTAAGATTTTATCAGAAGCACAACCAGCGTATCATGTCTTAAAATTAACGGAGTTGATTCCAAATAAGGAGTATCAAAATATTGAGACTGGTCAGATTATTGGTGGTGATGAACTAATGACTACTGGTTTCTATGAAGAAGTATCGTTTGAAGACTTTGCTTCGAAAATTTATCGATTCAGAATAGTTGAAGAATAATTTTGTTACAAAATATTTAATATCGGCTTGAATCATAGGGAAGTAAGACAAATTAAAAACCACCCTCAACTTTGACGAGTAGGGTAGTTTAAAACTATTTTATACATCCATCGTTGAAGTAGCCCAGGCACCGTGTTAATAGCAGGGTGCTTTTTGTTTACATATAGTTAGTTGTTGACTTGGTGGGTTTTGTTCAAGGTTTGCTCACTAAGTCAAATTAACAAACTAATTTTTAGTCGATTTTGCTTGTTCACAAATCATAAATCATTAATCCTTGGAAATTTCACAAAGTATACCAATTAACAAACCATTCACTATTTTGGATTATTTCTGCTAGATATTTGTGATAGCTTCTTTTCATAGAGAGTATTGGATTAATTAAGTAAGATTCAAAATTCTTATTTATTGTGTATTATAGTTCATTATCTAAAATTAATTGAATAAAACTAGCAATATCTCCATCAAATTTAGTTACATTTCTTAAAAATATAGAAGGTACCTGTTTTTGTGAAATTTCCAGTTTCATTATTAGAATCAAATACATATATGGGTTTCTTGGAGGCCGCAGCAATCCCCAATTTTATATGTGAACTTTTTCCAGCAGGAGAGACGATGATTAAAAAATCACTATTTAGTACTGCTCCTATGTCAATAAATGGCACATATTTTTCTAAACACTCGTTCTAATTCTGTCGGAATTAAACCAACTGATGTAATTTGAGGTTCGGATTACCAAGTCCTCAAAATTGGAAAAAGTTGTTTGAAAGGTAAACTCTCTCTTCAACAATGAGTGAAAAGCTTCAATTGGCCCATTATCATAAGGATAACCTTGTTTTGAGTATGAGTGGCTAATCTGATGCCGTTCAAGTAAAGTTTCAACTTCGTTGCTGGTGTAC
>NZ_JAMXDB010000032.1 GCF_024718545.1 Weissella fangxianensis
TACGAATGGTGTCTGTGCCTTTAATGCCAAATTTTTTCCGTATTTTATAAGGCGGAATACCTTGTAGATACATTGTGACAGCTTCAATTTGTACTTCTTTTGAAAACATAGTAAAACCCCGTAAGTTGGAGTAATTTCCAAAACTTACGGGGTCCAGTTCAAAACAGTTGTTAACTTAGATCAATACAAATTCACTGATAAAAATAAAAAAAGCTGAGACAAAATAAACTGTCCCAACTTCATTATGTTCAAATTTATTCATGATGAATAATAGCTATTCACCCTTAACGGCTTTTTCAAGCGTATCCAATGCACGTGAATGGTTGGCAATATCAGCCAGTAAGTCTGTCTCAAATTGATCAACAGACTTAACATTAGTATCACGCGAACCGAAGCGACGAATCGTAACCGTATCATTTGAAACTTCTTCATCCCCAATAACTAGCGTATATGGAATCTTCAATGATTGTGCGTTACGAATCAAGTAACCTAACTTCTCATTGCGGCCATCATATTCAGCACGAATACCTTGCTTAACCAAACGGTCCGTCAATTGTTGTGCGAACTCACCATGGGCCTCACGGTTAACTGGGATAATGCGTACTTGATGAGGTGCCAACCATGTTGGGAAGGCTCCCTTATACATCTCAGTTAGGTATGCAGTAAAGCGCTCCATCGTTGAAATAATACCACGGTGGATCATAACTGGACGATGTAGCTCACCATCTGAACCAACATAAGTGACATCAAAACGTTCTGGTAGTAAGAAGTCTAGCTGAATAGTTGATAATGTCTCTTCACCACCCAAGGCTGTCTTGATCTGTACATCCAATTTTGGACCGTAGAATGCCGCTTCACCTTCGGCCTCAAAGTATGCCAAGCCCATGTCATCCATGGCACCTTTCAACATGCGCTGTGCTTTCTCCCACATATCATCATCATCAAAGTACTTCTCAGTATTCTTAGGATCACGGTATGACAAACGGAAACGGTAATCAGTGATATCAAAGTCTTTGTAAACATCGACCATCAACTGCAAAATCTTCTTAAATTCATCCTCAATTTGGTCAAGCATCACAAAAGTGTGACCATCATTCAATGTCATCTCACGGACACGTGACAAACCAGTCAACGCACCTGACTTTTCATAACGGTGCATCATACCAAGCTCGGCAATACGGAATGGCAAATCACGGTATGAACGTTGTTGGTGCTTGTAGACCATGATATGTGATGGACAGTTCATTGGACGTAATTCTAAGAATTCACCATCGCCCATATCCATTGGTGGGAACATATCATCACGATAATGATCCCAGTGACCAGATTGCTTATATAGGTTTAGATTTGACAAAACTGGCGTATAAACATGTTGATAACCGTCTTGTACTTCACGGTCAACAATATAACGCTCTAATGTACGACGAATTGCGGCACCATTAGGCATCCATACGGCTAATCCTGAACCAACTTCTTGTGATGTAAAGAATAGATCTTGATCGGCACCAATCTTACGGTGGTCACGTTCTTTAGCTTCAACACGGCGCTTCATTTCAGCATCCAAGTCATCGGCATTCCAAAATGCAGTTCCGTAAATACGTTGTAGCATGGGATTAGATGACTTACCACGCCAGTAAGCACCAGCAACAGATGTCAACTTAAAGTGCTTGATCCAACCTGTTGATGGCACTAAACCACCACGGTCCAACTCAACATGTTCACCTTGAACGGCAATTGAAATGTGCTCATCAGCGGGTAAATCATTAATTAGTTCAATTTTATATGGATCATTCTTGAACATCTCCAAAGCTTCATCGCGGGTAATCTCGCGAGATACAATTGGCAAGTTCTCTTTAACGATCCGCTTCATCATCTTTTCAATTTCAGGGAATTGCTCAACTGAAATTTGGTTTCCTTCAACCTTGTCAGTATCGTAATAGAACCCATTAGAAATAAATGGACCAACCCCATAATGAATCTGGTCTGGGTAAAGACGGTTCAAAGCCTGTGCCAATAAATGTGACACAGAATGACGAAGTAATTGTAGACCTTCTTCATCGTCTTTTGTAATTAATTCAAAATTACCACTCTCTTTAATTGCATCATGCATACCAACATACTCACCGTTTAGCTTTCCGGAAACGGCCTTTTTAGCTAATGATGTTGAAATACTTTTTGCAATTTCTAATGGTGTCACATCAACTGGAAATGTTTTTTCTGCACCATCTGGAAATGTAATTTGTACATCTGCCATAATTATTTCTCCTTAATATCTGTTGTTGATTAAATCACATCGAAATAAAACAAAAAGCGTCCCATTATCAGAATTCATCTGATAACGGGGCGCTTATACACGGTACCACCCGAATTTATAACAATAAAATTGTTACACTCTCATCCCTTAACGCGGGAAACGTTGCCGTTTATATCACAGCACACTCGGAAATAGTACCGTCTGACCTATGTTACCAACTCACACCACCGTTGGCTCTCTATTAACATAACTTATCAAACGACATGTTTTCTTCAACGTTTTTATATTCGACTATTATTATACCTGAAAAGTTTAAAAATAAAAGGGTTTTATTTCGCTTGTTGATTAGCTGTTACAATGAGTTGCTTTGTAAAGGCTTGTAATGCCTTAGTAGCTGTTGCATCAGGACTCAAATTAACCTTCACCCCTTCAGCACCTTTAACGGCACCCGTCTTTTCAAATTGTTGTTCAAATTTATCAATGGCCACCGCAAAATCATCACCATAGAAATCGTCACCCGATCCTGACACACCGTAAACGATGCCACTAAGATCTGTATCAACTAAGTCTTCATAAAAATCTAATGCTTCATCAGGTAATGATCCCTTATCAAAGGTGTATGGTACCACGACAACAATATCTGTATTTGTGCTTGAGATATCCTGAGGATCAACTAATTGGATATCTTCCTTAGTGACTTCAACTGATTCATTCTGAAATGTCTCAACAATCACATCGGCCACATCTTCGTTATTACCCGTAATCGTTGCAAAATAAACTTTTGCTTGCATTTATCTTTCCCCTTACTTATCTATTAAATTAAAATGGATGATTATCGTATTCAACCCATGATTCATGAGAATCTTGAATTCGCTTAAACATTTTTTCCATATCTGTGTTCGTAAATGATACTAAAACCGGTCGACCATGTGGACAATTATAAGGATTTTGCGCCTGTGCTAGTTGCTTCAACAAACCACGGGCTTCATAATCATTCAATGCCCAATTGGCTTTAATTGATCGTTTACATGACATCATAATAGCTGTTTTTTCACGAAAATCTTTTGTTGTAATATTACCGTCACGAAGTAACCAATCAATCATTTCACGGATAGTCGCTTCTTCTTGTCCCTTCACCATCCAACCTGGATGTTCACGCACAATTAAGGCATCTTCGCCAAATGATTCCAAATACAAACCGACCTGTTCCAATTGCGTTTCATGTGCCTGTATTTTTAAAATATCTATTTTGGGATAGTTCAATACAATCGGTACTAACAATTTTTGACTTTCCAGACCGACCTGGCTAATCTCTTCACGATAATATTCATATTTAATTCGCTCTTGAGCAGCATGTTGGTCAACAATATAAAATCCATCTGGTGATTGGGCAAATAAAAAGGTACCATGCATTTGACCAATATATTGCAAATCAGGAAATGGTTTATCCTGTCGTTGATCGTCAGCCACTTCCGTATCTGACCACGTTAACGTCACATCTTCCGCAGCTACTGGGTTAGCAACTTCCGTAAATGGCTGAACGGATTGGCTATCCGCATATTTGGCCACAAAATCTTTTACAGATTTCTCTGATAAATCTGCCGATTTTGTCACAATCACTGGCACAACTTCATCATTTTTCGATTGTGCAATCATTAAATCTGATTGATTAGCTGTTGGTGTTTCTGCCACCTCATTGTTCTCATGGTGACTATCCTGCGATTGCTGCTCATCATCAGAATGAAAAGTTACTGAAGCTTCCTGTAACTGGGTCATGAATTGATCATTATCATGTTCTGGCTCATCATAGCTCGCTTGTTGACCTTGCATGTAATTTTCATAAGCATCCGGTATCAGGTTTTCGTTCACAAAACGTTGCACAATCATTTCTTCGATCAAAGCCATTAACTGCGACTCTTTTGATAGACGAACCTCGTGTTTTTGGGGATGAACATTTACATCAACTAATAGTGGATCCATTTTAATTTGTAAGACAGCAATTGGAAAGCGTCCCACCATTAATTTCGATCCATAACCTTTAACAATAGCTTTACTCAAATTATAATTTTTAACAAAACGACCATTAATTAAGATTGAAATATATGAACGATTAGAACGCGTTAACTCTGGTAAAGAAACAAAGCCATTGATTTCAAAATCATTGTCATGCTTGTTAACCGCCAACATTTTACGGGCTTGCTGGACACCATACACACTGGCAATAACCTGCTGTAAGTTACCATTACCCGCTGTCTGCAATAACTCTTTACCATTATGAACTAAGTGAAAAGCAACATCAGGGTAACTCATTGCCAAGCGATTGATCACATCAACAATCTGTGATAATTCTGTTGCTTGAGATTTCAAGTATTTTAAGCGCGCTGGCGTGTTAAAAAACAAATCTGTCACCGTAATATCCGTTCCTCGCCGTGCATTAGTCCCTGTTTCAGTAATTAATTTGCCACCCTGATAGTGTACCTGGACACCTTGTTGCGCATCATCAGTAGCTGTTTGTAACGTCACATCTGCTACCGATGCAATAGACGGCAAAGCCTCACCACGGAATCCTAATGAATGCACGCGAAATAAATCCTGGCGCGAACTGATTTTTGACGTTGCATGTCGTAAAAAAGCCTGAGCCACTTGATCAGTAGGAATACCATCCCCATTATCAATAACCCGAATCGATTTGACACCGGCTTCTTCAACTAAAATGTCAATTTGGGTAGCATGCGCATCTAAAGCGTTCTCTACCAATTCTTTGACAACAGAACCTGGCCGTTCAATTACCTCACCAGCCGCAATTTGATTGGCAAGGATTTCCGATAATTCATGAATTTCAGCCATACATCCTACCTCACTTATTGTATTGTTTGTTGCCACTCATTGAGTTTCATCAACGCTTCTAATGGTGTCATGCCTGCAACATTCGTATTCTTTAATTCCTCAACAACTTGTTTCGTCGCCGGATCGATTGGATCAGGTAAATCAAACAAAGATAATTGTGCATCTTCTTGTGCTTCTGTTACTTGTGATTGCTCACTTGGTGTGCTGGTTGCTGGTGTATCAGCCGTTGACATAGTAGTAACAGTGTCAGCCAGTTGCGTTGCTTGCATTGGCGCTGTCTTTAATGATACGTCTTGTGCTTCCAAATTTGCCAAAATCTTAGCTGCGCGATCAATTAAACTTTCTGGTAACCCAGCCAACTTGGCAACATTGATACCATAACTTTGGTCAGCCGGACCTGGTAATACTTTATGTGAAAAAATCAATTCGCCGTTTTCTTCGTTTGCTCCAACATGTACATTACGTAGCGCGGTCAATTCATCTGCCAATGCTGTTAATTCATGATAATGGGTCGAGAATAACGTCTTCGCTTGCGTATGTTGATGAACATACTCAATAATTGCTTGCGCTAACGCCATCCCATCATAAGTAGCGGTTCCACGTCCTAGTTCATCAAACAAAATTAATGAATGTTTTGTTGCATTTTGTAACGCCGTATTAGCCTCAGCCATTTCAACCATAAACGTTGAATTTCCTGAGATCAAATCATCAGCTGCGCCAATACGGGTAAAAATTTGATCAAAAACTGGTAAGGTAGCTTCTTCAGCTGGCACGAACGAACCAATTTGAGCCATGATAACAATTAGGGCTAGTTGCCGCATGTACGTAGATTTACCAGACATATTCGGACCAGTGATCAATAAAATCGTATCGCTCGGTTGCATGTCAACATCATTAGCCACGTAAGATTGATGGCCTAACACTTTTTCCACCACCGGATGACGACCTTCTTTTATCGCAATCGTTTGTTCATCGGTCAATGTTGGCCGTACAAAATGATACTTTTCAGCAATAGTAGCTAATGACTGTAAGACATCCAATTGTGCTAAATGAGCTGCTAATCCTTGGATACGTTGAATATTCTCTTTGATAATACCGCGGACTTTAGCAAATAATTGATATTCCAGTTCACTTGACTTTGATTCTGCTTCCAAAATTAATTGTTCACGTTCTTTTAGCTCAGGTGTAATAAAGCGTTCCGCATTGACCAACGTTTGTTTACGGGTATATCGTTCTGGATCAAGCTTTGAAATATTGGCTTTAGTGACTTCAATATAATAGCCAAAGACTTTGTTGAAGCCAATCTTTAGTGAATTAATCCCCGTTGCTTCACGTTCATGTGCTTCTAATTCAGCCAACCAGGTCTTACCATTTGTCATAATATCACGGTAACTATCTAATTGTTTATCATAGCCCGCACGAATAACGCCACCATCAGTCACCGAAATTGGTGGCTCATCTGTAATAGCGTCGCTGATCAATGTTTCAATATCAGCCACAGGATCAATTTTTGCATGGAGTTGACCAAATATTGCGGGATCCAAGTCTCCTAGAATCGCTAATATTTCCGGAACCTGGCGTAATGAATTACGTAGCTGCAATAAATCACGGCCATTAGCGGTCCCATAAGCGACACGACCTGCTAATCGCTCTAAATCATATACAGATTGTAGCGCTTCTTGTAGCGCTGCGCGACCAAAGAAGTCCTTGATTAATTCACCAATCTTGTCATAACGTTGGGTCAATAAGTCAGCATCTAACAAGGGTTGTTCCAACCAGTGTTTGAGAGCTCGACCACCCATGGCAGTCTTTGTTTCGTCTAATAACCATAATAAAGTTCCTGACCGTTGTTGCGTCCGTAAATTGACGGTTAATTCCAAATTAGCACGTGAATGACGATCCATTTTTAAATATTGCGCAACTTCATATGCTGTCGCCTGCTGCAAATGATCCAACGAGCGCTTTTGCGTCTCAAACAAATATTTTAATAACGTATCGGCTGCTGTTTTATGGGCTGCTTTGGTCAAGTTTTGTATCAAAAAGGCAATTTCCGCATGTTCATCAGCCTGTTGATCAATTTTAGAAACCAAGATACCTAGGTTAGTTAAACTAGCCTGTAAATCACTTGGTAACTCATCTGCTGTGACAACTTCCTTTGTCTCTAAACGACTAATTTCATTTAAAACACCATTCACACTTTGTAAATCAGTTACTTTAATTTCCCCCGTCGATAAATCAGTATAAGCTAGCCCATAGTCATCAGTATTTGTGGTGGCTAGTCCCACTAAATAATTATTTTCCTTAGCTGAATCAGCAGACGTTTTCATCCGCGTTCCGGGCGTCACCAGCTGGACAACCTCACGCTTAACCATTCCTTCTGCATCAGCGGGGTTCTCCATTTGTTCAACTACCGCCACTTTATAGCCCTTATCAACCAAAATATCAATATAATTTTGGGCTGCATGATGCGGCACACCAGCCATTGGAATTGGTTTAGCAGAATTTTTATTACGTTGCGTTAATGTTAATTCGAGAATTTGTGACCCAACAACCGCATCCTCATTAAATAGCTCATAAAAGTCTCCCAGTCGATAAAATAAGAAAGCATCTGGATATTGTGCTTTGATTTCATTATATTGGGTCATCATGGGAGTCGTTTTTGGTTTAGCCATTCTAAGCAATCCTTTCTCTAACAAACAAGACCAGAACACGATTTGCTCTGGTCTTGTCCCTATTATATGTTTATCAACAAACAATTACCAAGATTTATTTTTCATCATCTTTCAATAGATCAGCTAAACCTGACAAAGGTGTATTTTGTTGTTTGGTTTCTTGCTTTTTCTTTTCATACGTTTCTTCTGAAATCACTGACCAGTCTTCACCTGTAGGCATCGTCTCATTGGTTGCTTCTTCCTCGGTCAAAACTTGTAGTGGAATTGATAGAACAATATATTCAAGGATGGCCTCATCAAAATTGATTTTACCATCATCAACGACAATCACTGATTCTTCATCACTGTAACGGTCTTCATGTTGCTTATCTTGAATATAAATTTCATCAATATCCAAATCAATTGGCAATGTAACTGGTTGTAATGATCTTGTCGAAGGTGTTACTAGCTCTCCCGTTACATGAGCATGAATAAGGACGTCATCATCATCACTTTGTGCAAAACCAGAAACATTAACTGGTGTAATATCCTTGATGACATCACCAAATTGCGTTAATAAATCTTCCTTAAGGGTTACCTTTTCATTAAATGGTAGTGGTTCATCTTTATAGGTTTGTAATTCTGAAAATTGCCACTTCATATATTTACTTCCTTTCTCATTCAGTAAATAGCGGAATACGACCTGTATCCATCGCTTGTCGTACTGGTTGTTTGATCATTAATTCATACAGCTTGCCAGCACGATAATCCAATGTCAAGATGCCCGTCGTATCCTCATGAGTTACACGATTGACAACAGGTATTGATACATGTTTTCGCTGCTGTTTAATAAACGCCCGCCCTGTTTTACTTGCACCTAATAGCCGCAAATAAGGTTGATCGACTGCCTGTTGCATCTCTTGCTGACGAATATTAAGTAACGTATACAACAATGTTCGTTGTAATCTTGACCAAGTATATCGTTTGCTTTTAAACGACGTCATAAAGGTCTGGTAATCAGCATCTGTCTGGCGTGTCATCTGTTCTTTTAGTCGATAGGCTAGTCCATCATTCAATTGATAAACTGTCGATAATTCTTCAACCGGTGTGGTCAATACCTTATATTGCAACAAGTGATACCAATCCGTTGACCATTCTTTTGTTTGTGGCCCCTGGCTAAGTAAACCTGCTGCCTGCGACGAAACAAAAGCCTCATATTCATGCGCCGATGCTCGTCGGTGCATAAGGTCACGTAAGGCAGTTGCACTTGCAATCTGGCTATCCGTAATTGCAGTTTGATGATATGATGCTCCAATTCGCTGAATGGGTAATAAACGAATTTCGTCCGCTAAACCAAGTTCTAAAACCGCTGTCGCATATGCAAATCCTAGCAAATCATTGGGCTCAGAAAGCCGTTCACCAGTTGCTTGAGCTAACACATCATTAAATACAGTGGCATAAGTTTGTGTATAATCTGTCCGAAAAGCCTGATTACTCATTAATAAACTGCGCGCCTGCTTGGCCAAAGCAAGAAAATCTAATTGGGCATGTTCGGCACCAAAGACAATCGTATCTACACCAGCTCTAGCCAATAAGTTAACGGCACCACGCGCAAATAAATGCGCTGGTTGCACAGCAAATGCAAATGGTAATTCATAAACAACATCAGCCCCGCCTTCAAGCGCAAGCGATGTACGTTGCCATTTATCAAATATCGCTGGTACACCTCGTTGTACAAAATTGCCTGACATCACGACAACAGCCGTTTCTGCACCAGTTAACATCTTGGCTTGCGCTAGATGATAGGCATGCCCATTATGAAACGGATTATATTCTGCAATAATACCAACTGCTGTCATAACACATCTTTCCTATCTTATGCCTTTATAGCACTAAAGAACCAACGATCTGACTCTGGTGTCACTTCGCTTCTACCAAAGTCTGCAGAAACCTGAATATCTTTGAATCCTGCTTTCTTTAGTAAGCGCTGATACGTTTCAATGTCATAAGTGCGTTCTGTATGAATTTCTTGCATCTGTTGATAGCCATCAATATCTTCGTTATACACAAAGAAAGTCAGTTCATGCTCAACAGTATGTGGCATATCTTCAATACCATACGTCGACCACATAAATGCCGTTTCTTCATCATGCCAGTTATACATATACCCTGGATAGTACACATCTGTCTGCCAAGGTGAAATCACATCAAATAAAAACTGGCCATTGGGTTCAAGATGGCTAGCAACTTGCTTAAACGTTGCTAAAACTTCTTTAGTATTTGCTAAATAATTAAAAGAATCTGCAAATGAAGTAATTGTGGTGTATTTCTGTTTCAAATCCGACCATTCACGCATATCACCCTCGATTAAGGGAAGGTCAACTTGCGCTTCTTCAGCATGCTCAGCCGCCAATGATAGCATATCTGGCGACAAGTCAAAGACGGATACATCTTCAAAACCGTGCTGCTTTAATAAAATAGCCAAACGACCAGCACCACCAGCCAGCTCAAGCAACTTGCCAGTTTTTGAATGAACATGTGTTTGTGCATATAATTGCCAGTCAGCATATGCATCCTCATCGAATAAATCGTCATACAATTTAGCAAACGTTTGATAATTCATTAGAAATCTTCCTTAATGATCCATTGATCAATTGCAACTTCTGGTGCAGCTTGCCAGCTTTTTTCTAGTTGATAGAATTCACGCGTTTCCGTTTTGAATACATGAACAATCAAATCACCGAAATCTAATAGTACCCATTGACCTTCACTACGCCCCTCTTGATTTACCAAGTTAAAGCCTGCTTCTGCCATTTTATCGATTATTTCATCAGCAATCGCGATAACTTGTCGTTCATTTGGCGCACTCAAAATCAAATAATCATCTGCAATAATACTCATTTCATGAATATCCAATGCGACCAAATCTTCTGCTCGCTTACTGTCTGCTGCTTTAACAGCTACTGCCAACATGTCATTAACATTACTACTTATCATTTTCTATTTAACACTCCATGCATTATACGTTAGTAAAGTTCCCGGATAAATTTTTACTTGCTTATCCACAAGATAAGCTAAAGTATGGGCTGTTTGCCAGCCAACACTGGCTGCTAGATCCTTAAATGCCAGTGCTCGTACTTCATCGATACCTGGAAAATCACGAGCTTCTTCAATATAATCTGCCATGTATAGAACCTGACTTAATTTGGTCATGGTCACACCGCCAGTTGTATGCTGACGAATGGCATTTAAAATATCTTCATGATTAATACCTAATTCATCTTTAACCATTTCAGCACCAACAACGCCATGCCAAACATTATTTCCCCAATTGTTTAAATCAGTATCTAACTTTTTTTCACTGATTTTATTCAAAAAATCGATATCAGAACGCTCTTTAGCATAATCGTGTGTTAAAGCGGTAATCGAAGCTAACTCTTGATCAACCTGCCATTGATCAGCTAATTTAATAGCCATTTCCTCAACCCGCAAAACATGCTGGAATCGTTTGTCTGATAAAGCTGCTTGAACTTTTTCTACCAACTCTGCTCGAGAACCATTATAAATATTTTTTGTATAAACTAGTTTATCTGTCATTTAAATATAACCCATTTTCTACAATATACGCAGCGACTAAATCAGGGACCAAGTAACGCACACTCTTATGATGTGCAATCCGTTGCCGAATATCTGTTGAACTGATCGCTAAGTTAGGCACATCGACCCATAAAACAGGATAAGCAGCCTCCCGTGATTGACCTGGCCGATTAACACCAACGAATTTTACTAATCGTAATAAATCATCAATGCGATACCAAGTATTGAGATAAGCTACTTCATCCCCACCAATAATAAAATAGTAATCATAGTTGGGATGTTCAATCGTCAATTGCAACATTGTGTTATAAGAATAACTTTTTCCGCCCCGTTGTACTTCTAATAGCTCAATATCAAAATGACTATTGCCCGCAATGGCTGCTTGAACCATGCGCGCACGGTCAATCGGGTCGATTGCTTCCTTTGTATCAACGTGAGGGGGCTTTGCATTCGGCATAAAATATACTTTATCCAAGCCTAGTTTATCTGCAACCTGCTCGGCAATGATGAGATGACCAACATGCGGTGGATTAAACGTGCCACCAATAATCCCTATTTTTTTCTTTTTATCAGCGGACTCAGGTTCTACCTGAATCTGCGTAACAAATTGCTTTAATGTGGTTGCCATACGCCATCTCCCATTGCTTATTTCTTAAATTTTTTGAACAGCCACTGAATAGTGGCGGTTCTCCTTTTCTTGAGATTCGCCAAACAATACCAAGGTATGACCAATTGTTTGTACAACTTGAATAGACGAATTAGTTTCAATAAATTGTTTTAGTTCAGTTACATCAACATCTGAATTAGCTAGAATGTTTACCTTAAAAAGTTCACGCTTATTAATCGCATCGACCAATTGGTTTAACCAATTTTCAGTTAAACCTTGCTTACCCACACTAAACAGTGGTCGCATATCATGTGCTGCTGCTCGTAAATAGCGTTTTTGTTTTCCTCGTAGTGATATCATCTTTAAATCATTGCCCTTCGTGTTAATACTGAAACACCCTTTGGTGCCCATCCTGCGACGACGGTATCAGCTGGTACAGTTATCCAACCCAAACCATCAATCACAATGTCCGTCTTTACTGTCGTCTTAAACTCATGCCGTTGTAATGGTGGCAATTCATCTAGGCCTGCCGCCGTTGGTGGTGCTAATAGGTCACCAGCGTGCTTATCATAAAAATTATCGGCGTTTGCCAACTTTGTTCTATGTATCAATAAGTTATTTTCAAAATAAGCTGTAATTCCTGCACGATCACCTTGAATGTAATCAAAGCGTGCTAGCGCTCCCATGAACAATGTTTGTCCAGCATTTAATTGGAACGTTGTCGGCTTAATTTCTTTTTGTGGTGAAACATATTTCAAGTCAGCAGCACTTAGATAATGTGCCATTTGATCCTGATGAATAATGCCTGGGGTATCAACAATGTTACTTTCATCATCTAATGGAATCTCAATCCGATCTAAAGTTGTGCCAGGAAAGCGTGATGTGGTAATAACATCGTCACGATCACCAGTAACTTCTTTAATGATTTGGTTAATCAAAGTTGACTTTCCAACATTCGTTACGCCGACCACATAAACCGAACGGCCATGACGATATTTTTCAATTAAATCAAGTAGATGCGCAATTGCATCCCCATTTTTTCCTGAAGTCAGGGCAATATCAAGCGGACGTAACCCAGCAATATTTGCTTGCTGCCTCATCCAATCCTTAATTTTTGTGCGCTTTAACGAACGTGGTAATACATCAACCTTGTTTCCTACTAGCAACACATCATTATTACCAACAAAGCGATGTAATCCTGGAATTAATGAACCAGAAAAGTCAAAGACATCCATTACATAAACAACTAATGAGTTCGTATCTGCAATTTGTTCTAACAAACGACGGAAATCATCATCGGTTAAATTAACTGGTTGAATTTCATTGTAGTGTCGTAAACGGAAGCATCGTTGGCAAAATACCTCATCATTCTCAAAGCTCTTCAAAAGAGCTGACATTGGTGTATAACCAATCTCATTTTTATTATCAGTTTGAATCAATGCACCACAGCCAATGCACCGTAATCCTTCATCAATGTACTGACGTACAGTCTCTTCGCTAGTCAAGCTCTTTCCTCCATTGCAATTGTGGGTTATCTTTTAGCATATTGCGCTTTACGCCTTTCTCAAAAAAGCGGTTAATTTTTGTGTTCCATTGATCTGTTTCAATCAGTGGCTTCACCAAAATACTACGCATGCCAGCATTATTCGCTGACCAGACATCAGTTAACAACTGATCACCTACCATAACAACCTCACTTGGTTGTAATTGTAGAATAGTTGTTGCTTCTTTTAAACCACGCGTCATTGGCTTTAAAGCCCGAGAAACAAAGTTCAATTTGAGCGGGTCAGCAACCCGCGCAATCCGGCTGGCTGAATTATTTGAAATAATCATTACTGGTATCTCTGCTTGTTGCATGTCTAACAACCAATCATGCAACTCTTGTGTCCCATCTGGGTTATTCCACGCCACTAGTGTATTATCTAAATCTGTTAAAACTGCCTTAATATTATGTTGGCGTAATTGTTCCGGCGTGACACAATAAATTGCATCAATCATCCATGTTGGGGTAAATGAATTCGTCATTTTTCGTCCTTTTCCACTATTAATCTTATTGTAAAGTATACGCTAAATGAACGATTTTAGAAAGAACCCAACTACTGGCCTCTTATAACAAATTCCGCGTTCAAACGTATCTATTTCACTGTCGACTATCACATTTATTTTACATTATAATTGTTACTTTTAAACAAAAAGAAACCGGGACACTCACTTATGTCCCAGTTTCTTTTACATGTTTATTTAGCTACTTCAGCGTTATATTGCTTTTCACCCATTTGTTCCTCACCAAGAGACACAAAATCATATGATAACTTATTTTGACGATCAAATTCAGCAATTCCGTATGCAATCAATTCATCAATTAAGTTAGTATAACTAATACCAGAAACTTCCCACATTTGTGGATACAATGAAATATTAGTGAATCCTGGCAAAGTATTTGGCTCACCAAGATATGGTACACCATCATTATCAATCATGAAGTCCATACGTGTCAAACCAACTAATCCAAGTGCCTTATATGCCTTTAAGGCCATCTCAGTAATTTCATCTGTTAGTTCTTGGTCTAATTCAACAGGTAATTCGAATACCATACCAGAGGCATCCACAAACTTGTTGTTGTAATCATACCAAACATCGTCTTCTGGTAATACAATGCCACCTAAACGAGAAGCACGTGGATTTTCATTACCTAAGATTGAGATAAAGACTTCACGTGGCTTATCAAGGGCACCCTCAACCAAAATTTTATAATCATACTGGAATGAGTCCTTCAAAGCTGCCTTATATTCATCTTCATTGGTTACTCGAGAAACACCAACAGAAGATCCTTGGCTAGATGCCTTAACAAACAACACGTCTGAATTTAGTTTTTTAACTAACTCTGCGTATGTGTAATCTTGATAATTTTGATCAGTCAATAATACGTAATCCGTATTACGAACACCGGCTTGATTCAAAATGCGCTTCGTCAAATCCTTATCGAACGACATTGCAGAGGCTGCAATACCAGGTCCTAGATAAGGCTTTTGTAGCAAGCGGAATAATGCCTGTAATGTACCATCTTCCCCTAAGTTTCCATGGACCACTGGATAGAAGAAATCAATATCGGCCATTTCCCCCAAAACAGCAATTGGTGCTAGTGGATTAGACATGTCCATCTTATCCTTAGCTGCCGCTACGATGGCATCTTCATCTTCACCCTCGAAAACACGCCATGAATCGTCAGCATTAATAATAATGCCGTCTTTTGAAATTAAAAAGACCGTGACATTATACTTATCTTTATCCATCGCATCATAAATGTTATGCGCTGAACGTTTTGAAACATCGTGCTCTGATGAGTTACCACCAAACAACATTGCAATATTTAATTTTTCTGACATATGGTTGATCTCCCTTGTCTGTCAAACTGATTTGTCTAGAAACCTAAGTATAACATATAAATCCGATTTTCGGGAACTTTATGCTAAAAAGTTCCGAGATTCATTTAAATAGTCAATAATCTCCTGCGGTAGATCGTTCCGCATTAACAATCCCTGTTGGAAACGTTGTTGATTATATAGGCGATGCCAATCACTCTCTGAGTCAGGTTGCATTTGACGTGTCATTTCCTGTCGCCACTGTTTTAATTGTTTCAAAAAGTACTGAGAATATAGTTCATTCGTCTTAACTAGGTCAGCAACGAATCCAATTAAACGCCGATTCTCTCCCATAATCAGGGGTGTATCTAGACGCTTTAATCTCTCAACCAAAATCGTTAGCAAAAAGATTTTATCAGCACGTGGTAATGTCTCATCGTGAACCAGTTCATCTAATAAATTACCGATGTGCATAAAAGCATGCGCCCAGCTTTTTTCCCCGACAAATCCTCTAGTATCATGCTCTAATGCAATATAAGTTGCAAAGTTTAAAAACAATGTCTCGGCCACTTCTTCGCTAATAAAGTGAACATTTCCTTTACGATTAGCATAATGTAGCATCGACAAAATAAAAATACTAAACGAACGATAGAAAACACCATCATTTTCTGTTTCTGTTATGTGATTAAACAAAACATTATCCTGCAATAAATAGCGAACCATCAATAACAATTGATTAGGCTTAAACACATTATTCTGCAAACCATCACTGATAAAGAAAAAAGCTCCTTTATCACGCACTGCTGGATCTGTTTGGCGCAAACTATTCATTAAATCTAAAACATCTTGATTACTAATCGCAACAGGTTGACCAGCATAGAGCGTTTGCTGCCAATTCAACACCCGTTCCTTAATATCAGTGGCTTCTTTTGCAGATAATTGCACGACTTCAGTTGGTGCATCGTACTCAAATTCATCAAGTAATCGCCCAATTTCACTACCTAATGAATCAAATAACGTCCCTGCATGGACACGTGATCGAATCATTTTTAGTTCTTCACGAACATCATCAGTCGTATATTCCATGTTTCGATCCTTTCTTTTATTATCTTAGTCTAATTTAGATTAACACAACAATATAGAATAAAAAACATACTAGTTCATTTACTCAAGATTTTGAGCATAAAAAACTAGTATGTCACTGTAATTTTGCTAACTATTCCTTCAAATGGAAGTAATAGGTCGAGACCGTAATATCACGAGAAGCTAATGCCGTCCGTAACTTCAAACTATTTTGATTGTGCAAAGCATTTTGCCAACCATGACGTGGTACAAACTGTGGGATCAAAATCGTTAATGAATAATTACGTTCTTTCGTCCCTTTGGCAATTTCGTCTACAAACCGCATTGCCGGTTTTGTAATCGATCGATAAGACGAATGGATATCCACATAGCGCACTTCTGGAAATTCTCGTTTGAACTCAGTCCCCAGTCGATGCTCTTTTTGTGGATTTGAATCAAATGAGACATGCATCGCTAAGACTGTATTCCCAATTGATTTCGCATAATCAACCGCTTCTGCCGTAGCTCGAGTCAAATTTGATACTAAGACAATGACCGTGGCCCCGTCATAATGATGGCGTTTAATCGGTTCTTCTGATAAAACCCGTAATTGTTTGGCGACTAATTTATAATGGCGATTGATGCCCCAAAATACGCGTAACAGCATTGGCATAATGATTAAATATGGCCAGACTGAGCTAAAATGAAGGGCAAACAGTGTAACTACTAAAACACCTGATATGAAAGCACCAACAAAGTTAATCAATGACTTCACTAACCAATGACCATCCCGCTCACGCCACCAGTGAATAATCATACCCGATTGTGACAACGTGAAGGGCACGAATACGCCAACAGCATACAGCGGAATTAGTGACCCAGTTGATCCTTTAAAAATCACTAATAACACAATGGCACCCAAAGCTAGTGACATAATACCATTTGAATATCCCAGACGGTCGCCTTTATCCATATAACTATGAGGCATAAACTTATCACGTGCCAAGTTATAGGCCAATTGCGGAAAGGCAGAAAAACCCGTATTGGCAGCAACTGCCAAAATCAACGCCGTTGCGATTTGTAAGATATAAAAGAAAACGCCATGAACAAATACTTGCTGACCAATTTGTGCTAATACGGTCACATGTGTATCTGGTGTAATCCCGTAACTAAATGATAAGAAAGTAATACCTGTTAGGAAGAACGCCAAAATCAGCGCCATAATAATGAGAGTTATCGAAGCGTTTTTAGATTTTGGTTCCTTAAAGTTAGGTACAGCATTCGAAATCGCCTCAACTCCGGTCAAAGATGATGAACCACTAGAAAAGGCTTTCAAAAATAGTAGTACTGATGCACTACCCGTTGCCACATGCCCCGTAGTCGTTGGCTGATAATTAACTTGGCCAGTTAGAATATTAAATAAGCCCCAGATAATCATCACGACCATCACCGCGATAAAGAGATAAACTGGCACCATTAAAGCTCCCGCAGATTCTCGTAAACCGCGTAAATTAATACCAGTTAAAACAAGAATAATGACCACGCCAATTGCGACACTATATGGGTGAAGGGCCGGAATAGCAGAAACAATTGCTTCAGTTCCAGCAGCGACCGATACAGCAACGGTTAACATATAATCTACTAACAGCGAGCCACCCGCGACTAGCCCGGCATGCATACCCCAATTTTTAGAAGTGACTAAATAGGCACCACCGCCCGCTGGGTATGCATGAATAATTTGGCGATATGATAAAGTAATGGCTCCCAAAAGAACCAACACTAATGCAACAACCGGCACTTGTAACCATAATGTTGCCAAACCACCAACAGCGAAAAGTACTGTAATAATTTGTTCTGTTCCATATGCAACAGATGATAATGCATCTGACGATAACAGAGCCAACGCTTTCGTTCGACTAAGATGACGAGCACCTTCGTCTAAAGTTTTCAACGGCTTACCTATTAAGAACCGTTTAAATAGTGGCCACATGTTTCCGCTCCTCAAGAAAAAATTTTTCAATAAATTTAAAAATAGTCTAAATTAGATTGCCCTATTTCTACAAGGCTTTATTCTAGTTCTCTGCCCATTGATTGTCTATCTTTTTGCGCCTTTTTTATTTTACTTTTTCATGACATGAGATGCACAAAAGGTCGAGACACATATAATGTCTCGACCTTTATTTGTTAAAAATAAATTGATTATCAGGCTATAAACTTTATAGCCTAAACGCGTTCCAAAAGTCTGAAACCTCAATGTAATGCGATTTACGACATTCTTGTCCTTTACTTTGCTTCGGCCAAAAATGACGCAAATAGCGTTACTGAACTGAACCCCAAAAATTGGAGAGAAGTTTAAGCAACTAGCTGGTCGGAAAGATTTCGGTATTGAACCGGAGTTTTTCCGGCCAGTTTTGTTTTAATCCGTTTATTATTGTAGTAATAGATATA
>NZ_JAMXDB010000033.1 GCF_024718545.1 Weissella fangxianensis
TTCCGTATTTTATAAGGCGGAATACCTTGTAGATACATTGTGACAGCTTCAATTTGTACTTCTTTTGAAAACATAGTAAAACCCCGTAAGTTTTGGAAATTACTCCAACTTACGGGGTTCAGTTCAAGTTTTCGGCTTTCTAGGGCCTAATGGTGCTGGTAAAACAACAACCATTCGTCATATTATGGGTTTTTCTAAGCCACAGGATGGTACTATCACCGTAGATGGTAAAGATGCTTGGAAACAAGCCGATGCAATCAAGCGCCAAGTCGGTTACTTACCAGGTGAGCTAGCCTTTCCTTCAGGCATGACCGGAACACAATTCATTGATTTTATGGCTCAGGAACGTCAAATCACAGATATGACGAAAACGAATTATCTACTGGATATGTTCGAATTAGATCCTTCGGCTGTCATTAAGCGAATGAGTTTAGGTACCAAGCGTAAACTAGCTGTAGTCACAGCATTTATGCACGATCCTGAAATTCTGATTTTAGACGAACCAACTAGTGGATTGGATCCATTAATGCAAGAACGCTTTATTGATTTCGTATTGGCTGAAAAAGAAGCTGGTAAAACCATTTTACTTTCAAGTCACATTTTTAATGAGGTCGATGCAACCTGTGACCGAATTGCCATTATTAAGAATGGTGAAATCGTTTCAACCATTGTCGCTGACAAATTGAGAAATAATCAAAACAAAGAGTTTAAGGTCGAATTTGCTGATCACGAGACGTATGAGCAATTTATTGCCCAAACGCAACTCGATATTTCTGCTAAGCGGCCTGATCAAGATCAAGTAAAATTACGAATTCACGATGATGCTATTCATCAATTATTCGCAGAGATGAGCCAATATAAACTTAACTTTATCTCAGAGATCAAGTTTACTTTGGAAGATTACTTCATGAACTTCTACGATCGCAAATTGAGTGTCGCAGCAGGACAGGAGGAATTAGAACATGGCAATGATTGAGATTAACAACTTAACAAAAGACTACGGCAAAGGGCGTGGTATCTTTGACATCAATCTTTCTGTTGAAAAAGGTGAAGTTTTCGGCTTTGCTGGTATCAATGGTGCTGGTAAAACAACAACCATTCGAAACCTAATGGGATTCATTAAACCAGATAGTGGTAACGCAACTATTGATGGTCTTGATGCGACAAAAAAGAGTGCCCAAATTAAACAAAAAGTCGCCTATGTACCTGGCGAAATTAATTTCCCTGGTAATAATAGCGGTGAGGTTTTCTTAAAACGCCAAATAGAAATGTTAGGTCATGGTAGTTGGGAACGTTGCCAAGAAATTTGTGATGAATTACAACTAGATGCGACAGCCAACATTAAAAGTATGAGTAAAGGAATGAAACAAAAAACAGCTTTAGCTGCTGCCTTTGCTGCCGACTCGGATATTTTAATTATGGATGAGCCCACTACTGGACTAGATCCATTGATGCGTGATACTTTCATTAAATTAGTTGAAGAACAAAAAGCATTGGGTAAGACAATTTTTATGTCGAGTCACATCTTTAAAGAAATGGAAGAAACTTGTGATCGCGTTGCCATGATTAAAGACGGTAAAATCATTAGCCGAATTGACATGGACAAAATTCGCTATAACCCTGATAAGCTTTTCAAAATTGCTTTCCAAGATAATGAAAATTTTCAGCATTTCACTAGCTTGGCCTATGACTTTAAAGAAGTTAAGGCCGATAAAAATCAAGTCACCGTAAAAGTTAATGATCAAAATATAAACGGTTTGATGAACGATTTACAACATTATCAGGTCGTATTTTTCAAAGAAATCAAACAATCCTTTGAAGATTACTTCAACCAAACATTTAAGTAGGAGGCATAATGTTTAGTAAAGCCATTTTTAAACAGAGTGTACGTTCTAATGGAACGCTATGGCTCGTCATTACATTAGTTGCAAGTGCACTATTAAGTGTATTTATTGTTCAATTTGATCCTGAAGATTTCGCTGCCCTATCAAGCGCAGCCTCAGGAACAAGTTTTGATAGTGTCCTATCAGGGTTTGATTCAATCCTAGGAACGCTAGAAACTTTTTATAAGACAATTGCTATTTTATTGGGATTAGTCTACATTATCTTCTCTGCTAATAATTTAGTAGTTAACGAAGTTGATAGTGGCTCAATGGCCTACACACTATCAACACCAACAAAACGTAGTACTGTTATCTTTACGAAAATGGCCTACATGATTGGTTCAATTATCCTAATGTTTGGTATTGTCACTGGTGTTGGTCTAGGTGTTTCTGAAGTAACTCATCATAATATTACGGGTGAGCCAATGACAGAAGATGTAACTGCTGCTGCGGATGCCATGGATCGTAAGCCTAGCTATGTACGTAGTCACTTATACATGATCGAAGATGATAAGTATGCTGTTCAAGCTGGTGCCGAAGCTCGTAATATGGACAAGGATGCTTATAAGCAATATCTTGACCAAGCCATTTTGCGTGACAGTTATGATGCAGCTGCTGAAAAGCTGACTGACAACCGTAAGGACAAATATGAAGATACTGACAAGAGCAAGTCAGCAATCGAAATTACACAAGAAGAACTATCTAAGAATCCTAAGTTAATGATGAATGATAATGATGCTTTGGAGGCTGGTGCTAAAGTCACTGGACAAAGCGTCAGTGATTATCGTAATTCTATTAATGATGAGATTAAGGATGATAGTGCCGACAAGCAAAAAGAACTTGAAAAGAGTTTGCCAGCCAGCCCATCAATCATCATGTCAACAGCCCAAACAGCTGGTGCTAAGGCTTTGAACACATCAGAAAGCAATATTAGCGATAATATGAGCTTACTAAAGGATGACAAAGCCATTAAAGCAGCTTCAGAAGCAACTAAGGTTCCTGAAGATCAATTAAAGACATTAATTGACTCATCACAAGTTAGCGCTGCTTTGAAGTCTGATGAATCATTAGAGTTCGATGTTGAGACATTTACATGGTTGAACGTTGGTGCTTGCTTGCTAATCCTAGCAATGGGAAGTATTTCATTCTTTGCAAGTACATTATTTAACCGTTCAAATCAAGCTATGGTGCTTGGTGCCGGTCTTCCATTCGCTTTCTTCCTAATTAGTTTGGTTATTCAACAAAGTGATAGTTTGGAAAACTTAAAGTACGTTTCATTGACGACTTTGTACAAGACGGATGAAATTTTGAGTAACGGTGATTTCGGTATCCCATTACTTGTATTAGGTGGGGTTGCGTTTGTATTGTATGCAGCTTCAGCGGTCATCTTCCAAAAGAAGGATCTACCACTATAATTTAATTGATTAGTATAACTAATTGCATAAAGTAATCCCAGAATTCGATTTGAATTCTGGGATTTTTAGTTTGGCAATAAATACGTCAACGACACTATTAATTATAAGTTGTAATATAATCTAAAATCTTGAACATAACCTCTTTATTAATGGCCGGAACTGGTGTCTTTAATATGTCAGTTGCTGTTTGACCCAAAATAGAACCTTCAATATATGGAAAATCATTAATCACCATCTCACGAACATTATCGTCCTGGGGTTCAAAATGGAACTGTAATCCCACTATACGATGGTTCATGACGAATCCTTGGTTTGTAACCGCATCACTTGAAAAAAGTAATGCTGCTTCTTTAGGTAACTCAAACATCTCTTGATGCCAGTGTAATGCCAACAATTCTGCTGGTAAATCAGGAATCACATAACTTTGCAGATAAACAGGGCCCAACCAACTTCCTTAACCGGGGCTTCTGATACTGCATACCCTAATGTTTTAGCAATCTGTTGTGCCCCATAACAAGCCCCAAACATCGGTACATCCTTATCTAACAGTTCCTGAATAAGTTCACGTTCCTGCTTTATCCATGGTAAATCATCATTTGGACTCATTGGGCCACCCAAAATAATTAATAAATCCGTTTCATCAGCAGTTGGCAGATAACCAAATTGGTATGGATGGTAAATAAACGTTTGATGACCGTTCACTTGTGCCCAATCCAAAATTGAACCAGGTCCTTCATTGGGCGTATGTTGTAATATATTAACTCGCATAAAATTTCCTTTTCATATTAAAAATTGTCACTAACAATATGATAATCGCTATTTCTTTTGATACTGACGGCGTCCATGTTGATTATCCTTTGGTAGCTCTTTGACATCCGGATAGTATCCCTGTCGCACCTGTCGCAAAAATTGATTACCGGCCATTACTTTGTCGCCAATATAAAGTTTAACCCACTCTGACTCACCATACAAACTAGGCAACGAGAATTTTTCATTCGTCCGGATCTCTTTTAAGTTAGTATCAAAGATATCAAAAATCGATTTCATACTCTCCTTCATGGTGGTCCCCCCCTAAAAATAATGGTCTATTTATTGACATTATAAAACAGGAGAAGGAGGTTTAATAAATCATAAGGCCTTCTCCTGTTTCATTTTTAACGTTTCAGATTATTAATTTCGGTGTCTAATTTACTTTAACTTTGAAGACGTCAATGACAAACTATTCCAGAAATCATTGTTATCATTGCTCAAACTGAAGCCTTTCACACGCTTGTGGAATCAAAGTCTTAGCACGCCACTTAACGCCGTTTCCAAACTTCTCATTAATTGCATCTTCATCAATGGCGTACATCATTGCCTGACGTAACTTCTTATTACCCATCTTTGACTTAGGATCCATGACATTCGATAGCTAATCCAAATCCACGATAACCATCTCATGTTGTGAACGTGTGATAATTTTCAATAGATCATCATACTTAACAAATACCGTTGCCGTATTGGTATTTGGATGAATACCAATCGCATCAACATGTTGTAACTCTTTATCCAGCAAAACAGTCACTTGTTGTTTTTCATCATGTGGTAAACCCAGTGGCGTCACAAAACCAGGTTTTAGTCCCAAAACATCTGCCAACTCCATTTCATTGGCGAAATTTAACTTATTGCGACTCAACTGTATCTGCGGAGCCAGGGTCTTAAAATCGATTTTCTTATGACCAACAACAACGCAAAGAAAAAATTCATCTGTCTTTCTTTTTTTAAGAAACAAATTTTTGATTACCGTATCATTCGGCAATTTTAATTGACTTGCTTCGGCCATTGTCCAAACAGCATCATGTTTTACTTCATTGTACTGAATATCATTTTTTCTTAGGAAGTCGATTGCTTCCTCATAGGTTGATAGAGCCATGGTCACCCCCGTCTTTTATAGTTTAGTACTTTGGATTACATACGTATAAATTTGGAATTGCTTTTTACTCTGATAATTTTTGTGCTCTACGCCAATGCCACACATAGATAGGCACTAATATTGCAATGTAAATTGTGTTTTCAATAATACTTTTCAAATTATAAGTCATGGAATTATTAAATCCTTTGACTTTAATCAAAATACTCAACACTGAGTCGATAAAATTAAATGACACAATAATCAATGCACAAACGCAAACGAAACATACGGCGTAAAAATATAAACTTTGCCAATGAAATGATTTCATACAAGATTGCTCTCTGCCCTTTCTTATAAAGAAACACTGAATGTTCAAAGGAAGTATCAACATCTTTAACATAAAATAATTAATTAATAAAAATCAATAATTATAGATTTAAATCTATTTTTTCTTTAGAACCAGCACACTTGCGATCCAAAAAATGACCAATGCCACACCCAAAATAACCCCTATAGTAGTATGCCCTACTTGTGTACTTCTAAGAAACTCACTGACTTCCCCTGGTAGACGTGTCATAATACCAAGGATTCCTAAAAATAATGAAAAGCCAGCAAGTGGTAACACTGTTCTTTTTTCAGATTGTTTGAAGAAAATAATCATCGCAATAACCACCCAAAATAGAATAATGCCAATTCCTAATTTGTTACCAACAGTAACTTGGAGTGGTGTTGTGGCATACATTTGAATAAATATCATGGGTACAATTACAATCATTATCACTAACCATAGTTTTAGAAATAATGCCCAATTCTTTGTTTCAGTCACACGTCCTCGATAAATGGTCCGACCAAGGTACTTAAGCCCTGCCAACACAACAACACCTATATACAGACCAGTTAATATCAAATTACCAATATCAATCGACTGATTAACTGAAATCATACTTGGTAGTAATGAAAAAAACACGTACGCACCCACAAAGTACAAAACAAATTTAAATACTTCACCGACTTTTTTAGGAACTTGCCGCAACAATTCGTCAGCCAAAATTTGCGGATTTTTACCAAAATATTGCTCAGCTGTCAGTCCTTCACTTTGTGCTTCAATGATGTCCTGTACAATTTCAAGCAGATTTGATTCAATAGCTGCTTGATCTTTCATGAAACTATTCAAACGCATGTAAAGTAAAAGGTCACTGTAATATTTCTCATTTTTTTCAGTTAATTGCGCACGTAACTGATTATTTTGTTTAATCAACTTGTCTTCAATGCTCATCAGGCTCTTCCTCCTCCACTATCAAATTAACCGATTGCTGTAATTGTTGCCATTCTTTTATAAATTCGATTTTAGCTGCCTGTCCGTTTTCAGTTATAAAATAATATTTTCGCGTTGGACCAACGTCAGAAGCTTTGTTTTTTCCTTCAATTAAACCACGTTTTTGCATGGCTGTTAGTAACGGATAAATCGTACCCTTTGGAATATCTTCTAGTCCATAACTATTCATTTTCTTACTCAAACTATAGCCATATTCTGGTTCCTTACTAAGGATCATTAAGATAACTCCTTGTAAGATTCCCTTTAACATTTGGCTTGAAATACCTTGTCGCATGCGCTTTATCTCCTAGCTAGTATGCTTAACATACTAGAACCATAACAAAAAACGACTAGTATGTAAAACATACTAGTCGTTAAAACACTCATTATTTTGCGGTCTTGTTCTTCATAAAGATAACTAACCAGATAAGACTGATTAGGACAATAACCGTACTAAACACGATTAAGTGACCGAATCCAGTTGCTGTCTGCGTAGCAATTGCTGACTTTGTTGTTCCAGTCGTTTGAATAAATAGAGCAGCAACAGTCGTTCCAACAGCTCCAACGAATTGTTGCACCGTATTAAAGATGGCATTGATATCACCAGCCTGTTGTGGCTTTACTTCAGCCACCCCGGCAGTCATCGAAACACTAAACGTTAAGTTTCGTGCCACTGTAAACAATGCATAAACGACAGTTAAGCCAATCGTAGCAATACTTGGTGCCATCACTGAGAAAACAATCATAATAGCTAAGAATCCAAGTGATCCCCAAATTAATGGCTTGTTAGCCCCTAAGCTATCGTACATTGATCCGTAAATAGGGTTAACTACTGAACCTAACAATGAACCTGGCATTAGAATCAATCCGGCAATCATTGTTGTAGTACCGAGCGTTAATTGACTGTATTGTGGTACAGCGAAATTAACAGCTAAGTTGATAACTTGTGATGTTGCATAAATCAATAATGCCATCACAACCGCTTTACTACGGAACACGCTAATATCAACCAATTGGTTTTCTGCATTTTTCGCAACCTTGATAAATCCAGCCATAGCAATAATAGCTACCAAAGCTAAAATAATAATGGTTACTGTTAATTTACCTGATTGCAATTTTCCTAGTGCTAAGATAGCTGATACTAAGGAAATACCAATCAAGGCAAATTGTCCATAAGCAAATTGATTCTTTGACTTTGGCTTTTGTTTATCTAAGTTAAACCAACCAATTAATAATGAAATAACTACCACGGGTAAAACAATCATAAAGATAGCTCGCCAACCCAATGTATATGTAACAACTCCTCCATAAACCGGACCTAATGCTGGTGCCAAAGAAATAATCAATGTTCCAAAGCCCATGTATTTACCAAGTTGTGACATTGGCACACTAGTAAAAATAACATTAAAGACTAGTGGTAAAGCAACCCCTGTTCCGACCGCCATAATTAGTCGGCCCAATAATAATAGCCAAAAACTTGGGGTAACAATAGCAATAACATCACCCAATACAAAGGCAATGCAACCCATCATATAGGTTTGTCGCTTACTTAAAATGGCATTGAAATGTGCTGATGTTAACATCATTAGCGCAACCACCAATAGATAAGCAGTGGTTAACCATTGCACTGTCCCCATTGGTTGATTAAATTGCTGAATTAACTCTGGAAACGTCACATTCATTGATGTTTCCGTTAAGATACCTGAAAAGCCCAAGATTGCCGCTGCGACAATCGACCAGATCACTTTAGGTGAAACTTTCTCTTCGTTCATAACTCCTCCTACTTTTTAAAAGTGCCTGATTTCTATTTAAGCACACATTGTCGTAGGGCGTAAGTATCTTTTATGTTACATTTTTGGTAATCATTAATCGATTTTCATAACAACTTTACCTTTTAAGTGCTGTGTACAACCATATGCCATTGCCTGATCAACATCTTGCCAGGAAAAAACACGGTCTAAATAAGGCTGAAAATCACTTTGATTAATAATGTTTTGTAAGTTAGCTAACCAATCCTCACGTGCCGAAAATAAAGAAATCGCACCCATTTGTTTTTGTGAACCGATTGTCGAAATTTTACCCAATAACATTGCCGCAATAGCCTGTTTGACACCACCTATTGCGACATAATTCCCTTGTTTATCAAGCATCTTTTTATACCTATATAAGGGATGATACCCATTAATGGCAACAATCACGTCAAAAGTTGTTTCATTTTTATCTTGTGTAATATCAACCTGATGATAATCAACCACTTTGTCAGCACCATACTTTCTGACAAACTCGGCGTTACGTCCACTAACCACAGCGGTTACTTTGGCGCCTAGCGCTTTCGTGATTTGTAATGCATATAATCCAACCCCACCAGTTGCGCCATTTATTAATATATTTTGTCCTGATTGAATGTCAGCTTTCTCGATAGCGGTTAATGCTGTCCCGCCTGTCGTCGGTATTGCCGCTGCTTCTTCAAAAGATAGACGTTCTGGTTTAAGAACAACATTACTTTCGGAAAAAGCGATATACTCTGCCCAACTACCATTTAAATAATCATCAGAAATTCCCATCACAGCATCCCCGATTTTAAATTTTCGGACATTCTTACCGACTTTTTTCACGGTACCAGCAAAATCCGCTCCTAATATTTTACCTTCACCGTGAACATATAATTTATCTAAAAGTTTCGTTTGGCTTTTAACTGAATTAGTTTTGTAGTAATTCTTAAAATTAGTCATATCAACAACATTTAGCGCAACGGCAGCCACTTGGACCAACACTTGGTTGTCTTCTGGCTGGGGTTGTGTTGTTTCTTTTATTTGAATACCATGTGGATCACCAGCAATAGTATTAAATATTGCTTTCATAAAAATTACCTCCTATAGATGAATGAATAATAAGTATAATTTTACAATAAAAAATTCCTAGCCGTTAAACTAGGAATAGTTAACACATGGTTAAATCTATGAAGGACTTTTGATTTTCAACTTCTGGCCATCAACCAAATTCTCTAAATCAGCTGATGGGTTGAGATCCTGTAGTTCATCAACTGTTAATCCATATTTATTGGCAATTGAATAACCAGTTTCACCGACTTGGACCGTGATTTTCTTCTTAGAAGATGTTGTCGACTTACTACTTGCCGTTGAACTGTCTACTGAGCTAGCCGTCGATGACGACTGGTTTGAACTTGATGCACGACTACTACTGTTAGCGCTCGATTTACTTGAACTTGAAACCGCCGTTTGTTGTGTATCATTCTTATTAGTTAAAGCGCCATACGCAACTGGTATTGAAAATCCAATTGCAAATAGAACCACATAACCAATTAGAATAACGGTCCAAAATTTAAATCGTGACGGACGTTTTGATTTCATATTCTCTCACCTTTGTTAGTTAATGTGAATAGCGTAACATGATTGCTATTATTCTGCATCTATGTTATGATTTTAGACTTATATTGCGGTTAAAAAACAATTAATTGTACGAACTCCCCATTTGTTTGATAAAATTAAGTGATTATGGTCAATTTTATCAGGAGAATTGAAGTCGTGAAACATTTTTTTAAAAATCTTATGAATAATAAACTGATCGCGACAATTATTGATGTGGTCACTCGTGTTGATATCATCACGGCCAGCTCATCAATCGCTTACTTCGGCCTATTATCAATATTCCCAGCTATCGTTATCCTAGGTACTTTACTACCTTACCTAGGGTTAACGATTGATACCGCATTAAAATACGCGCAGACTGCCGTTCCAGAGTCTGTCTTTACATTTATTGATCCAGTTATTCGATCGATTCTTAGTCAAAATGGTGTTGGTGTTTTGTCCATTTCCATCATTATCACGCTCTGGTCACTATCCCGGGTTGTCTCTTCGATTCGAATTGCCCAAAACGGTATTTATAACGTTAAAGCTAATAGCGTTGCCATTTTTGACCGCTTTATTTCAATGTTTTGGCTAATTATAATTCTATCTATCATTGGCGTACTATTAATCATTGCTTCAGTCGGATCAAATGTACTAGAAGCCCTACCAATTAGTAGCCAGATAACTTATCAAATTGAATCCGCTAAACGTGTCGTCGTTATTATTGGATTGTTTATCGGTGCCTTTTTATTCAACACACTTTTACCAATTAAACGACCACGTCTGATTTGGATCTCTATTGGAACAATAGTCCAAATTACACTAGTCATCTGGCTTGCCAAAGCATTTGGTTGGTATGTTGACTTTGCCGCCCGTGCGTTTACATTTTATCAAGCATTAAGTTCAGCAATCATCTTGTTATTGTGGATTAATTTTATTGCCCTTGCTGCCTTGATTGGTACCATGGTGACGGCAGTTTTGGAAGAATTATTTCCGCCACAAGTTGGTGATAGAGCAAGTAACTGGTATATGTTAAAACTTTCTTTCCGGAATTCAGGAAAAAATAAGAAAAAATAGTTGTATTGTCGGATAAATTGCGCTATATTAGTAACCGTTGAAAGGAAGAATATTCCATTTAACTATATGAAACAGACTCATAACACTACTAAGTCAAAAGACTTAGCCAGTAGGCCCAACTAACCTACAACCTACTCCTTAAAATATATCCATGAACATTTCTTACTCTCGTGTTTGTGGTCGAAGCTATTTTGTATACCCTACATCAATAGCAAAAATAAAGCACTAGCAATCCCACATTGCTAGTGCTTTATTTGTATTCATTATTTATTTATGACATGGACAAGTTATCTCATGATCGTTGATCAATCCTGCCGCCTGTAAGAAAGAATAAATTGTGACAGGACCAACAAATTTAAAGCCGACCTTTTTCATTGCTTTAGACACAGTGATTGCTAGCTCATCTGTTGCTGGTACATCTTCATAATTCACCACTTGATGATCAATCGGCCACTGATCAACGAATGACCACAACCACTGATCAAAGCTTTGTCCTGCGTTCTGTAGCGCTAGAATCATTTGAGCACTATTAATAGTCGCCTGCAACTTTAAGCGATGGCGGACAATCGTGGCGTCTTGCATTAACGAAGCCAGCTGCACCTCGTCATATTGGGCAACTTGCTTTAAATCATAGTTTACAAAAGCTTTTCGGAATGCCTGACGTTTATGTAAAACCGTTCGCCAACTTAATCCTGCTTGATACGTTTCTAAGCTAAGCAACTCAAATAACATCTGATCGCGGTGTTCAGGCTGTCCCCATTCCGTATCATGATATTGCACCATTAGTGAATCATTTTCATCAACCCAGTGGCAACGCATCAAAGTAATTATACCCCCCTATTTAATCGTAATATTACCATCTGAAACATCTACATTGAATTGATTAGCAGCCATCTGAGCATTGTTCAAATAATTATTACCAAAGTTCGTGCCATCAACCTTCACTCGACCAGCGGACGCTTGCATTTGCAAACCAATATCAGTTAATCCTGAAGCCTTTAATGAACCATCCATAATTGTCATAATATTATGGCCTGTTAGTTGACTATCGACCAATTTAACATTTCCTTTATTGACCTGAATAGCACTAGCATTGATTGCTGTCTGCTGCAAAATCGTCTTACTACCATCTGCTGATAGCATCAAGCGACCAAGCTTTGAATTATTGGTATTAATATCACTATTACTGCTATTCACCGTTGTTTGATTAGCTTGCAAATTATTTAACGCAATTTTGGCATCATGAGCAGCAACTGACAAATTTTGTAATTGCGCATCCTGCATCTGAATATCAGCCGCTGCCGCTGTGATTGCGACACGCTTTGCACGTAGGTCTGCGATATTCATGGCACCATACATAGATGATTGTCGGTATTCAGATAATTTTTTATCCTTAGGTAGACCGATAGTCAACTTTTCTGGTTCATGCTTCCCAAATCCCACTTCATAACCTTTTTCTTGGTTTGGTACATAGCGAACCTTTAATTGCTTATCATTTTGTGTCACATGTAAAAATTTAGGATTAGTAATCCGGCCTTTAATTTCAATTCCCTGTTGATCACCCGTTTGAACGGTAACCGGCACATTCGCCGTTTCAACATCAATCTTGTTCACCGTCTTTACCTTATGATGAACAGATTTAATTTGCGACACTTCAAAATGACCATTATGCCAACCTAAGTTATTCTGACCATCATGGGCCAGACCAACAAGCATAATAATGACACCAAAAGAAATCACGATGAAGCCTGTTAAAATAAATCGAAATCCTTTATGCATGATGCGTCACCTCTTTACCTTTGTGCGAAAAGCGGCGGCCAATATACTTCACGAAACGCATCAATGCTCTAAAGACTGTCCGGATAATGGTCACCCCGATTGGCCAGGCAACAAATTGCAGACCAACAATGATTAACCCGATACCACCTTGGTATAAGCCAGTTGCCCAGTTGCTAGGTAGCACAGCTAGTCCACCAATAATTTGAAATAGTCCGGTCAATAAATAATAGATCAAAGCAACGCTGACAATTGCTGCAACACCTACCGTTGCAAATAAGCACACTAAAATCAATAACATGGCTGGTACCCAAACAATTGAGGTCAATAATCCTTCTAACACAGTGCTGATCAAATTAATTTCTTGCTTAATCCAATTTTGCCGCTCTTGACGCGTATTTTCATGCGCTGGTTTATTATGTATGTCGTCCTCTTCAAGACGCAATGAATAGTCGACTAAAATACGACGAGCCAATTGTTTTGGCGTCCCTAATTCTGACATTAAACGTTCACCAGATAACTGCGCATCGGCAGCGTATTCTTGATAGAAACGAATAACATCTTCTCGTTCATCCTCATTTAATTGCTGTAAGTAAGTCTTCACCTGGGTAAAATAAATACTATTTTCCATTAGTGTCCCCTTCTAACATCAAATCATTGATTTTACTACTAAAATCACGCCATTCAGCTTGGATACGCGCCAGTTCTTGGTAACCTAACTCCGATATACTGTAGTATCTGCGATTACGTCCCTCAAAAGGTTCATCATATGTTGTTACCCAGTCACGTTTTTTCAAACGACGTAACACGGGATACATTGTTGACTCAGATACCGCAAAACGCGCCTGCACTTGCTTTGTAAGTGAGTAACCATATAAATCTTCTTTAGAAAGTAACGCCAATACCAGTCCATCCATCAGATCACTTGATAATTGCATTGACATAATTCAACTTCCTTTACAATACTATAAGTCGTATAATATAATACAAGTATAGGGAATATAAACTTGTCTGTAAAGTGTTTTAATTCCCACGTTATTCTGTGAGAAAGTGAGAAATATTATGGCTAAAGATAAGAAATTAACAAAATCAAATGATCGTGTCCTAAGTGGTGTCCTTGGAGGTATTTCAGAATACTTTGATTTAGATGCTTCACTTGTCCGTCTACTCTTTGTTGCGGCAACTCTATTTACAGGATTCTTCCCATTTGTTTTCATCTATATTATCGCCGTATTTATCATGCCAGATTCACCATCTAAGCATCAGTATAAGTATCGCTTTGATGAAAATGCTGAAGAAAAGCGTCGTGACGTTACCCCTGACGAAGATGACGAAATTTAAAACAAACTTATTTCAGTTAAATTAAATAACAGCTTTTTAAAGGGATGGAACAAAATAAATGTTCCATCCCTTTATTGCTTAAAATGTATTATTAATCTTTCTACCAAGGAGGAAAACTATGTTTGGTACTTTTTTTAATGTGACCATGATTATCTTGGGCAGCCTGATCGGTAGTTTAACCAAAAAATATATTAAACCTGCGTATCATACTGTGTTAATGCAAGCAATTGGATTATCTGCCATGGTCATTGGTATTCATGCAGTCATTAAACCATTCGACCAAAGTACATTACCTGTCCTTTTTATTATCAGCCTAGCAATTGGTGGCATTGTCGGCACAGCCATTAATATTCAGGACAGATTTGATCATACCGTCCAAAAATTTACAAATAGCGATTTATCGACAGGACTAGCAACCGCTATTTTACTTTATTGTTTTGGCTCACTTTCCATATTGGGACCCATCAAAGCTGCATCACAGCATGATTATACGTTCCTTTTGACTAATGGTGGTCTAGACTTTATCACTTCAATTGTTCTAAGTGCCACCTTTGGTCTAGGAATCATGTGGGCAGCTGTTGTCCTATTCTGTTGGCAGGGTGGTCTATATCTGTTAGCGTTGTTATTTCAATCCGCTTTGAGTACGACCCTACTAAACGAACTCACAATTATTGGTGGTATCTTGATTTTAGCTTCCGGTCTTAGTGTGTTAAAAATCAAAAAGATCAATACATTAAACTTGTTACCGGCATTATTAGTACCACCTATCGTGTTGGGGATCATGCACTTTATTTGATAATCGTGCTAAGAATCTAAAATTGTATCATGATAGCAAAAGGCCGAGACAAATTAACGTGTCTCGGTCTTTTTATGTTAAAAATTTAAGACCTATGCATAATGCGATAGCGCACACGTCTAAAAATAGATTCCGCAATCGCAAAGCCAATATCAATTGCAAATGCAATGACGAGCGTCCTAATTAAATTACGCCCAGCATTGATATAATTACCCAACGTAAATTCCTTAAGACTCGTATAAATCACAATTCCTGGCACCAGTGATACTAAGCCAGGCACATACAACATGTTGACCGGTGCTTTAATCCGAACGGCAACAATATTCGCTAGCAAACCAATAGTTAAGGCACCCAAAAAGTTTTGCAGGATAATATTACTAGTCACCTGTGCCGTTAATAGGTAGACAGTCCAACCGCAAGCACCTGTCACCCCCGCCAAGAACAACACCCGACGCGGCACATTAGTAATAATGCCGAAGCCGATCGTTGATAAAAAGCTAACAATAAATTGTACTGCGAGTTCCATCTAGATGCCTCCTGTTAATATGTGCGCCATAAAACTACCCACAATAGTGCCAATACCAATTGAACCAGCAATCATAATGGCATCTATCCCACGAACCAGTCCAGATAAAATATCGCGATCAATAATTTCTCGCAATGAATTTGTCAGTGGCACCCCAGGTACTAAAGGCATCAAGGAACCAATGATAATATTAGCAGCACTATCTGCAATGCCAACATACTGTAACAAATTGGCTAATAATCCAATAACTAAACTACCCACAATAACACTTAAATATGGCGATTTTGAATGTTTACTGCCCCATTGTGAAGCAAGGTACCCAACAATCCCCACTAAAAACGCCAATGCAAGGTCGGACCAAGAAGCTTTAAATAACAACATCGGGGTCACTGAAACTAAACCAGCACCAATGATTTTCTGTAACCAGGTAAAATCAATGACTTGATGATCAATTGCTTGAACGCTACGTTCTAATTCATCAAAATCAATCTCATGAGCGGAAAACTGGCGTGAAAGTGAATTGATCTCGTCCACTTTTTGCAAGTTAAACGCCGACACATTTGGTTTAACCAGATGTGTGGTTGCCCCACTTTCGGTACTGATAAATATTGCCGTCATGGTTGCATGACAGTTAAGCTCAACACCTGCTGCTTTACCAATAAAGGCAATGGTTGACTCGACTCGGGTTGTTTCGGCGCCACTTTCAAGCAATATTTTCGCAATCAGTCCGCAAACATCCATGATATTTTCCAAACGCTTTTCAGCCATATTTGCTTCCCCACAAACTCATTTAGTAAATAAATCATATCACAAGCTAATCGTATTTTATACGCAGCTCGTGTAATAAAAAAGAACATAAAAAAAGCTGGAACATTATCTATTCCAGCTTTTCTGCTATAAATTTTTAACTAACATAAATGATGGATTCTTAGAAAATTAGTCACCGTCAAAAGGACCCTTTTCTAAGTATGCAGATAACATCCAGATTTTCTTATCAATATCGATTTTGAAACCGTTAATCATATCCTGCGTTGGTTGATCATTTTCATCATCTGTCACATCAATTGCTTGTTGGAATTGATCCCTCAGATACCTGAATTGATCAACTAAACGTTGCATTAAGTCTGGCAAATCATACTGCCCAAAATCAATGTGTTCGTCCGGTAGTCCGGTGTGTTCGATAAATTCATGTGTTGTTGCAAATGGTGCCCCGTTCAAGGTAATCAAGCGCTCAGCAACTTGATCAAGCTCATCGGCAAAATCTTCATTAAATTCATCCATCTGTGGGTGTAAATTAAAAAATTGTTTACCCCGCATATACCAGTGAGTTTGATGAACGTTTGTCTGTATTTGAGACAAGTCAGCAACCAATTGATTCAACTGAGCACGTGTTCTAGGATAATCATACTTCTGATTCATAATATCTCCCCTCACATTATTCATATGTTCACGGCAAGTGTAAGTCCTTTCAAACTATAAATCAAACATTAACCATTATTAAGCTGATTACCATTTCAATAACACTATAAAAACGTTTATCCACGTATCCTCTTGTTAAGTATTGTACAATGGACTTGCGAATATCCATATAGTAGTAGGTATTGTGTAACAAAATTTGAATGCTTAAATAACGTAAAAATTACGGGGGAATTTAAATATGGCAAATTTTTATATAGATACAATCACAGTCGCGCATGAATTACCAAACAACGATCGGCCAAAATTTTATATGTTCGGTGTGCCCAGTTACACGAATATGGGCGATCAAGCGGTCGCACTAGCCGAAAGAAAGTACATTGAAAACGAGTTTCCTGAATACCAATACATCGAAATCATTGAAGAGGACGATGACGCCGCAATTCCCGTTGTCAAAGAGCATTTACAGCCAAAGGATATCATTGCCTTCACTGGTGGTGGTAACATGGGAAACTTATATCATAATCATGAAGAAGCCAGAAGAAAAGTCTTCTCAACCTTCACCGATAATCTAACAATTTCTTTTCCGCAGTCAATCCACTTTGAAGATAATGAAGATGGTGCTGCTGAAAAGAAAAAGAGCCAAGAGGCCTACAGTAAAAACCCCAACCTTGTGCTAGTCGCGCGCGATGCACAAAGTTTTCATCGTATGCAGCGAACCTTCCGTAATCCCGTTATTTTCACACCTGACATGGTACTATACATGAATTCGGTTGATTGGAAATTCAAACGAAATGGTGCCTTATTTGTGTTGCGCCACGATACCGAAAAAGTGGTCAAACAATCAACAATCGATAATGTAAAGGGACTTTTGGATGATACCCTCCCTGTCGAACGTGTTGATACGGTTCTAGATGAGCCATCAACAATAACGCCAATCACCCGAAATACGTTGTATGAAGAAGAATTAGAACTATTTTCACACCAAAATATTATCATTACAGATCGGTGGCATGCCATGGTATTTTCAGTACTAACTGGTACCCCCTGCTTGCTGTTTGGTAATAGCTACGGTAAAGGTAAGCATGCCTATATGGATTGGTTAGAATATGTTAATTGGATTGATTACACTGACGAGGAAGATACCGAACGCATTAAGAAACTGATGCAAACTCTGATTGTCCAAAAACGGCATAGTTATGATGTTAAAAGAAGTTTTCAGCAGTTGCGTGACACCATTTCTCGTTATGCTGAAGATTAAGTACAGAGTAGATTAGTAAAGATGAACCTCCTGAAATAGACGTTCAGGAGTTTTTTTATGTAGCAAATATTTTGATGCCTAATCACCAATTCATTATATTCTGTCTACTAAATATGTTAATCAATGGATATTAAATATATTTTTCACATCAATTTACTGGCAATTTACTTGTATCACTTTTGGAAAACATTTACACTTTTTACATAGGCGATAGATATATTAGTGGATATTTAATACATTATGGTGGGGAGATATATTATGGAAAAGAATAAAGACACTAAAGACGAAAGACATTACAAAATATTTAATGGTATTTTAGGGCTAGTAGTCGGCTTATGGTTGGCAATTCCTTCACTTTTTTCTTTTTTTGACCATTCAACAGGTTCTGTAGTTTTTTGGATAGACTTTATCGCCATTATTGTGGGAGTAATTAGCGTTATAAGTGGCATCAACGAGCTTAGGCACATTAAAAAGTAGTATGAACGATAGTATTTTGATGAACTGAACCCCGTAAGTTGGAGTAATTTCCAAAACTTACGGGGTTTTACTATGTTTTCAAAAGAAGTACAAATTGAAGCTGTCACAATGTATCTACAAGGTATTCCGCCTTATAAAATACGGA
>NZ_JAMXDB010000034.1 GCF_024718545.1 Weissella fangxianensis
TATATCTATTACTACAATAATAAATGGATTAAAACAAAACTGGCCGGAAAAACTCCGGTTCAATACCGAAATCTTTCCGACCAGCTAGTTGCTTAAACTTCTCTCCAATTTTTGGGGTTCAGTTCAGTATTGTCTTTCATATTACTAAAAAAACAGTGGCAGATGATATTAGTTACAAGTTAGATGATCCAGCTTATATTGACGATAAGATAAGGCAAGAAGAAAGTGAAAAAGACCTCGTGTATGAAGCTATGAAAAGTCCATATACAAAATTGCTGATGGAACATTTCTTATTGTCATATATTGATTTGACGGATACGGCTATTTTGTCAGGGCTACAGAAAAATGTTTATCCACTCTATGACGAATTAAAAGAGTTACGTGGTTTAAAGGGCGTGAAAGAACACTTAGCATATATCAGAGATAAACAAGATGACTATTCGAAAAAGAATATTGCTAAGTATCTTAAAAAATCGATTGAACAGTATCTACCAATCGTTAAAAGGCAGGATATAGATTATGAGTGAAAATTTAAAAACAATTCGAGAACTTGCTGAGGAGTTAGGTGTTTCAAAACAGGCAATACAATATCATATAAAGTCGCTGACAAACAAAACAAGGCAAACAAACGACAAAGGTATAGTTGTTTTATCTTTAGAAGAACAGCATTTTATAAGGTCTAAGGTCGACAAACAGACAAACAAAACCAAGACAAATAAACAGGCAAATGACAAACAAACAGACAAAGAGACAAAGTGGGATATCCACAACTATTTAATTAGTGAACTTGATGAAGTTAAGAAAAATAGAGATAAACAATTAGCAGTTAAGGATAAGCAACTAGAAAATAAAGATTCGCAAATAGCTCAAATGCAAAACTTACTAGACCAGCAACAACGATTGGCCTTACAGGACAAACAACTGCTCGAAGAATACAAGGCAGAAATTAAGGACTTGAAAGCCTTAACGATGGCACCGCATGATGATGGTGAAAAAGAAGTGACGTCAGACAAACAACCGGAACCTGAAAATAGTACCCCGGAGTCACAACCTAAACCGAAAAAGTGGTGGCGTTTTGGTAAATAGTTACAACTAAAAAAGAAAAGAAGACTAGTTAAATGGCGGAAGATAAATTTGAACAAGCTGTAATTGACAAGCTAAAGAGTGAAGGCTGGGACTATCTCACAGATTATTCTGGTGTAACAGTTGATCGGTTATATGATCACTGGCGAGATATTCTGAATGCCAACAATCGTAAACGACTAGAAGATACGCCGTTATCTGATAATGAGTTTGAACAAGTGAAGTTGGAACTAACGAAGAATAAAACGCCGTATGATGCGCAACTCATGTTGGCGGGTGCGGGTGGTGTTGGGACCGTACCGTTGAATCGTGATGATGGGACGCAGCTAGAACTTGAAATATTCTATGGTGATGAAGTGGCTGGTGGACATTCACGTTATGAAGTCGTTAACCAAATTACGTTTACGGATTTAGCAACGTAAGTTAGATTTGTTGAAAGAACAGAAAAAAGGTTTTTTACAAAAGATGTTTGTTTAGGGTCTATAATTAATAAGTGATGGGGTATTGTGGAACTGATGGTCAGGCAATAACTACGCAAGCAACTAGAGACGGTGGAATTGATGGATTTATCCAACAAGATGCATTAGGGCTACAAAATATATACATCCAGGTTAAAAGATACGCTAAATCAAATTCTGTAGGTTCTAGAACCATCCAAAGTTTTAGTGGAGCACTTCAGGAAAGAAGTGCAGGAAATAGTAATAGTGGTGTCTTTATAACTACTTCATCCTACACTCAAGATGCTTTAATATCCGCTAAACGTCTACATATAAAAGCTATTGATGACTTAAAAACCATAATAAGTAAAACTCTCAATCAATATCAAAATACTAAAAATAAATAAAAAAATTCTTTTCAATTTTTATTTATGGTATGACATAAATAAAGTAAAGTTATTCGTCTAGGTTAATCTTATTAATACTCTTTCTCACTAGTGTTGCATGCAACACTAGTGAGAAAGAGTATTAAATATACTGCAAGGCAAGACATTTGGTAATTGAAGAATAACAAGCAAAAAAATAGCAGTCAGGTCTCTTGACAAAGTATAGTTGCTATTCTTTTTTTAGGCCCTACTTTAATGAAATTTTTGTTTGGAGGTAACGACCTCATTCCTTTGATTATTTCAGTTGAATTTAATAGAGAAGCCTGGCGTCTATTAAGAAATACTTTTCTTGATGAGCGTCAATTTTTTTAACGGAAATCTATCCTATACTAAATTCAGTAAAGGAAAAGGAGGAATCAAAGGAAACTATTTTAAACAAGCCAAAATTATAGGAGGAATAGATCATGACTGAAAATAAAGCTTCTCAAGAAAGAACACCCCAAGAAAGATTGCAAGAAGAACAAGAACACAAGGAACATGTCCATCATACAAAAATTAATGCAGCGGCCATTTCGGATCATCTTTTAGGGAACATGCATACTTTACATGTGAAATTGCACCAATATCACTGGTATGTAAATGGTGCTAATTTCTTCACCCTGCATGAAAAATTTGAAGAATTGTATAATCAAAACGAAGAATGGTTCGACAAACTAGCAGAACGCTTGATTACTTCCGGTCATAAACCGGCTTCAACCACCGCTGAATTTGAAAAATATTCCATGCTTTCAGAAGATGCCATCAATAAATACGCTAAAGCAGAAGACATGGTTGAAAATATTATCGAAGATTTCAGAAGTACCCGTGAATTAACGATTCGTGCTATTCGTTTAGTACAGGATGAGGGTGACGATGCTTTAGAAGATACACTGATTGCTTTTAAAAATGACTTAGATAAAAACATTTGGATGCTGCAAGCATTCATTGGCAAAGAGGCATTGGAAGACGACGATGCGTTTGATGAGGATGAAGATTAGGTTTTTCGTAAACATACATTTAAAAATTAAAGATTTTGGGGTTGGGACTCTTTCCAGCTCTTATTTTTTGCCGTTAAAAAGACTTTTCTTGATGAGAGTCAATTTTTTTGAGGTAGGGGGCCTTTATACTAAATATAGGAAAGTTAAAAAAAGGACAATAAACTGATAAAGGGGGAGAACGAATTGACTCAATACACCCAACCACATGCAGAAGGAGACCACTCAGCTTGTATCCGCTTAGTCCCGATATTCAATCATTTGGAGGAAGGCTCGATGGATCGCATTGCTGGAAAAGCTCAAACGAAGCACTATCAAAAAGGGGAGTTTCTGTTTCGCTCGCAAGAAAAAGACGATGCCTTGTATATTGTGAATCACGGAAAAGTCCGCATCTATCGCTTGTCTGATTCTGGCAAAGAGCAACTAGTGCGTATTTTGAATCCGGGTAACTTTACGAGAGAATGGGCGTTGTTCAATCCTGATGTTGTGCACGAGGAATACGCAGAAGCTACTCGAGATACGTCTGTCTGCACGATTCAACAACATGATGTACAAGAGTTTCTAAAAGAGTATCCTGCAATTTCGTTAAAGCTGCTAGGAGAGATGTCGCAGCGGTTAGAAAGGTCCGCACGTCAAACCGCACAAGTAGCCGTGGAGAGTGTCATTACCCGTTTAGTTTTGTTTTTAGCAGAAAATGTGGAACCTGGAATGGGCAACTCTCCCACCATCACCCTGCCGATGGCAAAAAAGGACATTGCTTCCTATTTAGGAACGACACCTGAGACCATCAGTCGCAAATTTGGAGAATTGGAGAACGAGGGATTGATTCAACAGCTGTCTGGAAAAAGGATCAAGATTCAGGATTTAGATGATTTATTGCTTTACAGCGAATAATCGGACACGGAAAAGTGGCGTATTACGAAGCGAGTGACCAGGGGGGGCTTAGCCGGAATCTTGTTCAGCATCACCATGACTAGAATGACGCGAAAAATTGAAGAAATGGAGCAAATGGTACCTACTACCATCCGACTTTCTTATACGAGTCATTGTGGAGTTTGTTGGGCTTTGACCTCATCGTCACTATACGGAACCGAAAAATAGCTTTTGCGTCAAGAAGAAGTCGCTTTGAGTTACGTTTTGTGGTACTCAGTGGGTCGGTTCTTCATTGAAGGTATGCGAACGAACAGTTTATGGATTGGCGAGTGGATCCGCGTTTCGCAAGCCTTGTCTCTGGCCCTGTTTATTGGCGCGATTGTAGTATGGTTTATACGCAGACAAGATTATCCACCAATTTCTTATTATTCTGATGGCAATAAGGGGCAGAAAAAAACTATTAAGATGGTGAATTGAGCAAAAAGATAAAAAGAAGTGCCAAACTTGATATGCGTCAATTTTCGTTTGCTAAAAGTGAGCTATATTATAGTTGTAAAGAGGAAAAGGCAGTGTTCATTAATTTGCTGCCGATAAAGTAAAAACACATAAAGGAGATAGGAATTATGGGAAAAGCTATATTGCAATTAGAAACTTTGTCTTGTCCAAGTTGTATGCAAAAAATTGAAGGTGCCGTAAAATCAGTTAGCGGTGTTGATAAAGACAGCATTAAAGTATTATTCAACTCCAGCAAAGTCAAAACCAATTTTGATTCAGCTGTCACTTCGATTGAAGAGATTCAAAAAGCTATCGAAAACGTAGGCTATCCGGTCCTTAAAGCAAAAGTCAAGGCCGCTTAACAGATTAAATGAACTAGGCAATTCTGGAAGGAAAGCTATTTTTCCAGGATTGCTTTTTTTGTTGCAATCCGATTCGAGGTGCTTAGAAATGATAAAAGAGAACTTTCTAAACTTGATATCCGTCAATTAATTACTTAGGCAATTATCTTATACTTTGTTTATCAATAAAAGAGAAATTAAATTTGGAGGGAAAAAGCATGCAACAATATATATTAAGCAAAAAAAATGTTATCACCGTCATCAGTGGATTGTTAATCGCACTCGGTTTCTTCAGTCACTTTGTTTTAGAAAACGTAGGACTTTCAGAGTGGTCTTTGATCATCGCCTCTGTCTTTGGGATTATGCCAATTGCCATTCAAGCGTTTCAAGCAATGAAAGTCAAAGTCATCAGTATTGATGTCTTAGTTAGTATTGCAGCGATTGGTGCGCTTCTTATTCAAAATTATGAAGAATCGGCTATTGTCACGTTCTTATTCTTATTCGGACACTACTTGGAACAACGAACATTGAACCAAACGCGATCTGCTATCAAAGAATTGACTGAAATGGCACCCGAAAGCGCCTTGAAACAAATGGATAATGGCGAATTTGAAGAAGTAGAAGTGGATGATGTAGATGAAGGGGATATCTTGCTCGTTAAAACGGGTGCGAAAGTTCCAGTAGATGGTACAGTTCTTACGGGTGAAGGGCATATCAATGAAGCTAGCATTACAGGTGAAGCTGTTCCGGTCAACAAGCTAGCTGATGCAGAAGTTTTTGCAGGAACCATTTTAGAAAACGGAACGATTCAAATCAGAGCTGACCGAGTTGGTGAGGACACCACATTTGGAAAAATTGTTGAACTCGTGGAAGAAGCACAAGATTCTAAATCCGAAGCGGAACGGTTCATTGATCGCTTTTCTAAATACTACACACCAGCTGTCTTGGTCCTGGCAATTTTTGTATGGGCGTTCAGTCAAAATATTGAGTTAGCAATCACCATCTTGGTTCTAGGTTGCCCAGGCGCATTAGTTATCGGAGTGCCTGTCTCAAACGTTGCCGGTATTGGGAATGGTGCTCGTAACGGTGTTCTTTTAAAAGGGAGTGAAGTCATTCAAGACTTCAGCAATGTGGATACAATTGTATTTGATAAGACAGGTACTTTAACTGTCGGAAACCCAACCGTTGCAGCGACTGAACTGTATGAAAAAGATTCTGCTGAAACGCTTGGCTATCTGGCCAGTGTGGAACGGGAATCAGATCATCCATTAGCAAAAGCGGTCTTAAATCAAATTGGAGAAACAAACTTTTATCCTGTTGAAGAAACTGAAGTCGTGAAAGGCGGCGGAATCGTTTCAAGTGTAGCTGGACATAGAGTGGCTGTCGGGAATGTGGCCTTGATGGAAAAAGAAAATGTCACTCTCAGCAAAAAAGTGCAAAAAGATGTCAAACGGTTTGAACAACAAGGGAACTCTCTCGTTTTGACAGCGGTCGATGGTGAATTAAAAGTACTGATGGGCATTCGCGACCAAGTCCGTCCGGGTGTGAAAGCTAATTTGCAGGAATTAAAAGACCTGGGCGTAAAAAATCTAGTCGTTCTTTCAGGAGATAACCAAGGAACCGTTGATGTGGTCGCAGGCGAACTTGGTTTGACCGAAGCTCACGGCCACATGTTGCCGGAAGACAAATCGGCTTATATCGGAAAACTCCAACAACGTGGTCAAATTGTAGCCTTTGTTGGAGATGGCGTTAACGATAGTCCGTCCTTAGCTTTAGCAGACATTGGCATCGCAATGGGAAGCGGAACGGACGTAGCGATCGAAACATCCGATGTCGTTTTAATGAACTCGAACTTCAGCAACTTGCCTCACGCATTAGGAATAGTAAAAGCTACCGCAAATAATATGAAACAAAATATCGCGATTGCAATTGGAGTAGTGTTGGTCTTGTTGACCAGCGTCTTCTTCAGCGAATGGATGAATATGTCTATCGGAATGTTGGTTCATGAAGGTAGTATCCTGGTGGTAATTTTCAATGCCATGAGATTAATGAAGTATAAGTTGAAAGGTCGAAAAGAATAAAAAGAAGTATCAGCACCTGCAGAGACAGTAAAAATATCTTAAGAATAAACTAGAAGAGGCTGGGACAATAGTCCATCCTTGAAATGACAAAAGTGGAAACTCCCAGATTTAAAATTCTGGGAGTTTCCACTTTTTTGAGTTCTTGAAGAAAAATAAGAGTATAGAGTATGCTCTTTATAAAATTAATTTTCGTGTGAATGATTAAAAAATCTAATAATAAAATTTAAATTCCTATTAAGTTTTAACACATGAAATTACATAATTCATCATATTGGCTATATCGTGTTTACGATATTAATAAGGAAGCAAAATTAGAGAAGTATCATGGCAATCTAGAACAATATTTTAGTTTTGAACCAACTGATTATCTTGCTTTGAAGAAAGATAATTAGAACGTACAGCGCCCATTTTTACATAGAAGACCTTGATACTTATACACCTATGTTGATGGAAGCATTGCATTTAAGTTTATGGTATTATACAAATTAAAATTATAGGTGGTTTAGAATGAAAAAAATTTATTTTTTATGTACAGGAAATTCTTGTCGCAGTCAAATGGCTGAAGGATATGCAAAAAAAATATTGCCGGCAAATGAGTTTCAAATCGAGAGTGCAGGGATTGAAACTCATGGGTTAAATCTAAATGCTGTTAAAGTTATGGCTGAAGATGGAGTAGATATTAGTAGCCACTACTCTAAGTTAATTGATCTAAATTATTTGAACACTTCAGATTTAGTTATTACTTTATGTGGTGATGCCAAGGATAAATGTCCTATGCTTCCCCCTCAAACCAAGAGTTTACACTGGCCTTTATCTGACCCAGCGCAAGCCACAGGAACTTTAGAAGAACAACTACAAGAATTCCGTAAGGTTCGTGACGAAATTAAAAAATTAGTTACAAGTTTGAATAACTCCGTTCATTAATAAAAAACGCCATATAGTGCCGCAGTAAAACAGTCCAATTAATTTATTGACTTCTAAGGAAAATATCAGGGCTTTGGTTATGAGCTAGATATGTGACTAGTCACTCACTAAAATGCCCTTCCATTCAGGGGCTATAATTACGTAATAACCCCTCGAAAAGACTATTAAAACAGCCCCCATTATCTAATAGTTAGATAACGGGGGTTGTTTTTTTATAAAATGATATAATACTCCCTAGATAGGAGAAAACGTATGTCTAGACAAAAACGATCGATCAAGGAAAATAATGATAAATTAAAAGTTCAATTAGAACTCCTCCGTAGTTATACGGAACACTTTGACTCAGGTATGATTCATATGGCTTTGCCAATGGCTACACAGGTTCGTGTATTAATACATCAAACAGATAAGTCCAATTTATTGACTTCTGAGCACTTTTTCATCCGGCTGTTGTCGGCGCCGATCATTGTGCGATCGGGGGTGGGCATATGAATTCATTGATTAGTTTAGAAAAAATTAATTATCAAATCGCTGATCAACATATTTTACATGATGTTGATTGGCAGATTCCAGCTGGGGCTCATATTACATTAACGGGACCATCCGGTGGTGGGAAAAGTACGTTATTACGGATCATTGCGGCCATGATTTCTAAAACAAGTGGGACCTTGCTTTTTGATGGGCAGCCGATTGAAAGTTATGACCCAATCATGTATCGGCGGCAAGTCTCATATTGTTTCCAACAACCGACGTTATTTGGTGAGACGGTGGCAGATAACTTAGCTTTCCCGTACCAAATTCGTAAGCAAGTCATGGATACGCAACGAGTGGTAACGGCGTTAAATAATGTTGGGCTGTCCGAACGAACCCTGCATCAGCCGATTATCGAGCTTTCCGGTGGTGAACGGCAGCGGGTCGCGCTGATTCGCAACATCTTATTCTTACCAAAAGTGTTGTTATTAGATGAGGTGACAGCTGGTTTGGATGAAAATAATAAGCAAATCGTGCACGCCTGGTTACGACAGTTAAATGAGCAGGATCACGTGACAACGATCATGATTACTCATGATGCAACAGAGATTGCTGCGGCAGATCAGTTAGCGAAAGTGGTTGCTGGCAGATTGGAGGTACACGCATGAATTTAGCAGTTAATAATACGTCGCTATTTTTGGCGGCAATGTTAGTGCTCGTCGCGTTAGGAATTAGTTTGTGGCAGAAACTTGGCTTAGATAGGGACATCGTCATTGGTGTCGTGCGGGCTGTTGTACAACTATTTATCGTGGGTTACTTGCTAAAGTATATTTTCCGAGTCAACAATTTGTGGCTAACGCTGGCGATGATAGGCTTCATTATCTTCAATGCGGCTTGGAATGCGAAAAAACGGGGGCCGGGGATTGACCATGCATTAGCCATTTCGTTATTAGCCATTTTTGTTAGTACGGGGGTAACACTCGGCGTCCTCGTACTATCTGGTGCGATTAAGTTTGTGCCATCGCAAATGATTCCCATTTCTGGTATGATTGCGTCGAATTCAATGGTCGCAATTGGGCTGGCTTATCGCAGCCTCAATAGTCAGTTTCATGACCAGCGGCAAGGTGTGCTTGAACGGTTGGCGTTAGGGGCTGGTCTACTTGATGCTTCGATTGCCATCGTGCGTGAGGCGATTCGTACGGGGATGTCACCAACCATTGATTCGGCAAAGACTGTGGGTCTAGTCAGTCTGCCAGGGATGATGTCCGGTTTGATCTTTGCAGGGGTCGATCCAGTACGGGCCATTAGGTATCAAATTATGGTCACGTTCATGCTCTTATCAGCGACTAGTTTGGGGTCAATCATTGCGTGCTATTTAGCTTACCGTAATTTCTATAATGAACAAAAACAGTTGAAGTAATGACTCCTGATTGCAGTCCCGCGGGGAGTCCTTTATGATGGAAACTGATCTTTTTTGTCCGAACAGCGTTCGGATTAATTTTACAATCTACCACTACGATAAAAATAATTGGTCATTCATTGACAAAAGTGAACCAATTATAGGCAAGGACTGTTCTATTATTGAGGTTAAATAGATATGCAACAAATCGTACTCCCAATCAAAGACTCTAACGTCTTAAAAATGGTGCAAGACACCTTACTAGATAGTTTTCGGGCAGGTCGCCGTAACTACACCATCTTTCAAGTTGGCAAAGCCACCCTGCTGCGGGTGAGTGATGTGATGACGTTAAAGAAATCCGATGTCTATAATCCAGATGGCTCTGTTAAACACACGGCCTTTATTCATGATAAAAAGACCGGTAAAGCAAATACACTATATTTAAAGCCCGTGCAACAAGACTTGTTGCAATATCATGATTGGCTAGTCCAACAGAATATCAATTCGGACTGGTTATTTCCTTCAACGGCCCATCCAGACCGGCATATCACTGAGAAGCAGTTTTATAAGGTCATGTCACGTGTTGGTGATCTATTAGGTATCAACTATCTAGGCACACACACCATGCGTAAAACAGGCGCTTACCGCGTCTATACACAGTCAAACTACAATATTGGTTTAGTCATGCACTTACTGAATCATTCGAGTGAGGCTATCACGCTTACTTATCTGGGGTTAGATCAAGCAAGTCGCGAAACAATGTTAGATCAAATTGATTTTGGGTAATAACGCCAACTAATCTCCCTAAATTAGCACGTATTTGTTCATTTTGACGCCACTATGGAGGTATTTTTAATGACTAGGATTACTAAGGCACAATTAGACAACATCATTACACGTTGCCACCATCCGAGGTAATTGGTGCCCCATTGTCTGAAACTGCAACTAAAGTGTTGCTAGGTAATACTTTTTGAGTCATAATTTTAGACGCTCCAATTTTTGAGTATTTGGTTTGTTTTTCACTAACAAAATATCATAACAAAGAGCTCCTATGGTTTTCACCTAACGGGTGAAAGCGCAAAACCCGCTGAAACGGTATTAACTTGCTGTTTCAGCGGGTTTTTGTTTGTCTTGATGAATAATCCGGGTATTAAGTTCTACACCATCTCACTTTTCTCGACCATAGAGCGTCTTTCTAGATATCCCCGAACAGATTTACTCACCTGTTTGGGGTTTTCTTTACAAAAAAGTGTTTTTTGTCAGCAGGCATGTTGGTAACCACTAAAAGTAACTCCCTAAAGACACCATTTTCGATGACGTAATATAACATATCGTTTCTTTGTATACATGGTTAGCTATTACAGGTCGACTCAATTAAAGGTGTTCTAAAAATATGATTTAAAATTTTACCCGGATTATTTCTAACGAATCAACAGGCAAGCACCCTGATGCGCTATACTCTGCTGATTTAATGAACGCAGCTAAAGAAGAAGCTAAGCTTCGAGGATTGTTTGACTTAAATAATCTATAGCTGATTACCATATAACTAAATATCTAAAAAGAAAAACGTCTTGAATATTCAAGGTGTTTTTTTGTCTACAAATAATAATTCAGTAAGATACCAACGCCATAAGCAACAATTGCAGCGACGTACCCGACAGAAAGTGTGCGTAGAATTTCTGTTCTTACTTTCTGCTCTGACAGGTTGGCCTTCACCCAGCCTAGCAACGCCAAAGAGACACCGACGATGACAAAGGCGATTGGAAAGGCGATGGCTTTGTCGTGAATGAGCGCATTTGTAATTAAGTAGGCACCTAGTGGAATTAAACCGAAGACGTTAAACGAAATGAATGTCGCGATACCAGCTGCCAATGCTTTACTTTTTGATTGATTGTTATCCGATGTTGCTGACAGGTAGGCACCGGCCCCCATTGAAAAGCCATCGGCTAATAAGTTTGAGAATCCCAAAATGATGATAACGATGTTTGAAACGTTACCACCGACCGATCCAGCAACGACTGCGAACGTCGTGATAATGCCATCTAAGCCACCGTAGACGATGGCTGAAACGTGTTTTTTCATTTATTTTCTCCAGTTTCTCTCAGTGGTGATAAAACCAATATATAAGAAAAAAGTGACCAATTATCGGTAATTTCACATCGGATTAAAAATGTTTCAAAAACGAAACAAATAAAACCCGGATTATTCATGCACTAAATTTTTAACCACAGCTAAATCAGTAAAATACGATAAAACACCTTGAAACTGCCAGTACCTTGGCACAGTTTCAGGGTATTTTTTCGATTGAGCGTTTTTTGAGAAAAATAGGAACACTAAAGCCAGCCAGATTTTGCTATTTTTTTGAAAATCTACTTCGTTGTTTTATTGCCACAAAGCATTTAGTCGTTCCCAAGCTCGCCAGAACAGACCATCGAATTGTTCTTGGATGCGGCTATCTAACGTCAAAATCACCTTGCGGGCGTGCTTAGTACACACGTCCACCGATTTTTAACAAACGGTCTCGAAAGGTATTGATTGTCCACGACTGTTGCTGGTCGTCCAACGCAATACTCTTCATCAACCGCATCAAGTTTGATGCAATTACTGAGATCCACATGCGCGCTTGCGGTAAACACGGACGATGTCTTTTTGTGGAAGACTTAGGTTAGTGACGATGAACTGTGTACCGCCATGTTCATCATTTAAAACGATATCCTTATTTTTAAGTATAAATCGACTTAACTTGATACAAATAATAATGCATCTAAATCAAATATCTCAACACATTTTTGGGTATGCCGTTTAATTAGACCTCTCTCTTCCAATGATGAGAACTTACGGCTTATTGTTTCTGGAGTTGTCCCCAGGTAAGTAGCCAAATCTTTTTTTGACATGGGTAAAGTCACATAAGTATGGTTTTTTTCATCTTCAACATTTTCTGATAGAAAATCAATAATTCGAGCTTCAACAGGTTCAGTACTGACTTGCACAGTCTGTTTTTCTGATAACTGTAGCCGTTTTGTAATATCCGATAATATTCGTCGCATGATTTCTGGATAGCGATCTAAATATTGATCTAAATTCTTTTTATGAATCCTACAAATACTTGTTTCCGATATTGCTTCAGCATAATTCGAATGATAACTTTCAGTCTGTAAAATAGCAACTTCCCCCATAAAATCACCAGGATGTAGGATGCGTATAGTTTGCTCACGACCAGACTCACTTAGGCTATAAATACGTACACGTCCATTGTTTATGATATATAATGTGTCATCTTTATCACCAAACCTAAATAATAGCTCATTCTTTACGTATTGTACTTCATGCGCTGATTGAGCAATTAGATGCATTTGTTCATCATTGAGATGATTGAAAATCGGCACTAAACGTATACAATCTACATGACTATGATGATTATGGTTTGCCATACCGTTTTCCTCCTAATTAATCGTTATCTATAAATTGTCCATTTTTTAAGTATAAGATCATCTTTTTTCGTTGTATTTTATGTGGTTAATCTCACACCAGCTTGCCCCAGAGGATAGCGTTCTGCATGACATGCTCTCACTGAAGGTGATCATACAATGATAAATTGCCATGTCACGGCGTGACCCATTGGTGCAATGTATCATGTACCAAAACAAAAAACCACTAGGGTATACTGAAGTGCCATAAAAAAGTTAGGCATTTAGATAAGACCTTGAGTATTTTTGTTTTAATTTGTTATAAATGATTTATTAAATTTGATCAAACAAATCATTTAATGCTTCCGTCATTGTTGGATGCGTGTATATTTGATCGCGCAAAGTCTCAGCTGAAAGATGATTTTGCATCGCTAGACTAATAATATTAATCGTCTCAAATGATTCCTCAGCATAAATAGTTGTACCCAAAATTTGATGTGTCTGTGGATCTATCAATGCTTTATAGTTACCTCTTGGATTACCAATTACTTGTGTCTTAGGAACACTAGCTGCTGGCATCTTCAGTACTTTATAATCAATGCCTGCCTCATTCAGCTGTGCCTCTGTTTTTCCGACACTACTAATAGCCGGATTTAGAAAAATAGTATTCGCAAATACTGGTCGATTTAAACGACTTCGTGTCTTATCGCCATATAGATGATTAGCCATAATACGCCAATCATCTAACGAAATATACGTGAATTGTGGCCCGCCGGTAACATCACCTAAAGCATAGACATCTTTAGCATCTGTTTCTAGTATATCATTGACTAAAATTTCACCGTGACTACCTGTTTTAATACTAGTTCTTTCTAGGTGCAAATCGGTCACATTAGCTTTACGTCCCGTAGCAACTAATAACCCATCGGCCTGTATATTTTTAATCCCTTTTGGTGTGCTTATAGTTAATGTAACACCATTTAGTGTATCATTTACACCAGTTAAGTTGCTTTCTAACAAAAAGGATACACCATCCTCCTCTAAATCATTTTTAGCTTGTTCGGCAATTTCAGGCTCAAAGTGTCCTAAAATTTTAGATGATTTATCAATGATGGTCACATGGCTACCAAATTGTGCATACATTGATGCAAATTCCAAGCCAATCGGTCCACTACCAAGAATAACTAATTCCTTTAATTGTTTATCTTTTACAAGTAAGTCTGTGGACGAATAAACATGTTTACTAGCAAGCAATCCATCAATATTAGGCCAAATTGTTGTTGCTCCTGTATTAATAAAAATACGATCTGCAATTAAAGTTTCCTGCCCTGAGTTATCAGATACTCGTACCGTATGGTCATCCAAAAATTCAGCAGTAGCTGTTAAAACAGTGGCTTCTTGTAAATCAGCCACCTTATGGTAATTTTTATTACGTAGCATTGCTGTTAGGGCATTTTTCTTTTTTAAAGCGACTTCATATTCTATACCCCGGTGGGCATTAATAATCATGTTTTTAGTCGGTAAACAAGCAACATTGATACAAGTTCCGCCATACATGTTGGGATCTTTTTCAATAATTAATACTTCTTCACCGTGCTTTGCAAGTGTTCCTGCAAGTGTTTTACCCGCTTTTCCAAATCCAATAATAATATTACTAAAATGTTTCATTATTCACCTTGCTATTCAATAATTTAATTATGTGATCGAATCACAAATCAGGATCTAAAATAATTAAGTAATTAAAATTATTTAGAAATAATTTTTGAATCTAATTCCCAATTTGGATGTTATTTTTTGTACAAGATTATTGTAACAAGTATAACCTTTATTCATGATAAAAAGACAGCTAAGGCGAATACATTGTATCTAAAGCCTGTCCAACAAGACTTGCTGCAATATCATGATTGGCTGGTCCAAGAAAACATCAATTCGGATTGGTTATTCCCCTCGACAGTCCATCATGATTACCATATCACCGAGAAACAGTTTTATAAAGTTATGGCACATGTTGGTGATCTACTAGGCATCAACTATTTAGGCACGCACACCATGCGTAAAACAGGCGCTTATCGCGTATACACACAATCGAATTACAACATTGGCTTAGTCATGCATTTATTGAACCATTCTAGTGAAGCTATGACGTTAACTTACCTTGGCTTAGACCAAGCAAGTCGGGAAACCATGTTAGATCAAATTGATTTTGGTTAGACTAATTGAATACATCTGTAATTAAACGCAGACTTTACCTTGCTGATTTAGAAGTTACAGCAACAGATGTATATATAAAGAGTGATTTTTCTAATAAAACGTCTGAAACCCTTGATATGAGCAGAACTGCAAATTCTGCAGTTAATCAAGAAGAATATAATAACTTAGATACTAATAGATACTATAAAGAGACTGCACAGCTAGATTTTTCCACTGCTAATTTTTCAAATGCTCAAATTGAAAAACAAAATCAAGAAATTGTAGCTAATGCAAGCGAATTTCTAGTATCAAACGGAAATTCAGGTAAAATTATTTTAGAAGCTGAAACCATTAATGAAAAACCTTTTAATTGAAGTCAAGCTATTTTATTATGTGGTTAAGCTGACATCAGCTTGCCCCGCGCGGGTAGCGTTCTGCATGACATGCTCTCACTGAAGGTGATCCTGCAATGATAAATTGCCCCGTCACGGCGTGACCCGCCGGAGGTTTTACGAGCCGGATAATAGGCGCTGTAAAATAGCAGTTTCCCCACCAGGCAGGGGAAACGCTACGGTCATCGCTTGTCGATGACCCGCCTCGCAGAGCCTGTCCAAAATATTATTTTGGTATAACAGGCTATACCAGATTTTTAACGGTGTTATACTGGTCTTGGAAAAGCTTTTTTTGAGGAGGCATTTTTGATGGCGCATTTAAAGAAAAATACCCGTGGTTCAGTTCCCGGTCTTGCCGTTCATTTTGAACGTAAAACTGACCATCACACTAACAAAGAAATTGATGTGTCGAAAAGCTATCTGAATCAAGATCTCATGACAGATGGTTCTGATATGCTTTCACGCTTCAACGAGCGTTTAAATGACGTTTATTGCATGAAAAGAGACGATGTGAAGGCGTTAGCGACTTGGATTGTTACTTTACCTGAAGAACTTGCAGAAGCGCCCTACGAGCAACAGAGCGCCCTTTTTTGAAGCAGCCACCAATTTTCTTAATGACCGTTATGGTCAAGAAAATGCCGTGGCCGCTGTCGTGCATTATGATGAGACAACACCACACTTGCACTATGCCTTTGTCCCCGTTATTTTTGATGATAAAAAATCACGTTATAAAGTATCCGCTAAAGAAGTGCTAACGCGTCATGATCTACAAACCTTTCATGATGATTTAGATCAGCATTTAAAAAAGGTGCTGCCTTTTTATGAACACGGTATTCTAAATAACAAAACCTTACCGTTTGAGAATGTCGCTGAAATCAAAAAATACAACGATCAGTTTAACGCCTTAAAAAAAGAACTAGCTGACGTTGAAGAAAATATTAGGGCTAAACAGGCCGTACTTAAAATCACGGATCAAGCATTAACGGAAGTAGACTTAGCTGAAAAACAAATTGATGCCTTTAAACAAGCCTTATCTAAAAACCTCTTTGGTAAGACGGTGCTTAAACCAGATGACTTAGATCGCTTTAAAAGTGTGTTAGCCACGATGAAGAAAGCCACCTTCCAAAGCCAGAATGAGACAGAAGAACTCAAGCAAACCTTAGGACAAGTCAAAGCGCAGCTAGCAGATGTCCAAGCAGACTATCAAAACCTGAAAGAAACGCATCAAGCGCTTCAGAAGCGGCAGCGAGACCAGCAACAGCTGGATTATGCCATGCGAGACATACTTAAAAACGATTATGGTGTGAACAGTATGAAAACGAGTGAGGTTAAAGCACACTATGTGCTTTATAGGCTTGATCATGAAGAACTTATAAAAAATAAGAAAACAGCTCAGTCGTGGTTAAAAACACTTACGACAGCTAGAGAAGATCCAGACACCAAAATAGCGCTGACTAGGTTAGATTGGGGCATTGAACAAGTTAAAGCATTAATCAATCAGATTATCGAATTAACGCGTACTGTTTTTAAGGGGCCGAGTATATAACGTTAAAACGGCTTATTTACCCGTTTAAGCGTTTTTATACACGAAACGTATAACTAGTCATTAAACAGATTAAAACCTCTCTATTGGCGTAATAAGTGGCAATTATGTTATATAACTAGGAATCTATCATTTAAAATAATTCAAAAAATAACACCCTGTACAAATTTATGTGCACCGTGTTCTTTTTGTTTTGTTTTTTAATTGAATCAGTAAAAAGGCGAAGTGAACTGAACCCCGTAAGTTGGAGTAATTTCCAAAACTTACGGGGTTTTACTATGTTTTCAAAAGAAGTACAAATTGAAGCTGTCACAATGTATCTACAAGGTATTCCGCCTTATAAAATACGGA
>NZ_JAMXDB010000035.1 GCF_024718545.1 Weissella fangxianensis
TCAAGGGTTTCAGCCGTTTTATTAGCAAATAAAAAAGACAGATCAGTGGAAACCACTGAAATGTCTTTTTTTAAATGTTATCTTGTCGGACTGCAGAAATTGCAGTTCCGCTTGTACCAAGGGTTTCAGCCGTTTTATTAGCGAACACCCCCTTGTTCAACAAGTGACTTCATTCGGCTGTCATTAAACCAATAGGCTTTGTCCACTCTGGCAACACCTAATTTATAGGCATATAGAATAGGCTTTTCAAGGGTGGCAAATTCTTCAGGACGGATAAGTGGGACTGATTGTTGATTGTAGTTTGTCGAATGACTACCAAATAAAGCGTCAATCGTTCCTGCTGAACCACCAGCGCCCACTGTTGTGCCTTTAATAACAGCAGTTTTTGCACCTGCTCTATCAGAGAAATACTTTTGGCTAGTGTTATCTAGGGCATTATGAACAACAACATAATGCATATTATCCATAATGACCTTGCGCCCGTTTTCTTGATAAATTTTGTCAAGCTGTGCTAATGACTGCAATAGAATCATCACAGATACATTGCGTGAACGCAATGTTGAGATTGCGTCCGTAAATGCAGGCATAAAGCCTAGACGTGGAAATTCATCAAGTGCCATTAAAACATTTGGTTGTGCTTTTTCAGGGCGTTGCGTTAAGTAGCGGGTAAATTGCGAAACAATCAGTGATAGATAACGGCTATATACTTGTAGCTTACTTTCCGGTAAGACAAGATATATCCAGTTTTCTTCAATATCTTTGGGACTAATACTTGCCCCTTTACCTGATAGTTGCCGTAAAACAGGGTCAGTGGCAAAGACAACTAGGGTATTTCGTAGCTCATTCATTAAACTAGCCAATTGTTCTGACTTAATACCTGCTACTGCGTTAATTAGAATTCTGGTCTCTGATTTTTCACTTGCCGATAATTGTTCGATAATCTCATCAGCTTTGTTAGCAGTCAACCATTCTGCAATCTCACTAAATGATTTACTATCTTTAAATTCCCAGCAAGCACTTGCCACGATATTTTGCGCACTTTCTTTAAAGTACGGCTCTTTAATATCAGGGCTAATCGGAATGAGTGTTTGCGCTAAATCAACGACATCTGTATAACTATCAATCACGGCTAACGGGTCATAAGCTAACTGTGGATCAATAAAGTTTAATACTTTTTTGTTGGGGTGCAAGTGCCCTGTTTTAGCAAGTAATTCGGGTTTAATATCGACGACAAAAGCATTGCCTTGGTAAGTTAGCAGTGTGGGAATTAAGTTACTAGCGGTTTTTCCAGTTCCCGCCCCACCAAAGATAGCGACGTTCCCGTCCAAATCATTGGGCTTGGCAACCAGTTGACGTCCTTTTTTACCAAAAACAATACCGTCTTTATTAATTAGATTGCCTTTTTTCAAGCCAGTCTCACTGACAAAGTGAGCTTTTCCAAGTTCACCAGATGCCAGCGAGGTGCGCTGTGGTAATAGACATACAACCCAGCTAATTAGTAAATAAATCAAAAAGTATTTGCCTGCTGTTCTATTCATGTACCAAATCGGGACGTCTAACAGTAAAGCGTATCCGCCGACAAAAAGCACAAAAAAGAATGCAAGACCGTTACTTTTAAAAGTGTTAAAAATCGTACTGCGAATGAAATAATGTATCGGGAAGATAAATGCCCGTACATCAAACCCCTTAGGATTATCTTCGTCATAATCAGCGTGACTGTGATTATGAATACGCATGTAAATTAATGCTCCGAAAACAATTAACGCTGTAATTACTGTATCCATGAACTCTCCCCTTACTATGTAAGTTAGTCTATCATATTGATATTTCGTTTTTCATACGAAGAGATTTAAACCGCCGTTGTTGGGTTTTAATACTAATCCCTGTTTTCCGTTCAATCATTTTGTAGGTCATGCCTTGCTGACGTAACTCATAGGCAAACTGAATTTGTTCATCTGTGTAGGTTTTAGGGCGTCCCTCTCTAAAGTGGGGGTCATGCGTTTTGGCGTATAATTTTCCCTCCTGGGTTCTGGTCACAATCATATCTCGTTCAAACTGGGCAAAGGCACTAAAAATAGTGAAAATCAGATTGCCTGTGGGTGTGTTATCAATCGTTCCCATATTCAAAATTTGCACTTTAACCCCTTGGTCGAAAAGTTTTTGAATGATGTCTAAGGCTTCTCTTGTGTTTCTGGCGAAACGATCAAGCTTGGTAATGATTAGCGTATCGCCAGGCACTAAGATTTTTAATAGTTGATTAAATTGGGGACGTTGGGTAGTTGTCCCTGTAAATTTTTCCTGGTAAATTTTTTCAGCGCCTGCGTCTTTTAATTGCTGGATTTGATTTGCTAGCTTTTGGTCGATTGTACTGACCCTGGCATAACCATATTTCATTGTATTCGCTCCTTTGCTTATGACCGTAAGTTATGACGTGCTTCAACGCCTTTTATTATAAGGGATAAAAAAAGAAGTCACAACTGTTCAGTTGTGACTTCTTTAATATTTTGGCTCTATACTTTTTAGCGTGAAAGTAAAAATTTCACGCTAAAAAGTATAGAGCCAAACAAATCTATGAAACATAATTCATAATAACTTTACCGAATCTATTTCGCTTATTATAAGTTTCATCTAAGAACTCTTTAAATTCCATGGTACTTAATGTACTGTCAATTTGGAATGGAGGCAATTTATAATTGAAATTTTTTAATGAATTTTCTAAATCAAATGTTTCTCCGATACAGTTCCCAATAATTGATATATTATTAACCATAGCAGTTAACATAATTGATTGTAAATTTTGTTGATTTGCAATGTCATTAGTAATTTCAAATGATTCATGTTGATTTTTATATCCACATGTAATGTAACGACCGCCAATATTTAAATGTTTAATTGCTTCTTCTAGATGAATATCAAAAAAAGGATCAAAAATAACATCAAATTTTTCTAAATCATCTGGCCATTTATTGACATTTCTATTTAAGTTAATAACTTCACAATGCTTGACCAAATCCAAGTTATCCTCTGACCACTTAGTTGTGGATAATAGAGTTGGTTTTATTCCTCGGTGCAATAGTGCGTTTATAATAAATAGAGATGTATTTGAGCGTGCACTTAAGACTAATACTTTGTCAGATTGAGAGACATTGCTACGACGAACCATACTTTCGGACGTTTGTCCACCAATTGAGTATCCTGCTGCAATACTATTTGGCATATTATCAGGTACTTTCAATAACTTAGATTTATGAAGTTTTAAATATCCTTTAGATGCTTCATTGGTAACTACACCTGGTGCAACACCGTCTGCAGGCGGTGTTGGATATGCACAATTAGGAATAACTCTATCATTAAGTTCAAATTCTGAAACATTGGTACCTTTTTCAATGATTATTCCTACGAAATCAGATCCAAAAAAAGAAACAGGAGCTGCAGTGTTAGAAAAAGCTCCTGACATTTTGTTACTAGATTTCACGACAATTGCTTTATCTCTGTAATTACATGAAAACGCAACAACTTGAACCAATACGAAATCTTTATTTTTGTCATGTTTTTCATCAAATTTAGGTCGAGGCATTTTTAAATTACCTACATTAACTACATTATCCGAAATAGATAATGTATCCTGTCCTTCTAAATCAAAAGTAGAAACTAGACCTTCATTGATTAATCCTATTACATCCATTTTGAGTCTCCTTTTTCAATTACGAATTTAAAACAATTTTTTCTCGAACAAACATTTTGGTTACAATATTAAATGTAATGATATTTAAAATAATTAAAATAACAACCAATATTAATTCAAATATTGCTCCAAAAACCATTAATCCACTTGCTTGTGATATCATCATCCCAATAATGGGAATTAACAAAATCATTGCTACGGATTGTGCAGATTTACTGCTTTTTGATTTTTGAGAAACCATTAGCACCAACATAGTTGAGAAAAAAGTTAATAATGGAGCAATAATAAACATCATTATTAACCAATGTACTGTAGGGAAAATCATAGATTCAAATACACCATATCCTAAAACATCAAGTACAATACCGTATAAAAAGACTGAGACCCAAGTTAATAAGATACTTGGCACTAACACAGCAATTAGCTTCCCCATCAATAATTCACTATCTGAAAGTGGTGTGTATAGTAATCCTTCAATCGTTCTTTTTTCTTTCTCACCGACAAATGATGAGCTAGCTAGCACAGTAGAGATCATGATTGGAATTAATAAGAATAATGGCATAAAGAAAAATATTAATAAAGCATATAAGCCAATGTTTTCAGCTGAAATATTACTTGGAATTAAATCACTTTTAAAATTTTCCAGAAATTGCGAAACACCACCTACATTGTTAATTAGTACATTTCTAACCCCACCAAATATTAGAATAGATGGCAAAATAATACTGAACATAATAGGCAGAATTAGTAGAGGAGCTAAGGTTGCTTTGTCATTTTTAAGTTCCAACCACTCTTTTTGTACCAATATTTTAATCCTATGTTTATTCATAAATTTGCTCCACTCCTAACGTTTTAAAATATAGTTCCTTTACGGTGTGGTTCACTATCGTTATTCCATTAACTGGAATGTCATTTGCAATATCAGCAATAACACGAGAATGATTGTCTTTGGTCTCTAACATGATACGGGTTATGTTAATATCAAAACTGCTATGAATAACATTGAAATTTGCAGTTAGATAATCTAAATTATTTTCAAAGTTTTCTTTATCTGATAACACATCTAGTTCCACAGTAGGCCAGCAATCAGAAATAAGTTGTGTTGTTTTTCCATGTACTACAACCTCTCCTTTGTTTAAGATTAAAACGTCATCTGCAATACTCTCTAACCCCAATAATTGATGGGTCGCCATAATAATTGTTGTTTCATGACGTTTAACATATTCTGTCAAAATTTTCGTCAATAAATCAATCATGTATGGATCAAGTCCAGATGTAGGCTCATCTAAAATTAATAATTTAGGATTTGTCAATAAAGCACGAATAATAAGCACTTTTTGTTTCATACCTTTACTTAATTCACCTACTTGAGAATTAAGCCGTTCTGAAATTTCAAACCTACTTGTCAGTTCCGAAATTTTAACTTCCAAATGATCTTCTGGAATTTCATAAAAGCCTCCCCAAATTTTAAGGTTTTCAAAAATCGTTAAGTTTTCATATAAGTTTCCATCATTTTGTACACTTATATTCTGTCGAATATTTGAAGGGTTTATATCGCCATTAAAAACGCTAATTACACCACTATCTTGTTCAATTAGTGATGTAATTAATCGAATAATAGTAGTTTTCCCTGCACCATTCGGTCCTAATAATGCTAAAATTTTCCCTTTTTCTAAAGAAAAGCTCACATCATTTATTACTTTTTTTTGAGAGATGCTTTTATTGACTTTTGATAAAGTAAGTATCAACGGTATATCCTCCATTTTATGCTTTTTTAATGCCTATTATCCCCAGTGAAACTACTATTACTAACACGCTAATAATAATATTAGTAGTGATACTTTCAATTGATCCAGTATGGAATATATCTATGGGTGATAACAAAGTTGTGGGTGACCATTCCTTAAACCATTCGTACGTTGCGAAGATACTCCCAATGAATATAAATAATTCAATCAATGCAGCGCCTATAAAACTAGAATTGAATATAATTGAGACAGTTACACCTACTATTGTCATAGTAAAAAATCCTAATAGTTGTATACACAAGCTTGTCACAATATTAAACGTATCCAATTCATTAAAGTACAAAGTCAAAATAGAATAGAAAATAACGTCATTTAAAATCAGTAAAATTACAACAATCGATAGTCCTACCAAAATTTTTGGATAGTAAATTCGATATCCTTTCTTTGTACGCGAAAGATAAAAAATATGTACAGACTCTGATTTTGGTAAAACAGTCATACTGCTTATTAAAAAGACAACTACAAAAAGAATTAATTGAGACATGTTTTTAAAATAAGATTGCAATAATGAGGTTTCATCTGGAATCGGCAAAGACGTCACCGTAGATCCTAAACTATCTAAAATTTTTGCTGCATTATATGCCATAATTGGTGAAAAAATAGCAGTAAAAACAAATAAAATTGTAACTACCAGTAATCTATTTCCTCTAACCCAACGTTTAAAATTTAAATTGATTAATTTCATATTCATTGGACCTCCTTGTTCACAGATGTTTCAAATGCAGCAGACAAAGAATAATTTGTTTTAGAAATAGAGGTAATTAAATCAGTATGTTGACTACATAGCATAAACACTTTTTGGAAATCATTTTGTGGAAAGTATATTGTGTTTGTATCATTACTTATTCTAATGGGGACATTCGGTCGTAATAAGATAGTTAACCTATTCAGGTTTTCAGAAGTAGAACATTTAAGAACAGATTCAATAGATTCGAGATCAATGAAGTCTCTTAAATTACCAGCATATACTAGTTTCCCTTCGTTTAGAACGATTAAATTATCCGCAATTTGCTCCATATCTTTAAGATTATGACTAGAAACAATAACTGCTCTGTCCTTTGAAATTGTTTTAATCAGCTTCAAAATATCTCGTTGTCCGGCTGGGTCAAGAGCACTAGTTGGCTCATCCAATATCAGTACTTCTGGATCTAATATAAGAGATGCTGCAATCCCTAGTCGTTGTAGCATTCCTCGAGAGAACCCATTAATAAATCTATCCCTTGCCTCATCCAATCCTACCATTTTCAATAACTTTCTGGCGGAATGCAATTCATAGTTTTGACTGCTTAATGCTGCAGATTGCTGCATCACCTCTATAGCAGTAAGATTAGTATCGAAAAAGGGGGTATCCGGACAGTAAGAAATTTTGTTTGTTTGATATACTATGCTTCCCTCATATTCTTGATTTAATCCCATAATACATTTAATTAACGTTGTTTTTCCTGCACCGTTTGGTCCAATTAATGCAGTCACACCAGATTCATCCGATATTTCTAAAGATATGTTATCTAATGCAACCTTCATAGGGAACTTCATTGTTATATTATTAATTTCAAGTAAATTCATAACTAATACTCCCTATTTTCACCAAATAATAGGTAAATCATTCCCCCAAGAGGTATAGAAATGCAGACAACAATAGCCCATGCCCATTTTGGAATCCATTTGGTTGACGCAGCTTTATATATTTTGTACCAACATACGGAGATATAAAGAGCTATTAAAATAATTAGCAACATCCATGTTGTGTTCATATAACATATCCACCTTTTTTGAGAATTAGTACCGATTTTTTGATAAATCTGAAATATCAACCTTTGCGATTTCCAATCGTTTAGTTAGTAACTTCTCAAAATCTAAGCCTGTCGTAAAAGTATCTAAAATAGACTCTGCAAGTATTTCTGTTCTTTGTTCGCCTAAACTTTGACGAATCCCTTTACTATCTAATGGTTGTTCAGCTGTTGATAGTGAATCGTATAATACCTTTGTAAAAGGTGACGGTACTAATCCCGTATGCAATGGATTTACATCTTGTATAACATCAAGCAAAGCCATTTGAACCATTTCAGAATTATTTACATCACTATAGAATACAACTGAATCATTTCTAGGATAACTTTCCGTAGACGATAACACTTTACCAGAAAACTCAACATTGTCTTTTAGTAGTTTATCAATAGTAGCAGACCATATTTTGATGGCGTCCTCCGGATTATCAGTTCCTACATAATATCGGATGGTAGATAGATTATTAGTTGCAACAAACATATAAAACCCAGGAGTTAAATTAGGGCGTTTAGACGAAAGCTCTAATTTGTTGTTTACAGATTGTTTATTGATACGTACTCCGCCTACTTCTGAATAAGTTACGTTATCAATAGCAAAATTTGTTGATGGAACTAAAATAGTATGGTCTTGAATAGAATCGGCAATAATTGGTTGTAAATCATTTCGAGCAGTATGGGGCGTTAATAAATTACTATTACCAGTATGCAGTACACAATATAACCACTGTGATAGTTCACTTTTAGGTCTCTGTAGAACATTTTCGTAATTAATGTCGTCTACTGTAACAATTTCTAAATCAATATCCACAGATACTCGATTTAGTAATGAATCAATCGAAGTATTCTTTAACATAATGTCCCCCTTTTTAGTAAAATGTACTTAATGAATCTGGATTAACAATTGCTTGGCGTCCTACTCCTGCAATAGCCTTGTCAACTGAGGATAGTCGGAAAGTAAATTTTGACCTGCTAATAATTCGTTCCAGAATAAACCAGCCAATATCTGCAGATAAAACAGAAAAATCAATAGAACCGTGATTGTATTTTGAATACTTTGAAATCGCTTGTTGGAATAAGGGTTTAATTTCCATTAATTTTTTCTCTCCTTTTTCCATAAACATCCGATTAACATCCTCTTCACTAGAAGCATCCATTGATGCCTTCGAAAATACATCTAATAAAGTATTAAATAAAATGGACCCTAAGAAACCGGCCAAGTCTGTTAAAGAATCGCCAACACCAAATTCTTCGAAGTCAACTATGATTAATACATTTAAATCAGTAACTAGAAACTGATCGAATCGCATATCTCCATGTCGAACACCAGCGACTACTTTTTGATTTTTTGTGATTAATCCTTTTAATAAATCCGAGTCATGCTGCAAGATTGAAAATAGCTCTAACTCTGCACCAGTACACTCCGTGTAAGCATATTCTGAAATGGCGACTAATGGAGAAAGTGTGTTATCTATAACTACAGAATTTTTTGATTCATTAATACTTGTAGGTAGATTATTAATTTCAGCTAGATACTTCATAGCATTTGGAATTAGGTCGATAAAACGTTTCAAATCATTTTGTAATAAATCTTCTAAGGTTGTTGCATTTTCAACCCACTCATGACTGACTACAAATTTATCTTCATTAATATGTACTAATCTCGGTGACTTTATTTGTAATTTTTCATTTAATAAACTGTCAAAAACTTTCATATTATTCATTCGACGTTCTTTATCTTTAGTCTCTCCATTTAATCGTTTTTCAATCACTTTAGTACCATTAATGTGATTTGATTGTGATTCATTTCTCCCATTCAATGCGCTTTCCATGTCTAGCAGACCTCCTATAACAAGTTTTCGAATTCCATTAACTTACGTGCATTTTCATATATATATAATTCTTCTACAAGATTAATTTCTCGTGGGATATTAAAGGCAAAGGCTAAGACCTTTCGATTATTTCTATTCATCCAAATCGCAGATAATACTCCTGGAGCATTACCACCCTTATAAATCATCTGATTATTAGGTAAATCATCCCATGGTAACCATGATTGATTACATAAATAATTGATAATCTTTTGGATTTCTTTCATACTTAAGAAATAGTCTTGTCCATTTATCCATTGGACTTCTTTCATGTATTCTTTAGATTGGAAAGCACTCCAATTTTTCAGGTATAAAATATTCGTTAATTCTATATGCCCATATTCTATGTCTAGACATTCCTCATATAATTTAGTCATATCATGGGGTTCAATTACTTTCAGTAATATATCCATTGCTGTATTATCAGATGCCAGTAGCATGCGACTAAGTAATTCCTGGTAGGAAATTGACTTTCCTACATCATTAATATTTAAGCCCGCGCTGAGAACACTAATGTCCGAATTATTGATGATATATTTATTTTTTAACGTTAGTTTGTTCTCTTGATTTAAAAAATAAATATTTGTCGCTACAAGTAACTTAATAAGTGACGAAACTGCCATTTTTTTATTTTTATTCTGAAATTGCGTGTTAAACATAGCTGAAAAAACAGAATTATCAAATACGAAGAAAGAATCAATAAAATCTTTAAAACTGGTAACGTTTTTTGTTTTTGGACGAACAATTAATTTATCAAGATAATTTTGCTTAGGAACTATGATAATATCTACAAAAATATTATTTATATTCCCAGTTAAATGAGACTCTGATACTTTTCTAAGAGTTATATAGTTACTTTGACGTAACGCAATAATAATTTCTTTTAATTGTCGTTTTTCGTTTACTGTCTTATCATTGGAAATTAATTCATTTATTACATCTTCATCAAATTTGTCATCGATAATTATATGTAATATTTGATCGATTAGTGTGTTTTTCATTTTGGATATTCCTGTTCGGGTAATGTGCTTTATATTGAAAACAAGCCCTCAATAAAATAACTATTGAGGGCTTGTTTTCTGCATGTACAAATTATGGATAGACTATAAGTCTAAAAGCTCCATGAAAATGTCCATGAAACAGATGCTGAGTAGCTAACACTCAAAGAAATTGATGTTCCAACATTACCTAATTGACTTTCTTCAACAGCACTGCGTTGAACATCAATTGGTGAAGTGTAACTTGTGTATCCTGACAACAATGTAGCATCTTTCATAATCTCTAACCTCCCAAGTTAGGGCCCTATGTAAATATAGTCGGAAATTTTCCAACAAAAACAATATAATTTTTGTAGAGTGATAAGTGATGTCCCATCTCTGCTACACACGAAAATATACTCTTTAATTTTATAAAGTCAAAACATATGCATTTTTTTAATGCATAAAACCTTTAAACGGACTATATTGACAACATTTTAGTAATGTTTTATGTATACAAATTGAAGCAGTAACGAACAAGTAAAAAGAGTAAACTTAAAAAAGGTTCATCGTGTTGTTTTGGTTACACGTATGGTATCTTATGCGTCAATTCCTGTAGATTCATGGGCAGCCGATATTTCGTAATTCTAATTGCTGGAATTATCCGCACTTTGGCAGGTATAGGGGCAAAAATATCGCCTTTATGACAAGAAAAATAATATTTGAACACTATATTTAGAGGCTTGTAGCTATAGAAGTGCACGTCATAAATATAGTGTTTCATTATGCTTGGCTTACAGGACATATCTACTTTTTTACGATATAATACGACTAGTAGAAAAGTTAAGACGGTAGCTATTCTGATAGTAGGGGGTGGTGCTTATGGTGTAAAAACCGTAATTAAACCATATCCTGATGAAAGGGGTAGCTTAGGTGTCGATTACAGACGCCTTACAACTAATGTTGAATTTCGGAACGTTTATCGTTACCTTAATTGCATTAGTTGTTGAGCTGATAAAAATCAGCAAAAAAAAATAACCGTCTTAGCTTTGCAGAGCTAACGGTTATTTAAACTTTAGTTTTTGCTACCGTCTTACACGGTTCTACTGGGAAGTCCTGTTCACGCAGGGCTTCTTTTCTTTCTGTCTACATTATAGCACAAGTCCATAATATGGACTAATAAAATTATTACCTAGATTTTTCCCCGTTATAGCAAGGCTATTTTGCCTAGTTTTGGTAGCTGGTAAAAAATTTACGTTACGGCATTGGTTATTCAATAGACGTTTACCCGTTTATTAAAGGAAAATAGGTTTAGAATGCGTTTCTCAAACACTAAATACATAAAAAAAACGCCTTTAATTAGGCGTTTTTCGTAATTAACGTTGTATATTTGGTTGCTTTTGTTCTTTCGGCTTTTTAATTTACTTACAAAAAAATTATTTGTTTTTCCGCACTTCTAAGCCCTGAATACCATTTTGATACGTCCATTCTTTTACAGCTTGCATATCGTTTGTGCGGTAAAAATCAGCGATTAATTCATTCCATTTAGCCCACTTATCTAACGGCACATTGATAAGCCCTGCACCACCGTCAATCATGATTTTATTGGCACTTAGTGTAGCGGTTCGTTTATTACCGTCCCAAAAGATTTGTTGACGCATATTATGATACATAATCGTTAAGGCTTTATCAGTTGTGGTTGTGTGTGAATTAGTCAACGTTTTTTGTAAAAATGTTTGTTCTTCTTGTTGATTAATTAGGGGTGGTTCAAAAAATTCTTCGTCACCTAAATTGACCCCACCTTGACCCTGTCGTAATTCACCAGGGACTAAGGCATCTTCGGCAGCCACAATTTTATTGATTGCTTTTTCAATATCTAAGGTCATTTCTGCGGTTTCTGTGGTCACATATTGCCAACCACGCTTTAAATTAACAATTGTTAAAACATCTTCCACGGGTACACCGGCAACACTCATACCGTCCATGATTGTTTGCGTTTGGGGTAAAGTCGTATTAATTCCTTCAAAACGGGCATTAGTATGCACTAATTTGGTGAAATTTGAGCGTGCAAAACGACGATTTTCTTCGGAGGTAAAACTGTATATATCAACATATTGCTGTGAGCTTGTCATTAAAATTGACTCCTTTTAATTATCAAAAAGACGCTTAAAAAAGCTCTTCTTTGTCGTTTTTTTTTGATAATCATTATTTTCTTCTGGCTGTTGCGTTTGTTGCTTAACTTCGGATGGTTCGTTTTGCTGATTTAAAAGGTGTTGTGTTGATAAGTTTAACTGTTGTTGCTGATCAACTAGTTTTTGCGCTTCATTAAGCTGTTTATCTTTACTTTCCAACTGCTTAACTAATAACGTATTTTGCTCTTTTAAATTTTCAATATTTGCTTGCATGGCAGCAATAACTTGACTAGTATCGTTATCTTTTTGGTTCTTGTCTTCATTGTGCTGAGTACGTTGTGATCGTTGCGCAACGTTAGAAATTGATTCGCCTGTCATTCCTTTAACAATGCTGTTTTTTTGCGTTGCGTTAAACAACATTGCGCGTTCTTTTACATCGGTGTACGCAATATTGTGTTTCTTTATATAACGATACACATTTGATTTATCTTTACCAACTTCCTCCGCAATATCCCTCATAGAATAGAGTTTCATACCAACCGCCTCCTCATTGCGTACAATACTATCACATCATTGTGCGCAACATTGTATAAAAATAATATATTAACTTATTTATATCGATCATTGCGAATGAAACTATTATATATTTCTACTTGTGTAACTGAACGACCTCTTTTAGCCTGAAATAATTATAAATCCATATCACTTTCTTTAATGGCTGGATTTAAAACATCTCGTTTCAAATAACCATATGTATAACTTTTAGGCGCACCAAGCCAATTTTTAAAATCTTCTGGAGTTCCTTGAATGATAGCAATTGATTGCCCATTATCTTTTAAATTTAATAGGAGCGTCCATGCCGCTTTAAGTCTAAGACGCTCGAGAATTCATAGATTAACGTATAAATCACATTGAACCGTTCTCCATTTTATCCTGAATTTTTACAGTAATCAGATACTGCTCAATAGCTTTTTTAAGATATTTAGCAATATTTCTTTTTGAATAACCCTCTTTTTTCTCCGAAACATAAGAGACGTGTGTTTCTACACCACTCAATCCCCGTAAATCCTTTAATTTATCATACAGTGGGTAGACATGCTTCTGTAAGCCTGCCATGATTGCCTTATCAATTAAATCATACGAAGACAACATAAAATGTTCCATCAATATTTTCGTATAACGACTTTCCATTGCTTGTAAATAAAACTGTTCTTGAGCAACCTCTTTTCTTGCTTTATCTTCTAAATAAGTTTCATCTTCCTGCTTATAGCTGTTATCATCTGCCATACGCTTTTCAGTGATATGAAAAACAATTGAATCAATTGCTCTACCTTTTTTAATCTTGTCATAAGTCACATTAAAATGTGTATAGTTACTAATCTCTTCTAAGGGAATATCCAAAATTTTTTTGCTAAAATTGGTAAAACGTTGATATTCATTTACAGTGTCAGTTAATCGCCTTAGTTCTTTCATACTGATAGACGGATTTCGATACTTTTCTAGCTGTTCTTCTCTACGATTCCCCTTCGTACTGTAATAATCATATTGATTATAAGACATACAAAGCCACTTATAGAGAATAATACTGTACTTACTACTTAATTCCACAATATCTGATAGAGCATATTGTGTAAAATTCGTATTTAGTTCAATTAGATAAGGCATGATACGATGATTAAATTCAATTGTTACGACATCATTATAACTATTCCATTCTACATACGGGATTGGCACAATACTTTTCATTTCATAACCTTGATCTTTAACTTCTCTAATTTGAAAATAAGCTTGTTTTTGCATTTTTTCAATAGCTTGCTTAAACCGTGTATGTTTATTTTCACTTCTAACATCAAAAAAAGAAAACAATTCCTGCTTAGATAAATAAACAATATTATCTTTAGGTGGGTTAGTAGTATCGATAGCAGATACTGCTAATTCAAAAATTTTAAGAGGCGTCTTATCCATTTTGGCAACGCTACTGATTAGATCGTTGTGCTCAACCACTTTTCTTTTTTGTAAGTCGTTCATATGCGTCACCTGATTTTTGCTTGTTACTTCATTTTTATTTATACTGTTCATAGTAAATATGCTCCTTTGCGTGTGTTTACAGATAGCATGAAGAAATTCCGTCCAAAAAGTCTTTCTTCATGTTTTTATTATATCAAAACATAGCTACTTGTAAACACAAAAAGTAGCTATCAGCATCTCTTTTCCTAGTCATATACATCCCTTTTAGTAGTCATATACATCCCTTTTAGTAGTCATTTAATCATTATAACCCTTGCTAATACTAACTTTTCAAGCACGCAAAAGGGTTTAAAAGACAAAATATTAAAGATAAATTAAATAGGCTTCGCCTTTTCCATACCCTTTAATTCTTTAAAATCTTAAAACCGTAAATTCTATTAATGCGACTTACCATTGATTCACAGTTTATTTGTCTTTCTTAATCTAAAAATAATCAAACAAAAAGAACCTCCTAAAATCGTCTCTAAGACGAGTTAAGAGGTTTCAGGTCTATTTATATGATTTAAGCAAAGAAATGCGTTAGAAACCAAAATATAAGACCTGAAAGCAAACCAGTTGGAATCACAGCATACAAATAATTTTTAATTTCAAACCAACTCATTTTTTTATGGGTTTGATTAATTTCTCCAGCCAGTCGATTAGCGACTTGGTCCATCGTTTCTTGAACGGTTTGATTTAGATTGTTGCTGAGATTTTTCAACGTCTCGTTGTTGCTCTTTTGGTCGTTGTTTATCTGTTTTAAGACTTCGATTGTCTTTTGATTTATCTTGCGTGTTTGCTCTTTGAACTGTTCGTGCGCGCCTTTGAGCGTCTCGATTGATTGTTGTTTGTTGGTCTCTCTGCTGTTTTCTAAATTGTTCAAGGTCGTTTGAAAAGCCTGATTGACCCGTTGACTGGCTTGCTCTATCTGTTGGAGCTGTTCGGTCAATTCTATCTGTTGTTTGCTCTGTAATTGAATTTGCGTGCCCTGATAGTTCCTGATTTCTTTCAAGGTTTGGTTGAGTTCGGTCAGGTTTGGCTGTATCTGGGTTTCGGGTTTTTGTGTGGTTTCTGGTTCGTCTTTCCAACTCATGGTAAATTTCCCCCTTTTCATAAGCTGTGCCGAGTTTATTTCCCCGTGCTTTGTAATTCGTCCCTGTTAGCTGGTAAGTGAGGTCTTTGCCCCGTTCCCATACATCGACTGTTTTTTGTTTTAAATCGTCTCTAAACGTCTGAAAATCAGTGACAAGTCGATTTGCCATGGTCTTGTCTACGGCTTGTCTGATTTGGTCTTTCCATGTGGGTTGACCCTTAGCTTGCATTTTAATTTCTGCCATTGTCCGCTTTTCATAGCGGTTCGGGTCAACTTGCGTCACTTCTAGTCCATGTTCTTGGCTGATTTCATCTGTGTTATGCACCAATTTTTCGCGGTACTCTTGCCAATTTCCGTGCATTTTACGCCCTGTTTCAAGGTCAATTGCCCCAATCACGGCATGAACGTGTAAAGCATTCGTATCTGCGTGTTCATATAGCGCCACTTGCTGATTAGGATAGGTTTTTTGATACACTTCTTTGGCAATTTCTAGGGCTTTTTGCTGGTCGTTTTCGTTGGTTGGGTCAAGCTCTTTGGGACTAAATGAAATACGACTGGCATATGCTTGCGTTTTTCCTTGATTGCCATACACTTCACGGACTTGTTTTAACTGACTTTTGGCATAGTCTACGTCTAGATTGAGTCCGTCCTTTAATACGGCACGTTTTTCAGCGTAATTGACTAAACGTGACGCACTATCCGACCGTTTTATGTGAGTTGTTGCCATATCTTTGCCACCTCGCTTTGAAGTTCTTGCAAAGCAGGAGCATGGACTGCGCCCCCCTGATTGGCGTGTTTGGCTAATTGATTGAGATTACTTCCAATTTTTGCTAATTGGCGTGTTATCTCTTGGGCATCTTTTGCGCCAATCTTGGGGACTATGATCCGTGCCCCTTGTGCCTTCTTTTTGACAAAAGCAGGCACGGACATATTTAAAGTTTTCGCTGACTGCGAAAGCTTTAAATAGTCCTGTTCGCTCACTCTAAAATTGATTTGTCGACTCTCTTTTCGATTGGGTTGTTTATCGGAAAGATAGCTAGCCATATTGTGTTGTTCGCTCACAAATCCCACCCCCTTTGTTTTGCCTTTCAGGCAAGTAAATTGATTGATTAAGCTCGTGAAACCCTTAGGGTTTCTACTCACATAATAAATCAATTTACGGGGATTGGCATGCAACCCACATGCTAGCCACTTACGTGTCTGATGTGGTGCTTGCAAAGGGGACGCTAGCGCTCGCCCCTTGACCCCCTAGCTACGCAAACTCATGGCAAAATGACTAGCTATATGCTAGCCACTTTTTACCAATCGTTGCGTATGCCATTTGCTGATTTATTCCGCAAATGGCGTCTACCCGACGGGGGCTGTCTGCCGAATTATTTTGCATAATAAGCATGATTTCATCAAGACAATTTTCGCACTTGACGCATGCTTTCAGCAGGAGCTCTTCCAGCAGACCATTTCATGGAGAGTTCTGCCCGAACAGGTCAAGCGTCTCACGCTTGACCGAGGTTTCTGGAAGTGTCGTTTTGACACTTCCGCTATTATCAAGGGTTTCAGCCGTTTTATTAGCAAATAAAAAAGACAGATCAGTGGAAACCACTGAAATGTCTTTTTTTAAATGTTATCTTGTCGGACTGCAGAAATTGCAGTTCCGCTTGTACCAAGGGTTTC
>NZ_JAMXDB010000036.1 GCF_024718545.1 Weissella fangxianensis
TATATCTATTACTACAATAATAAACGGATTAAAACAAAACTGGCCGGAAAAACTCCGGTTCAATACCGAAATCTTTCCGACCAGCTAGTTGCTTAAACTTCTCTCCAATTTTTGGGGTTCAGTTCATCCAACCTTTTTGTTAATGGTGTTATTTAGTTGTTGGTACTTCTTTAATAGGATGTTGTTCTTGCAACGTACCCAAAATTTTTTCGGCTTCCAATTTATGGAAAAGGACACTGGCAGCAGATTGCATGAGCTGTGTTTCTAGTGACACACCTTCAAGAGGTTGATTCGTGGGATTTTTAAAAAAGCCTAGGAGGGTGTCGACAAACGAATTATAAGCTTTCTTTGGGTAATTATCGATGGTTATTTGATCGATTGCTGCCCGGATTTGGTCCAATGAGAAGATGGGTTTTAGTAATGAAATAATCAAAATATCAGCTACTTGAAGCGTTTGATACTTCTTTTTTACGGGCGCTAGAATCATCTTTTTCTTAACATAATTATTGATCATTGTTGAAGTCACTGTGGGCATTTCTAGTGGCGCTAGCACTTGGTTAATGTATGCAACGACCTGATCCATATAGAGGTCAAAATTTGGTAAATCATCCCAATGTGGGAAAACGATGTCTTCAAAATTATTTTTTTTCAACGTATTTACAGTCATGATTTGTTACCTCGTATCATCGTAGATTGTATAGTTATTATATCACATCTAGACTATGAAACTAAATGATAGCCGGGTCTAGACTAAAAAGTTGGTTGTGTCATGAGCCGAAAGGACTGAAGAAAATTCGGACAAGTGGTACGGGATTGTGATAGTATAGGTACAATTTGATTTTTTTAGGATGGAAGGGTAATTGTTATGCAAGAATTCATGGCATTAAATCGAAACTTAAAATTAAGAACGTTAACGGTATTTTTAACGGTCTTGCTTGGTAGTTCGATTGGTCCCAATATGACGATTTATTATGTACAATATTTTGGTGCTTTTGTATCGGGATTTTTACTAATGGTTGTTTCCGTAGCTGGATTTATTGCAGGGCTCTATGGTGGTCATTTATCGGACGTGTGGGGACGCAAACGGACGATGCTGACCGGCTCAGCATTGATTATATCTGGCTATACGCTGGCGATGTTAATGAACGCACCATGGTATACAAATCCATATATCACTTTCGTTGGCTTTTTAACTGCATCGGTTGGGTCGTCGTTAGCCGATCCAGCTGAACAAGCGATGATGATCGATGCATCAACGATAAAAAATAGAAAGTTTGTTTATGCATTGATTTATTGGGTTATCAACATTGGTGTCATGTTAGGAGCAGCCATTGGTGGGTGGTTCTTCCGTGATTATCTGTTTGAATTGTTATTAGGATCCGTTTTTGTGGGTGTTGTCAATGCGTCAATCATTAAGTTTGGGATGGCGGAAACGCTCAATATGGAGAATGTGCATGCGGACTCATCAGTATGGAGTGCCGTCAAATCTTACGGTCGTGTTTTATCTGATAAGCGTTATGTATTATTCATGTTCGGATCAATTTTTTCTGTGGTGATTTACTCACAACCTGATTTTTATTTAGCTGCTCATCTAACGCAGTTTTTCCATGATTATACCTTTATGGGAATTCACTTCTACGGGCAACGAATGCTGTCATTTATGCTAGTGATCAATACCGTCATGATTGTATTGGTAATGAATTTGATTAATCGCTATACTAATCGTTGGCCATTAATTAAAAGTTTTGCTATTGGAACATTTATTCAAGGATTTGGTTTTTCGTTATCGTTCTTGTTGCGTGACTTCTGGCCATTAGTTATTGTGGCAGTTGTCTTTACCTTGGGCGAAATCATTAATGTGCCCTCAAGTCAGACCATGCGTGCTGATATGATGAATCCGGAGCAAATTGGTGCTTATTCGGGTGCATTTGCTGCAACACGACCAGTAGGCAATATTATTGCTGGTATGATGGTTTCACTATCACAATTTACGAATGACTGGGGGATGGCAGGCGTCTTAATGATTGGAACAGTAATTGCAATGGTTACAATTGTTAAGGCAGCTAAAATGCCCGCACAATTTGAGACGGAAACCATGCGATAAAGGTTATGAACCGTTAATCAATATAGTTTAAGAACTGGCTGGAACGTTTGTTTTGTTCGAGCCAGTTCTTTTATTATATCTTCGGTTTTTGAGCAAAATAAAAAGCCAACAAGCGTAATCGCTCATTGACTCTTTCTAACTGGGATAGCTGGATTCGAACCAGCGAATACACGGTACCAAAAACCGATGCCTTACCGCTTGGCCATATCCCAATAATATAATGGGGGCTATAGGATTCGAACCTATGAACCCGAAGGAATGGATTTACAGTCCACCGCGTTTGACCGGACTTCGCTAAACCCCCATATGACTGATGAGTAATAATTAACTTATTACCTCAACGAATATATACTATACAGAATACTTAATTACTTGTCAACACTATTTGTATTATTTTGTTTAACCATGACTGATAAAAAGTATTAGCTGTCCATTCTTGTAGCTTATGACGGTTATAACCGACGCTAGGATTGTAATAAGTGATTAAGTGTTTTTTACGGGGTGGGACCGTGACATGGATGTGTCCGTAGAAAACATGTTGGATATTATCATATTGTGCTAATAACTCACCTGTTTTGGTCGAGCCCAGGACGCCATTGACCATTGCCCATCGTGAATTATGCTCGGGATAAAAAATTTCGTCATTAATTGGTGCAAAATGAGTAAAGAAAATGACTTGTTTGTGTTGGTACGCTGCATCATCCAGTAGTCGTTTCATCTGATAGAGCCCTAATGCCATGCGATCCGGATCGCTCATTGGTTGATCAATCACGCGGTCGTAGTAAAAGCCCGCCCGAAAGCGTGCAATGCTCTCGGGGGCAATATCTGGTGTAAAACTATAATCATACCAACCATTATGACCAATAATGCGCCAGTTGGTATTAGGGATATCGAAATATTGATTATGTAGATAGAGTGGGTCGAGTTGGGTTTCTAATTCAGCAAATGAAATATTACGCCCCATATCATGATTGCCAGCGATAAATAAGACCTTCGTATCGGCTGATAAAGCATGCTGTAAATCATGGACATATTTTAATGATTTTTCAAAATCGTTAAACAGGTCACCAGCAATTAAGTAATAATCGGGTTGTAATTGATGTAATGTGGTTACCTGTTGTACAAGTATTTTCGAAATATCTTGTTTGTTAACATCCAGGTGGTTATCACTTGATACAATAATTTTAGTCATACAAACTCCTTATCTACTCTATTTCATAGATTGATTATAACAAAAGTGATAAAAAAATTAGTAGAAAATGATGGTTGCGCTTGTAGATAGTTATAAATTCAAGTAAAATTTAACAAGTGACGTTTTGTCACAATGTTCAGAGTAGAAGAACACTTTATTTGAATGAGGAGTTTTTATCATGAAAACGGAAAAGAAATTCCTGGGACAACCCTTCGGTCTTAAAACATTATTTATGACCGAAATGTGGGAACGTTTCAGTTACTATGGTATGAAAGCCATTTTGCTTTACTATATGTGGCACTTAATTAGTACTGGTGATTTAGATATTACCAAGGCTACTGCTGCATCGATTATGGCAATATATGCATCGATGGTTTACCTATCTGGTGTTGTTGGTGGTTTTATTGCCGATCGTATTCTAGGACAGCGGCGTACCGTGTTCTGGGGTGGTGTGCTAATTATGTTCGGACATATTGCATTGGCACTACCATTTGGATCAACAGCAATGTTCGTCTCGATGATTTTGATCGTTCTTGGAACGGGGTTGCTAAAGCCAAATGTTTCATCAATGGTTGGATCATTATATGAAGGTGAAGGTAACAATAGTTCACGAGACGCTGGATTCTCAATTTTTGTGTTTGGAATTAACTTAGGTTCATTTATTTCGCCATTATTGGTTGGTTGGACACAAGAAAATGTTGGTTTCCACGCAGGTTTCTCATTAGCTGCTATTGGTATGTTCTTTGGTTTAGTACAATACCATTTTGGTGGTAAGCATTTACATGAAGATTCAAAGTATGCGCCAGATCCTCTACAAGAGGAAGAAGTTAAGCCACTAATTGTCAAGATCGTCTTAGGAATTATTTTCTTTGCATTGGTTGTTGTATTGATGAACTTGATGGGTTGGAATAGTCTGCAAAATTACGTTAACTTGTTGACGATTGTTGCGATTATTTTGCCAATTTCATACTTTGTGTTAATGACCACATCGGCTAAAGTAACTAAGGAAGAACGTTCACGAGTTTTCTCGTATATTCCATTATTCTTAGCCGCCGTATTATTCTGGGCAATCGAGGAACAAGGATCAATTGTTTTGGCAACCTTCGCTGCTGAACGTGTTGATACTTCATGGTTCCCAGCTGCCTGGTTCCAGTCATTGAACCCATTATTTATTATGTTATATACGCCATTCTTTGCTTGGTTATGGGTAAAGTGGCAGAAGAACCAACCTTCTTCACCAATGAAGTTTGCAATCGGGTTAATGTTCACCGGAGCCTCATTCTTGTTGATGGCCTTGCCAGGTACTTTGTTTGGTACTTCAGGTCATGTGTCACCACTTTGGTTAGTTGGTTCATGGGCCTTAGTTATTGTTGGTGAGATGTTGATTTCACCAGTTGGACTATCAGTTACGACGAAGCTAGCACCAAAGGCATTCATGTCACAAATGATGTCAATGTGGTTCCTAGCCTCATCTGCTGGTTCAGCATTAAATGCACAACTAGTAACATTGTATTCATCAGATAATGAAGTTGCTTACTTTACCTGGTTTGGACTAGCTTCAGTCGCATTAGGAATTCTATTAGTATTCTTAGTACCACGTATCAAGCGATTGATGGTTGGCGTTAACTAGACAGTATTAAAGAGCTTGTATGTCATCACATATAAGCTCTTTTTTTAGTATATAGATAGATAGCTTAGTATTAAAAAATAAACGGTAATTAAAAAAGGACTTGCAATTTATTTTTATAATTGGTATGATATAAGAGTTGTCGGGGCAGAGATGCTTGATACAAACATGGGGGTTTAGCGAAGTCTGGTTAAACGCGGTGGACTGTAAATCCATTCCTTCGGGTTCATAGGTTCGAATCCTATAGCCCCCATTATATTATTGGGATATGGCCAAGTGGTAAGGCATCGGTTTTTGGTACCGTGTATTCGCTGGTTCGAATCCAGCTATCCCAGTTAGAAAGAGTCAATGAGCGATTACGCTTGTTGGCTTTTTATTTTCTGTAATAATTATTGACAGTAAAAATAAAATGCACTAAAATAATTAAGTCGTAAACATTGGGATATGGCCAAGTGGTAAGGCATCGGTTTTTGGTACCGTGTATTCGCTGGTTCGAATCCAGCTATCCCAGTAATTATTCGTGAAAGCATCTGTCCAGTTGAACAGGTGCTTTTTTCTTTAAAAAAGTGATCGATGGTAATAATAATAAGGTGTAATGTTTGGTTAAAACGAATAAAATAAGACCTGAGATATGGTAAACTTAATAGAAGTTAATTAATGAAAGGTGACGTATGTTTACTAATTACGATTTAAAAAAACAAGCGAAAAGTTATGTACGTGGTGCTAATTTTGGCACAGCCATAAAGTTATCAATTATTTTAATTATTTATCAAATTGGTACAGCAATTCAATCAAATAGAGAAGCAATATCAGACGCTATTGATCAGACAGCTAACAACTCAAATAGTGAAACTATACAATTTTCTTCAGATTTAGCGCAAAATGCTTTGTCAGCATTTACGGAGATTTTTACGAAAAGTTTATTGTCTGAAATAATTTTAGGTGTCTTTACATTAGGGGTTACTTGGACGTTTGTTCAGTGGCATCGACAGAAAGAAGCACCTGAGAAACCAGTCCGTGCTAGTTTCAAGTTTTGGAGTAAGCGAACGATTGTTGATATCGTTGTCTTGTTAGGATTACGGTTTATCTTTACAATTTTGTGGACATTTGTCCTCATAATTCCCGGCATTATGAAAACATATTCTTATTCACAGGCACCTTTATTGTATGCTGAAGATGTGCGAGCTGGTCGTGAAATTTCATCACTGACGGCTTACCTAAAAAGATCAGAAAAGATGATGCGTGGTTATCGGATGAAGCTATTCTGGTTACAAGTCAGTTTCATTTTATGGTGGATTTTTGTGGCCATCACGTACGGTATTGCAGCAATTTTTGTCGTCCCATACTACCAGGCAACATTAGCACAGTTTTATTTAGCTGTTCGCAAGGGTGAATCAGGACGGCGACCAACCATGCAATTTGATGAGAATGACGAACTGTAACTGACGAGCATTTAAATGACAGATCAAGATCTACAGCAACTGGTTGAACAAATTTCACTTGAACAGTTTGGTCAACCTTTTGAACATAAAACAAGGTTTAATAAACGTTTACGCACAACGGGTGGGAGATACTTGTTGGCGACTCATGATATTGAAATCAATCCTTTAATGCTTTCTCAGTTCGATTTAAATAATCTTACTGGCATCATTAAACATGAACTGGTTCATTATCATTTACATACGCGTCATTTACCGCACATGCATCGTGATAAAGAATTTAAACAGTTGTTAAAGCAAGTTGACGGTTTAAGATACGCGCCAAGAATTTCAAAGATGCAAAGTCAGAAAAAATATTGGCTTTATGTCTGTGAAAAGGGGCATAAAATATATCGGCAACGTCGTATCAATACGACACGTTTTGTTTGTGGTGACTGCAAAACAGCGTTAAAATTGATAAGGTACGGTTATTTAGACAATAGTCAGGAGTAATCCAGCTAAGTTATTAATTTATTAGAGTAGAATATTTATTTAGGAAGAGATGACATGAACCAAAATGTAACAAATAAGCCACGTTATATTACTGGATTTGATGGGCTTAGAGCAATTGCAGTTATTGGCGTAATTGTATTTCATTTATGGCCAAAGGCTTTACCTGGTGGTTGGATGGGAGTGCCATTGTTCTTTGTTTTATCAGGTTATTTAATTACGGATTTATTAATTCAAGAATATGATCGTAATGGTCATATTGATGTGCTGAGCTTTTATCGGCGGCGTCTGAAGCGGCTATACCCAGCTCTTTTGATGATGCTATTTGCAACAGCCACGTATATTGCTTTTTTTGCTCGTGATTTACTATATAATTTGCGGTCAATTTTAACTAGTAATATGTTGTATGTGTATAATATTTGGGCAACCAAACACGGTGACTCTTATTTTGATTCATGGGGCGGGTCATCACCATTTACCCATTTGTGGTCATTGTCTATTGAAGGCCAATTTTATTTAATTTGGCCCATTATTGTGATGATTCTGCTAGGATTACGTATTCGTAGAATTTCGATTGGTGCAGCGTTGATTGGATTGGCTGGCGTGTCTGCCATTCTGTTGGGTGTGTTGTACGATCCTATGAATATCAACCGGGCATATTATGGTTCAGACACACGTATCTTTGCAGTGTTATTCGGAGCAGCTCTTGCCTTTGGTTGGCCATCTAGACGTATGAAATATATTCTGTCGCCACGTGTGAAACGGAATTTAAACACCCTAGGTGGGATTGCGTTGGTATTGACCATTATTACATTTTTTGGATTAAATGGAGAATGGCGCGGAACCTATATGGGACTGATGTTCGTCGCAACGGCAATCATTACTAGTTTAATTGCTATTACTGCACACCCAGCCTCATTTTTGAGTCATGCATTAGATAACAAGTTTTTGAACTACTTAGGAACCCGTTCGTATAGTATTTATCTATATCAACTACCAGTCTTTGTGTTCTTTGATAAAGCCGTTACCAATCATAGTACATTTTTGATGGGTATCTTGAAAATCATGATTGTGTTGATTTTGTCGGAATTGAGTTATCGTTATGTTGAAAATGTTTTCCGGAGAGTTAAGAAACCGGCCTTAGGAACCGGTGTTTCGTGGTATCAAACATTTTTCAGTTCACATTCAATTCAAGCCATGTTGGTGGTTGCCGTGATGCTGATTGCTGGGACAGGATATGCGGTTTCAGCTAATGAGTCCGCCCATGCAAAACCCAAGAATACGCTAGAAAAGCGCTTGGATAGTAATAAAAATCGCATTGATGAAGCCAATAAGAAAGCTGTTTCTCAAGCTAAAAAAGCACAAAAAGAATCAGGTAGTGCAAAATCATCTAGCCAAAAAGTTGACCCTAAGTCGTTATCACAGCAGGATCGCGATTTGATGGATAAATATAGTTTGAATGCGGAGCAATTTACAACAATCCGTGATAATCGGGTCACTGCAGTTGGTGATTCAGTTATGGTTGATGTCGCTCCTGATTTGCAGGAGTTGATGCCTAATACAGTTGCGAACGCGACAGTCGGACGCCAACCCTATTCGGTACCAGAGATTTTAGAATCATATGATGATCAGGGATTATTATCACAAAACGTTGTAATTTCAATTGGAACCAATGGGGCTATTGGTGAAAATGATTTTAAGAAGATTATGGACGTTATTGGTCATGATCGCCAGGTTTATTGGATCAATGGGTATGCCGATCGTGACTGGGTATCACAAAATAATAACTTCTTAACGGATCAAACTAAGACACATAAAAATTTACATATTGTTGATTGGGCAGCACTTGTTAAGGACCATTCTGACTGGTTAGGTGATGATCACGTTCATCCAAATCAAACGGGGTCTGTACAGTATGCTAGTTTGATTGCCAAAGCGATGGCTGAACAAGGTCAGAAAAAGTAAGAGAACTTTTTGTTATTTTCTAATTCTCGCATTTACCGATATTATTCGGTGGATGCGGGAATTTTTTTGTTTTAGGGACGGTTGCACTAACTTTTTGTACGTGTTACTATTAACTGGTTAATTAACCAGTTAAGGAGATTTCAATAATGACGACACAATCATATGCTGGTCAGATCGACCAATTTTTAAATCATTTAAAATTACTTTCTGAAAACCAACGAGAAGTATTGATTGGCGAAAATAAAACTAATATTACCACCACACAAGGACATTTATTGATGTTATTGGCTCAGAATGGGCCACAAACTAACTCGGAGTTATCGCGTGCATTGCGTGTTTCAGGCGCAGCCGTTACCAAGGCAATGAAAAGCTTGTACATTCGTGATGAACCGATGGTTAATGTGATTCCCGATCCAGAAGATGGTCGTGTTAGTCGCTGGTCACTAACGACATTGGGAGGTTCACTAGCAACTGCTCATAGGCAACGACATCGTGAGACGATTGATGAATATAAAAAGATATTGACCAATTTTTCTGATGACGAACAAGATGTTATTAGTCGCTTTTTGACCCAACTATCTGAATGTTTAACAGGAGAGGAAGATTGAATAATAAACAGACAAAATTTATTTGGGTGCCAGTTATTTTAGTGTTCATCTTACTTGGGATGATTTTCTACAGTGCTTGGCAACGGCAGGAAACTAAGGTTAATACAAGCCAAAATAAAATTACTGTTGTGGCTAGTTTAGATAGTTATGGTGAGATGGCTAAGGCTGTTCTAGGCAATCAAGGGACAGTAACGAGTATCATCAACAAACCGAATATGGATCCGCATGAGTATGAGCCCACTGCCAATGTTGCGAAACAATACCAGAAAGCTGATGTCGTTGTTTCTAATGGTGGTGGTTTTGATAATTGGAGTATAAATTTTGCCAAACAAAATAAAACTACCAAGACAATTAATTTGGCCAATCTTTATGCTTATAAAGGCGGTACAAGTGGCGGTAATGAACATTTTTGGTACAAGACTGATCTGACGACCCGCTTAACGAATCGACTCGCCGTAAAGTACAGCCAATTAATGCCAACAAAAAAGGCTTACTTCGAGAAGAATGCCAAGGAATACCAGGAAAAGGCTAAAAAATTAGTTGCTTTGCAAAATCAAGTAAAAACGCGATTGGACGGGGAAAAGTTGTTAGCAACTGAACCAGTCTTTGATAATACTTTGTTGGCTTTAGGTGCAGATATGCAGGATCAACAATTCGCCCGTGCTGTTGAAGAAGGTGATGACCCAACGCCGAGTGATGTACGTGAGTGGCAGAAATTGATTAAGCAAGGTCAGATTGCTGCGGTTATTGATAATCCTCAGGCAACGGGCAAATTGGCTAAGCAAGGTGTTGATTATGCTAAGGCCCATGACGTACCAATCGTACAAGCACGTGAAACAAAACCTGCGCAAACGTCTTATATTGCGTGGCAGATGGAACAATTAAATGCATTAAACGAGGCACTACAAGAATGATGATTTTAGATGGAAAAGATATTGGAATTAAGTTTGATGATAGATGGCTCTATCAAAAAGTAAATTTCCAGTTAAATCAAGCACACAATTTAGCTTTGATTGGTGATAATGGCGTTGGTAAGACGACCCTGATTCGGGCTATGTTGGGCAAAATACCTCTAACGACTGGTGAATTTAAATGGTATGATGATGGGCAACACAAAATAGCCTATGTGCCACAGTATCGACCTGATATGCAAGCTTTCCCGCTACGTATTCGGGATTTTGTTGGTCTGACTTTTGATCAAGGATTGCGACCATGGTTATCGAAAGAAGAGAAAAAACGGTTACAGTATATCTTGGCAATCACTAATTTGACAAGTATTGCTGATCAACGGATTGATCGTGCATCAGGTGGTGAACGACAGCGAGCTTATTTGGCACAAGCTTTGGTTCAAAATCCTAATGTGTTGATATTAGATGAAGCGACAGCCAATTTGGATAATGTTGCCAAATATGGTTTGATGGATGTTGTTTCTGCATATCAAAAAAATTATCAGCTAACGACTATTATGGTTAGTCATGATATTGATATTATGCAACGGTATGCAGATGAATATCTGTTACTAACAAGACACGGTAGCGAGTACGGCAACATTGAGCAATTAGACGTGGCTAAGTTACGTGAAGGAGGCGAAAATTTTGTTTAGTTTCCCTTTTATGCAACACGCTTTTGTTGCTGGTACATTGATTGCTATTATGAGTGGTCTTATTGGACCATTTATTGTTGCTCGCCGGATGTCATTCCTTGCACATACATTAAGTGAAATTGGTTTTGCAGGGGCATCTTTTGCGCTATTCATGAGTTGGTCGCCGTTGGTTGGCATGTTGTTATTTTCGGTGGTGGCTTCCATGAGTGTTGGTGAGCTTGGCATGAAGGAGCAGCGCTCTGAATCGCTGATTTCCGCAGTCAGTGCGGTAGCAATTGGGTTAGGAATTGCTTTCCTATCCTTGTCTAATAAGAATGCGACTGCAGCGACTGGTATTTTATTTGGTTCGATTTTTAGTATTAACCAAACCGATGTCTGGGAAGTAGTTGTGTTAGCCACATTGGTTATCTTGGTCACATTAATGATGTTTCGGCCTTTGCGTCATTTTGCATTTGACTATACAACAGCTAGTTTCAGCTTAAAAAATATCCAGTTGATTGAAGTTTTATTTCTTGGATTAATGGCGACGACCGTTGCCGTTTCAGCACAGATTGTTGGTTCGTTATTAATTTTTATCTTGATGATTTTACCTGCTAGCTCTGCCATGCGGTGGGGTCGAACAGTTTGGCAGATTATTGGATTGGCAATTATGTTTTCTGTTCTTGGTGTATGGCTGGCATTGGTGCTATCATATTGGCTTGATTTGCCAGTTTCATTCTTCATTGCCATTATTGAAGCAGGTGTTTACTTTATTAGTTTGATTAAAAGAAAATAGAGCGTGAGAAAAGACGTTTTGAAGCCGGTTGTAACGATGATTGCGCTATTTTGGATCGTAGCGCAGCGAAGAGACAGAATTGCGCAATCGTTGTTATATTAAGGCTTCAGTCTTTTGGAACGCGTTTACGCTGTAAAAATTACAGGCTTTACAAATAAGTTATTTAACTTGCTTATAAATAAGCCATTTGATAGAGTTGTTAGTGGTATGCTTGCGTTTCGCAAGTGATAATTAATGAGTAAAAAATAAAATGATATTTTGTAGGAGAAGATAAAAATATGCTAACCGTTTCGAATGTTTCTGTATCATTCACTGGGAAAAAATTATACGACGATGTTAACTTAAAATTTACCCCTGGTAATACATACGGTATTATTGGTGCCAATGGTGCCGGGAAGTCAACCTTTTTAAAGGTATTGGAAGGTAAACTACAACCAACTACTGGAAATGTTTCAATGGATCCAAATGAACGTATGTCATCATTAGTGCAAGACCACTTTGCGTTTGATGAATTTACAGTTTTGGATACTGTTATGCAAGGTCATAAAGAATTATATGATGTAAAAACTGAAATGGATGACATTTACATGCACGATCCTTTCACAGACGAGGATGGTATTCGTGTTGGTGAATTATCGGCCCGTTTTGAAGAACTTGATGGCTGGACGGCTGAGACAGAAGCGGTTCAACTTTTGCAGAGTATTGGTATTCCTGATAGTAAACATCAAGCTTTGATGTCAGATTTGCCCGAAGTAAGCAAGGTTAAGGTATTGTTAGCGCAAGCTTTGTTTGGTAACCCTGATATTTTGATTTTAGATGAGCCAACTAATGGTCTGGATACGAAGACGATTGCCTGGCTAGAAGATTTCTTGGCTGATTATCAAAATACAGTGTTAGTTGTTTCCCACGACCGTCACTTCCTAAACGCTGTGGCAACAATGATTCTTGATGTTGATTTTGGTAAAATCAAGCTCTTTGTTGGTAACTATGATTTCTGGAAGCAATCATCAGAACTTGCACAACGTTTGCAATCACAAGCTAATGCTAAGAAAGAAGAGCAAATTAAAGAACTACAAGACTTTATTGCGCGCTTCTCAGCTAATGCGTCAAAGTCAAAACAAGCGACATCGCGTAAAAAGCAACTAGATAAGATTACGCTGGATGATATCCAACCTTCATCACGTAAGTATCCATATATCAATTTTGAAACGTTACGTGAAATCGGTAATGATATGTTACGTGTTGAAGGCGTTTCAAAGAGTGTTGATGGTGTCAAAATTTTGGATAATATTTCATTTACGGTTAGCCCAAATGAAAAAGCGTTGATCATGTCTGATAATGATGTTGCGGCAACGATAATTTTGGACATTATTGCGGGTAAGGTAAAGCCTGATTCTGGTAGTGTCACTTGGGGTGTCACAACAACGCAAGATTATTTGGCAAAGGATATGGGAACTAACTTCCCTAATCCAGAACGTCAAATTTTGGATTATTTGCGTGACTTTGCTTCAAAGGAAGAAAGCGATAATACCTTCCTCCGTGGTTTGTTAGGTCGAATGTTATTCAAGGGTGAGGACGCTGACAAAACATTGGATGTCTTATCAGGAGGGGAAAAGGTCCGTGTAATGCTTTCAAAGCTAATGCTAACGAAGGCTAACGTACTGATTCTTGATGATCCTACTAACCATTTGGATTTGGAATCAATTACGTCACTGAATGATGGCTTAATTAACTTTAAGGGTGGCTTGATTTTCACGTCACACGACCATACATTCGCGCAAACGATTGCTGACCACGTGATTGTCGTTTCTGACCAAGGAGTTGTTGACCGTGCTGAAACGACCTATGATGAATTCATGGATCATCCTGAAGTACAAAAACAATTAGCTGCAAAGAATGTCATTTTATAAAATTTAATAGCTTACAATGTCAGTAAAATAGCAACAAATTTTAGTGTTATTGTGCAAGTCTACGAATATAGCCAGTTAATTGGCGACATTCGTAGACTTTTTTTGTTGCTTAAAAAAATTAATATTTAATTAATTGACCGGATGAAAACGCAATGTGACGGCATCTTGTGAAGCTTGTCATTAAATATTTGTACGCAAATTTGTATGTTTTGCATAAAACTCTTTTAATTTGTCCGCACAACATGTATAATAATGTTGTTGATGAAAACGGTTACAAATTTTCATGGGGTTTATTTAAATTTAAATCATTGCAGGTATTTATTTTTAAACGTCATTTTGGGGAACTCGTGGTCGTTTTCAATTTAAATTTTTTTAAGTTTAGGATCATGTCAGAGTATATGATTTTGGAGGGATTAGTTCATGTCTGAGAAGAGAATTTCAAGTAAATTTATTTACTTCTTCGGAGCCTTTGGAGGTATTCTATTCGGATACGATATTGGTGTTATGACTGGTGCATTGCCATTTTTGCAAAGTGATTGGAATCTATCTGGTGGTGGAGTTACCGGTTGGATTACGTCATCATTGATGTTGGGAGCTGTGTTTGGTGGTGCGATTGCTGGTCAATTGTCCGATCGTTTAGGTCGTCGTAAAATGGTTTTGTATTCAGCCGCATTGTTTATGGTTGGTGCATTGCTAGCCGGTGTTTCACCTCATAATGGGGTTGCCTACTTAATTTTCACCCGTGTTCTTTTGGGTGTTGCTGTTGGTGCTGCTTCTGCTTTGGTGCCAGCATACTTGTCTGAAATGTCGCCAGCTGAGAAGCGTGGTAGTTTGTCAGGAATCAACCAATTAATGATTGTTTCTGGAATGTTGATTTCATACGTTGTTGATTTCTTGCTAAAGGGATTGCCTGAGCAGATTGCATGGCGTTTGATGCTTGCTATGGCTGCTGTTCCTGCTTTGGTATTGTTCCTAGGTGTATTGCGTTTGCCAGAGTCACCTCGTTTCTTGATCAAGTCTGGTCGTAAGGATGAAGCCCGTAAAGTATTAAGTTGGATTCGTAAGCCTGAAGAAATTGAGGCTGAGATTCAAGGTATTACTGAAACTGCTAAGATCGAGCAAAAGGCTGAGAAGTCAACTTCATGGGCTTCATTGTTAGATGGTCGTTACCGTTACCTAGTTATTGCTGGTGTGATGGTTGCCTTCTTCCAACAATTCATGGGTGCTAACGCAATCTTCTATTACATCCCATTGATTGTTGAAAAGGCTACAGGTCAAGCTGCCGCTGATGCGTTGCTATGGCCAGTTGTAAATGGTGTTATCCTTGTTCTTGGTGCTTTGTTCTACATGGCAATTGCCGAAAAGTTTAACCGCCGTGGCTTGTTGATTCTTGGTGGAACTGTGATGGGTCTTTCATTCATCCTACCAGCAATTATTAACTCATTTATGGATACAAATCCTATGATGATCGTTGTCTTCTTGTGCATCTTCGTTGCATTCTACGCCTTTACATGGGCCCCATTAACTTGGGTTCTAGTTGGTGAGGTCTTCCCACTAGCTATTCGTGGACGTGCTTCAGGATTGGCATCATCAATGAACTGGGTTGGATCATTCGCTGTTGCGTTGGTCTTCCCAATCATGACTGCTTCAATGTCACAAGAAGTTGTGTTCGCTATCTTCGGTGTTATCTGCTTGGTTGCCGTAGCATTTGTTTTGTTCAGTGTACCAGAAACACGTGGTCGTTCACTTGAAGAAATCGAAAAGATTGGTGCTGACAAGGCAGCTAAGTAATGATATTACTTGGTTGATTGTTCATTAAATAAAATTAAGAAGAGGTTGGGACAAAACAACGGTCCCAACCTCTTTGTGCTAAAAATGCATTAATTATAAGGCTATAAATTTTATAGCATAAACGCGTTCCAAAAGTCTGAAGCCTCAATGTAACGCAATTTACGCCATTCTTGTCCTTCGCTTTGCTTCGGCCAAAAATGACGCAAATAGTGTTACACACCGGCTTCAAAGCGACTTTTGTCCCGCTCTCTTTTTTATATTACCCATTTTGGTTTCTAACAAACTTATCGATAGACAAAAGAATAACAGCTATTCTATACTTATTTCTAATACATATATGATTAGTTAAGGAGCGGTAAGCATGCAAGATCTAACAAGTGGTAAGCCGGCAAAGGTTATTCTAATGTTTGCCATTCCTCTAATGCTCACGAATATGGTACAACAACTGTACAATATTTCCGATACATTGATTGTTGGGCAAACTTTAGGAGTTAACTCGTTGGCTGCAGTTGGGGCGACAGGAAGTATTCAATTTTTAGTCATGGGGTTTGTGCAAGGTTTTAGTTCGGGAATGGCTATTATCACGGCGCAACGTTATGGTGCGCACAATGTTCGTGGTATTCGTGAATCATTTGCTGCCAGTATCGTCGCGGCATTGATTACATCGATTGTCCTAACAATTACTAGCCTGGTTTTTATTGACAATTTGTTGGATGCTATGCAAATGCCAGCAGCGATATATGGAGAAGCTAAGTTATTCATTGGGATTATCTTAGCTGGAACCATTATGACGATGGGTTATAATGTGGTCTCCAATGCGCTGCGAGCGGTTGGTAATAGTAAGGCACCGTTATATTATTTAATTATCGGAATGATTGTTAATGTGTCACTAGAGTTATTGCTGATTATTAAATTTCACTGGGGCGTTGAAGGAGCGGCAACAGCCACCGTCTTTGCACAATTTGTCACGGTCGTTATTTCGTACTTACATATTACGCGATATACGGATACGTTACGGTTAAGTTGGTCGGACTTTAAATTAAAAAAAGGTGATCTGTGAACTGAACCCCAAAAATTGGAGAGAAGTTTAAGCAACTAGCTGGTCGGAAAGATTTCGGTATTGAACCGGAGTTTTTCCGGCCAGTTTTGTTTTAATCCGTTTATTATTGTAGTAATAGATATA
>NZ_JAMXDB010000037.1 GCF_024718545.1 Weissella fangxianensis
TACCTCGTATCTGTTTTTTTTCGTCGATTACATTTTACGCCGGTATCTTATTGGTGTCTTTTTGTTTGTGAAAAAGGCGAAATAAAAAGCGTGAAATTTTTAGTTTCACGCTAGAAAGTATAGAGCCTCCTTTTTTAGAAAGGAGATATATTATGGCACAACGTGATTTTTTATTGTGGTTATTAATGGTTCCGGGGTTGAGTATAAAAGGACGGTATCGCATCTGGATTTATTTGCGGGACAATAAATTATTAAAATTACCATGGCAACAAATTCTGACAATTAGTAAAATGCGTCAACCGCAGCGGGATGCAGCAACTTTTTGGTTTAAACACACGAAGTGGCAAATTGACTGGCAACGATTACGGAAGCAAACATTCATCGCAATTTGTGATGAAGAATATCCGATATATCTATATGAATGTATCGATGCGCCTATTTGTTTGTTTTACAAAGGCGATTTATCATTACTTACACAACCATCAGTAGCTATTGTAGGCTCTAGGCAAGCAACAAAGTATGGACAAGGTGTCTTGTCATCATGGATTCCCGATTTGGTGAGTGCTGGTCTGGTAACGGTTTCTGGGCTGGCTGCAGGAATTGATGAATTAACACATCGTGCAACGCTTAAAGCAAAAGGAAAAACGATTGCGGTTATAGGGACAGGTCTTAACCAAGTTTATCCGAAGCGTTGTGAGCCACTTCAGTCAATTATTAGTCACGAAGGGCTACTATTATCGGAATATTTACCTTGGCAAGGGCCAAAGCGTCAACATTTTCCAGAAAGAAATCGTATTATCTCGGGATTATCTCAAGTTTGCTTGGTTATTGAGGCTAAGGAAAGGTCTGGTTCACTCATTACAGAAATGCTAGCATTGGACCAAAATCGTACGGTTATGGCGCTACCTGGTCGGGTTGATGTGCCAACTTCTAGGGGAACCAATGAATTGATTTTGGCAGGGGCGACACCCGTTTTGTTAGTAGAACAAATCATTTTAGAATTTGCCAATTTTTACTAACTTGTTGCTTGTATCATACAATGGGCATTTGGCAAAGCTTTGCTGTATAGTGTATAGTACAATATTGTTAGGAACTTAAGCTAATCAAAATAATAAAAAATAAACTATAAGAAAAGAGGTGCACGCAATTGGCTTCACAGACAGCTGTTAAAGAAAAAAAGGCGCGTGCGGTGAAATCAACAAAAACACAAACTAAATCTCGAGCGAAGAAAAAAACGAAGCAAAAAAAGAATTTAGTGATTGTTGAATCACCTTCAAAGGCAAAAACGATTGAAAAGTATCTTGGACGCAACTATAAGGTTGTCGCTAGTATTGGTCATATTCGTGATTTGCCTAAGTCAACGATGGGAGTTGATATCGAAAATGACTATCAACCAAAATACATTAATATACGCGGTAAAGGCGATATTATTAAATCATTAAAAAAAGAAGCTAAAGTAGCTAAACATGTTTATTTAGCATCCGACCCGGATCGAGAAGGAGAAGCAATCGCTTGGCATTTATCACATATTTTGGATCTTGACTTAGATTCTAGTGATAATCGTGTTGTATTTAATGAAATAACAAAGGATGCCGTGAAAGATGCTTTTAAGCATCCAAGAAAAATTGACATGGATCTTGTTGATGCGCAGCAGGCCCGTCGTATCTTAGATCGATTAGTTGGGTATTCATTATCACCTATTCTATGGAAGAAAGTAAAAAAAGGATTGTCGGCTGGTCGTGTGCAATCAATTGCTTTGGGACTCGTTATCAAACGAGAGCAAGAAATACAAGCGTTTGAGCCCGATGAGTATTGGTCATTAGACACAATGTTTAAAAAGAGCCGGACGAAATTTAAAGCGGTATTTTATGGCCTGGATGGCAAAAAGACGTCATTACCTGATAATGATGCCGTTCAAGAAGTTTTAAAAAAGATGGATCGCACGGCCCCATTCAATGTGACCAATGTTGTGACGAAGGATCGTAAGCGTAATCCTCAGCCACCATTTACAACATCAACCATGCAACAAGCAGCGAATACACAGTTAAACTTTAAAACTCGTAAAACGATGATGGCGGCCCAACAGTTGTATGAAGGTATCAATCTAGGTGGTAAAAATGGCACAGTTGGATTGATAACATATATGCGTACGGATTCAGTTCGTTTGTCTGACACTGCTAAAACAGAGGCATCATCGTTTATTAATGATGAATACGGTTCAGAATATGCTGCGGTAAAACCGGTACAAGGTAAACAACAGGAAGGTGCACAAGATGCCCATGAGGCCATTCGACCAACTTCAGTATTCCGAACGCCAGCATCTATTAAAGATAAGCTAACAAATGAGCAATTTAAACTATATCAGTTAATTTGGTCACGTTTTGTTGCTAGTCAAATGACTCCAGAAATTTTAGCAACCATGGCAGTAACCATTGAACAAAATGGGGTGACCTTCCGTGCTAATGGGTCACAAACAAAGTTTGCTGGATTTACAAAGGCCTACCCAGCTGCAAAGAATAAAGATAACAAGTTACCTAGCTTGGCAACTGGTGACGTTGTTGATATGGTATCAATGTCACCTGAGCAACATTTCACACAACCACCTGCTCGGTATACCGAGGCAACCTTAGTGAGAGCACTAGAGGAAAATGGCGTTGGTCGTCCGTCAACCTATGCAGCTACGATCGAGACCATTCAACGTCGTGCCTATGTTCGTTTGGATACAAAAAAATTTGTACCAACTGAATTAGGCGAACTTGTCCAAAATACGGTGCAGGAATTTTTCCCAGATGTTACGAATATCAAATTTACAGCGAAAGTGGAGACTGACTTAGACAGTGTTGAAGCTGGCAAAAAATATTGGGTTAAAGTTGTTGATGATTTCTTCACACCTTTTTCAAAAGAGCTAGAGACAGCTGAAAAAGAAATGGAAAAGATTGTCTTAAAGGACGAATTAGCCGGATTTGATTGTGATATTTGTGGTGCGCCAATGCTTAAAAAATTAGGCCGTTATGGTAAGTTTTATGCTTGTTCACGGTTCCCAGATTGTCGGAATACACAAACGATTGTTGAAGAAATTGGTTTACTTTGTCCTAAATGTAAAACAGGACAAATCGTTGAACGTAAAACAAAGCGTGGTCGTAAGTTTTATGGTTGTTCACGTTATCCCGAGTGTGATTTTGTATCATGGGAAAAGCCAACTGAGAAAACGTTACCAGATGGTACAACTCCTAAAGATGAGACTGATAACGATAACGAAAATCAAGAACATAACAAAGAAACAACAAAGTCTTCAAAATGATGGTGTATTGAGTGAAAGGTTGAGTTATGACAGTAAGTGAAGCTGAAAATGAAAAACAACTTTTTTTAGACTATCTTCGTATTGAGAGACAATATTCGGATGACACGCAAAAGGCTTATCAAGGGGATATTTCGGAGTTCCTGACATTTTTGGCTCGGACGCAAACTACTAAAGAGATTGTTCTAGCAGATATTACATCGTTTGATGTACGTGTGTTTTTATCCGAACTATATGAAAAGGGTGATGAGTCACGGACCATTGCTCGAAAAGTTAGCTCTTTACGTAGTTTTTACCGATTTTTAGTTAATAATGAATTAGTGAACGACAATCCCTTTGTAGGTATTGTTTTAAAGAAACCAGGCCAGCATTTACCACGTTATTTTTATCAGAAGGAATTAAATAGCATGTTTGATGTGGTGGCAAAGGACAACTCCGCACTTGGCCTTAGAAATCAGCTATTACTAGAAATGCTTTACGGCACCGGGGCTCGTGTTTCAGAAATTGCCAATATGACCTTGCAGAATGTTGATAGTAAGGCACGTATTGCGACGATTACTGGAAAAGGTAACAAGACTCGTATTGTACCATTTGGTCGTTATGCAGCTGATGCTTTAGTAGCTTACTTAGAGGCGGGGAGGCCTGTATTAGTAAGTAAGCAAGATGAACCTTCTAATAAATTATTCTTGAACCAACGTGGGGCACCAGTTACTACGGCTGGGATTGAGTATATTTTGAAACAGATTGGTAAAAAAGCAGGCTTGACTCAAGAGGTGACTGCCCACATGTTTAGACATACATTTGCGACTGATCTTTTAAACAATCAGGCTGATTTAAGAACAGTACAACAGCTGTTAGGACATAGCAGTTTGAGTACGACCCAAATTTATACACACGTAACAACGGAAAATTTGCAGAAAAGTTATCGTAATTTTTTTCCAAGAGCTTCAGACTAGCATATAATAAATTGGTAAAGACCAATTTTATTTGCTATTATTATGGTAGTATCTAGTTATTTTGGAGGGGTTATGTCAGTTAAACTTGAAAATGAAAATATAATCGTTAAGATATCGGAAATGGGTGCGGAACTTACGAATGTTACGAGACGTGATACTGGCTTAGAATACATGTGGACAGCAGACCCTAATTTTTGGGGGCGCCATGCACCTAATTTGTTTCCAATTGTTGGTCGTCTAAAAGGAGATCGTTATAAATATCGCGATAAGACTTATTTTATGACTCAACATGGCTTTGCCCGTGACAATGAATTTGATTTGGTAGAGAAAACTAGCACAATGGCTAGACTTCGTTTAGTAGATTCAGAGGAGACACGGTCAATCTATCCGTTCCATTTTCAGTTTGATATTATTTTTCGGTTGACTGATCAAGATATGTTGGGAGTTACTTATGTTGTTACCAACACTGATACGCATGACATTTATTTCTCAGTCGGTGGTCATCCGGGTTTCCGTGTCCCACTTGAAGAAGGTGAGAAATTTACCGACTATTATGTCAATGTTGACCCAGCTCGTAAATATTCACGTTCAAAGTTAGTCGGACCTTATCTAGACAATAATTTAGACACGACGTTTAATTCGGACATACCTTTACGTTTACGCTATGATGATTATAAAAATGATGCCATTATCTTACGACTAGATAGCAACCCTGTATCGGTTGTCTTGGCTAAGTTACATGAGTCTCATGGAATCACCATGCACGTGCAGGATGCAAAGTATTTGGGTATTTGGACACCTTACGGTAAAGATGCGCCCTTTGTTTGCTTAGAGCCTTGGTGGGGAATCGCGGATACTGTTGATGCTGATGGTATTATCAATCATAAATATGCAATTAATAATTTAGCGCCAGCACAAACATTTACTGGTTCATACTCACTATCATTCTTTTAAAGTGAAAAAGATAATAAATAAAAAAACTCTCTCAGAGTAAGTTAGATGTAGATAACCTGTAAAAGTTATCGTTACTAACATTCTGAGAGAGTTTTATTTATTATTTTTTTGATAACCAATAGCCTAGTCCAAATGGGACCTTTGATTCAGTACCATTAAAAATTCGCTTAATATTACCACGGTGTCGGTAAAATACGAATATTGTTAGTATGAGGGCAATCGTTGTTAGTAACCAGTCATGTAACCAAAATGCTGATAGTAAGGTGACAATAGTAAAGCCAAGCATTGAACCAATTGAGACCATACTAGTAAGCAAAATGGATGAAATAAAAGCGATGACGGCAGCTAGAAACATAGAAGGGCTATATAGTAACAAGACACCAACAGAGGTGGCAACTGCTTTACCACCTTTAAAGCCAATCCACATAGAGAATGTGTGACCTAAGATAGCGCCTAAACCGACAACCATGAAAGACCATTGGGGTGCTGGTCCCCAGATAGTGGCCATCAAAGCACCTAGTATTCCCTTGCATAAGTCGATAATTAAGACGATTGTGCCAGGTACTGGACCTAATGTTCTAAAAGTATTAGTGGTGCCGATATTTCCTGAACCTAATTCTAATATATTCTTCTTATAAAAAATCTTTCCAATCCAATATCCTGTTGGAATAGACCCAAACAAGTAGGCCAAAATAAAACTAATAATAAAATGAAAAATCGTCACAACGATATCTCCTTAAATGTATTTTAATAATTTCATGGTTCTATTGAATTACAGAACGATATCTATTCTAGCATGTTTCTAAAGGTTGAGACTTTAAATTTTTTTAATAGTATTGCGTCAGAGGTTAGTTTTGAGCTATTATGAAAACTGAAACGCATTAAATTGCAAGTTAAATTATATGAAAGGGAAACGTCCATGGCAAAGAAAAATGATTATTCGGATGATTCCATTACAGTTTTAGAAGGACTCGAGGCAGTTCGTAAACGACCGGGGATGTATATTGGATCAACAGATGGAAAAGGTCTCCATCATTTAGTGTACGAGATTTTTGATAATGCTGTTGATGAGGCATTGGCCGGTTACGGTGATGAAATCAATGTAACCATTCATGAAAATAATGCCATTACAGTGGTAGATCATGGTCGTGGTATGCCCGTAGGAATGCATTCATCTGGTAAACCAACACCAGAGGTTATTTTGACAGTTTTGCATGCTGGTGGAAAATTCGGCCAGGGTGGTTATAAGACGTCAGGAGGTCTACATGGTGTCGGTTCTTCGGTTGTTAATGCATTATCTAGTGACTTAGTTGTTACGATTGTACGAGATGGTGTGAAATATCAGGAACATTTTATAAACGGTGGTCATCCTGATGGCACATTAAAAAAGATTGGTAAAACAAAGGAAGCTTCTGGGACGACGATTACTTTTAAACCAGATCCTAAAGTTTTTTCAACAACGATTTATAATTTTAATACGTTAGCCGAAAGATTACGTGAGTCGGCCTTTTTGCTCAGTGATGTCAAAATTACCTTAACTGATGAACGGTCAGGGCAAGAACAAACCGAAACGTATCATTTTCCGGAAGGAATTAAGGCCTTTGTCGCTTATTTGAACGAAGATAAGGATACTTTAGGTGACATCATGTATTTTGATGGCACTGCGCAAGGTGTTGAAGTTGAAGTATCCGCACAATACAATGATGGCTTTTCTGAAACGATGATGTCTTTCGTAAATAATGTACGGACGCCAGATGGTGGTACCCATGAGGCGGGCTTGAGAGCAGCCTGGACCAAAGCCTTCAATGACTATGCTCGACGCGTAAACCTGCTAAAAGATAAGGACAAGAATCTTGAAGGCTCGGATGTTCGCGAAGGGTTGTCAGCAGTGATTTCATTGCGAATTCCAGAAAATATTCTTCAGTTTGAAGGTCAGACAAAGGAGAAACTGGGAACACCTGAGGCCAGGACAATTGTTGATAACATTATCACTGAGCAACTTGGTTTCTACTTAATGGAAAATGGTGAATTTTCTCAGAACTTAATTCGCAAGTCTCTTCGAGCTAGGGAAGCGCGCGAGGCAGCCAGGAAAGCCCGGGATGAGGCTCGTTCTGGTAAAAAGAAAAGTAAAAGTGAACGCTTATTATCTGGAAAATTAACGCCTGCCCAATCGAAAAATGCTAATAAAAATGAACTGTTCCTAGTGGAGGGTGACTCTGCGGGTGGTTCTGCAAAACAAGGTCGTGATCGTAAATTCCAAGCAATTTTACCGTTACGTGGTAAAGTACTGAATACTGAAAAAGCAAAATTGCCAGATATTATGAAGAATGAAGAGATATCGACAATCATTTATACCATTGGTGCTGGTGTTGGTCCTGAGTTTAAAGTAGCTGATGCAAATTACGATAAAATCATTATTATGACCGATGCGGATGATGATGGTGCCCATATCCAGACACTATTACTGACTTTCTTTTATAAATATATGCGACCATTAATTGATGAGGGTAGGGTTTATATTGCACTGCCACCGTTGTACATGTTACGTAAAGGTAAGGGGAAGCAACAGCAAATCGAGTATGCTTGGACTGATGATCAACTAGTTGAGGCAGAAGAAACGATTGGTCGTGGTTATACATTACAACGTTTTAAGGGACTAGGTGAAATGAATGCTGAGCAACTTTGGGCGACAACAATGAACCCAACACAGCGTACCCTAATCCGAGTTAAGATTGATGATGCGATGCTAGCTGAAAAACGGGTGACCACATTGATGGGTGACAAGGTTGAACCTCGTCGTAAATGGATTGAAAGTAATGTTGCCTTTAACTTAGTTGAAGAGGGGGATACCCTACTTGATGAGGCAGTTCAAAATGAAGAGCTTAGTTCACAAAGCAAAGAATTTGTCACGCCGATTATCGAAAGTTGGCAAGACAAAAAGGAGTGAGATTGAATGGAAGAAATTGGTAATATTCAAGAATTAAGCCTTGAAGCAGTTATGGGTGACCGCTTTGGGCGTTATTCGAAGTACATCATTCAAGAGCGTGCATTACCAGATATTCGTGATGGGTTGAAACCCGTACAACGCCGTATTTTGTACGCCATGAATAAAGATGGTAATACTTTTGATAAACAATTCCGTAAATCTGCAAAGTCAGTTGGAAATGTTATGGGTAATTTCCACCCACATGGTGACTCTTCAATTTATGAGGCACTAGTACGCATGTCTCAGGACTGGAAATTACGGGCACCACTCGTTGAAATGCATGGAAACAATGGTTCAATCGATAATGATCCACCAGCGGCTATGCGTTATACAGAGGCGCGTTTGTCGAAATTAGCTGGTGAAATGTTACGTGATTTGGAAAAAGATACTGTTGATATGGTATTGAATTTTGACGATACCGAATATGAACCAACAGTCTTACCAGCTCATTTTCCTAATCTGTTAGTAAACGGAGCAACTGGAATTTCCGCTGGATATGCAACAGACATCCCACCTCATAACTTGGGAGAAGTGATTGATGCATTGGTTTATCTGTTGGCGCATCCAAAAGCGAGTTTAGAAGATTTGATGGGCTTTGTTCAAGGTCCTGATTTCCCAACTGGGGGGATCATAGAAGGCGTTGATGGTATAAAATCCGCCTATAAAAATGGTCGTGGTCGAATTGTTGTCCGCTCAAAAACTGAAATCATAAGTTTAAAGGGTGGTAAATCACAAATTCAAGTCAGCGAGATTCCGTACGAAGTTAACAAAGCAAACTTAGTTAAAAAGATTGATGAGTTGCGCTTAAATAAAGATGTATCAGGAATCGTTGAAGTGCGCGATGAGTCTGATCGTGATGGACTATCAATTGCTATTGAATTAAGCAAAGATGCAAATGCTCAAGGTATTTTAGCTTATTTGTTAAAGAGAACTGATTTGCAAGTTACTTATAATTTTAATATGGTGGCGATTCATGATCTACGTCCAGAACGAGTAGGACTAAAAACTGCTTTACAGGCATTTTTAGACCATCAAGTTGAACTTATTACCAAGCGAACGGAATATGATTTACGTAAAGCAAAAGAACGTCAACATATTGTGACTGGTTTAATCAAAGCACTTTCGATTCTTGATCAAGTGATTGCAACGATCCGTAGTTCGGAAAATCGTAAAAGTGCTAAGCAGAATTTAGTTGATCAATATGATTTTTCACTTGAACAAGCAGAAGCCATTGTCACTTTGCAATTGTATCGATTAACGAATACTGATGTGACACAATTACAGGCAGAATTTGAAGAGTTATCTAACCAAATCACGCATTTTAATGCTATCTTGTCAGAGCCTAAAGTATTAAGACAAGAATTGCGTCAAGAATTAAAAACCATTAAAAAGAATTATAGTACACCGCGACTAACAGCCATTGAAACAGACGTTCAAGAATTGAAGTATGATTCAACTGTAACTGTTGCTGATGAGGATGTTGCGGTGCTTGTATCAAAAATGGGATATGTTAAGCGTTCGTCATTGCGTTCGTATAAAGCATCAGGTGATGAAAACGGGCTGCGTGATGATGATGAGCCGCTGTTTGTTAATCGTGTTAACACGTTACAGCATATGTTTATCTTTACCAACAAGGGACACGTCATTTATCGACCTATTCACGAGTTACCTGAATTTAAGTGGAAAGAACCTGGTGAACATTTATCACAATCAATAAGTGGCTTCGTCACTGATGAGGAGATTATTCGTGTTGAAGTTGTGGATGATATTAATGCATTAGAAGGCACTTGGCTAAGTGCGACAAGCGACGGTTATATTAAGCAATTTAGTTTTGAAGATTTAACACCTCGAAGTACCTATAAAAAGCGCAGTACCGTCTATATGAAGTTGAAAGCTGATGATGCAGATATAGTTGGCCTAGAGTATCTACCCGTAGGAGCAACAAGTAATCGTACTGTTGTTCTGACAACAAGACATGCGGTCGGTTTACGTTATGATGTCAATGAAGTACCAACGTCTGGTAATCGTACAGCAGGTGTAAAAGCAATGAACCTAGCTGCTGATGATATCATCGTTAGTATGGCAACTGTAACGGCAAAGCAAGCATTGGCTATTATTACGCACCGTGGTGCCTTTAAGTGGATGGCAGTTGATGAAATACCCGTGACGAGTCGTGCTCGCAAAGGGGTTGCTATTATGAGGGAGTTAAAGAAGGATTCCCATGAAATCGTGGCCACTATCGTTGTTGATCAGCAGACACCAGCGCCATTATCGATTTTTACTAGCCGTGGCAAGCAGTTTGACGTGTCACCTAAGGATCACGGGCTGAGTCAACGATATAGTAATGGTAGTTTTATCATTGATGTTGCAACTGATGGCAAACCCGTAAGTATTCGTTTATATGATAAGACAAAAGTGGAAAATTAAAGTTTTCTGGATGTTTCATCATTAAAAATGGTGTATTATTAATAATAATGATAAAGAAATAATGAATTGGAGAATTATCTGATGACTAAGACATTGGTTTTTGGACACCAAAATCCTGATACAGACACAATTGCATCTGCGGTTTCTGCAGCTTACTTTTTAAATAAAGCTTATCAAGTTGATACAGAAGCTGCTGCATTGGGAACACCCAATGCGGAGACTGAATATGCATTGAACTATTTTAAAGTAGAAGCACCCCGTGTCATTGAACAAGCCGACACTGAAGAAGTCGTTTTGGTTGATCACAATGAGGCAAGCCAATCAGTTGCTAATTTAGCTGATGTCACAGTAGCTGGTGTATATGATCATCACAAGATCAATTTCACTTCAGCTGCGCCATTGTGGTTCATTAATAAACCATTAGGCTCAGTTGCTACTTTGCTTTATTATGAATACAAAGACGCTGGTATTGAAATTCCAGCAAAGATTGCTGGTTTAATGCTTTCAGCAATCATTTCTGACACGCTTTTATTAAAGAGCCCAACGACAACATCTGCGGATAAGCCAGCATTAGAAGGACTAGCAAAGATTGCTGGTTTGGATGATTATGAAGCTTATGGTTTGGAAATGTTAAAGGCCGGAACGGATCTCTCAACTAAGTCAGCAAAGGACTTAATTGATGGGGATGCTAAGTCATTTGAACTAGCTGGACAAACTGTCCGGATTGGTCAAGTTAACACAGTGGATGTTAATGATGTATTTGCTCGCCGCGATGAAATCGCAGCCGCAATTGAAACTGAATTAGCAGAAGATGGTTATAGTACATTTGTATTCGTTGTTACTAACATCTTGGATTCAGACTCAGATATTCTTGTTTTGGGTGAAAACCAAGACAAGGTAGCAGCTGCATTTGGGGTAACATTGACTGACGGACGTGCATCACTACCTGGTGTTGTTTCACGTAAGAAGCAGGTTGTACCACCATTAACAACGGCTTTTGAAGGATAATAAAAAAGAATTGCTGAATGATAAATTTCTGCTAGTGAGGAATTTGAATCAGCAATTCTTTTTTGTATATTTTTAACTGAACAATTATTCATAAAAGAGATTGTAGACATTTTGCACGCTTAGTTCGTTACCAACAAAGTACAGCGTGTCATCTTTTTCTATTTTGGCGTATGGACCAGGTGACAGCGTCAAGCGGTTTTCATGGAGAATGCCAACTAGCGTCGTACCAGTCCGATGCCAAAAGTTTAATTCACTAACAGTTTTATCAAACATTGGCGAATCTTTAGTTAACTTTAATTCATATGGTCTGAATGGATTGTGTTTTTTGTAATATTGTGTTTGTTCAATAAAGGCGTTTAGTGATTGCGTTAGGGTTGCTAATCCTTCTTCTTGATTGGCAATTTGCTTAACTAAATCGGTTTGTAGGTTTTGCAAATTTTGAGCATCACTCTCTGAATTAATAAATTCTTGTGCTTTGTCGCGAGAAATGATGATGGCACCGCTGCCATGATGGGTTTCGACAATACCTAAGTCTTCTAAAATACTAATTGCCCGACGAGCAGTTTCTGAAGATACACCATAATTAGTTGCGAGTGTTGATCGCGCATGAATTTTTTTACCGACTTGTAGTTGACCATTACTAATCTGTTCAGCAATTCGTAAAGCGATTCTTCGATAGCGAGGTTGCTTAATGGTTGGCATAAAATCCTCCTAAAATTAGTCATATAACTATAGAATACCATATAAAGCGTTAAACGTCTGTTTTTTGCAATTTCCTAAAATAATTGGTACGGTTATATAATTAACTGATGGCACAATAACCTTAATATTTGCATAACATTGGTATAGATGGTATAATTTGACTAAAGTGACAACCTTATGTTTAAAATAGAGTTGTCACTTAGCGAGGACAGTATGTCTTTCGAACAAGTAGGAGGAGAAAATATATGTCAAAGGTAAAAATTGAACACCTGACTAAGATTTTCGGAAAGCGTGTTAAGCCAGCATTACAGTTGGTTGAACAACATGAATCAAAAACTGAAATCTTAAAGAAGACAGGATCGACTGTTGGTGTATATGACGCTAACTTGTCTGTCGAAGAGGGTGAAATTTTTGTTATCATGGGGCTTTCTGGTTCAGGTAAATCAACATTGACCCGGTTATTGAATCGATTAATTGAACCAACATCAGGTCATATTTATATTGACGACGAAGATGTTTCGGCACTCAATAAGGGAAAATTGCTTGATGTTCGACGGAAAAAAATGAGCATGGTTTTCCAAAGTTTTGGATTATTTCCACACCGCACTATTTTGCAAAATACCGAATATGGTCTTGAAGTAAAGGGTGTACCTAAGTCTGAACGACGTGAAAAAGCTGAAAAAGCTTTAGAAAACGCCGATTTGTTAGCATTTAAGGATCAATATCCAAGTCAGTTATCTGGAGGTATGCAGCAGCGTGTTGGGTTAGCGCGTGCATTGGCCAACGATCCGGAAATACTACTAATGGATGAGGCTTTTTCAGCCCTAGATCCGTTGATTCGTCGTGATATGCAAGATGAGTTATTAGATTTGCAAGAGCAATACCAAAAGACGATTATCTTTATTTCCCACGACTTGAATGAGGCTCTTCGTATTGGTGATCGTATCGCCATTATGAAGGACGGGGAAGTTGTTCAGGTTGGTACTGGAGAAGAGATTGTTACGCAACCTGCTAACGATTATGTTCGTGCCTTCGTTGAAGATGTCGATCGTTCAAAGGTTTTGACAGCTGAAAACATCATGATTAATCCATTGTTTACTAACATTGAAGTGGATGGTCCTAACGTTGCGTTAAAGAAGATGCGTACCGAAGAGGTTTCGGGATTGATTGCCGTTGATCGTCGTCGTCAATTCCGTGGTTACATTACCAGTGAGGATGCTATCCGAGCACGTACGGAAGGGTTAGCCCTAGCCGATGTTGCTAAGCAGATTCCAACTGTTGAGCCAGATATGTTAGTTATGGACATTATGCCATTGATTTATGATTCACCAACGCCATTGGCTGTTGTCGAAAATGGTCGTTTACGTGGTATTTTGATTCGTGGTCGTGTGCTTGAAGCATTAGCCGAACGTGGCGAATCAGATGAAGCTGAAGCTGTTGAAGCTGAAGTTGAAAAGAAACATGCTGAATCCGAGCCAACTCAAGTAGATGCAAAGGAGGAAGTATAAAATGTTTGTTCTAGCAGATTTATTTCCTAAGTTGCCTTTAGGTCCTTGGGTTGACTCAGGAGTTGACTGGTTAACGGATCACCTAAATGGTCTGTTCGATGCTATTCAAAGCAGTGGAAATGTTGTGATGGATACAATGACTGGTGCGTTATCAGCAATTCCAGTCTGGTTATTCATTATTGGTATTACAATCTTTTCAATTTTGATGTTTGGTAAGAAGTGGGGAGTGCCATTCTTTACATTCATCGGTTTGTTGATTGTTGAAAATCAAGGTCTCTGGTCAGACTTGATGAATACGTTTACCTTGGTTATTATTTCCAGTTTGATATCAGTTATTATTGGTGTTCCACTTGGAATTTGGATGGCTAAGAACGAAACGGTCAATAAGATCATTCAGCCAATCCTAGACTTTATGCAAACAATGCCCGCCTTTGTTTATTTGATTCCGGCGGTTGCATTCTTTGGTATCGGAGTTGTTCCCGGTGTATTTGCGTCAGTTATCTTCGCATTGCCACCAACAGTACGTATGTCAAACTTGGGTATCCGTCAAGTACCTAATGACTTAGTTGAAGCAGCTGATTCGTTTGGATCAACTGGAAAGCAAAAGTTATTTAAGGTCGAGTTACCACTTGCACAAGGAACTATCTTCTCTGGAATTAACCAAACGTTGATGCTAGCACTTTCAATGGTTGTTATTGCGTCAATGATTGGTGCACCAGGATTAGGACGTGGTGTTCTGTCAGCCGTACAAAATGCTGATATTGGTAAAGGATTTGTTAATGGATTCTCATTAGTTGTTTTGGCAATTATTATTGATCGCTTTACACAAAAACTTAACCGTACACCTGAAGACAAGGCGTCAGCGGAACCAGCTAAGCATCACTGGAAGGGTTGGACAGCCCTTGCTGTAGCGGTTGCTATGATTGGTGGTGGTGTGGTAACATCATTAACTTCTGGTAGTTCACAGAAGGAATCAATCAAGTTGGTTTATGTGCAATGGGATTCAGAGGTTGCATCAAGCAATGTTTTGGTCCAAGCAATGCGTCAACATGGTTATGACGTTGATTTAACACCACTTGATAATTCAATCATGTGGCAATCAGTTGCTAATGGTCAGGCAGACGCATCTGTATCTGCTTGGTTACCAACAACTCACGGTGCACAATATAAGAAATATAAGGATGACATTGATATAGCTGGTACTAACTTGAAAGGTGCTAAAACTGGTTTAGTTGTACCAAAGTATATGGATGTTGATTCAATTGCTGATTTGCAAGATCAAGCCGGTAAGAAGGTTACCGCCATTGAGCCAGGTGCTGGTGTTACTAAGGGTGCTGAAAAAGCCCTTAAGGATTACGGCATAGGTGATCAAGGTTGGCAAGTTACGCCTTCATCATCTGGTGCGATGACTGTTGCCTTAGGTAAAGCAATTAAAGCAAAGCAAGATATTGTTGTTACTGGATGGGAACCACACTGGATGTTCCAAAAGTATGATTTGAAGTACTTGAAGGATCCAAAGCAATCATTTGGTAGTACCGAATCAATAAAGACAATGACTCGTAAAGATTTGAAGCAGGACAAGCCTGATGCATACAAGGTTCTAAAGAACTTTAAGTGGACCAAGGAAGACATGGGTGAAGTTATGCTTGATATCGAAGATGGTAAGTCAGCCAAGAAGGCTGCAAACACTTGGATTAAGAACAACCAATCAAAGGTTGATGCTTGGTTCAAGTAAGGGAGAAAATATAGTATATGTTGACCGAGCAAATTGAAGATGCCTGTATTTATTTCATAGTCATCGTATTAGCGCTTGTTGTTAGTGTGACGATTATGGCAGACAAATCGTTATTTGCTCAAATCATGCTGATGCTAGGTACAATTACTGGTACAGTCATGTTAGTAAGGCAGTGGCGAAACAATTGATGAGGTTGTAACCATGGTGATTTATAATGGCTCTGTGTCAAATAGCGTGAAAAACAGTAAAATCGATTAATTAGGTTTGTGAAAAGCGACTGTGAATCTGACAGATTATGTCAGATTCATGGTCGTTTTTTGTGTTAATAAGTTCATGAAGTTTAATTTAATTTTGTGACGATTAAATAGTTGTAGACGAATTATGAAAAAGTAAATAATTTGGTTAACAAATCC
>NZ_JAMXDB010000038.1 GCF_024718545.1 Weissella fangxianensis
TGCATCTTCACAATGCTGGCTTTAAAATCATCTTGATATCGTTTCATTGGAATGCTCCTATCTTGTTTTATTAATTATGGCACAACTGTTCAGAAATTTATGTACCAAATACTAGGATAGGAGCACTTCAACTAATTGAACAATTTAAATTAACTAAATTATTTATGGACGTATATAATAAAAATTTTTTGTGAATTTTTAAATGTATGTATTTACATAAGTTGATAATATATTAACATTAGAAGCAGAAACAGATATCATTACATCTGTTTCTGCTTCTTTAATTAGCTAAGTCGCCCAAAATACCACCTATACCAATCTAAGTTGACATAATACAGCATATCATGAGTTGTTGATTTACCGGTCCTGACAATGGTTTGTGCAATTCATCAAATTCACAAACTTATTTTTTGGCTGCCGGCACATTTCACAAACTTGAAATTCAAGCAATTTCACAAAGTAGACCAGTTTATAAGTTAGGGGTTATTCGGATGGAATTGTTGCCATTTACTTCGCAGATAACTCCACATATAACCACCACAAAAAGCAATGCCACAGAGCAAGCAAATTCCTACAATTTTAAAGAGCCACCAGCTGACAGATACAATCAAAATCACTAACCAACGAATGATTCGCCAGGACCAACCAATGGTGAGACCAAAAATATAGCAGACGAGAAATAACAGCAGGTAAAGAATAAAGTAAGGCATAGTCGACTCCTTTCTAGAGGTGTAAAACATTATGTATCCTAACTCATATGAGCTAGGGAATCTGACAACAGGTGTTTACTATCCTATTGGAGAAGACAATTTTTTTGCTTAAAGGAGTTTTTGTCAGAGCGATCTTTTCGGCAGCCACATTCCATAAGTTTAATATATCATTTTTACGATGCTAACAACTGGCTATAAGTATTGATAACCCGCTTGCCAATTTGCTAATTTTTGTGTAATAAGTTTTTGTAATTGTGATAAAAAGTTTGCATCAGACATGGAGTGTTGAAAAGTCACTGCTAGGATAGTCCCTAAGTAATTAACGAAGTAATGTGCTATGTCAGCATCATTGACGTTTAATTGAAAGGTGACTGCCATTAAATTAGTGGTACTAGCCTTAATCCCAAACGAGACTTGATTGTGTTGTTGTTGAATTTTTAATTGGTAAGTCGTTATAGGTGTTGTGACGGTTGTTCGTATCATAGCTGGCCTCCTAAAATTTTTCTGTTGGTCAATTGCCTTTCAGCAACTAACCAAACTTTCATTTTGACAGGAGAAGTGTGATACAGGCGGTGTCCGATGACAAGGGCAGCGTAGCTGTGCTATTTACCCTTGTCATCGGGCCTAGTGTTGCTTAGTGCCTGGGCACTTAGAAACACTGCCTGTATTAGAGTTTGGATGGCAAAAAGGAAGGATAGGTGATGAAAGGACGGTTGCGCCAAGCGGAACCGTTTGTCCCCGGTGGGGTCGGGGGTGTAAGGGAGCCCCGCTTGCGGGGACTGGGGCACGCAGGGAAGGGCGCAGTGCGCCCCGGTGATTTAAATTTCAATCCAACCGGTGTCAGTGGTTGGCGTATTGATGAGATATTGTGCATTTGTTAAGTCGGTAGCGGATAACACGACTTGTTCGTTCTGGTAGGCTTGTCGCACTTGTTGGTCAAGCTCGTTTTCACTATCGACTGTTAGCGCAACGGTACGGGTTAGTGTTTCTTCAAATGTGACGTAAATTTCTTTTTTCATGGTTTCTCTTACCTTTCAAAATCGTTTTTTACATGTAGATGAACTGATTGGGTGTCATCTGGGGTTAGGCTAATCTCGCCGTTGTCGTACATATTCATTGCTTGTTGACTTAAATCGTCAATGTTCATTTCAGGGGTTAAGTCAAGGGTGACTTCTTTTTGGCGATATTCCTCAAATAAAATGCGTACTTTCATTAGTTTTTTCCTTCATTTCTAAAGTGATACAAGGTACCGTTTTCTAATACATCATTAAAGGTCGTATGTGTTTGTTCATTCAACATGTGCGCCTTTTTTGTTTGAGCAAATTGATCAGTCGCAACGGATAGCGCTTGATACTGGCTTGCGGACATGGTACTTGCTTTAACCCCGGTGTCCATTAATAACAAGGCTTGAAAGAATAGCCGGGGGCTTTCTTTTTGTAAATCACTTAGCATGTTATAAATCGTTTCAACTAATTTTGCGTTGACGTTAGCCGATACCAGTTCCTCATAACCAGTAGATAAGGCTTTTTTGTAGTGTTCTTTGGGTACTTGAGTTTCTTTATAACCAAAGGTTATATCAGCCATAGCTTGCGCCATTTTGGTTAGGGGCAACTTTGTAAAATCGTCATAATAAGTTTTGGTCATGGTTATTCTCCTTGTTGTTCAGCGTATTTAATGAGTGTTTTTAGACTTTCGACATCTTTTTGATAGTCGTCATTGCCTAAACGAATGGTTACGGTGTCTTGTTCCTTACGGGCTACTAATAATTTCATAATCAAATCATCAAGCTCACTGGTTGATAAATCAATATCGGCAAAATTATCGTTTGCGAAAGGTAACGGTGTGGGACGAACACCACGCTAAAAACGTTAATGAAAAGTCGGTTAAGTTTTGAGACATAGTAAAACTCCTTTAAGATTGACTAGGTGTGACAAAAAATTTATCTGCCAGCAACCACCTGTTGTTGCTGGGTTTGTCGTTGTGACGGGAAATTTTTAGCAGATAGCGGGGACAAGCACAAGGGCGGCGCAGCCGTGCTATTTACCCTTGTGCTTGGCACTAGTTGTTCTTAGTCGCTTGCGACTTAGCAGAACTGCTGTCTTGCTATAAATGATAGGCACATAAGGCAGGCCCAGTAACATCAGGTGGTGGCAGGCGTAAGCCTGCTTTGACCCCCGCTTGCGGGGCCTGGGGTTACTAGGTTATTACTGTTTGAAAAATTGTTTGGGACACTTTTACATAGGCCTATTAAAATTCGTTACGATAACCCTAAAGTAAAGCAATGAATTTAGTTATTTAGGGAGGCTATCATATGGTATCGAAGAAATTAGCAACACGTTTAGCAAAGAAGAAGAATGAATTGGCAAACGCCGAGGAACGCGTAAAAGTGTTGAAGGAAGAATTAGCAACGTTAAATCAACAAGTCCAATTAGAACTGGTTAAACAATTACAAACGAATCTAAAAACGGATGATTTAACGGAAGTGGCCAATTTTATTGCCCAGGTTGATCCAACACAAGTCCCCGCTGATGACGGAGGTGAGCAAGATGGCTATTAATCGTGCAGCAATGAAAGCCTTACCGATTCAAGGCTATTTAGATTACAAAGGAATTGATTATAAGACGGAACACAACCGCTTGCGGCTTGTGGACCATGATAGTTGTGTCATTAATACTGATAAGAATGTCTTTTTTTGGAACTCCAAACAAATTTCGGGTGATTTAGGTGACTTTATTGCTGCGTATGAGGACGTCACCCCGAAAGAAGCCTGGGTGCGCTGGTCAGAATTTGGTCGGCATTACAACGGACAAGATGAGACCGAGAAGGCTAAATATCAAGCATCCGCTCGGGAAAATAATTACAAGTTTAATTGGCAAAGATGGCGAATAGCGCAAACCACTAACAATTCAGAAGATTATTTAGTGAACGAACGTGGTTTTGACGCCACGTTCGTGCAACGTTTGGCGAAAGCTGACTTTATTAAACAAGGTAAACCAAGACAGGACCGCCAGACAAAAGAATGGCAAAAGCCGGCGATTTTATTTCCATGGCACGATGAAAATGACCAAGTTGTTGGTTTAGATCAACAAGGTACTGAAATTAATTTTGAAAAATATGGTAAACGTGGGACGCAAAAAAAGGTGGCCGCTGGTTCGGATACCCGTTACGGGTATAACTTTCGCACAGGGAATGGTGCTGACCAGTTAATCGTGTTTGAGTCACCAATTGATGCATTATCTTATGCCCAGATGCATTTTACGGAACCAACCAATAAAAATACGACTTTCTTATCATTATCCGGGACAGATCATCAAAAAGTCTTGTCACAACTTGATCGCATGAAGCAATTAAACGGCCATTTACCAAAGCAATTGGTTTTGGCAACGGATAATGATTTAGCCGGATTTAAAGCAGCAGCACCCTTTGATATGTTGCAATTTGAGGGTATGACAAATATTAGGCAAATCCCAACACAAGGTAAAGATTGGAACGATCAATTAAAGGCACATGACCCCGCTATTAAAACACTCACAATGGATGAAAACCAACAACAATTAGCCGCACTAGAGACGTTTACACAACAGGCCAAGCCAGCAGTGGCAAAAGCAACGACTGATGAAAAGCAAGTTGCCCAACCGCAACGTGTGGCGCGCCAGCAACGGCGGGAAGACCGTAAGGGTAAGAGTCGTGAGCGGAATGAAGAAATTATTAAAGATACTTTGACGCGTGTACAAAATTATCAAAATGATCCCAAAGAAGTACAGCAATATTTGGATTTTGTGGCCCAGGGGCAAAACTATTCTCCTCGTAATACTTTACTAATTTATGGCCAACGGCAAGATGCCACCATCGTCATGGGTTATAAACAATTTGCTGAACGTGGTATCCAAGTTAATAAAGGCGAAAAGGGTATGAAGATTTATGGGGCGCCCAAAAATCTACAAAGTATTGTGACTCCTGCCGGTGATCGGGTTTATTGGCGTGATGCGACAGCAGAACAGCGGCAACAAGCCAAAGCTGGTGAGCTAGAAACGCGAACAGTTAAGCATTATCAGATTGAGACCGTATTTGATGTGAAGCAAACTAATGCCAAATTGGACGACTTACCCAAGTTATTGCCAAATCGGCCAGTTAATTTAGCCACTGACCAATCACCGGAACACCTTGAAACGGTGTATCAAACGCTTAAAAAGTATGCGCAAGATGAACAACATGCACGGGTGGTTGACCAAGACCAAGGGGCGATTAAATTCTTAGCGGATCATAAGCCGATGACGAGTCACGGGGTAGCCAAGGGGGCGACAGCGATTAATCGGCAAAAACCGGATGAACCAACAATTATTTTACGCCCAGATTTGCCCGTGACGGATCGGATTGCCACGTTAGCGCATGAAATGGGCCATACGGCGTTACATCAACAAAGTGATGACAAGATCCCTAACGGGGTGCAAGAGTTGCAAGCTGAAATGACCAGTTATGTGGTCTTAAAAAATGTCGGCGTGGAACCTGGTGATATTAGTGAAAAATATATGAGTGATTGGACTAATCACTTAAAGGAATTTTCCGACCTAAAAGAGAAATCACCTAATCTAATAACCGATGTGACTAGAGCGAGTACGTCAATCACAAATTATCTGGCAGATCGCCTCTCAGATGGGCAACAAATAACGCATACCCGTCGTGCAGCGCCCAACATACAACCAACGGCTGTACAATTGGCAACCAACCAAGGAATTCAAGATCAAACAAATGAAACACGAGGACCTAAGCGATGACACAATTAACCACCTTACAAGGCAAACTGGTACAAGTAGCCCAAGGTAATGGACTTTATATGCTGACTATTGATACGGCACAAGCTGCAGCTGGTTTATTAGAATTACCGGTGACCGCCGAGCAATATCATAGTTTATTTCCTGCCGGTGATCCGGTTTTAAATGAGGAATATGAAGTGACGATACAACAAGATGCGCAACACATGACGTTAGTTAATGTTTTTCCAGTCGATGCTGAAGTGGTCCCAGCTGATCTAGTACCGACTTTAACGACAACGCAGGATATGGAACTACAAGGAGAGCATTTTATGGATACGCAAAAACAAGCGGCTGCTTTAGAAAAACGCTTAAATGAAATTCGACAAGATGATTCTTTAATGCAAGATATTCAAGCAGAACTTGATCAAGAAGCTGAACAACGCCGCGCGAATATTGAAGCTCGTCAACAAGGACAAGGCATCGAACAACTCTTTACTGAAGAAGAATTAGCCCAGATGCAGCAAAGACAACAACAGGCAAAAACCGAAACAATTTCTCTGTCAGAACAAACGCGGGTTGCCAAACAAGATGATGACGATTTACCACTGGGAGGAGATGATGAGGTATGACCAACACCTATCTAGAAGCGTTTACAACCAATTTAAATCAAGTCATTGCTGCACAACCGTCAGAATATGGGGCGTTTGGTCGTGATGCAGAATTAGGTCGGCTGATTCGCATTTTAAATCAACATAAGAAAAATAGTGCCGCAGTCTTAGGTGAAGCCGGGGTTGGAAAAACTGCCTTAGTCGAAGAATTGGTGAAACGCATCTTGACGCAAGATGACAGTTTACATGGCACGTTAGTCAATCGTGAAGTCCATTCATTAGAGTTAGCCAGTTTAATGACGACAACCGCTGGTGGTAATTTTGCCTCAAATCTGCATCATTTAGTGGCTGAAGTTAAAGCAAATCCCCAGATCTTATTATTTATTGATGAGATGCACGAATTAATTGGCACAGGTGCTGAAGGCACGTCTGGTATGGATGCCGCTAATATCTTAAAGCCGGCCATCGGCCGGGGTGAAATTCAAGTTATTGGCGCCACCACAACGGCAGAATTTAAACAATATATTGAATCTGATAATGCAATGGAACGTCGTTTTGATAAAGTCATGCTAGATGAATTTACGCCAGCTCAAACCAAAACAACTTTACAGCGAATCATTGCAGCAACCACGGATCATGTTGCTGTACCTGATCCAGTCATTGACACCATTATTCAATTTTCTGACCGGTACATTACCACACATTTTTTCCCGGAGAAGGCGATTACCTTGCTTGATAATGCCTTAGTAGCGGCAAAAATGAATGACCATTCAGTATTAACGACAACGGATGTCGCCAGTATTATTAACGAACGCTATCGCGTACCAATGTCAGTTTTGACGGAAGAAGATGACAACCGCTTGTTTCAGTTGTACGAACGGATGCAGCGTCAAGTGATTGGTCAAAACGCAGCGTTGAAAAAAATTGTCACGAGTATTCGTGTTCGTACTGCTGGTTTAGGTGATATGAGTAAGCCCTTGTCATTTCTATTAGCCGGAACACCCGGTGTGGGGAAAACGGAAACCGCCAAAGCGTTAGCAACGCATTACTTTGGTGATGAACGGCAATTAATCCGCTTTGATATGTCGGAATTTAAATTTGCTAAGCAATCGATGCAACGGTTTGCCGAGCGGGCAGCCGAAGCGGTGAAGTTTAATCCCTATTCAGTTTTATTATTGGATGAGATTGAAAAGGCGGACCCGATGGTCTTAGATTTATTGCTACAAATCCTAGACGATGGTCGTTTAACCAACGAACGTGGTCAAACGATTAACTTTAAAGATTTGATTGTTGTCATGACCACCAACATTGGGCATCAATTAATTATTGAACGCGCAGCTAAAAGTGATGACTACCGGCATGATTCACAGCATCAATTGACCTTCAGTAAAAATTTTGAAAATGCCTTATTAGGAGCCGGTTTACGGCAAGAATTTATCTGTCGTATTGGCGCTACTATTATTTTTAAACCATTAGATGTGCCGGATGTGAAGCGCATTATTGATTTGAAACTGACGAAACTTAATCAACAAGCCCAACGGCAAGGTTATCAATTGGTTTATCGTACGCAAGATGTTAGCCAATTAATTCCAAGTTTTGCAAGTGGCCAAGAATTTGTGGATGATCGGGTGATCGCCACGCATCCACTCATTGATTTCCTCGTTAATAAAGGTTATCGGAAGAGTTTAGGTGTACGCCCACTGGATGATTCCATCATGGAATTTGTGGAAGCACAGATGGCCACCGCAATTTTACACGAACGTCGCACTGGTCAAGTCAAAGGGCATTCCTTTGTCTTTCGGGCATGGGGTAATCCGCCGGATGCCACGCATCCACGGGGGAGTTGGCAAGCCGTTGTTTCGCAAACAGAATTACCAAGCAACCAAGAGGAGGAGGTTTCATGAGTAAAGAGTGGTTTGGCAACCGTTATGAACAAGCCCGATCGTATGAAAAACAAAGTCAAATTCGCTTGCGGGGTCAATTCTGGTTTCAAGGACTTGTTTTTGCCGGTTATTGTGCCTTAGGCATTATGATGGCGCTGCTGGTGGGAACTTTAGCAGGCGCACTTTGGTACATTATTCGTTCTGGGTTGGGCAACATGGCGTTGAATATGTTCAATGTATACTTTAAACCGGCTTTTGGTTGGGATTACTTGCAACAATATGTCATGTTTTCATTATCTGGTGGTGTCTTACATGAACAGTCTTATATCATTTGGGCGATTATGGTGGTCATGTTTGCCATTTTCTGCCGGTTAGGGATTAAGAATTGGTATGACTGGGTACAAAAATTTGGCGACAGGACAACCAATCAAAATCGCTGGGCCACACTGCACGAAATTGAACGCACCTATGTGTTAATTCCTGATCGTAATAAATTTTATAAGGGTCCGGCAGGGCAACCGATTAGTCACATTTCCGGTTATGCGTTTGCGTTTTTCAAATTGCATCCATTCCTTTGGTTAAAACAAGTGATGAAAGCTCCCTTGGGTTTGAATCGCGAAACATTCCCCAAGTGGTACCAGCAAGTGCGACCACGGTTGATGCAACTACCACTATTAAACAAGTATTTTGATGCCCAACGCACGGTTGAAGGTGGGTTTCAAGGCTTTTATTGGATTGATCCAAAACCGACACACGCGATTACCACCGGGGCAACCCGTTCTGGTAAGGACCAACGTCGCGGCTATAATTTTATTGATATTATGCGCCGGGCTGAAGTGCAACCCAATATCATTGATACTGATGCAAAAAATGAAGATGCCAAGATGTCGTTTATACCACTACAAAAGGCCGGATATGAAGTGCAATTACTCAACATTGCCGACACGGATTGGTCTGAATCGTGGAACCCGTTTCAAGTTGCTTTGAATTATGCAATGGCGGGTGAATTAGATAAGGCCCGAGACGAGGCAATGGTCATTGTCCAAATTATTGGCTCATCGAGTTCATCTGAAGGTGGTAATGATATTTGGGATAAGACAGCGGAAGACACGCAATTAGCGATTATTCTGATTCTCTTATGGTTAGCGATGGCCCAAGATGATCAAACATTGGCTACACCAGCAGGGGTGCCGCAATTCATTAATTCTGTGAATCAATTTAATGATGCCAAGGACAAGAATTTGGATGGATTAACGCAATACTTTAACATGTTACGTCAATTAGATCCGATGCCCCCAATTATTAATGAGGCGATTCTAAAAGCGGGATCTTACTTAGGGGCGACTGGTGATACCAAATCATCCGTTATGTTTACGCTTCAAAGTCGTTCCAGTTTATTTGCTTCTGAAACCGTTGCACGACTTACCTCACGGTCAACCATTCAAATTGCTGATTATGGTTTTCCACGAATGCTAAAGGTGAATGTCCCAACAGACTATGCCGGTGCAACGGCATTAGTAGAACTCTACAAACGCCAAGATGACGCACCTCAAGGGCATTATTTGGAACAAGATGCCGTGAAAGTGAGTCGTGCCGGGGTTATTCAATATCCGTTCCATCAAGTTTTTCCTGATGAATGGCTGATTAAGATTCACTTTGCTGACAAGGGAAATCCAAAGCATCTGCAAAAGTCATGGCTGCAAATTACGGGTGAGAAACGCGTTAAGCGTCAATTGAATCAACAAGTCAAAATTGATCCACATAGTCAACAACCCGTTAAACAAGTGGTGACGTATCCTTTGCAGCAAGCGTTAATTAGCGATGAGCCGGCTACTTTTGACTTACGTTATTCCGAAAAGCCCAAGGCCGTATTTATTGTGACGCCACAAAGTAATGATAATTATGCTGCAATTGCGTCATTGTTCTTAGGTCAGGTTTTTTCAGTTAATACGCAAATTGCTTCAGAAATTACTCGTCGTAAGATGGACCGGCAGATTATCTACAAGTTGAATGAGTTTTCAATGTTTCCCCGGATTCCAGGCTTTGATAACTTCTTAACCCGTGGCTTAACCTACGGTCATATTGTGGATATGTATGTACAAGATGATGTGCAAGTGGCCAAGCATTATTCAGAATCAGAAGCCAAAGAAATTATGAATAACATGTTGACGCAATTTCATATTCAAACCAAGGATCGTGATACCAACCAAGCTGTATCCGATCGTTTAGGTGAAATTGAGGTGCAAAAAGAAATTGTGAACTCGCAAATGGGTGAGCAACAACAAGACCGAGGCAATCGCCAAATTTCAATTGATAAGATGCCATTACTATCAGCCAAAGAATTAGAGGAGTTAAATGATGGTGAAATGGTAATTATGCGTACGGCAAAGCGAAATGATAAGAAGTGGCGCCGCATTCGACCGCTACCGATTTTCGATACCGGCAAAACATTGATGCCGAATGCTTGTGATCTCATTGGTAAAAGCTATCGTTTGGATTACTACACCACGGATTTGCGCATTAAGAACAACACCAAGCATTTAAGTTATCAAGACATTTTCCAGGATTACAGTGGGTATTTCAAGCAATTAGCTGCCCAGGTGAATCCGGAAACCATTGAAACTGAAATTGAGACAGCACCAGCAGTCAATATGAGTACTGATGTGTCAGAAACATCAAATGAGACGACCTTAGATGCGGCAATGATGAATTCGTCTGCTACCAATACAATGGTAACGGTTAAACAACCAGTAGAACAGCCGGTATCTGACAGTGACGAAAGTCAACCGGTGGCTGACAAAGGCAGTGAGGAAATCAATGATGAGGAGGAAGTGGATGATTATACGATTTGGCAACGTGATTTTGCACAACATGCAAATGAGAAGTTAGTCTCAATTGTTGATTTAACGAATGCCGATTTCATGGCACAAGTTGAAGATATGATTGCAACGGCACTAGATACACCAACCATCACAGCTGATGCCGAGAAGTTAGCGGTACAAGCCGATGCCGTCGACCATCAATTCTTTAAACGACATGTTGATTTAAACCAACAAGCTGCGATGCGGGAATTCCTGGCAGATGATGAACGGTGTTTTGATTTACTAATGAACATTGACGAACTGCGTGAGGCACAAGTCACAGAAAATTAAGGAAAGCGAGGAACAAACATGATTGGATTGGTACCACTACCAGCAAGTGGCCCCACAAATGCGTTTTATGAATCATGGGCCGATTATTTACAACCAAAATCACGCATGTTTTTGTCAGTTTTACAGATGATGTGTCAAGGAATTGCGGATTTGTGTTATGACTTAGCAAACGCCGTACTAACCGCCTGGCATGCAGCCTGGAAACTAATGGATTTTAGTAGTCTATTCACCAAAGCCGATGGTTCAGGACAAGATATGTCCGGATACGGATTAACCCAGTATATTGGGATTTTCTTTATGGTTGGAATTATTATTTTAGCTTTGATGTTGGCGATTCAAGTGATTCAATTTAATTTAACTTCTGGTCGTCGAGGTAAAGAATGGCCAGCCGGTATTGTAACAGCGGTGATTATCATTGCTATGGTGCCACTACTCATTTCAGGTGGTACCCAGGTCGCTAAAAGTATGGATGCGGAACTTTTAGGGGGCACCAGTACAACGGATGTTCGGTCAGGGAGTCATAGTATTTTGACAGATATTTGGAAAAATAACTCTGTTGATCTTAAAAAGGTGGCCCAGGATAATTTCAATGTGGATGATAAAAAAATTCATGATTATAGCCCAATTCAAAAAAATTCATCCAACGCGATTGTTAAGTCATCCATTTTTACGGATACTATTGATGACGATGTCAAAAAGGGTATGAAGGATAAGGCTAAAGATGTTTTTGCGAATAAACAAGGAGAAAGCACAATCAAGAAAGTTGATAAAGGTGGTTGGTTAAAAGGTACCGAAGAAGTTTACCCACGGGTGAAAGTGAACTGGATTGGGATTATTGCAGCAGAGATTGTCTTTGCGATTGTCGGATTCTTAGCAATTATTGAACTAATTGTGCGCTTCTTCCGGTTAGCTTATTATTCACTAACCTTACTAGCATTAGCCTTTCGCGATATGGAAGGTAAAAAGGCAATGCAAATTCTGCATGTGATGGAAGGTAGTATCTTAGGCATGGCTTTATTGCCTTTAAATTTGGTTTTATTCTTTGCTTTCGTGCAATGGGGTATGATAGCAATTAACGATCAAAATCTCTCTTGGGGACCTTATACTGTGGTAAGCGTGGCGCTATTGTTAGCTGCCGGTAAAGGGTTGTTATCAGGATTTGCTTTGATTGACGACTGGACGGGTATGCCAACGGGTCATGGTGGCACGGCTAGTGGCCTCATTGGTGCCGTTGCGGTCACCGCAGGTGTTGGTCGTGCATCCAAAGGATTGTCTGGATCGGCCGTGCGGACAGCGGGTGCTGTTGGACATGGTGTTGCCAAAGGTGGTCAAAAAGCAATGGCTGGTGGTCAGAAAGTTGCTAGTGGTGCCCAGGCTATGAAGGAAAAAGTTAGTCAAGCTGGTAAACGTGGTAATGCAACACAGCAAGCAGTACAAGGTGGTGCCAGTGGTGGTCAAGGCCAACAAACAGCTACATCGGCAAATAGTCTTGGGACAAGCGGTTTGCCAATTAATGCAGCTGCTAGTGGACCAAATACCAGTGCAGATCACCCTGAAACAGCTAGTCAAGCAGCCGGAGCGACGACTACCGGTGCCAATACCACTAGTGATACGCAAGCGGTACCTGGTACCAGCGGATCACGAACACCAGCACAAGCACATAATCCCGGTACACAACCAGGGCGAGCAATCAGTGGTAATGCAGGTACCATGGCGCAAACCAGCCAGCCAACCGGTGATCAACCTGAAAATGGTGGTGTGGTAGGTTCTGGTAACACAGCAACTGGTGGACAACCAGGACTTATCTTACCGAATAATGTGGCAAGCAGCAGTGGTTCAAGCGAATCGTCGCAAGCATCTGTCACTAGTCGTGATGGTAGTCAAGCAACTGCAAGACCGGCAGTTACCCCACCAAAAACGACACCGTCAGTGACTGGTCGTCAAAGTGGTCAACCACAGTCAATGGGATCATTTAATGGTCCAGCGGTTGCACCAACAAGCACTAGTTCGCTAGCAATGCCTAATCAGCAATCAAGTCAGATGCAACAACCACAGCCTAATCCAACGCCGGTACAACCAGTTAATTCAGTGGGGACTAATCGCCAACCAGTTAATAATCAAGGGGTAACTTCGCAGCGGGCAACTAGTCAACGAGGTACTGTTCAGCCAACTAACCGAGTTCAAACAAACCAACGCGCGACAAACAACACGTATAATAATCTGCAGAGGGAAGTTCAACAAGATTTAAGACAGGCTTATCCCCGAAAAGATAATCCACAACGTTCATAGAACCAGTCGGAGGTAAAACATGAGTACAAGAATTAAATGGTTAATTAGTCTAATTGCAGCAGCCGTTGTTGTCGCTGGTGGTGTTTCGTATGGCATCTACAAACACAATCAACCTCTATCAGACGAGGCTTTTAGCAAATTAGAAATTGACGAACAATTTGAAAAGGCACCAGCTGGACATTATATACATTTACGCAAGGATGATCCCACACTATATCGGACGACTTGGTCACCAAAACAAATAAAAAATTACTTTTTTAATAAATATAATATAGGAGTTAAAACTAGAGCTGACGGAACAACCGCAGAAAAAACTAAATTAGGAACTAATCACTTGTTTAACAACAATCGTTTAGTTGATAAACAACAAGGTTGTGGAGAAATTGGTCGTATTTATCATGAAACTTACGGTAACAGTAAATTTAATTCGGGAATGACATATTACTCTGACTCGGTTTATAACTGGTACTTTAAGAGTCCAGAACAAGCACAAAAGGATCCTGACGTGAAGGAAAATGTAAATCAATTAGTCCGGTAATTGTACAGTTTATTTCATTACTCGTAAAAAAATTAGTAACCAAAAGTAGTTTGTTTAAACGGAAAATACGTATATATGTAAGATACAAGTCTAAGAACCTGTGCTACAAAGCACTTAGCTCTTAGGTTTTTTTGAATATGAGATGATTTTTTCCTTATATATTAAGTAGTTATCTTATATCTTAGTGCTGGATTTCCTATCACTTTACTGTAATGAAAATTATTTATTAGAGTAACTTTAGTCACCAAACAGTTTAAATTTTCATTGAATTTTTTAAGCTATTTTAGTCTCAGTGAATCATGGTGTACAATTAATGTTGTTTACATATATGTATTATTATCAATAAATATAGGAATGGGTTTTCGAAAAATTATGAAGTTTAAAGAACTAGATAGTCAATTAGACCAATGGGAAGAGTTTGTGGAAACTAATGAGTTAGGGAACTTTGGTCAAAGTAGTTTTCAATTTGAATTATTGTTAAGTAGAGGTCGTAAAGCAAAAGTATTTGGTGTTGTGAACGATATAGACGAAATTCTTGCGGGGGGGGGTCGTTAATTGAGACCCAACAAAATTAGGTTATAAGTATTCATTAGATTACGGACCAATTGTAAAGGATTGGGCTGATAAGGATGCTTTGCAATGTTTTTTTGATGGTTTAGTACAGTATGCTAAACATAATAAAGGGTTGTATTTAAGTGTGTCGCCAAATGCGATTTATCAAGAATTCGACAATGATGGCCAACCAATTTGTACACCTAAAAAGCAAATTCTTGATACGATGTGTAGTTTAGGGTTCACACATGAACCATTTAAGTATGGGATGCAAGATACTGGAGTGACAGTTTGGCAATATGTGAAAAAGATTGATGGTCAAACATACCCGGAAATATCAAAGAGCTACCATAAGATGGCCAAGCAGTATTTAAAGAAGAATAAACTCTATCAAGTTAATGTGCGTGAACTATCTAGAGAAGAATTACCAATGTTTAAACAAATTATTGATGATACGGCTGAACGTCGGCATTTCTTGAGTAAAGATCTAATTTATTTTGAAACAGCGTATGATAAATTCCAGGATCGGATTAAGTTTGTAGTAGCAGAAGTATGCTTCTCGAAGTATATTCAAGTTGCGACCGATAAACTGGAAAAGGCCAACCGTGATATTGATAAGTTACAGCAGAAACGTGAGACAGCTGCTAATAAAACGCGTATTGATAAACAACTTAGTGAATTATTTAAACAAAGGGAAAATCATAAAATACGCATTGAACATGGTAAGCAAATGCGGATTCATGCAGGAAAAGATGTAATTCCAGTTGCTGCAGCTATGTTCATCATTATGCCGCAAGAAACGGATTATTTATTCTCGGGATCATATGAAGAATACAGTGAATTCTATGCACCTTACCAGATTCAAGACTATATGTTACAAATTTCGCAAAAATTAGGGGTTAAAACGTATAACTTCTTAGGCATTGACGGTAAATTTGACGGTACCGATGGTGTGTTAAAGTTCAAGACGCAATTTGAGGGTGTCGCACAGCAATTAATTGGTACTTTTGACATACCGGTAAATAAATTTAAATATAATATGTATATTAAACTGAAAAAATTAATCGCAAGATAGTGAAAATTTATTATGTTTTTTGACAAACCTAGCCTTAAAATAATGTAATGGAAGATGTTTTGTGGTGATTATACTATTACATAGTTGTAATATTCATTTGGGTAAAATTTAAAACAGAGCGTTCAACGTAACCTTATGTTGAACGCTTTTTTTGTGCAAAATTGTTCCTATTTTTCTTGGCTCTGTGTCAAATAGCGTGAAAAACAGTAAAATCGATTAATTAGGTTTGTGAAAAGCGACTGTGAATCTGACAGATTATGTCAGATTCATGGTCGTTTTTTGTGTTAATAAGTTCATGAAGTTTACTTTAATTTGGTGACGATTAAATAGTTGTAG
>NZ_JAMXDB010000039.1 GCF_024718545.1 Weissella fangxianensis
TATATCTATTACTACAATAATAAACGGATTAAAACAAAACTGGCCGGAAAAACTCCGGTTCAATACCGAAATCTTTCCGACCAGCTAGTTGCTTAAACTTCTCTCCAATTTTTGGGGTTCAGTTCAAGTAGCATATGCTACTAGCCTTTTCATATTGTCTATTTGTAATTAGAAATTACTTCTTCAACAATGTAGCTAAACGTGACTTATCACGTGAAGCCTTGTTCTTAGCAATCAAGCCCTTTGATGCGGCACGATCGATTGCTGATGAAGCTGAAGCAAATAACTCTTGCAAGTTACCTTCGCCAGTTTCAGCAGCAACACGGAACTTCTTCACTTCAGTACGGTATGCACTTAATTGTGAGATGTTACGCTCGCGTTGCACCTTGTTCAAGCGGGCACGTTGGATTGATGACTCAATAATTGGCATCGCTTTTCCCTCCGATGATAAATGTCAAAATAAAAACGTGATTAATATATTTATATTAACGACGCAAACCAAGCTTTTGGATCAACTCACGGTAGCGTTGTACATCATTATTACGTAGGTAACGTAACAAGTTACGACGGTGACCGATTTTCTTCATCAAGCCACGTTGTGAGTGAAAGTCATGCTTGTGCTCTGACATATGTCCGTTCAATTCGTTGATGTCAGCAGTTAACACTGCAACTTGAACTTCAACTGAACCAGTATCACCTTCGTGACGAGCGAACTCATTGATGATTTCATTCTTGCGTTCTGCAGAAATAGCCATTGTTGGATATCCACCTTTCATAATATAGTCGCCTCAAACAACGTATGACGACGGTGAACCGTCAAACATAGTAAAAGGTCATGTGCTAATGCACTCTAAATATAATACTAAATTAGATAACTATATGCAAGTTTTTTATTCAGCCATTTCATTTTTATATTTTAAAATAAACAGTTCGAATAACAATTCCGGATCTCGGGCTGTCGACTTCAGTTGTTCTTCCATACTAACCAAACCAAGATATGCCCTTGCTAATCTAAGATAGCTAAATTTTCTGACAGTACGTTTAGCTAATTTAACTCGATATGGGTGAACTTTCAGTTCAGAGGCGATTCCCCTTTCACTCTTCACGTTAGATTTAACTTGCAGCAACAAACGGAATTGACCAATTAACGCACCATGCAGACGAAGCGGTTCTTCACCAGTAGCTAGCAACTCATGGTATAAACTAACAGTACGCGTTAATTGTCCATTTAGTAAACTATCAATTAAATCAAAAATATTTTCAGTCAACGTATGAGTCACTAAATCTTTTACATCAGCAACCCTAATCTGCTTTTTCGCTACCGTATAAAGCATTAATTTATCTAGCTCTGACATCATCTGGGTCAACGAAGAATTGGTCAATCGAATCAATTCTTGTTTTGCCTCAGAATCAATTGTATAACCTCTTTCATTTAGCCGATCACTAACAAATTGGTTAATATCTTTTTCACTTAAGTTCACAAATGAGAGATATCTCGCTTGTTCTTTCAACAGTTTTGTGACTTTCTTACGGTTATCCAGTTTATCATACGGTGCGAAAATAACTAATATTGTTTGTGGCTCAGGTTGATTAATGTAGTTCACCAAATCTTCAACATGATGTTCTAGATTATTTTTTTGACGTTCACCGGTTAAAAAATACGGATTGTCTAAAATCACCACTCGTTGATCACCAAAAAATGGTACCGACTTAGCATCGTCAATGGCCAAACTTAAGGGCACTTCTGTTAAATCAAATTGCGCCAAGTTCAGCGTCCGGTCTTCTGGCTGAATAACGGTCAAAAACTTTTCTCTAACCAGGTCCAATAGATATTGATCCTGACCTTGGACAAAATAAATTGGATGTAGTTGTCCTGTCTGCACATCATTCAAAACATCTGTTAAAGTTACGGTCAAAACAACATTCCTCCTACTTTTTTCTATATTATAAGATAGCACGTCTCAACGTTTCTGCCCACTAATGTTTTAATTTATGAACATAAAATAAACGATAACAATTAAAAAGCCCCCATTTTACCTTAATCATACCCTGTTTAGCAGTATTATAAATAACAACATGGTATTTTTTTGCAGTCATCAACGTTTCCTTATTTGGGTGTCCGTAGCGATTATTCACACCGGCCGAAACAATACCAAAATGCGGCTTTAAATGACTAACGAATGCTGCATCAGTACTGGTCTTTGAGCCATGATGACCCAATTTAAGAATATCGACTGGTGGTATATTATAATGTTTTAGGATTTCTTTCTCCCCTTTTTTAGATAAATCCCCAGTCATCATTAGTTTAACCCGCTTAAAGTTAACATAGATTGCAATAGAATCATCATTTTCACCCATCCCTTGTTGTAACGGATGACAAACTTGAATAGCTTGAGTAATTTTCATTCCCGCTAGTACTGGACATACTTTTCCTCCGGAGTGAATGTATTTCGTGATTCGCTTATTAAATTTAGCCTGGCGTTCCATACCAGCAGGTACATATATTTTTGCCACTTTAATCTCTGCTAGGAAATCTGAAACATTTCCTATATGATCGATATCCTTATGCGTCAGTATTAGCTGCTGCACGTTATCAATAGCATGTCCTTTTAAAAAATGAATTAATTCTTCAACCTGATAATTAGTAATAGGCTGTCCTTGCTGATTGTTTTGCGAAAATTGAAATTTACCACCAACATCAACCATAGTTACTTGCTGATGTGTTGGTCTTAATATGGTCGTATCTCCTTGCCCAATATCAAAAAATGCAATAAAACCGCCGGAAAACATTCGTGGGGTTAACCAAGCCACTGAATAGCAACAAACTAATATCACAAGCCAATATTTTTTCTGGGATACTAACCATACCAAAGGCAATAAAGTCAAAACAATACAAAACAATATTAATGGCCGACCAAATAAACATTCACCGGGTATCCTTTCACCCCATGTAATGCATAGCTGCATGTTATTAATAATCCATTCGCAAATAGTTTGCAACCAGATAAAATGACAGATGGTCGCAAAAATTCCAAGGGTGATAACAGGCATAATGAACCATACAAAAATAGGTACGATTATTAAATTAGCAATTAAACTAACTGGGTGCCAACTAAAAGTATGCCATAGTAATGTCGGTAAAATAAAAAATGATAGCCAGATACTTTGATACCACGAAGGACGATTCTGAAGCCAAAGTAATCCAAAAGTCAATAAGTAAGATAGTTGACCGCCTAAATTATGTAAAACTCCTGGTTCAATTAACAAACCACCTATCAATGCTAATCCCCAAGCATCCTTTGCATCAATATTAAGCCAATGTAAATCACGCCATGCTTGACTCACGCCTAAAAATATAGGCCTAATCAATGATTGCACACCACCAGCAAATACCCATAAGATAATTAAAATAAATTGCACAATAACCAGCGAATGCTCACGTTGGATCCATAACCGTTGTGATAAGCAACGCCATATTTGGTAGACAATCGTTACCTGAAAGCCTGAAATACTAAACAGATGCATCAAACCTAGTAATTGAATACCGCCATTCTCAATATAAAATTCTGGACGTGTATAGCCTAGCAGTAAAGTCTCCCCATAATCTCTTAATCCTTTGGGTAACTTTTCAAACCAATTAACCAGTTGGCAATGGAAACTATGAATCGTCCAAACTATCAACTCAACAAAATGCCTTGGTTTGGCATCTCCTAATACTTTTGCTTTTTTTATCTGTAAACGATGTACAATACCTCGACTACGCCAATAAGCATCAGGATTAAAAGAATATTCATTACGTGCTTCACGTATATGATTTAGTTTACCAGTAATTTGAACAAAAATTGGGTGTGAATTTTGAGAACATTTTTTTGCTATTTCACTCTGTTTATCGAAACTTATGCGTACTTTTTCACCAGTCGTCAATCTAGCAGTTCCAGAACCGTAATCTGGCTTGATATCGATATTATCAGGATGAATCACAAGATAAGAATTAATGTCATCAACAGCTTGTTTATCTAAACGACTGATATTGAACTGCCAATACATAAAATAGCTCAAAACGATTATTAAAATACAAGTACTCAATAGGCGAAAACTAAATTTACGATATAACAAAATAATCAGCCATAGAAAAATGGGGATAGCCCACCAAAAATGAAATAAGAATATAACATTAATGCATGCCAAACACATCCCTAATATCAATAAGTATCCCGATTTCATACCGTTACCAAAGGTTCCAATTTTGTAAATGTTTTTTCACCAATGCCATTTACTTTCTGTAAATCGGTAACTACTTTAAACCCACCCATCGTTTCACGCTGTTTAATAATATCTTGTGCTCTTTTTTCACCAATTCCTGGTAAATTTTGTAATGCCGCACTGTCGGCTGTATTTAAGTTGATCTTATCATTACTAGATTGATCAGGACGATTGTTCCGAAAATCATCCTGAACATTCTGTGGGGATTGTCCTGGTAAAGGATACGCGTCAGGCACTTGTTCATCTCCTGTTGGAATATAGAGAACCTGCCCATTAGTTAACGTTGCTGCCAGATTTATTCGAACACTGTCAACGCTGGATAAGGTTCCTCCGGCACGGCTTAATACCTCTGCAACGATTGGCTGCTTATCAAAATAATAAACGCCTGGTCGATGAACAGCTCCCTTCACATCAATCACAATGTTTGCTGATTTTTCATTATTTATTGGTTTTTTTATTTTTTTTGCATCTTTTTGATGCGCTGCAATGGTTGTAAAATCTTTTGATGACACACTGTTACTACTTTGAGAAACTTGCCACCAAATTAACAGACTAATCCCTACGATAATTAAAATGACACTAAAGTATATCTGATGTTGATAGCGATAATATAATGCTTTAATTTGAACCATATGCTCCCCCCTTTCTAATAATAAAGACGTAGATACAATTAAATTTTCCACATTATAATCACTGAATTTTCAGCATTAAAAAAACTGAGACAATCCTTTTTGTCCCAGTCTTTCTTAACTTAAAGTTTATTAATTATTGTAATTTTGGGTCGTTAAAAATTGTATTCATAACTTCTTCAACCATCGCAAACTCTTCATCCGTTTCAATTGGTTGTAACATGCCTTCTTCCGCATTTTTATCGTAAATAAATGGTAAAACGTCAACCTCTTCATCTTCATTTTCCGTAACCGGACCTAAGATGATATACGACCGATGAAAATCCTCTGAATCAAATGAAAATAATTCTTGAAATTCATGTTCTTGACCGTCTGAATCAGTCAAAATAAAAACTTCTGCCTCGTCCATCTCATCTCTCCTAATAAAGATAAGAACACCTATCCGATAACATTGGATAGATGTTCTCAACTAACCTTTAACTAATTTTCTTGCTCATCTAAAAATTGATTTAAATGTTCCTCGACCATAGCCCATTCTGCATCATCCTCAATTGGTGTCAAACCACCTTCTGTGGCAACTTTTGTTTCTTCTGGGTCAAAAATATAGGCTAACATCTCAACTTCTTCATCCTCGCCTGAACCAGCCGGGTAAAGAATAATATATGACTTACCATATTCTTCCGATTTGAAGGTGAATAATACCTCAAATAATTGTTCATCCCCATTATCATCAACTAACGTAATAATGTCTTGTTCTTCATCCATTTGTTTACCTTCTTACTTTACTAGTGGTCCCTTACGATCCAAATAATTTTGTAAAATCAAACCAGCAGCCAACTTATCGATAACTTTTTTACGTTTTTTTCTAGACGTATCAGCTTCTTCAATTAGCATGCGCTCCGCTTCAACAGTTGTCAAACGTTCGTCTTGAAAGTCAATTGGTAGTCCAAAGGTTTCTTTCAACAACTCACCATAAGCGCGTGAGGCATCAACACGTGGTCCCGAAGTATTATTCATATTTTTAGGTAGACCTAAAACAAAGCCACCTGGCTCATACTTAGTCACTAGTTCTTTCATTCGGTCGATGCCAAATTCTTTCTCATCTTCATTTATTTGAATAATTTCCACGCCTTGCGCAGTCCATCCTAACTGATCAGAAACTGCAACACCTACTGTGCGTGAACCGACATCCAAACCTAGAATACGCTTCATATCATTTGACCTCTTCCTCTACGATATTACTTTGCTAAATAGTCCGTTACTAATGCCTCGATAATTTCATCACGTTCAAATTTACGAATCAAATTTCGAGCATCATTAACACGTGGAATATATGCCGGATCATTTGAAATTAAATAGCCAACGATTTGGTTAATCGGATTATATCCTTTTGATTCCAACGCTGCATATACAACTTCCAACATCTTTCGGACATCATGCGATTCATTATTACCAAATTTAAATACTGCCGTATTATCCAATGAACTCATTATACCCAAACCTCCCTTTAAGGTTTCTATTAATAAAACTAACTTTTATTTATCTTGTAACCAGTCAGCTGCTTGCTTAAAGGCGTCTGCGATACCAGCTGGGTTTTTACCACCAGCTTGAGCCATATCAGGGCGACCACCACCGCCACCACCAATTGCTGGCGCGATTGCCTTTACCAGTTCACCCGCTTTAATACCCTTTTTAACTGCTGATGGAGAAACTGCAACCAACAGGTTAACCTTCTCACCAAGATTAGCAGCCAAAACCAATACATCTGATGGTGTACTTTGCTTCCACGTATCAGCAGTTGAACGCAACACGTCCATTGATTCAACCGCCATCTCAGTTGCAATTAGTGTATAGTTATTAACCTTTTGTGGGTTCGCAAATGCAGCATTAGCTTCTTGATTAGCTAATTTTTGCTCAAGAGAAGCCGACTGACGTTCTGCCTCTTTAAGTGCTGTTTGTAGGACAGAAATTTTATCATTAACTTCAGAAAGCTGTGGTGCTTTCACTTGTTCTGCTGCCTTAGCTAGCCAACTATCGTGCAACTTGAACAATGCCATTGCACCAGCACCAGTAACTGCCTCAATACGTCGGATACCAGCACCTGTTCCTTGTTCGCTAACTATTTTAAACATACCTAATTCAGCTGTTGAATTAGCATGTGTACCACCATCAAACTCAACATTATAATCACCAATTGAAACAACACGGACGGTTTCACCATACTTTTCAGTAAAGACTGCTACCGCACCTAACTTTTTAGCGTTTTCAATATCTGTCTCAATCCATGAAACAGGCAAATTATCAATAATTTTTTGATTAATAACGTCTTCGATTTCCTGTAATTTTTCAGTTGGTACTGAACCATTATAAGTAAAGTCGAAACGTAATCCTTCTGCAGTAACAAGTGATCCAGCTTGTGTCGTATGCTCTCCAAGAACATTACGCAAAGTTTGATCTAACAAATGCGTGGCCGTATGGTTTTTTGATACCGCAGCATGATATGGACGATCAACATCAAGTTTATATAGCTTACCACTAGACATTGGTGCACTGACAGACAAGGTATGTAAATGTTGTCCATTCGGTGCATTTTGTACGTCAGTTACCTTTGCAACTAGTTGACCAGATTCATCATAAATTGTACCAAGATCAGCCACTTGACCACCCATCTCAGCATAGAAAGGCGTCTTTGCAAAAATTGCTTGTGCTTCACCTGTGTTAACTTCTTCAACTAACTTATTGTCGACAATTAGGTTAGACAACTCAGATTGTTCAACCGTTAATTCTGACCAACCAACATATTGAGATGGTGTCTTTAATCCTGTCAATAACTCATTTTGAACACCCATCGAAGCGTTATTAGAACGTGCTGCACGTGCTCGGTCCTGTTGTGCTTTCATTTCTTTATCAAAGCCAGCACGATCGACCTTCAAGCCTTCATCAACGGCATACTCTTCTGTTAATTCATATGGGAAACCATAGGTATCATATAGTTTAAACGCAACTGCACCGTCAATAACTCCCTGATCATTCTTAGCCTTTTCAATCACACCATCTAATAATGACAAACCATCAGTTAATGTCTTATTAAAACGAATTTCTTCCGCTTCAACAATTGAAGAAATATAATCAGCATTATCAGCAATTTCAGGATAATAAGAAATCATGATTTGACCAACGACAGGAACAAGCTCCTTTAAGAACACTTGATTAATGCCTAATTTACGGCCATGCAACACAGCACGACGTAGTAGTCGACGGATAATGTATCCACGTCCCTCATTAGAAGGTAATGCGCTATCACCAATAGCAAAAGTTACGGCACGAATATGATCAGCAATCACCTTGAAGGAAATGTCCTTTGTATCATCTTCACCGTACTTGTACTGTCCTGAAATTTCTTCAGTTTTATGAATAAGCGGCAAAAATAGATCTGTTTCAAAATTAGTCTTCGCATGTTGGAATACAGACACAACACGTTCTAATCCCATACCAGTATCAATGTTTTTTGTTGGCAACTCAGGATAGTCTTTATTATCTGTTAAGCCAGGTAGGTGGTTAAATTGTGAGAAAACCAAATTCCAAATTTCTAAGTAACGTTCATTTTCACCACCAGGATAATTTTCTGATTCATCGGGATCATTAAATTCTGCCCCACGATCGTAAAAAATCTCAGAATCAGGTCCTGAAGGTCCCTCACCAATATCCCAAAAGTTATCTGGCTCATCGTAAAGATGGTCCTTAGGTAGGCCAACCTTATTTAACCAAATGTCTTTTGTCTCGTCATCATCTGGATATACCGTTACATACAATTTATCTGGATCCATACCAAACCATTCTGGACTTGTTAGTAGTTCCCAAGCCCATGGAATCACTTCTTCCTTAAAGTAATCACCAATTGAAAAGTTTCCCATCATTTCAAATAACGTATGATGACGGGCTGTATGACCAACATTTTCAATATCGTTCGTTCGTATTGACTTTTGTGCATTAGTAATACGATGGTTATCAGGAACAACCGTTCCATCAAAATACTTCTTCAAAGTCGCAACACCAGAATTAATCCAAAGAAGAGTTGAATCATTTTGTGGGATTAGCGATTGTGATGGTTCAATTTTATGCCCTTTACTTTCAAAGAAGCGCAAGAATAAGCTACGAACCTCAGCCGATGATAATTCTTTCATCTTTAATGTAAGCCTCATTTCAAAAAATATTAAATAAAAAACAGGCAGTCATTGCAATAACAGAGACGCTCATACGCGGTACCACTCCGATTGCAATGATTGTCTGTATCATTACCTCTTTAATTGCCAATATCGCTAGCACGCGGTTCACTTTCGCAAACAATTATAATAGGTAGCGTCAAATGACCCTTAGCGTTGTTCCCATCAAACACAACGTTTCTGTATGCTCTAAGAAATAATCTGACATGTCCTTGTGGGTATTATATCATATCCGTTAATGTTTTTCTTACTTTTTAGAACTTGAAATATTTTTGTAAATATAAATTAACAAATTATTTACCGTGCGACCGTTTTTTTGCTTTTTTAGCAGCACGTAGCGTCTCACGCTCTGCAACACGTTTCTTATATTTTGCATCACGAGCAATATTATTTTTAATCTGTCGTTTATAACCTGGCTTAACACGTTTCTTCTTCTTTTTCACCATACCAATCATGGTTGGATCTAATTTAGCAGTTGACTTTGCACGTTTCTGACGACGACGGCGATCATACCCTGATTTCAACTCGCCATGCGCATAGGTCATTGGCTCAAATTTCACGCCCATATTTTCAACCATTTGGACACGATTTTCTTCATCCGGATTATAGATTGTGATAGCTGTTCCAGACATACCGTTTCGACCTGTTCGACCAACTCGGTGAATAAAGAATTCTAACTCTGTTGGAATACCATCATTGATAATTAGTGAAACACCTGGAATATCAATTCCTCTGGCCGCCAAATCAGTAGCAACAACATATTGATAATCTAGATGTTGAATTTGTTGCATCGTTCGCTTACGCTCACGTGGTTGAATACCACCATGGATTTCAACGACTTTTAAGCCACGACTACGTAAACTTTTTGTTAACTCATGTGCCCTTTGTTTTGTATTTGCAAAAACTAGTGCCAAATATGGATTTCCCATCGTTAACAAGTTATAAATTAACGTATCTTTAGATTCACCCTTTGTCCCCACCAAAATATTTTTAATAGTGGGTGCAATCACTGTCTCTGAAGGAATTTCTTCAATGACGGGATTTGACAAATATTTTTTTAAAAATGGTTGTAATTTTTGTGGAATTGTTGCTGAAAAGACGTGCATTTTCAAGTCTTCAGGCATTGCGCTCGCAATCGCATCTACATCAGGTAGAAAACCTAAGTCAAGCGTCATATCTGCTTCATCTACGACCAGTGTACTGGCCGTATGAATATCCAATTCGCCAGCTTGGTATAAGTCTTTAATACGACCGGGTGTTCCAATAACAATTTGTGGCTGTTTATTTTTTAGTTGGTGAATTTGACGGCTTTTGTCCATTCCACCAACATACAAGCTAATCCGTGGTTGATCAGCTTCTGAAAAAGCGCTACCTAATTGCTTTGCTGCCTCATAAATCTGTTGTGCTAATTCTCGTGAAGGCGTTGTAATAACTGCCTGCACTTTTTGATCTTCAGCATCATATTGTTGAAAAATTGGAATTAAAAAAGTGTGGGTCTTCCCTGATCCCGTCTGTGATTGTCCAACCACTGAATGCCCCTGTAAAATCACTGGAATAAGTTTTGCTTGCACAGCTGTTGGTTCTTTAAAATGTAACGCTGTCAGAGCTTCATAAATCTCTGACCGTAAATTATAATCGGTAAATTTCGCCATTATCTTTTTGTTTGCTCCTTTAGTAAGTTATCTGTTTCATGAATGATGTCATTAATTTCATCTATATTCTTTGCTTTTGCGCCAGCCGCAAATTCATGGCCACCACCACCATGTCGCTTGGCAATTTCATTAATAATGATGCCACGTGATCGTAATCTCACTCTGAAATAACCATCATCTTGTTGTTCAAAAACCGCCCAGGCTTTGACCGTATTCACTTTACCTAATAAAGGCACAATAAACGCCGTACCAAAATCTCCCAGATTAAAATTTTCAACAATGTCACTAGTTAGAATAATATAATTGAAACCATTTGGCGTCGTTATCATGTTTTCATAGACGAAACCGGATGCTTTGGCAGCTGGTAATGAAATTGTATCCATTTGCTGGTTAATTTTTACCCAATCAAAATTAAATTTCATTAACTTAGCAACAATGTTCATTGTTTCAGAGCTTGTACCATATAGAAAGCGTCCCGTATCGCCAACGATTCCTGAGTATAAAAATGCAGCACCTTTATCCGATAACTTCAATTCATCAGAAAATTCTTGATAAAATGAAAAAATCATCGCTGATGTTGATGAGGCATCTTCTATAACCCAAGTATAATCACCGTATGGTTCATCATTTGGATGATGGTCTATTTTTACTAATACCTTACCATATTCAAATCGACGATCATCTACTCGTGGTGAGTTTGCTGTATCAGTGACAATAACTAAAGCATCATCATATAAACTGTTTGGAATTTTTTCCATTTGGCCCATCCAAGCCATACTTGGTACTGTTTTACCAACAACGTGTACCTGTTTCTCAGGAAATGATGTTTTTATTAATTCTGCTAAACCAAATTGTGACCCAAAAGCATCAGGATCTGGTCTTTGATGACGATGAATAATTATTGTGTGTGCGGCCTTTATTTGCGCTAATATTGCTGTTTGCGCTGTCATAAGCAAATCTCTATTCTATTAAAAATTTTTATTAACTAACAATTGTGTTAATGATATATGAATCAACAATATATGTAAGTATATCAGAAAAATCACATGAGTTCCTACTCATATAAAGGTAATACGACATTTTCAAAGGATAGTGCTGCCAAATTTGTCATTGTTAAACCAAGCAATCGAATAGGGTTTTGATAGCCACCAAGTTCATCCAAAATGTCTTGTGCAACACGAAAAATTTCATCTTCATCATTCGGAAAAAAGTCGATTCTTGTCGCACGATGAGTAGCCGTTTGAAATTCATCATCTCGAATTTTTAGCACCAATGTTTTACCATGTACCTGTGATTTAATCAATGATTTCATTAACTTACCGGACAAGTCTTTTAATTCATCTATCACTGCTTGTTCAGAATCTAAAAACGGTCCATAAGTTCTTTCTTTACTAATCGATTTACGTTCTCGTTGCCAAACAACCGGACGGTCATCAACACCTCTAATTCGTTCATAAAAAATATAGCCACTTTTCCCGAATGTATCGGCCAATTTATTTTGTGTCGTATTAAACAAGTCCTTACCGTTATGAATGCCTAACGACATCATTTGTTCAGCAGTTTTAGTACCCACACCACGCATCTCATTAATCGGTAACATATCTAGGAAGGGGCGAATATCCTCTGGATTGATAACCGTTAAGCCACTTGGTTTATTATGTTCGGAAGCTAATTTTGCTAAAAATTTATTAAAAGAAGTGCCCACTGAACTCGTCAATCCAAGCTCTTCATAAATAATCTGCTGTAACTCATGTGCTAATTGAATTGGATTATTTATCTTTGGTATGTTCTCTGTAATGTCTAAATAAGCTTCGTCAAAGGCTACTGGCTCAATTTTATTGGTATAACGTTTAAAAATTTGATGAAGTTGTTGAGAAACGTCACGATATTTAGAAAAATTCGGCGGAACAAAAACTGCTTGCGGTGCCAAACTTAAAGCTTCAGCAGCACTCATTGCCGAATGAACCCCTAATTCACGAGCTAAATAGTTTGCAGTTGCAACCACACCCCGACCACCTGTTTTACGAGGATCATTCGCCAAGATTAACGGCACTGATTTATAATCAGGATTATCACGCATTTCAATTTGTGCATAAAAAGCATCCATATCAATATGCAAAATTTTACGGTTCGTATTCAAATGGATCGGTATTTCTAACAAATTGGCCATGAAATCCCTCCTTACTTATCAAACTTACTTACTTTCATCATAAGACATTCTTATAAAATTACATATAAAAAGCCTTTGAAAAATATTACTAGCAATACTAGCATTTTTCAAAGACCTAACTCATAATTTACAAAGCTTATTTTTCTTCATTTTTTTGCGCGTCAGTAGCTTCTTGACTATCATCAGAATCTGCTTCAGAATCGTTAACTTCAGGCGCTTCTGCTGTTAGTTCTTCTGTCGTAACTGGTGCATTAGCTTCTTTAACAACTTGACGAATAGCTGACAATTCAAAAACCAAGATAACACCTTCTGCATCCAAATCAAAGGTATGTGCTTCTTTATTAACTGATGAAATAGTACCATGCAAACCACCAATAGTGATTACTTCAGCACCAACTTGAACATTATTAATCATAGCTTGGCGCTTCTTTTGTTGCTTTTGTTGTGGGCGAATCATAATAAAGTACATAGCGGCGATAAATACAACTAAAATAAGTATATTTGCGTTCATAATAAATTTAAACTCCTTAAGTATATTGACTAATTTTAAAACAATCTAGCATTTGGCTCAAAATAACCGTATTTACGTAAAGTCTCTTCTCTAAATTCAAGTAAACGGTCTTCTGCAATTGCTTGACGGACATCTTCCATCAATTTCAGCAAATACCGTAAATTATGTACTGATGCAATTGTTTGTCCATATAATTCATTTGTTTTGAAAAGATGATGTAAATAAGCTTTTGTAAAATGCTGCGAACCATAATCTTCAGTCTCAGGATCAATTAATGAAAAATCATCTTTATATTTTGCATTCTTAATCACAATGCGACCATTTGAAGTCATCAAGGTTCCCTTACGACCAATTCGAGTTGGTAACACACAATCGAACATATCAATACCACGAATGGCAGCATCGATTAGTGAATCTGGAGCGGCCACCCCCATTAAATATCGTGGCTTATTTTCTGGTAGAAATGGTACTGTAAAATCAAGTACACGATTCATTTCCGGCTTTGACTCACCAACTGACAAGCCTCCAATGGCATAACCTGGCAAATCTAATGATACCAAATCCTGTGCAGACTGCTTTCGTAATTCACGGAAACCTGCCCCTTGAACAATACCAAATAATGCTTGATCTTGTTCACGTTTATGAGCCTTTTGTGCTCTTTCCGCCCATCTCGATGTTCGTTCAACTGAATTCTTAACATAATCATATGTCTCAAAATAAGGAATTGCTTCATCCAGTTGCATCATGACATCTGAGCCAAGATTATTTTGAATTCGCATAGCAACTTCTGGCGATAAGAACATCTCGTCACCATTTAAATGATTTCTAAAGGTCACCCCATCTTCAGTAATGTGATTATGATCTGATAATGACCAGACTTGAAAGCCACCTGAATCAGTTAGGATTGGACCATCCCAATTCATAAATTTATGCAAACCACCAGCTCGAGCAATTAACTCATCTCCTGGCCGTAACCATAAATGATATGTATTTGATAAAATGAATTGCGAATTAATCTCTTTTAATTCACGTGGTGACACACCTTTCACAGTCGCTTGTGTACCCACAGGCATAAACATTGGGGTCATAACTTCCCCATGCGGTGTCGTAATTTTCCCTAATCGTGCACCTGTATGCTTTTCGACGTGAAGTAATTCATACTTCACTGCGTAATCCGACATATCAAATTTCCTTTCGATTCTCTACAAACAAACTAGTATCCATTATATCAGAAACATCGGTTTCATAACGGTTGGATTTTTATTTTATCCACGTTATATCGATTTTAAAATAAAAAAGTTACCAAATATTCGGTAACTTTTTTATAAATAATATGTATCCATAATCTACTATGGACGTTACAGGGATCGAACCTGTGACCCCCTGCTTGTAAGGCAGGTGCTCTCCCAGCTGAGCTAAACGTCCATTAATGCATCGCGATGTCCTATCCTCGCAGGAGGCGATCCTCCAACTACTTT
>NZ_JAMXDB010000003.1 GCF_024718545.1 Weissella fangxianensis
AAGTACTCACAGATGTTACTGAAATGCGTTGGGGATCTGGAACAGTATCTGAACGAGCATATTTTACAGCATATATTGATGTTTATAGTGGTGAAATTCTCACTTGGAATATTGATCTTCATCCAACCGTTGATTTCGTTACGAAACCACTAGATGAACTATTAAATACTAGGCCCAAATTAAATTACCGTTTAACAATCCACTCTGACCAGGGATTCCAGTATCAAAATTATGAGTATGTCTCACGTTTGCAGAACAACCATGTTTTTCAAAGCATGAGTCGCAAAGCGACCTGTCTAGACAACGCTATGGCAGAGAGTTTCTTCCATCTCTTGAAGGTAGGAACTGTCCATAATAATCATTATCAAAACTATGACGAGCTGAAGTCTGCCGTCAATAATTATATCTATTACTACAATAATAAACGGATTAAAACAAAACTGGCCGGAAAAACTCCGGTTCAATACCGAAATCTTTCCGACCAGCTAGTTGCTTAAACTTCTCTCCAATTTTTGGGGTTCAGTTCATACCAGCTTTTTATTATATTTATTAATATGTGTTTAATTTGAAGAAATGATTGGACGCTCATTTAGTGCTTGTAAGTCACGATTGTTATGGCTGTAGAAAGTCATTAAATGAGTGATTTGTTCCTGTGAGAGAGTAACTGGCGTTTTTAATACATACCATTCAACGTTTTCAGTTAAAGGCGGCGTAGTCAATGAACCTATATAGTGATAATAGTCTTTGTTTTCAGGCATAATATCATCCACCGGTATGTTGAAGGACGTTGTTTCATTCATGTGTTGTAAGACAGCCTCATAAGTTGCAGATTTATGACCAGCTTCAACCATTGCTGCAACAACAGCCAGGCGACCATCACTGGCTTCATGCACGAAATGAATTTCAGCATCATATGCTTGTTTGTTTATTGTATGTTCACTAGGTGTATGGATGTGGAATTGTTTCAATGTAAAGGGACGATTTCCTAACTCGGCATGGCCGGTTAAACCAACTTCAATGCCTGCACCAGTATCGCGAACATAATTGGCCGTATGATCATAGTCAAAAGATAATGCTGTTTGAAAATCATTTTTAATTGCTAAATCGTCAGATAATGCGACTGGTGACTGCATATTACTTGAAGTACGGGGCCATTTATCTTGTGCAGAGTAATCTAATTTTTGCATGCTATTTCTCCTTATTAACCTACTCTTTTAAGTGTAGCAGTCTAGTATGTTTTATGACAGGATTTTTTTGATGTAAATTGGTTGACGAGATGGTGAAAATCAGGCTACTATAATGTAGTTACCAATTTTGTAACAATTATGGAGAATAATTATGCTGAAATATATAAGTACCACATGGGTTCATTTTATTTTAGTTATCATCGCCGTTATGCTTGACGGTGGGATATCATTATATTTGGCACCATTACTATTTAAACAACCAATGTCGGCAAGTCCTATGTTATCACTAATTATTGTGATGATGCCTGTTATGTCCGGACATGCACAACAGATTAAACGTAAGTGGTTATATACAATTGCGTTTTTTGCAGGTATGCTTGTTGATATTTTTTACACGGGTATAGTTGGTCCGGCTATCATCGGCTTTTTGCTGATGCTTAAATTAGCAGAGTTCATTCAGAGATACCTATCTTATAGTTTTTCGTCATCGTTAGCTGTTTGGTTTGTCACATTGACAGCCTACATGGCGTATGATTATGCGGCATTTGGCATTATCAGTTTGGTGAACTTAAATATTCCTAACTTTATCATGTTTCATTTGTTTCCAACTATTATTATTAACTTAGTTTTACTCATCATTGTGTATGAGTTAGTTATTTATTTATATAATGCCACAAAAAAGCCAGACATCTCAGCTTACGATGTCACACAGCGTGATTTGAACGGTCGTTTAACCTTGGATTCCCGATCACAAAGAAATCTGTCAAAATAAGATTGACTTATGGTTGGTTTTAAACTATATTATTGTAAACAGTTATTTATAGAAAGATTTGATTGGACGAGTAGTCTTGTTATCTTGTTAAGAGAGTTACGCTGAAGCTGAAAAGTAACCAAGGTACTAGATGAACCACACCCAAGATTATCGGAGCCTAATCGTTCCCGTGTCATGATGTTATCCATGAATACCATTTGATAGCAATGGTATTAGAGTATTGACCAGCAATGGTTAATTAAACTGAGGTGGAACCGCGAGTAATCGTCCTCAAGCAATTTGTATAATTGCTTGAGGGCTTTTTTTATTTATTAAGGAGATTGCGTATGGACTATATTGTACAGATTTTACCAAGTATACTAGGTGGTCTAAAAATGACTTTAGGTGTGTTTGTCCTAACCTTGATTGGTTCGGTACCCCTAGGAATTTTAGTGTCGTTAGCATTGCGTTCAGACATTTATTTATTGAAATGGGTTATGAACGCGTACGTATGGATAATGCGTGGCACACCTTTATTACTACAAATTGTGTTTGTTTATTATGGCTTAAGCCTGGCAAATATTATGACTTTACCACGCTTTGAAGCGGCGACGGTAACTTTTATTCTAAATTATACGGCCTATTTTGCTGAAATATTCCGTGGTGGTATTCAGAGTATCCCTGATGGGCAATATGATGGTGCGAAAGTATTGGGCTTAAGTAAATTGCAAACGATGCGTAAAATCGTTTTGCCACAAGTATTAAAAATTGTGATGCCATCAGTCGGGAACGAAGTGGTTAATTTGGTTAAGGATTCATCATTGGTTTATGTTATTGGACTAGGTGATCTGATGCGTGCGGGAAACATCGCGGCCTCTCGAGATGTGACACTAATTCCATATTTGCTAGTGGGATTGGTTTACTTAGTATTAATCGCTATTGCAACAATTGTTCAGCGCCGGATGGAAAGAAAAATGAACTATTATCGTTAAGGAGAAAGTATTATGTTAGAAATTAAAAATTTAGCCAAAGCTTTTGATGAACGTGTCATTTTTAAAGATATGGATTTAACGATAAATGATGGGGAAGTATTAAGTATTGTGGGTCCATCGGGTATTGGTAAGACAACCTTTTTACGTATTTTGGCTGGTTTGTTACCGGCTGATCGTGGCGAATTGATTTTAAATAATGAGCCACTAAATATTTCTGGTGATCGTCAGGGCGCACAAGTTGGTGTTATTTTTCAAGACTTTAACCTATTTCCACAATATACTGTTAAAGAAAATATTACATTGGCACCGCAACTTGTTAAGAAGATGACTAAAAATGAGGCAAATTCTAATGCAGAAGAATTGTTAAATAATTTAGGTTTAACAGAACAAACCAACCAATATCCATTTCAATTATCAGGTGGTCAAAAGCAACGCGTGGCGATTGCCCGTGCGCTAGCAATGAAGCCTGGTATCTTGGCTTATGATGAACCAACATCAGGACTAGATGCGGGTTCAACCGACCGAGTAATTAAGGTGATTCAACATCTGAAAGAACAAGGGGTCACACAATTAATTGTTACCCACGATTTACCATTTGCTCAAGCAGTTGCAGACCAAACGTTTGATTTTGGTACTGATGTTTCACGAGGAGGTAGCCTATGATTAAGTCTAAAATTAATTGGCGGCGACAAATTATCGGTAACGGTATTGTGATTATTGTTTTAGTTTTAATTGGTGGTTTTTTTTGGTATCGTACCGTTCATAGCCAAGATACTTGGCGTCAAGTAACGGCTGATAAAACTGTTGTTGTGGGTGTTGATGATACATTTGTCCCCATGGGCTTTCGCAATGCCCAAGGTGATCTCGTTGGTTATGATGTTGAACTGGCTCGAGCAACTTTGAAAAAAATGGGACTAAAGGCTGATTTCCAGACAATTGATTGGTCAATGAAAGAAACTGAATTAAAGACCGGTCACATTGATATGATTTGGAATGGCTATACTAAGAATGCTGATCGTAAGGAGAAAGTTGCTTTCTCAGATTCATATCACCATGATCACCAGGTTATTGTTACGATGAAAAACCAACAAATTAACAAATTAAATGACCTAAAAGGGAAGCGTTTAGGTGCGCAAACCGGCTCATCTGGATTATTGACTTATAACGAGCAGGGGAATAGCTTACGAAAGACGGTTGGTTCTGACGCACAGCAATATGACACTTTTGATAAAGCTTTGAATGATTTGCAAGTTGGACGTTTGAATGCAGTGTTAATCGACGCTGATTATGCCGGATATTATATCGCGCACGAGAAAGATCCGGACTCATTTAAGACGATTAAGACGAACTTTGGCACTGATGCCTATGGTATTGGTATGCGTAAGGGCGATGTGACATTGCGTAATAAGGTCAATGATGCTCTTGCTGAGGCCAAAAAGGACGGTACAATTGACAAGATATCACAAAAGTATTTTGGTACTGATAATAAATAAAAGCTAGTTGCTGGCATGTTAAACTAGCTGTAATCTCTTATAAATAATCACAAGAGCCACTAAGCTAACCAAGTTATATTGGTAGATTGGTGGCTTTTTGGTTTGCTCGACCAGTTTCTAATTAAGGCCTATGACATCATAATAGGTATCGATTTTTAAACTATAATCAGCAGGTGTTGCTTATCAAAAAAAGGTATTGAGATTATATGAAATAGCAAGTAGACTAAGTGGTATAAATTAGAGATACATGATATTGAGTATATGAAGAGGTAATAGCTGGGATGAAAACAGATATTGAGATTGCACAGTATGCAGATATTTGGCCAATTGAAAAAATAGTTGATCAAATTGGCTTAAGTGCCGATGAGTGGGAGCCGTATGGTCGTGATAAGGCAAAAGTTCAGCTGAGCTCATCAACACAGCAGAATAAGTTAGGAAAGCTGATTTTAGTTACGTCAATCAATCCGACACCAGCAGGGGAAGGCAAGTCGACGGTTACAGTCGGCTTAGCTGATGCGTTGATGCAGCAAAAGCGTAAAACAATGGTGGCGCTGCGTGAACCTTCTTTGGGGCCAGTGATGGGCCTAAAAGGTGGTGCAACTGGTGGTGGTTATTCACAGGTTATCCCAATGGCGGATATAAATATGCATTTTACTGGTGATTTTCATGCACTGACTAGTGCGCATAATACCTTGGCTGCTTTGATCGATAATAGTCTATATCAAGGAAATCCGCTGCATCTTGATTCACGCCGTATTTTATGGAAACGAGCTTTAGATGTTAATGATCGCGCATTACGGCACGTCACGATTGGTCTTGGTGGTCCGACATCGGGAATCCCTCGTGAAGATGGCTTTGATATTACAGTAGCTTCTGAGTTAATGGCCATTTTAACATTGTCACATGATTTGAACGATATAAAACAACGCATCTCAAGAATTGTGATTGGGTATACTTATGATAAAGAGCCAGTAACGGTAGCCGATTTAGGTGTAGAGGGTGCAATTACCACGTTATTGAAGGATGCTATTAAACCTAATCTGGTGCAAACATTGGCACATACACCAGCACTTATTCATGGTGGTCCATTTGCCAATATTGCCCAAGGAACTAATTCAATCTTAGCAACTAAAACGGCGCTACAATTATCTGATTATGTTGTCACGGAAGCTGGTTTTGGAGCCGATTTGGGTGGTGAAAAGTTTCTTGACTTTAAAACACCTTTGTTAGGAAAGGTACCGGATACAATTGTGATTGTTGCAACTGTGCGAGCATTAAAAATGCACGGTGGTGAGGACAAACAACATTTGACAACGCCTAATTTGACGACGTTAAAGCAAGGCCTTGGCAATTTAGGTCAGCATTTAAAAAGTATGAAACGCTATGGTGTACCCGTGGTGGTGGCGATTAACCAATTTACGCATGATACAGCAGAGGAACTTGCTCTAGTCAGGGACTATGCAAAAAGCTTTGGTGTTGATGCTTATGTTGCAGACGTATGGGGACAAGGTGGCTCAGGTGCCCAAGAATTAGCTACTGGTGTTGTCCAGGCGACCGAGCAAGCTGATTATCAGGATTTTAAACCGCTTTATCAACCAGAAGATGATGCAATGGTAAAAATCAATCATATTGTCCAAGAAATATATGGCGGTCATAAAGCAGTGTTATCTGCTAAGGCTGAAAAACAGCTAGCAACCTTTAAGAAATACGGCTGGGATAAATTACCCATCATTATGGCTAAAACACAAAATTCATTGACAGATGATGCAAAACGATTTGGTGCACCAACAAACTTTGATATTCATATTCGTGAATTTATGCCTAAATTAGGCGCTGGTTTCTTGGTTGCGTTGACTGGGTCAATATTAACGATGCCAGGGTTGCCTAAGCATCCAGCAGCTCTTGATATAGATATTGATAGTGATGGTCATATTACTGGATTAAATTAATAAAATAAGATCGCCCAAGTATACGATATATTCGTATACTTGGGCGATTTTTATTAGTACCATGAATTGCTGAACCCTTTACGCCGATATAATTCACCAGCATAAACGCGGTAAAAATTTTCGGAAAACTTCAGCCAAGCAATAGCTAAAATCCAACCGGCAAGTGCGGAAACAAGGTTGTAGTTAGGAGACAATAAAGTCATCATAAATGTCCCGACCCAACTTAATAATAAAATGGTTTGACAGATAAATTGGCCGAAATCACGTTTAATTTCAGGGATAATAATGAGTAATATGTAAGAAATTAACAAGGTCATAAAAAAGGTTGTATGTGCGGGATAAACTATTTTTGTTCCATTGACTTCTAAGTTAAAAAATAGTGAAAGAATGTTGATTAATAACCAACCACTTAAACTTGTTAATAAAATCCAGGTTGCTGGAATTTTAAACTTAAATCCCCACAAAAAGAAAGCAATGACAAAGATTAGTAAACCAGCCAGGATGCCATGACTAAAAATATAAGCTGGTTTAATAATATTTTCTAACCAACTAGGTACAACAGCCCTAGCGATTGAATAGTCTATTTGTGTGAGTGTGTGCAAGAATCCCTGATGTCTATAGGTTAATATTGAAATTACAATAAATAATAGCAAACTAATCAGAAACGTCAGAAAACGTGTGTGTGATCTAGCTATAATCATAAGCCCATACTCCTTTGCTCATCTAATCTGTCAAATGTTTAACTATATTGATTTTATCATGTTTGTTACAAATAGCCCACGTATGCCAAAAATGCTTAATGACTCTTTTACTTTACTTAAAATATAACTTGACAAAGTAAAATGGGTTCATGTATATTAAGGTTACAAATTAAATAAGATATAGAGGTTGCAGTCAACAAAATTAGTCTAAAGGAGCCGACGGGTGCGGATATTAGATGAAAGGGGCGATTGCCGAAATGGTGGATATGGTGATATTCATTGTTGGTGTGTATATTAATAGTGTGCAGACTGTCGCGGCAAAATAGTCGGCTGCGGAGAGCTATCGACAATACTAAAAACTAATGAGTTCCTAGTTTATACGATAGATGTGTAAACTAGGATTTTTTTGTTTTTAAATGCGTTAGGCCTTTGTTTTAGGAGGAATTATGGCGGATAATCAACAACAGACGGGACATTTAAAGAGAACAATGAAAACCCGTCATCTCTCAATGATTGCATTGGGAGGGACGATTGGAACAGGACTGTTTGTTGCATCGGGAGCAACTATTTCTCAGGCAGGACCATTTGGGGCGTTGACTGCTTATGCTGTTATTGGTGTAATGGTTTACTTTCTAATGACCAGTTTGGGAGAATTGGCAACTTATATGCCTATTTCAGGTTCATTTTCAGTTTATGCTGACCGTTTCGTTGATCCAGCATTTGGCTTTGCGATGGGGTGGAACTACTGGTTCAATTGGGCCATTACAGTAGCTGTAGAAGCTGCCACAGTTGGGGTTGTCATGGGGTTTTGGTTACCAAATGTTCCCAGTTGGATTTGGTCAACGATTGTTTTGGTGTTAATTACAGTGATTAATTTGTTATCAGCTAAGGCTTATGCTGAGACAGAGTTTTGGATGGCTATGATTAAAGTTACTGCAGTCGTTGCCTTTTTAATTGTTGGATTACTAACTATTTTAGGGATTATGTTTAAGCAACCTGATGTGGTGCATAACCTATCAGCCGGTGGCAAGCATGGGTTTGTTGGTGGCTTTGGTGGTATTTTGTCAGTGTTTATGGTTGCTGGTTTCTCATTCCAAGGGACTGAGATGGTCGGAATTACAGCTGGTGAATCAGAAACACCTGAAAAATCAGTGCCAGCTGCTGTAAAGCAGATTTTCTGGCGTATTTTACTATTTTACATTTTATCTATTTTCATTATTGGTGCAATTATCTATTACAAGGATCCAAGCTTGTTGCACTCAAGTGAAACAAATATTGCTGTCTCGCCGTTTACTTTGGTATTTAAGTCTGCTGGACTAGCCGCGGCAGCTTCTATCATGAATGCAGTTATTCTGACAGCAGTTGTATCATCAGCTAATTCGGGGCTTTATGCATCTTCTCGTATGCTTTACTCAATGGCAATAGATGGTATGGCACCTAAGATTTTCAAGCGTGTTAATATCCGGACCGGCATTCCAGTTCCTGCCTTATTAGCTACGGTTGCTGTAGGATTATTTACTTACGTTACATCGGTATTTGGTCAAGGATTGTACTATTACTTAGTTGCCGCTTCTGGTTTGACTGGTTTTATTGCTTGGATTGGGGTTGCCATCTCGCATTACCGTTTCCGTCGAGCATTTGTCGCGCAAGGTAAAGATGTTAATAAATTACGTTATAAAGCAAAGTGGTTCCCATTTGGGCCAATTATTGCCTTGGTCTTATCGATTATCGTTGTTGTTGGACAGGATACGGCATCATTTAAAGGCTCGATTGGTGACTGGAATTGGCCTGGTATTATCACGACGTACTTAGCTATACCGCTCTTCTTAGTTTTGTACTTTGGTTATAAAATCAAGCATCATACCAAGTTACGTAAGCTAACAGACGTTGATTTAGATACTAATGCCAGATCATTAGATTAAATAAATAAATCACTAAGATTAGGACAATTTGTTCTAATCTTTTTTTATATATAAAGAATAAAAATATATTTAAAAATATGATAGCGCTTTATTACTTAATATAAAAAGGTTTCTATTTTTAGGGGATAAAAAGTGTTCTACTGATGAAACAAAAGCCGAGTTGAATTTGTATACAAAGAAAGTGATAAATAGTACAATGATTGCAGATAGATAGAAATAGCAATATCTTTTACTAAGGAGAAGTTTTTAATCATGAAGAAGACCAAGATTGTTTCAACGCTTGGACCAGCCAGCTCTGATGTAGAGACGATTACAAAGATAATCGAATCTGGTGCAAATGTTGTCCGTTTCAATTTTTCACATGGTGATCATGAGGAACATTTGGGACGAATGAATGCAGTTCGTGAGGCCGAGAAAGCAGCTGGTAAGAAAGTTGGTTTCTTGCTAGATACAAAGGGTGCTGAGATTCGTACTACTGTACAAGAGCCTGGTAAGATTGAATTTAACATTGGTGATGTTGTTCGTATTTCAATGGATTCTTCTATTGAAGGTACGAAAGAGAAGATTGCTGTAACTTATCCTGGTTTGTTTGATGATGTTCATGTTGGTGGTCATGTCTTGTTTGATGATGGTAAGCTTGACATGGTCATCACTGAGAAAGATGATGCAAACAAGGAATTGGTAACTGAAGTACAAAACCACGGTATCTTGGGATCACGTAAGGGGGTTAACGCCCCAGGTGTTGCAATTAACCTACCTGGTATTACTGAAAAGGATGCTGATGATATTCGTTTCGGTTTGAAGAATGGTATTCAATATATTGCTGCATCATTTGTTCGTAAGGCTGCTGACGTACTCGAAATTCGTGAATTGTTAACTGAATCACATCACGAAGAAGTTATGATTTTCCCAAAGATTGAATCACAAGAGGGAATTGATAACTTTGATGAGATTTTGGAAGTTTCTGATGGACTAATGATTGCTCGTGGAGACATGGGTGTTGAAATTCCAGCAGAAAATGTTCCTTTGGTACAAAAGAACTTGATTCGTCGCATGAATGCAGCTGCTAAGCCAGTTATTACAGCTACGGATATGCTTGATTCAATGCAAGAGAATCCTCGTCCAACACGTGCGGAAGCATCTGATGTTGCCAACGCTGTGTTCGATGGTACTGATGCCACGATGCTATCGGGTGAATCTGCTAACGGTGCTTACCCGGTTGAAGCTGTTGCTACTATGGCTCGTATTGACGAAAAGGCAGAAACATCATTGGCAATGAATGGTCATCATGATGATGATCACTTTGATACAACTGACGTCACTGAGTCGGTCGCAGCAGCTGTTGCCAACGCTGCTGGTAACTTGGATATTAAGGCAGTTGTTGCTGCAACTAATTCAGGTTACACGGCAAAGATGATTTCAAAGTATCGTCCAAATGCTGATATTTTGGCAATCACCTTTACAGAAGGTGTACAACGTATGTTGAACATTTACTGGGGTGTACAACCAACCATTGCTGAACCAGTGGGTGACACTGATGCAATGATTGAATCGGCAAAGCGGGAAGCTGTTAAAAACGGTGTTGCAAGTAAGGGTGATACAATCATCGTTACTGCAGGTATCCCTGTAACAACTTCAGGTACGACTAATTTGATGACAATTGTTACAATTGACTAAATTATATAAATAAAACGAATACATCTAATAATTGGCATAGCTGATTGTTAGGTGTATTTTTTGTTTGTTTGTATAAGATGGGCGTTTGAGTTATTTTGTGGTATTCTAAACGTAATTAGAACATAGTAATAGTAAATGAGGGATATTCATGAGTTGGCAAAAAATTGTTATAGAGACACAGACTGAGTCGATTGAAGCAATCAGTAATATATTAATGACACATGGTGCAGAAGGTGTTGAAATTGATGATTCTGCAGAATTAGCACATTATCAACCAGCTGATGCTACCGTGATGATAAAAGAAGAGGATATCGTTCATCGTCTGAGTGGCGCAGCTGTGATTGGCTATTTTGCGAATGAAATTGATTTACAACCGATGACAGAGACTATTCAGGCAGAAGTTGACCAGTTAGCTGAATTCGGACTAGATGCCCATCCAGGTACAGTTAGTGTCCAGTCGGTAGCGGATGCTGACTGGGCAACTGAATGGCAAAAGTACTATCATCCAGTGCGTGTAACACGTCATATAACGGTCGTTCCTAAGTGGGAAGAGTATCAGCCAGTGCAATCTGATGAAGAAGTGATTGTTTTAGATCCGGGAATGGCTTTTGGTACTGGAACGCATCCAACAACAAAGTTAATGATGCAAGCATTGGAAGTTGTTGTACGTGGTGGGGAATCTGTCATTGATCTCGGAACTGGTTCAGGTGTGTTAGGAATTGCAGCCCGTTTATTAGGGGCGGACGATATTTTGGGAACAGATATTGATGAAGTTGCCGTAAGATCAGCACAAGGTAATGTTGATTTGAATCCAAAGGCTGCTGACATGCAATTGATTGTTAGTGATTTGTTAAAAAATGTTCCTGATAAAAAGTATGATATAGTAATTGCTAATATGCTAGCAGAAGTGTTAGATATGCTGATTCCAGATGTTACTAATATTTTGCAACCAAATGGTTATCTACTATTATCTGGTATTTATTATGATAAACGTGATCAGATGATCAGTGCATTAACGGCGCAAGGCTTAGTTGTTGAACAATCAATGAAATTAGGCGATTGGTACGGTATTATTGCAAAATTTAAGAATGAGGATGATTAATGCAGAGATATTTTTTAGATGAAGTGCCTACTGGTGAAGAATTTCAATTACCAGAAAACGTCGCACATCATTTTATAACTGTTTTGCGAAGTCACGAGGGTTCTCAGGCAGAATTTGTATTACCAAATCGACAGGAAATTATTATTGCTAAAGTCGTAAGATTTGAACATGATTATCCAATTATGGCGATTGTTTCACGACAAGAGTCTCACGTTGAATTACCAGTTGATACAACAATTGTTATTGGATTATCTAAAGGTGATAAACCTGAATTGGTTGTTCAAAAGGCAACAGAGTTAGGCGTTCATCATATTATCATTGTTGAGACAGCCTGGTCGGTTGTTCATTGGGGTCAGAAAGCGGCAAAGAAAATTACCCGTTTGAATAAAATAGCGACTTCAGCAGCTGAACAAGCTCATCGACTACGGATACCAGATGTCAGTTACGTTGCATCACTAGTAGATCTAGAGGTTGATAGTACAGTAAAATTGGTGGCTTGGGAAGAAAGTGCTAAGCAAGGGGAAACTAGTCAATTGGTTCAACAATTAAATAGATTGCAACCTGCTGATTCCGTTAGTTTCTTATTTGGCCCGGAAGGTGGTTTGTCTTCACAAGAAGTTGATGCATTAGTAGAACAGGGATTTGTGCCGGTAGGATTAGGGCCTCGTATTTTGAGAGCTGAGACAGCGCCATTATATGCTTTGAGTACTTTGAGTTATGTTATAGAATTAAATATATAGTAATGAAATAGGAGTTTTTATATGAAAAGGTTTAATAAAACTTTTGATTGGCGTTTTTGGATTTTAATGCCGATTTTTGGCATTCTTTTTCCATATGTCATTAACTTGACGAAACTAACCGCTAATTTCAAAATTATCGTATTACTTTTTATTATCAATATGATATTTAGTGTTATTGCTGGTCGTTTTCTGCGTCATACAGGTGCCTTTTGGGTGTTGTTACTGGTTTGGCCAATCGTATTCTTAATTTCGGTTTGGCTACACATAAATTCGATGTTTTATGGCTATTATCTTGCTTTGTTGTATTTGATTTTAGAAGTTTTTGCATTTACTAGTGGCCAAGAAGAAGAACTCGATATTGATAAGCAAATTCCAGTTGATGGTGGCTTTAGTGAAGTGTAAGGGCATTATTTATAATAATTAGTTGTTGGTGTTTTGACATATAAATAGCCGGAAGTTACAAGCTTATAATTAATCTGCCTTAAGTAAAAGGAGTTTGGGAAAGTATCCCAAACTCCTTTTTCATTTTCAATGCCCACTTTTCCCCACCGTTTTTGATGAATCAATTGGTGTTCAGTTTGTTGTTAAAATTACGCATAATTGTAAACTTTATGTTAAAAAAGTCACTATATACCGATACGTCGGTCTTCTTAACAATAAATGTTTAAAAAAACAAGGTGGTAATGGGTGGGGAAAGGTGGTTGAAAGTGGGATATTGTGGTAAATTAAATGTATTGAATTGTCGAATAGATTGGTGAGTTGTTATTGTGACATGTCGAAATTTAGAGAGGGGGAATTAGCTGATGTTCATGGGAACGTATCAACATACATTAGATACAAAAAATCGGCTAATTATTCCGGCTAAGTTTCGAAACCAGTTAGGTGAATCTTTTGTAATCACCCGATGGATGGATCATTCATTACGTGCCTATACCCTTGAAGGGTGGCAAGACTTTTCAAAAAAGATTAATGCGTTGCCTGAAACTAACTCAAAAGCACGTCAATTTAAGCGCTTTGTTTTTGGTGGTGCGATTGAAGTTGAATTTGATAAACAAGGACGTATTAACCTGTCACAAACATTACGTGATTATGCAAAAATTGAAAAAAATGTAACTGTTTTCGGTCTTGGGGACACAACCTTCGAATTATGGAGCACTGAGAAGTGGCAGGCTTATGAAAATGAAACTGCAGAAAACTTCGACGATATTGCGGATGGTTTAGAAGAACTAGGATTTTAATGGCTTCATATTAGATTGAAAGGAACTTAAATACCGATGACGGAGTTTAAACACGTAACAGTATTATTAGAAGAAGCAATTAATGGCTTAAATGTTAAACCAGATGGTGTCTATGTTGATGCAACATTAGGCGGTGGTGGCCATTCTAAATTATTAGCTAGTCGATTGGATCATGGTAAATTATGGTCTTTTGATCAAGACGTTACGGCGATTAAATATAATGAAACCCATCTGGCGGATGAATTAGAAGCTGGCAAAGTTGCATTCATTCAGACTAACTTTCGTCATTTACATGATGCGCTAGTTGAGCAGAATGTCTCAGCAATTGACGGTATTGTTTATGATTTGGGTGTCTCTTCACCACAGTTTGATGATGGTCAACGTGGTTTCTCATACAAGTATGATGCGCCGCTAGATATGCGTATGAATCAGTCACAAGCATTAAATGCAAGAACAGTTGTCAATGAGTGGTCATTTCATGAGTTGATGCGGATCTTTTCACGTTATGGTGAGGAGAAGTTTGCAAAACAAATTGCAAGAAAAATTGAACGTGAACGAGAAATAAAGCCAATTGAAACGACATTTGATTTAGTTAATATCATTAAGGAAGCTATTCCAGCAGCAGCGAGAAGAAAAGGTGGACATCCAGCGAAGCCTACTTTTCAAGCGATTAGAATTGCTGTGAATGATGAATTAGGAGCAGTAGAAGAGTCTTTGGCACAGGCCTTGGAGATGTTGAATGTCCATGGTCGGATTGCGGTAATCACCTTCCACTCACTTGAAGATCGACTTGTTAAGACGATGTTTAAAGAAAAGGTAACGATACCTGATTTACCTTCAGGTTTACCAGTTATTCCAGAAGAAATGAAACCAGATTTCAAATTGGTTGTTCGAAAACCAATTTTGCCATCAGATGAAGAACTAGCCAATAATAGACGTGCACATTCTGCCAAACTACGAATTATAGAACGTATCAAGTAAAAATGATGGAGGAAGCCCACTATGGATGGATTGCCCAAGTACAACAATAGTAATGTTGTAACAAAACAAATTAGTCGCCCAAAGACAAATGCGAGACACAAAACTGTCAAAAATGTGAAAATGGTTAAACCTAAGTGGGATACAATCGATTTCATGATGGTTGGCGCAGCGGTTCTAACGGTTATCGTTATGGCCTTTTTAGTCATTTTTATGGCCAATAAGAGTGCAACAGCGAATACGCAGTTGTCGACGACATCAGCACAGTTGGAACAAGTTCGCGATAAGAATAATGACTTGAAGCAGGAAGTTAGTGATTTATCTAATCCGGATCGGTTGAATAAGATTGCTGAAAAGAATGGACTAACACTCAATAATCAAAATATAAGGAACGTAAAGTAGCATGGTAAAAAAACGACGGATGCCAAAACGTGATCAACCGGATAAAAACAGTCGTAATACGGGCAAAATTCTGCTTATATTAATGATGCTGGTGCTGGTTGTGTTGGGGGTCCGTTTTTCTTATGTCGCCATCACGAAAGATGTAAGGGGGCATAAGTTAGACAAGGCAGCCCAGCTAATCTACCGTAGTCAAAATGAAATTCAAGCTAAACGAGGCGAAATATTTGATGCAGTAGGTAATCCACTAGCAGAATCCTCAACAACTTATACGTTGGCGGCTGTACTAGATAGCAGTCAAAAGTCTTCTAAAGGTAAGCCAATGTATGTTAAGAAGAGCCAGGATAAGGCTGTTAGTGAGAAAATTGCAAAAGTCATTGGTGGTAAAGCCAAGACATACGAAAAGTTAATTAAAAGCGGTCGTAAGAACAACTTAAAACAAGTCCAGTTTGGACAAGATGGCTCAAATTTAAATGTTAAAAAGTATAAGCAGCTTAAAGCACTTAATGTGCCAGGATTAACTTTTACACCAAGCGAGTCACGTTTATATCCTAATGGGACTTTTGCATCAGATTTAATTGGCTTAACAAAAAATGATAACAGTAGTGATGGTAAAGTCATTTCAGGAATAACTGGTATCGAGAAATCTTGGAATAAACAATTGACCGGGCACAATGGTGTTAAAACAACCTCATCAGATACCAATGATCGCGCAGTTTCAAAGAAAAACCTGGCTGTCAAAAATGGTTATGATATATACACGACCATTAATACAAAATTGCAAACAACTCTAGAAAAGAGTATGCAGACGCTTGCCGATGATATGAAACCTAAGGCTGCACTTGCAGTAGTTATGGATACGAAAACTGGTAAAATTGTTGCAACGACTCAGCGTCCATCTTACAATGCCACAACAGGTGAAGGTATTGGGGATCTTTGGACGAACCAGCTATATGGAACTGCGTTTGAACCAGGTTCGGTTTTGAAAGGTATCACACTAGCTGCAGCTATCGATTCTGACAATTGGGACGAAGATGATACTTATGAATCAGGTACTTTAAAGATTGGTGACAAGAAAGTTACTGATTGGAATGACGGTGAAGGATGGGGACGTATCACGTATGGACGAGGAATTGCAGCTTCTTCCAACGTAGCGATGGCCCTGACTGAGCAAAAAATGGGTGCCCAAACTTGGCGCAAATATCTGAATAAATTTAAGTTTTTGAAATCAACGAACTCAGGATTTAGCGACGAAGCAAAAGGTGGTATGCAATTTAAGTACCCAATTGAGCAAGCCAACACTGCTTTTGGACAGGCCATATCTGTGACACCGTTGCAGATGATGCAAGGTTATTCAGCGATTGCTAACAATGGGAAAGAATTACAGCCACAAATTATTGAGAAGGTAGTGGATCCAAATACTAATCGAGTGGTTTCACAACCTAAGGCGAAGACTGTCTCTAAACCAATTAGTAAGTCTAGTGCCAAAGCAACTCGTAAACAATTGGAAGATGTTATCTATTCTAAGCATGGATTAGGAAAAGATTATGCCATTCCGGATGTACGGACAACTGGTAAGTCTGGAACGGCTCAAGTGGCTACTTCTTCTGGATATTCATCACCAGGAGACAATACTAATGAAATTCATTCATGGATGGGGATGGCACCGTCAAACAATCCACGTTATATGATGTATATTGTGACAAAGCAACCACAAAAAAATACAGATAATATTGCAAAAGATATGTCAGATGTCTTCAAAAAGGTGATGGCACAAGCTTTGGATATGTCTGAAGGTGACAATAAGGTGGTTGTTAGTGCTAATCAAGAAGTGAATGTACCAACGGTTGTTGGTGGTGCAACTAAAGAATCTACAAAAGAGATAAAGTCCAATCGTCTGACACCGGTAGTCATGGGTGACGGTAAAACAATTAAAAGTCAGTCAATAACTAGTGGTGAAAAGTCGATTGTTGGTCAACGTATTTTCTTGAATACAGGTCAGAATATTGCTGTGCCTAATATGGCCGGTTGGGCAAAAAGTGATGTATTAGCTTGGGCAGAGTTGGCAGATATCAAGGTTAATATCAAGGGTAATGGATTTGTAACGACTCAATCAGTCAAGGCAGATTCAAAATTATCTGATGGTTATCATGAAATTACGGTAGAATTTAAAGAGCCTAAGACGTCAAACTAGGAATATAGATGAGTGAGAGGAGTAGTCGAATGTCGACTTTTTTAGTGGGACTATTATTTAGTCTAATTGTTACGGTACTGGTAGTGCCGCGTCTACGAGATTGGTTTAAAAAAATTAAAGTAGCCCAAATGGTTATGCGTACTGGGGAACATGAACCCGATCATGCTGCCAAAGCAGGGACACCAACAATGGGTGGCGCTGGTTTTATTCCAGTCGTTGTTATCGGTTTTATTATTTTAGCGTTAGTTACTAAAAATGCTGCTTCAACGGGTTGGGCAACGTTGATTGCAATTGTGGTATTTGCAATTGTTGGCGCTTTTGATGACAGTATTAAAGTCTTCAACCATCGTGACGAAGGCTTACGATTTTTACCCAAGTTATTTGCTGAAATTGCAGCCGCTATTCTGGGTGTAATCGTACTAGCCTTAGGTAAATTTGATTTCTTTTTAAACTTACCATTTGGGTTAGGTGAATGGCATAGTGTAATTGCTTACACTTTGTTTACGATTTTCTGGTTAGTTGGCTGGTCAAATGCAACTAATTTAACAGATGGGTTGGATGGTTTGGCATCAGGGACAGCTATCATTGCTTACGTTGCATATCTAGTGATTGCTATCGTGCAAGGCGATATGACGATGGTCTTGTTGGACGCACTAATAATTGGTGCTTTACTTGGCTTTTTGTTCTTTAATCATTACCCAGCAACTATTTTTATGGGTGATACCGGATCCCTTGCCCTGGGAGCCGGACTAGCAATGAACTCATTGGTATTACACCATGAATGGTCATTATTGATCATTGGTTTCGTCTTTATGATTGAAACGCTAAGTGTCATTATTCAGGTCACTAGTTTTCATTTCTTCAATAAACGTATTTTCTTAATGACCCCTATTCATCATAGTTTTGAAAAGGGCGGTCTAACTGGTAATACGGAGAAACCGTGGAATGAATGGCAAGTAAATCTATTCTTCTGGGGGACTGGGCTAGTTATGGCAGTACTTTATCTTGTATTCTGGTTTTCATAAATAAAATAATCATGGGGTGTGATTCCCCATATACATATCTTAAAAAAGGGGCTCTTAATAATGAATAAACACGTATTAATAATTGGATTTGCACGTTCAGGTGCAGCAGCGGCCAATTTATTGCAAAGTGAAGGCGCCCGCGTGACTGTTTCGGATCCTAAGCTAGACATTATGGATGAGAAAGTAAAGGCATTGAAGGCAAATGATGTGCAATTTACCACTGATCAATCAGTTGAACTATTAAATAATGTTGATATAATCGTCAAAAATCCAGGTATTCCGTACACGATTCCGATATTGGTAGCTGCCCAAGAACAACAAATTCCAATTGTTGTTGAAGTGGCCCTTGCCCAACAGTATATTCAAAAAAACTGGGTTGCTGTCACGGGATCAAATGGTAAGACAACAACAACAGAGATGATTTCATCCGTGTTGCGAACGCAGCCAGGAAAAGGTCACGTGCTAGTTGCGGGTAATATCGGTACTCCAGTTAGTGAGGTTGCTCCTCAAATGACAGCGGATGATGTGTTAGTCACTGAGCTATCTTCTTTCCAGCTAACAGGGATGCCCGCTCCTAAGCCACATATTGCTGTGTTAACTAATATTTTTGGTTCACATTTGGATTTTCATGGGACACGGGCAAATTATGTTGCTGCTAAAATGAACATTACAAAGTATCAAACAGCAAATGATTTTTTTGTTGTTAATTATGATAAAGAAGAGTGGCGTCAATTAGCGGAGCAGACCAAAGCAACTATTGTACCTTTCTCACGGGAAGGATTTAGTGAAGCAGGTGCTTATTTGAAAGCAGGCAACTTATACTATCAACAAGAAGTTATTATGGCTGCTAACGAATTGGGAGTGCCTGGTACACATAATATAGAAAATGCGCTGGCCGCTATTGCGGTTGGGAAACTAATGGGAATTGACACAGAGAGCATTGCGAAAGCACTAAAGAGCTTTTCGGGAGTAGAGCATCGATTACAATTTGTTGGTAAGTTCTATGATCGTCAAGTGTATAATGATTCTAAAGCAACTGATATTGAAGCAACGGAAATGGCTTTATCTGGATTTAATGTGCCAGTAGTATTATTAGCTGGTGGATTAGATCGAGGAGATGATCAAATGCGTCTTCTAACTGCGATCAAGCAGCATGTTAAGGGCTTGATTGTATTTGGAGAAACGGCTGATAAATTGGCCGAAGTGGGTAAAACGATTGGGATACCAGTTGTTCACGCTAAGGATGCTCCTAGTGCAGTAGAGCCTGCCTTTGAGTTAAGTGACGCAGGTGAGGTTATTCTATTATCTCCTGCTGCTGCATCTTGGGATCAATTTCCAGATTTTGAAACAAGAGGAAACTTGTTTGTTGATGCCGTAAAAAATTTTAAAAATTAGACAATAAAGGTTAGAGGGGAATTAGACATGCGTATTATTGTATCTGGTGGTGGCACAGGTGGTCACATTTATCCAGCATTAGCAACAGTCCAGCGCTTGAAAGCATTGGAACCTGACACAGAGGTTTTATATATTGGTAGTGAACGCGGTTTAGAGGGTAGTATCGTACCTAAAGCTGGCTTTAACTTCAAATCATTGAAGGTGCAAGGCTTCCATCGCTCACTTTCGCTAGACAATTTTAAGACGATTTATCTATTCTTAAAAGCAACTCGTGAAGCTAAAAAATATTTAGACGCATTTAAACCAGACGTTGTTGTTGGTACTGGTGGTTATGTTTCCGGTCCAGTCTTATACGCCGCGCAACAAATGGGTATACCAACAGTTATCCACGAGCAAAACTCAGTTGTGGGAGTAACAAATAAATTTTTGGCCAGAAAGGTAACTAAAGTCGGTGTGGCTTTTCCAGCAGCATTACCAGCTTTTAAAGATAATTTAGCAACGATTGTTGGTAATCCTAGAGCACAAGAAGTTGTTGATGGCCAGGGTAGCTTTGATTGGGAAGGATTAGGGTTATCACCTAATAAACCGTCAGTGCTTGTTTTTGGTGGCTCGCAAGGGGCCATTAAAATTAACGCTTCAATGATTGATGCCTTATCAAGTTTTGCGAATAAGCCATATCAAGTTATTTTTGTTACCGGATCAAAACGGTTTGATGACGTCAAGCAAGAAATGGCAACGAAAAAGATTGTAACGACAGAAAATGTGGCAGTTGTACCATACATTAGTAATATGCCGCAATTAATGCCAAGAGTTTCGCTAGTTGTTGGACGAGCCGGTGCGACAAGTTTGGCGGAACAAACAGCTTTAGGTAAACCAATGATTCTCATTCCTAGTCCATATGTGACTAATGATCATCAAACGAAAAATGCACGTAGTTTAGCAAACGCTGGGGCTGCTGAGATGATTACAGAGGAATCATTATCTGGTACAACGCTATTTGGTACGATTGATCAATTGATGACCGATGAGAAACGACGTGAACAGATGGCAGGGGCGGCTATGAAGATGGGGGTTCCTGATGCGGCGGACCAATTTATTGCATTGATTAAGAGTGTTATAAAGTAAACTATTTCTGTGAGGAGTTTGTAGGAGGCTACGATGACTGATAAAAAAGAAAATCCGCATAATGAGAGCGACCATGCGAATTCCTCTGATATCCAGGCACATTTAAATGCTTTATTATCAGGGAAGGTTGAGTCATCAAAACCAGAGCGGTCAAAGAATGCTAAGCATTCAGATGAAAAAGAGCCACATTCCGATCCAGAACAAGCGAATGATAACCAAGGTACCGAAGATAATCATGATACGGACACCTCAGCTGAGATAATTAAGCCCGATGATGACGAGGCTAAGACAAAAAAACATAAACGTCCAAAAAAGGAACGATTTTTGTTTTCGCATGAGAAGGCAGCTATTAAAACGCTGATTGTTTTATTGGTTATGGCTGCTGGGTTGATTTACTTAATTTCACCAGCAAATCAAGTGCAAAAATATGAGGTTGTTGGTACACATGAGTTGTCGGATAAAACGGTATTAAACGCTGCGGGCTTAAAAATGGGGCAACCGCTGCTAACGACACTAAATCAAGGCGATTATTTTAGTCGCATGGCAAAAAGTAAAAATCCCCAAATTCGTCATTTGAAATTGACGAGGAAGTCAGATAATACGCTACAAGTCAAAGTTGATGAAATCGTCAAAGTTGGTTATGTTAAGGCTGATAATAAATACTATCCGATATTAGAGAATGGTAGTATGTTGGATCACGGGTTAAGTAATCAAAAAGTTGGTGGCTTGCCAATATATGATGGTTTCACGTCAGACAAGCAATTACGAAAAACATTATCAGAATTTGGTAAACTTTCTGATCCATTAAGACATGCAGTATCAGAAATAGTTTGGTCACCAAATAGTCAAAATAATCAACGATTATTGATTTATATGAATGATGGTAACCAAGTGTTGATTAGAGCAGATGAAATGTCAAAGAAATTGAAGTACTATCCTGGGATGGTTGCACAACTAAATAAAACTGGGATAGCAGATTTGCAAGTAGGAGCATATTTTAAACCATATGATTAATAAAACTAGGCGCAGGTCTGGAAGAATGCCCCTAAAGTATGGTATTATTCTTAAAGAATTGTTTATTTATTTAAACATTTTGTATGGTAGTCAAAGGAGGAATTAAGATGGCCAACCATGGATTAATTGTTGGTCTTGATGTTGGGACTAACACCATTAAAGTGCTAGCAGCAGATGTTAGAGATCAACAAGCTAATATTGTAGCGGTTGGTCGATCTGTTGCGCACGGTGTAAAGAAGGGCGTTGTTGTTGATATTGATGCAACAGCGACTGATATTCGTCAAGCAGTAGCACAAATAAACGAGCAGACTGAGCAACCGATAACAGAAGTTGTTGCAAGTTTACCTGCCAGCAACATTCAAATTCAACACGTGAAGGGAACTGTAACAGTTAAAGACAGTCAACATATTTCATATGAAGATGTGGCTAATACTGTACAGGAAGCAGTTAAGATACAATTGCCTTCAGACCGTGAAGTAGTTGAATTAATTCCGACAGAATTTGTAGTCGATGATTTTGATGGCATTCAAGATCCAAATGATATGGTGGGGATGCGATTAGCAATACACGGTATTGCTTATACAGCACCAAGAAATGTCATGGGTAATTTGCGCATGGCCATTAGTAAGTCTGGTCTACAACTTCGTGATTTTGTTTTGGCACCATTAGCATATAGTAAAACATTGCTGGATGATGGCCAACAAGAGTTTGGTACAATTTTGTTAGACGTGGGAGCTGGGCAAACCTCAGCCACCGTTGTTCATGAACACCAACTTAAGTTTTTGTCATCATTCCCGGCAGGAAGCGACAATATTTCTCGAGATATTAGTACAGTTCTTGAATTAGGACTACATGATGCTGATATGTTAAAGCTCGATTCTGGTTTTGCATTATCAAAGTTAGCGCAAGACGACAATCAACTTGTTATCAAGAAAGTTAGTGCTGAAGAGCCTGAACAAATTTCGGAAACATTACTGGCACAGATTATTGAAGCCAGAGTCATGCAAATCTTAGGAAAGCTTGGCGAAAAACTAGACTTGGTTGGTGCATTTCAAATGCCTGGTGGTGTTATTGTGACTGGTGGTGGTGCCGCTTTACGTGGTATGACTGAAGCCATTCATGATGCTTACAATGTGCAGACAAAATTGTTTACGCCAGATGATATTGGCTTACGCCATCCTGGCTACGCTGGTGCATGGGCATTAGTACACTATGCAGCACAGCAAACACCAATTCAACTGATTGTAAAGCAAGCTTTGTATGGGCTACCACTTGTTGTTCTCGGACAGCCTAGTATGGGAGTACAATTACCACGTGAGAAGCGCGGCGAAAAGAAAAAGCAAAAAGTCGAACAACAACGTGCCCCTCAAATTGAACCTGAAAAGGCCGAGTCGACTGAAGTAACTGATGAAGAACAACCTAAGAAGAAAAATAGGATTAAGAATTTCTTTGCGGAGTTCTTTGACTAATTCATAAATTAACAAAAAAGGAGCTCAATATGGATTTGCAAATGGACATGAACCAAGAATACGGTGCGACAATAAAGGTCATCGGAGTTGGTGGCGGTGGTGGAAACGCTGTCAACCAAATGGTAACTGATGGTGTAGAAGGTGTAGAGTTTATCGTTGCTAACACCGACGCACAAGCTCTTGACCGTTCTTCAGCAGAGAATAAAATTCAAATTGGATCAAAAGCTACGCGCGGTCTTGGGGCTGGTGCTCGTCCTGAAGTTGGTGAAGCAGCAGCTAAAGAGAGCGAACAAGAACTAACTGAAGCATTGCAAGGTGCTGATATGGTCTTTGTGACTGCCGGAATGGGTGGTGGTACTGGAACTGGTGCTGCGCCTGTTATCGCAAAAATTGCTAAAGATTCTGGTGCGTTGACGATTGGTGTTGTGACTCGTCCATTCTCTTTTGAAGGACCAAGACGTGGTAAGTCTGCAGCCGAAGGATTAGCAAAGTTAAAGGATAATGTCGATACATTAATCGTCATTGCTAATAACAATTTGTTACAAATCGTTGATAAGAAAGCACCTATTATGGAAGCATTCAAGATGGTTGACGATGTGTTACTACAAGGTGTATCAGGAATTTCAGATTTGATTACAAAGCCTGGAATTATTAACCTTGATTTTGCGGATGTTAAGACAGCGATGGCTAGTCAAGGCACTGCTTTGATGGGAATTGGTTCTGCATCTGGAGAAAACCGTGCAGCCGAAGCAACACGTAAGGCAATTGCATCACCATTGTTGGAAGCAAAAATCGAAGGTGCAACAAATGTGTTACTTTCTGTTAAAGGTGGCGCTGATATGTCATTGTTTGAAGCACAAGAAGCTTCTGAAACAATTGCACAAGCATCAGGAACTGATGTTGACATTATCTTTGGTACAACGATTGATATGGAAATGGAAGGCGACTTGGTCGTCACGGTTATTGCAACTGGCATTGATCGTCCAGAAACACCGCGCCCTGAAATCAACTTAGGGGCTAACAAGCAAGCTAGTCCTTTCCAGGCGGTTTCAGAACAACCAGCTCAACCACAGCCACAACAACCGGTTGTTAATAATGATCCCTTTGCAGATTGGGGTACACCTTCTGAGCAACCTAAAGCGCCACAACAAAGTGCGCCAGCCCAATCAGCTGCACCATCTCAACAACAATCAGCACCATCTCAACCAAGTTCATCTGAAGAAGAAATTGAGCGCCCAGCTTATTTCAATTGGATGAAACGTGGTGATAAGTAAGGAGACTGGTCATGGCATTTAAGTTTAAAGATTATATTTTTGGTGTTGATGATAACTATTATTATGAAGACGATGATTCAGAAAGTAGTCAGGAAGACCAAAAATCAACAAACTTCACGGAATCAAATAACAATGCCACTCGTCCAACAAATGAGCGACGTGCAAATGTTATCAAAATGGATGGATCAAGAGATGATCCAGCTAAGATAGCTTTGTATGAGCCACGTACATATGCAGATGCTCAAACGATTGCTACCCAGTTACTTGGCGGTGAAGCAGTTATCGTTAATTTAGGATCAATCGATGAAAACACTGGTAAGCGTATTTTAGATTACCTTGGTGGAACAGCATTTGCAGTTGATGGTACGATTGAGCGAGTTGGTGAACGCATATTTTTAGCAACCCCGCATAACTTCGAGATTTCAGGAACGATTTCCCAGAATCTCGGACAACAATTTAATTAATAGGTGGTAATATGTTAACAATCCTTGGATTATTAAATTTGCTACTCCGAGCATTAGAATTTATCATCGTTATTTGGGTGTTGATGTCTTGGTTACCTGGGGCGCAACATTCATCATTTGGTCAATTACTTGGTCGAATATCAGGTTTGATTTTGAACCCATTGCGACGATTCATACCAACCATTGGTATTATCGATTTAACGCCTTTAGTTGGGTTGATTCTATTGCAAGCAGCTGAAATGGGATTGCAAGCAATTGCTCGAACAATGATATAGAGAAGATTATGGTTGATAATGTAGCACAACATTTCCGCCCTAATGAAGCCACGTTTCTTAATTCAGCGGAAGGCTTGGTTCGTCAGGTATTGGATGAATATAGTCCAGTCTTGACGAATTTTTTGAACCCAAGAGAAATTTATATTCTAACAACTTTGGTCAATCAGCAGGATGATTTAAAAGTATTTCAATATGGCGGATATCCGAATGCCGAGAATCAACGATTATTGATTGCACCAAACTATTATGTGCCAGTATTAGACGACTTTGATTTAAAGGTTATTCAAATTAAGTATCCTGAAAAATTTACAACGTTACATCATAGTACAATTTTAGGTACTTTCATGCACAATGGTATTGCACGGCAAAGTATTGGTGATATTATTAAGGGTGAGAATGAAACGTGGTATTTTGTCGCCACTAAGGCGATAGGGACATTCATTTTACAACAGTTAGACCACATTGGTAAGGCAAAAGTCCGTTTTAAAGAAGTGACGGGTAAACAAATTACTGTGGTTGATAATGAATGGACAATCATTAATACAACGGTGAGTTCTTTACGACTAGATAGTATCGTCGCAAATGGGTATAATATTTCTAGGAACCATGCAAAGCAGATGATTGAACATGACTTAGTACGAGTTAATTGGACTGATATTAATAAGCCTGATTATGTCCTAGCTGTTAACGATTTGGTTTCGGTACGACAGTATGGTCGTTTGAAAATTGACGAACTTAATGGTTTAACTAAAAAAGATAAATGGCGAATAACAATGGCTGTTATTAAAAAATAGATTGGAGAAATCTCATGGCATTGACCCCACAAGAAATACATGCAAAAGAATTCACAACAAGTCGCAGCAAATGGTATGACAAGGCAGAGGTTTCTGACTTTTTGGATCAAATTGTGACAGATTATGATGCTTTGATGCAAGAAAATCAAACATTGAAGACGCAATTGGCTGAAGCTGACGCAAATGCTAAGCAGGTTGAGGAGATGAAACAATCAGTAAATTCATCTATCTTAATTGCCCAAGAGGCTGCTGACCGTTTGAAGAAACAAACTGAGGCTGAGGCCGAAGCAACTTTGCAACAAGCACAAACTGAAGCACAAAAGATTGTGATGGAGGCAAATGCAAAGGCGAATGCGCTATTGACTGATTCACAAAACAAAAATGAAGCATTGGTTGCTGAAAAAGAAGGCTTGGATAAGGAAATGGGTGCTTTCAAGGCAAAAATTGAAGGTATGCTACAAGCGCAAATTGATATGGTGCAAACCGATGAATGGGCCGCATTCCAGCAACCGGCTTCATATCAAGAGCCATCAGCAGTAGCAGGTTCTGAACCCGCTTCTGAGCCTGCTTCAGAAGCTGTTTCGGAAGATGATGCCGATACAGTTGTTATTTTCCCAGAATCAAGTGAAGATTCGGAAAATTTCTTGAATAAGGATAACTAATTAGTTATTATAGATAGCATAAAGTTTCTGACCAAAAAGTATAGTTTATTCTAACCAGCGACTTAGGAGATGGTGTGAGCCTAAGATAGTAACGAATTATACCTATCAGCAGAAAAGCAGTACACATACATGTTGAAGAGACAGTTTATTAGGTTAAATTGTGAATTCGGGTGGTACCACGGTTAAAAACGTCCCGCATTAGTCAAAAATGACTGATGCGGTTTTTTTGTTACCAATTTATTGTTGGTAATCAACAATGGGTTGAGGAAAGGAAAAACTTATGAAAATCAAGAAAACATTAAATCTTGGTAAAACCAAGTTTCCAATGCGTGGTAATTTACCACAAACAGAGCTACAACGCGAAAATATTTGGTTTGAAAATAAAGTCTATGAACGTCGTCAAAAATTAAATGAAGGTAAGCCGTCATTTATGCTACATGATGGACCACCATATGCAAATGGTAATATTCATATTGGTCATGCCATGAATAAGATTTCAAAGGACATCATCGTACGTTATAAGTCTATGAATGGTTATTATGCACCATATGTTCCAGGTTGGGATACGCATGGATTACCCATTGAGCAACAATTAACAAAAGCTGGTAAAAATCGTAAGAAGGTTGGTCCAGTTATTTGGCGTAAGATGGCTGATGAGTTTGCTCATAAGCAAGTTAAGAAACAAATGGCTGATTTTAAGCGCTTGGGAGTATCTGGTGATTGGGATAACCCATATTTAACTTTGCAACCTTCTTTTGAGGCTGCACAGCTTCGTGTGTTTGGTAGCATGGCAAAGCGCGATTTGATTTTCCGTGGCAAGAAGCCAGTCTTTTGGTCATGGTCATCAGAGTCAGCTTTGGCAATGGCTGAAATTGAATATCATGATGTGACGTCAGAGTCAGCATTTATTTCTGAACAAATCAAAGATGGTAAAGGACTACTTGGCGAAGATACGTATCTAGTTGCTTGGACAACAACGCCATGGACAGTGCCTGCTTCACAGGCGTTGGCCGTTCATCCTGATTTTAAATATGTTCAAGTGCAACCAAAGAATGTAGACAAGAAGTATCTAGTTGCCGAATCATTACTAACAACATTGTCAGAAAAGTTTGGTTGGGAAGAGCCAGATATTTTGGCAACTTTTGAAGGTAAAGATCTTGAATACATGGTGACGAAGCATCCTTATATCGATCGTGATATTTTGGTTGTTTTGGCTGATTATGTAACCGATGATACAGGAACAGGTTTGGTTCATACTGCTCCTGGATTTGGTGAAGATGACTTTATGACTGGTAAGCGTTATGATATCAAACCAATTATGAATGTTGATGATCGTGGGTACTTAACAGCTGAAGCTGGTGAAGATTTTGATGGTGTATTCTACGAGGATGCTAATGAGATATCGTTGCAGAAGTTAAGAGATGTCGATGCTCTCGTTCAGTCTGAACCTATTACACACAGCTATCCATTTGATTGGCGTACGAAGAAGCCTGTTATTTTCCGAGCTGTCCCACAATGGTTCGCATCAATTGATGGTTTCCGTCAAGAAATTTTGGATGCATTAGATGAAGTGACTTTCAAGCCAGCATGGGGTAAGAAACGTCTGTACAACATGATTCGTGATCGTGGCGATTGGGTTATTTCTCGTCAACGTGTCTGGGGTGTACCACTACCAATTTTCTATGCCGAGGACGGTACGGCTATTATTGATGTTGATGTCATTGATCATGTTGCTGATTTAGTGGCTGAACATGGCTCAACAGTTTGGTTTGAGCGTGAAGCTAAAGATTTGTTGCCTGAAGGTTATACAAATGAACACTCACCTAATGGAGAATTTACCAAGGAAACTGATATCATGGATGTTTGGTTTGATTCTGGTAGTTCACATCAAGGAGTTATGGCAACTCGGCCAGAGCTAGAATTCCCAGAAACAATGGTTTTGGAAGGTTCTGATCAATATCGTGGATGGTTTAACTCTTCATTGATTACATCAGTAGCGGTTACTGGTAAGGCACCATATAAGGAAGTTGTTTCACAGGGCTTCACCTTGGACGGTAACGGTGAAAAGATGTCAAAGTCAATTGGTAATATCATTGATCCAAATGAAGTTATCAAAAAGATGGGTGCTGAAATCATTCGTTTATGGGTATCAACAGTGGATACGTCTGCCGACGTACGTGTATCAATGGATATCTTGTCACAAACCTCAGAAACTTACCGTAAGATTCGTAATACGATGCGTTTCTTGTTAGCTAATACAACTGATTTTAATCCTAATGAAGATGCGATTGCATATGATGACCTAACACCAGTTGATCAATACTTCTATGCACGCTTTAACCAGTTGATTGGCGAGCTAAAAGCAGCATATGATGTCTATGATTTCCAAGCAGTGCATAAATTATTAGTTAACTTTATTAACGTTGATTTGTCAGCCTTTTATTTGGATTTTGCTAAAGACATTTTGTATGTTGAAGCACCAGATGGACATTTGCGTCGTTCGCTACAAACCGTTTTGTACAAGATTATCGTTGGCTTGGATAAATTGATGTTGCCAATTTTGCCACATACAGCGGAAGAAATTTTTGAATATTTGCCATATGAGACAGAGGACTTTGCTTACTTAACTGATATGCCAGAGACCGAAGATTTGGGTGATACCAAAGCCTTATTTGAAAAATGGACGTCGTTTATGACATTACGTAATGCCACAAATAAAGCTTTGGAAGAGGCTCGTAACGCTAAGTTGATTGGTAAGCCAGCTGAGGCTGCCTTAACATTGTACTTGACTTCTGAACAGGAACAGGTAGTGACATCGTTGAATCAAGATATCCGAGTATTATTGCTCGTATCTCAGTTACATCTTGCTAATGCGGCAGATGCACCTGCAGATGTTATTGAATACGACGGTTATAAGATTCAAGTAGCGCATGCCGTTGGTGAGGTTTCACCACGAGATAGAATGTACCATACTGATTTGGGAACAGATAAAGATTTCCCAATGTTATCAGCACATGAGGCAGAAATCGTCCGTGAATACTTCCCAGAAGCATTAACAGAAGGTTTAGAATAAGTATCATTAATGCGTTTTAAGCATATGGAGGTTGGGACATTTGTTTTGTCCCAACCTCTTTTTTTGATTATAATGGATAGTAACTACTTAAAATGGATTGGAGAATCACTGCATGACGAAATTATATTTTATCCGCCACGGAAAGACTGTATGGAATGCTGAAGGGCGTTTTCAAGGGTCCGGCGGCGATTCACCATTATTACCTGAGTCAGTGGCTCAAATTGCTGAATTGGGTGACTTTCTCAGTGATATTAGTTTTGCCCATGCTTTTACAAGCCCAATTAAACGGGCGATGGATACAGCCGAACAAACAATTGCTTATATGAATGACCAACCAGAATTAACCGTTTTGGATGGGTTAAAGGAGTTTTCATTTGGCATTTGGGAAGGTTTGACGTTTCAAGAAGTTAAACAGGATTGGTTAGCTATGTATGAGGCATCACGACATCACCCAGAAAAGTTTGACGCCAGTCAGGTACCAGGATCAGAAACATTTGAGGATGTTCAAGAACGCTTTAGAAAAGCAGTTTATTATGCTGTTCAGGCATATGGTGGTCCTGATGTAAACTTAATATTCTTTAGTCATGGTGCAGCTCTTACGGCAGGGATGGGGGGCTTATTAAACATTCCCTTAGCAAACTTACGTGATCGCGGCGGATTAGGAAATACGAGTACCTCAGTACTAGAGACGAATGATGGTATTAAGTTTAAGGAATTAATTAGAAATGACACAAGTTATTTGAATGTATCCGCTAATGTATCAAATACAATTTAGATTAGGTAGGGGAAAATGGCTAAAATAGATGATGAAGTTCAAAAAGATATCAAACGGTTAGTTAAGGATATCACTGAACATCCTGATCACTGGCAAGCGTATGTGGATTTAGTAAATGTGTTGACAGTGACTAATAGTTTGGTTGAGGCAGAAGATTTAGCGTTAAAAAGTTTGTCTATTTTTAAAGATAACGCAGCTGCGCAGCAAGAGTTGTTTTATGCGACTGGTAATGTTTATTACACGGCTGCTGATTACACGCGTGCAACCAGTTTTTTCAATAAGATTACAGATGAAAAATTAAAGCATGATGCCATCATGATGCAGGCACAAAGTTTTTACGCACAAAACAAATTTAAACAGGCCCTTGCTTTCGCGCTAACAGCTGTTCAACAAGATAACCAAGATTTAAGTGCACAGGTTTTGTTGGGGAATATTTGGTTGAGTTTGGGTGACAGTAAAGCTGCGCGAGAAGCTTTTGATGCAGCGCTTGTAATAAATCATGCCGATTATTCAGCAAATTTTGGGCGAGGTGTCGTGGCTGAAGCTTTGAATGAACAGGATAATCAATGGTTACAGACTGCTCAAAATATAAATCCAAAACAGTATCAAACAGATGCTGGTCGTTTAGATGATTTAATCAAGGTAATGTTGGGGAGCACAAGTGATGAGCGAAACGCAAACTGATCTTTTGACGGATGAAACGACCGAACCAACGGTTATCGGTCAAGTTGCGAATATCGTTTTTTCGGCGCAAAATTCTTTTTATAAGGTGTTGCGGATTACCATCGTGGAAAAAAATTTTGAATTTGATGATGATGAAATGACAATTACTGGCAACTTTGGCGATATTCAAATAGGTGCCAGTTATGAGTTTAAAGGTCAGCTGAAAGAACATCCCCGCTACGGTATGCAGTTTGTGGCGACAAACTACCATCGACAAGCCGCTAGTTCGGTATCAGGATTAGTCGCCTACTTTTCGAGTGAAAAATTTCCGGGAATTGGTAAAGCAACAGCAACGAAAATTGTCGATACTTTAGGAACAGATGCAATTGATTTAATTTTAGATAATGAAAAAGTGTTAGCAAACATTAATATTTCAAAAAAAGCACAACAGGTCATCATTAACCAATTAGCAAAGTCTGACGGTATGGAACGAGCGATAATTGCACTGAATGATTTTGGGTTTGGTTCTAATTTAGCGACGACGATTTACCAAAAATATCAACAAGAAACGTTAACCATTTTAAAAAATAATCCTTATCAATTAGTTATCGATATTGATGGGGTGTCGTTTAAAAGAATTGATCAATTTGCGTTACAACAAGGAATTGATGCTTTAGATGAACGGCGGGTTAACGCTGGTGTGATTGCTGCTATTAATTTAAAGACTTTTGAATCTGGTGATACGTATATGGTATTACCTGATTTATTAGCTACCACAAAGCAGATTCTTGAGCGTGCACAACGAGTAGTAGTAGATGATGATTTAATAAAACAAGCATTATTAACATTGACTAAAGAAGGCATTGTTGTTGCAGATGGTAGTTATCTCTATATTAGGGAAATTTATGAGTCTGAAAATCAAATTGCCAAACAACTTATTGATTTAACTGAAAGAAAACAGCATACTTATTCGAGAAAACAAGTTGTTAAATACCTGGATGAAGTTGAATCAGCCAATGATTTTAAATATGATACGACACAACGTGAAGCGATTATCGCAGCTTTAACTAACCAATTATTTATTCTGACCGGTGGGCCAGGAACTGGTAAAACAACGATTATTAGTGGTGTTGTTGCGACGTTAAAAAAGTTGCTCAGACAAGATGGGATGAAGACTGATGAAATCGATCAAGGGATTCATTTAGCCGCGCCAACTGGCCGGGCAGCCAAACGATTACAAGAATCAACGGGGATGCTTGCTAGTACAATTCATCATTTATTAGGGATAACCGGTCGTGAGGCTAATTTAGATGATGTAGATATTGAGGAATTGACTGGGCAATTATTAGTTGTTGATGAAATGTCGATGGTTGATACACAGTTATTTGCAACATTATTATCAGCAGTACGCCCCGACATGCAGGTGATATTAGTTGGTGATAAAGATCAATTACCATCTGTTGGTCCAGGACGCGTATTTTATGATTTATTGGCAAGTGGTATTCTAAATTATCGCGAACTTGAGACGATTCATCGTCAAGGTAAGGGGTCAACGATTATTTCCTTAGCAAATGACGTTAAAAACGGTCACTTACCAGATGATTTTAAAGAACAAAAATTAGACCGATCATTTTTTGCGGCTGATTTAAGACGAGTGCCGAGTCTAGTAGAAAAAATTGCTACGAGTTGGCAAAAAAAAGGCCATTCTGTGGCCGATATGCAAATATTGGCACCAATGTATCGTACCCAAGCTGGCGTTAATCATCTGAATGAAATTGCACAGGATATATTTAATCCACTGTCAAATAAAAAGAAAACTATTTCAGTAAAAAATGGTGCGGTTACATTCAATTTTCGAGTTGGCGATAAGGTCATGCAAACGACAAATGACCCAGAAAATAATGTTTTTAATGGGGATATCGGCTATATTTCGACGATTTTACTTGCTAAGGATAAAGCGAATACAGATAAAAAAGATGTGATTACGGTATCTTTTGATACTGGTGAAGTGATTTATACCCGTGAAAATTGGCAACATCTAACGCTAGCTTATGCGACGACTATTCATAAATCACAAGGCACGGAATATAAGTTGGTTATTATGCCGTTGGTGAGTGCTTTTTCGCGCATGCTACAAAGAAACTTGCTTTATACTGGTTTAACCAGAGCTAGTGAGTCGCTAGTCTTATTGGGTCAGGAAAGTGCTTACCAACAAGCAGTCCTAACCACTGGCGTTGATCGACAGACTACCCTACAGGCACGGATTATGCAGTATGCTAATCAACAGTCAGTACAAAGGGAGCCACAAGAGGTGACTGCAATGACTGTGGCTGAGCAGCCTGACTCGGATACGGAAAAAGAACGTGAAGTAGCCAATGATGAGGTTAAAAAAGCAACACAAAAGGTAACGCAGGATAATTATCTACTCACAAGTGACTTAATTGAGAGCCATCAAATTGATCCTAATATTGGGTTAGATGGATTGACACCAGCGGACTTTATGGCTGTGTGAGTGTTATAAACTAGTCAATGCGTCAATTATATGATAGAATAAGACGATAAATTTTCGATAGAAAAGGGGTTTCTGAAATGTCAGGACATAGTAAATGGCATAACATCCAAGGACGTAAGAACGCCCAAGATGCAAAGCGTGGTAAGATTTTCCAAAAGTTGGCTCGTGATTTGTACACGGCAGCTAAAGCGGGTGGTGCAGATCCAGAAACAAATTCAGGATTACGACTAGTTGTTGATAAGGCTAAGGCAGCAAACATGCCTAAAGATAATATCCAACGTGCCTTAGATAAGGCATCTGGAGCCAATGGTGCTAATTATCAAGAATTAACTTATGAAGGATACGGACCAGCAGGTATTGCTATTTTAGTTGAAGCTTTAACGGATAACACTAACCGTACTGCTTCTTCTGTACGTTCATCATTCAAGCACTTTGGTGGTGAACTTGGAACATCAGGTTCAGTATCATTCCAATTCGACCGTAAAGGTTATATTGAAATTGAACGTGATGAAGATACGGAAATTGATGAGGATCAATTGTTGGAAGATATGTTAGATGCTGGTGCAGATGACATGAAGACATTTGATGACCAATTTGAAATCTACACTGATCCTAAGGCATTCCCTGAAGTACGTGATGCTTTGGCAGAAAAAGGTTACGAATTCAGTATGGATGAAGTAACGATGATTGCACAAAATCCAATGGCTGTACCTGAGGATAAGCAAGAATCATTGGAAAATCTAGTTGCTGAATTGGAAGATAATGAAGACGTACAAGCAGTATTTACAACAGCTGAATAATGGTGTTTTATTTTCCGAAAATGATTAAGAGAACTTGTTTTGTCGACAAGTTCTCTTTTTATTTAAAATAATATTGACTAATAATTAAATTAGGGATAGTGTTAAAATATTATTTATTTGAATAGAGTCGTTAACGTGTTCTGCCACAGACTTAAACATTTGATTATGACAACTTTTGTTGAAACTACTATGGCTTTAGGTATATCAAATGTGTTTTGGTCATGTTGACAGTTTACGTTAACATGATTTTTTTTAGGGAGAAGAACTTATTATGTTGGAGCGTTTCTTTAAGCTATCGGAAAACCATACAACAGTACGGACCGAGGTCATTGCGGGTATCACCACCTTTGTGGCCATGGCTTATATCATCTTTTTAAACCCCTCAGTCCTTTCGTTGACGGGGATGCCAAGCCAAGGTGTTTTCTTGGCAACGATTTTAACGGCAGTTACCGGTACGTTAATTACGGGTTTATTTGCTAACTTACCATATGCACTTGCTCCGTCAATTGGTATGCAAGCAATGTTTACATATACTATTGTGTTTGGGTTAGGATATACTTGGCAACAAGCGCTAGGAATGGTGTTTTTGGTCGGCTTAGTCGATGTTATTATTACCTTGACTAAGGTTCGTTCACTGATTGTGAAATCAATACCAGCGCAGTTAAAACATGCAATTGCTGCTGGTATTGGTTTGTTTATTGCTTATATTGGTTTAAAGAACGCTGGTTTTATCAACTATTTGGTGAATGCAGAAAATATTATTTCTTTGAATAATACACCATTTAATGGTGGTGGTGCTAAGACAATTGAAACACTCACGAGTAATGGTGGGACAACCCCTGAGATTGCTACTTTTACTGATCCATCTGTCATCTTAGCGTTGATTGGATTGATTATTTTGGTATTACTAGTTGTTTCGAAAGTACCAGGAGCATTTCTAATCTCTGTATTTGCAACTACTTTGATTGGTATTCCAATGGGGGTTACTAATACACATATCGGTGGTCTGTCATCATTTACTTCAACATTTCATGATTTTGGTTCAATTTTCGGGCAAGCGTTGGGTTCAGATGGGTTATGGTCAATGTTTACATCACCCAAAAATATTTTAGTGGTTATTTTGACAGTCTTTTCAATGGGGCTTTCAGGGTTATTTGATGCGATTGGAACCTTTATTGGAACTGGTATCACCAGTGGTATTTTTTCAAAGGAAGACCAACAAGAATTCTATGAAAATAAAGGATTCAAGTCTAAGATGGATCGTGGTTTAGTTGCCGATACTTTTGCGACTATGTTTGCCGGAATTTTTGGAACTTCAAATACAACCACATTTATTGAAGCTTCAGCCGGCATTAAGGCCGGTGGACGTACAGGACTAACCTCTGTCGTGATTGCAATTGGTTTCTTATTGTCAATCATTGCGGCGCCATTGGTTAATGTGATTCCAAGTGCTGCAACGGCTCCTATTTTAGTGGTTGTTGGTATTACAATGATGAATGAATTTAAGGCAATTGATTGGGAGGATGTGGAAGTTGCCATACCGGCCTTCTTTACCTCAGCATTCATGGCTTTGTCATACTCGATTTCATATGGAATTGCTGCTGGATTTATTTTCTATGTTTTGATTAAGAGTGTAAAGCGTAAGTTTAGTGAAATTAGTGTTATTTTGTGGATTGTGTCATTATTGTTCGTTTTGAATTTTGTTGTAATGGCCATTGATTAATTTAAAATAGAGTATGTTAAGCGTCAGGAAGTTGGAACATTTAGTTGTTCCAACTTCTTTTTTATTAAAATTGGACAATTCAAAAAGAACAACGTCTTTGTTGATGTTAGGAGGTGAACGTCAAATGAAAAAAACATTTTATAATCTCATGGTTGCTGCTGCAGAACGTCATGCGAGTGATATTTATATTTGGCCAGATTCAGATGGATTTCAAGTTATCTATTATTCGGCTATTGGTATTGAAAAAGTACATCATTTTAATACTACAATCGGTGAGGCGCTTATTCGTCATATCAAATTTTCAGCTCATATGGATATTAGCGAAGTTCGTCGGCCGCAACTTGGACGTTGGCACTATTTGATAGACCAACACTCACTGCACTTGCGAGTTTCAAGTGTCGCAGATTTTTTAAATCGTGAATCAATTGTTATTCGCTTAATTTATGATATGCAAGATAATATTTTAGATTGGCAACCCAAGAATCAATTAGATGAATTAGCTGATCTTCTAAAATTAAAACAAGGATTGATTTTACTGGCAGGGCAGATGGGCTCTGGCAAGACAACGACGCTTTATCATGTTGCAACTAATCATTTAAACAATCAAATGGTATTAACAATTGAGGACCCTGTTGAATTAGTTGCACCAGAATTTTTACAATTACAGGTGAATAATGCTGCGCATATGGGATACGAACAGTTACTTAAGTTAGCATTACGTCACCATCCCGATATTATGATTATTGGTGAAATTCGAGATGCCGAGACTGCTCATATCGTTGTTCAAGCAGCGCTGAGTGGGCACTTGATTTTGAGTACTGTGCACGCCATGTCAATCAAAGGTATTTGGTACCGATTGCGGGCATTTGGTGTGCCAATAGATTTATTGAATCAGGTAGTGGTTGGCTTAGGTTATCAGAAAATGATGACTCACGACAATCAGGCATATGTACATTTAAAAATGGCTAGTGGCGAACAGTTAAACAAATTATTGGTGGATTTAAAAAATGCAGAAACACACGCAATGGCGTCGCAAGCTTCAAGTTGAGTTTTTTGAAAACTTATGTCACTTATCAAAGTTTGGTTTTGATTTAGAGAATGCATTGAAAATGTTACAGATGTTACTTAAATTGCCGGTAAAAGATACGGCAAACATTATTGCTGGCTTAACGGCTGGCAAAACTTTTGCGGCAGTCATGACACCGTATGTCAGGAGTGAAATTGTACAACAGCTTGACTTTGCAATCATCCATGGCCGATTGACACCATTGCTCCAAGAATTAGGTGCTCGCGAGCGCATAAAATTAGCACAATTTAATAAACTACGACAAATATTGATATACCCAATGGTCTTGATGTTTTTTTTATTTACATTAATTGTTGGCTATTTGACTATTTTACTGCCTGAATTTAGGCAAGCAGGAATGAATTTATCAACTTTAAATTTACGCTTAAATACTTGTTGGATTATAACAGGCTGTGCACTACCTATAATTAGTTGTTCACTTAGTTTTTGGTGGTTTACGAAGCAACAGTGGGGGATGCGAATGAAAGTGCTGATGAGGTGTCCCATTTTAGGTTCGTTATTAAGGCTTAGTATTGAATACTATATTTCATTACAATTAGGTCTCTTAATATCGAGTGGGGTGCAGCTGACGACTATCGTGGAGCGAATTCGCCGAAACTCACAAAATGAACTGCTTTCTTATATTGGTGATAAGGCTTGGCAGGCATTAAGTAATGGAGAAGATATTCGTGATTTTGTGCTATCTGTCGATTTACTACCAAAGGAATGTGCATTATTGTTCAATCTTGGTCACACACAACAACAAATTGGTGAAAATTTCCAAATATTAGCGACTCGTAAATTTGAGTTATTAGATGAGCGCATCAAAAAGTATTTAACGCTAATTCAACCAATCTGTTTTGCTATTATCGGTCTGATTGTCATTGGGTTATATTACTTAACGTTGGTACCAATGTATAAAAATATGGGAGGAATCGTGTCATGAAAAAGAAGCAAGTTTCACGTCGCCGAGGTTTTACTTTAATTGAAGTTGTGACAACGTTGTTCATTATTGGCCTGTTAGTTGTATTGATTTATCCCAATGTTGCTAGTATTCGTAAAGCGGCTGAAGATCGCCAACGAACAGCATTGATGCATACTTTGCAAAGCCAAATCAATATGTACCATATTGCACATGAAGATGGTAACGGCCAAGCGATTACGCTAGCTAATTTAATGAATTCAGGTTATTTAACCAGTGCGCAAGTACAGCAAATGACGAAAGCGCATTTTGAAATTAAGGGTGATAAGGTAGTTCAAGGCAAGTGATATGAACCGAAAAGGCATCATGTTGTGTGAGACAATAATTGTATTAGCTATTTGTGTCGTGCTTACTATACCAGTAATATTACCGAGTATGAACATGCTCGAAATTGGCAAAATGTAAAGCAGGAATTTGCCCAGAAGTATATCAAAGAACAACAAAAAGTTGTTTTAGGAAGAGCGCTTGATTTTAATATCTATGGGGATGGCGATACGCTTTGTATAGGTGATGAAGAAATTAAATTACCTCAGGGGTGGTGTACTAGTAATTATGTGCACATTAATTGGCGACCAACTACTGTGACTGCTGGAACGATTCGTTTCTACAATCGTATGACTAATGAACGTGTTGCATTAATTTTTCAATTAGGAGGTGGCGCATATCGGTTCACAACGTAAGGGGTTTATTTTATTGGAGGCCTTAGTGGGTATGGTGGTTGTTTTGGGGACGTTGTTGATCGGTTGGCAATCGATTGAATCTGTTAGTCAACGCAATCGGGCCGATGAACATGCCATCAATGTTATAAAGGAAAAATATTATAAGGAACGCAAAGCATGGTTAACAGGAACGGATTTACGTTAATTGAGTGTATGGTGGCGCTGATGATTTTTAGTGGTCTATTGTTGACCTTCGCTATCGCAACACAAGGCTTCAATCTCGTTAATCAGCAACATAATTATGAAATTCAAAAGGTACAGGTTACCCGTTTAATTGATCGTTTAGAAAATGATGCTTGGAATTATCAAATTATTAAGGGCACTGAACAAGTTTTAACTATCAAAAATTTGAAAACAGATAAGACGTATCATCTTGGACTATGGGGGCACTGTTTGTGCCTGTATCGTCAAGACGGCAAATTTTTATCTTATATGTTGCAAGTGAAAAAAGTGAATTTTAAACAGTTGAAACCGCACCTATATGACATGACCTTGCAGTTTACAAATGGAGCAATTTTCAAGGAAGAAATATATATTAATGGTCAGAAAACGTAAGGCAATCATTTTAGTCCAAACAGTTACTTTAAGTTGTTGCCTATTAATGGGGTTAACGGTTTGGTTAGGAAAACAAATAACACAACAACAGGTCAGAAAACAAGAGTATCAGTATTGGTTAGGTCGTTATCAAGCGGTACACTATATACGAAATTGCAAGGACATTAAAGTTGATAAACGATTATTTGTTTTACCACGTGTCATTGGCGTTGCCAGGGGACATTACATTGTAAAAGTTACAGAGTTACAAACAGTCAGGGTACCACAAATAAATAAATGATATAGCGCTTGTCAGTTATCAAGAAACTAGCTAAACTAGTCTCTAGAATGAAAGATGAGGTAACGACATGTACGAATCAATTGAAAGCAGTGTTAAAAATCTACAATCAGCGCAACAGAAACTAGTAGATTTTCTGGATATTGCATCGATAGAAGCTTTAATTATTTTATTTGAAGTGATGTTAGGACAAACTGATGAGGATTGGGAGTCATTATCTGATGAACAAAGGCAAGCTGTTCAGTCAGATGTTCAAGCAGCAAAATTTTTTGACTTACAAGCAGCTAATCGACGCCAAGTGTTGCAATTTTTGCTAGTCGGTACGATTCATCAGGATGGTTTACAAGCTAACTACCAAGTAACGCCTGACGCAATAGGCATGTGGATTGCCTTTATTGCTGATACTTTTACTGAGGGAAAAAAGGCTGTGCAACTTAAAGATATAACCCTAGGTACCGGAAACTTATTGGCAACAACGAGTCAAGTATTACAATCTGCAGGGAAAGCGGTCCACATTCAAGGATTTGAAAATGATGATACGATGTTGACAGTTGCCAGTGGCGTTGCAGCACTACTAGATGAATCATGGCAAATCTCGTTGGTTGATACTGTCGCAACATCAATGATCGATGATGCTGACGTCGTTATTGGTGACTTACCTATTGGTTATTATCCGAAAAATACGGCGGATAATTTCGCAACAAAAGTTGAGGAAGGCTTAACATTTGTACATCACCTATTAATAGAGCAAAGCATTGCTGCATTAAAGCCAGGTGGTTTGGCAATTTTAACCGTCCCAGCAAACTTATTTGAGAGTGATCAAAGTAAAAAATTGTTAAGTTATATACAAACTGATGGGGTATACTTTCAGTCGCTCATTCAATTACCGGATAAATTATTCAAAGATCCTAAATTAGGAAAAGTAATCTTGGTATTACAACGTTCTGGAGACAATGCTAGGCAAGCAAAACCTGTCATGTTAGCCAAGGCACCAGAATTAAATGACGGACCTGAAAACAAAAAGTTTGTGACAGAATTGACAGCTTGGATGAAGGCAAATCATTTATATACTAAGTGATTGCGCCATTTTGTTAGTGGCTTTAGTTACACGAAAGTTGTTTATTTGTGATATACTATTCTGAGTTAATAATGAATTCCGTATGGAAAGAGGAGATAAGTGTATATGGCTAAGACAATGGCGATTAATGCTGGATCATCATCATTAAAGTTTCAATTATTTGAAATGCCAGCAGAAACAGTAATTGCAAAGGGACAAGTAGAACGTATCGGTATGAGCGATGCAATTTTTACTTTGAAATTTAATGGGGAGAAAACTGAGCTTGTGCAAGAAATTGCTGATCATGAAGCAGCAATCAACTTGTTGCTTGAGCAATTAAAAGCACATGAAGTTATCGCAGACCTTACAGAAATTACTGGTGTGGGTCACCGTATTGTTGCTGGTGGTGAGTGGTTCAACAAGTCAGTTATTGTTGACGATGAAGCTCTTGACAAGATTGAACGTTTAGCTGCATATGCACCATTGCATAATGCATCAGAAGCATTGGGAATTCGAGTATTCCAAAAGTTGCTACCAAATGCTACTTCAGTTGCTGTATTTGATACGGCATTCCACCAATCAATGCCTAAGAAGAATTACCTATATGCTTTGCCATATGAATACTACACAAAGTATGGTGCACGTAAGTATGGTGCACACGGAACATCACACTTGTATGTTGCACAACGTACCGCAGCAATGCTTGGTAAGAAATTAGAAGATATGAAGTTGATCACTTTGCACTTAGGTGCTGGGGCATCAATTACTGCTATCAAGGATGGTAAGTCATATGATACGTCAATGGGATTCTCACCATTGGCTGGTGTCATGATGGCTACTCGTACAGGGGATGTTGATCCTTCTCTTGTTTACTACATCCAAAATCGTGAAGGTTTGTCAAACGATGAGATGCTTGACGTTTTGAATAAAAAGTCAGGATTATTAGGAGTATCAACGATTTCTTCTGATATGCGTGACTTGGAAGCTGTTTCAGATACTAATGACCATGCAGCACTTGCATTGGAAATCTTTATCGATCGTGTGGTTCGTTATATTGGTCAATACTATGTTGAACTTGGTGGTGTTGATGCATTAACATTTACTGCTGGTATCGGTGAAAACGATGCAGCTGTACGTGAAGAAATCATTAAGCGTTTGGGATTCATGGGCATTAAAATCAATGCAGAAAAGAACGCATCACGAGATGATGAAGTTATTTTGTCAACAAACGATTCAACTGCAGCAGTTTTGAAGGTTGCTACTGACGAAGAGGTTATGATTGCACGCGATGTTCAAGCATTGCAAGCTAAGCAATAACAAATAATTTCAATATAAATAATATATGAAAGCTGGAACTATTGTGGTTCTGGCTTTTTATTTGGTAATTAGTTAAACCACCATTAGGTCGATTGCATGAATTCTGGTAAAATGAATTAAGTGACTAATTACTTTGACGAAAGATTAGGAAGGAGAAAGTTTATGTACGCGCGAGTAATTGTTGATGTACCGACAATGCAAACCAACCAGCCATATACCTATCAAATTCCGAGTCTTTTTTCAGAAGAGCTTGTACGAGGTATGCGTGTGATCGTCCCCTTCGGGAAGGGCAACCGGTTGGTACAAGGCTTTGTGACTGAAATTGTTGATGAAACAGAGGCATCCGACAAACTAAAAGATATCTTGCAGATTGTTGAATTAGAGCCAGTCTTAAATGATGAATTGTTACAGTTAGCAATTTGGGTTGCAAATTATAATTTTGCGTTTCGTATCAGTGTGTTGCAAACGATGTTACCTAATGTTATGCGTGCCAAATATAGCAAGGTGTTACGAGTTGTTGAACCAGACGGTTTGGACGACTTACCAGAAATCAAAGCTTTGTTCATTGATCGTGATGAGGTGCCTTTTGATACTGACAATGTTGATATGGCGCTAGTGCCTACTTTATTGAAATTACAAAAACAACGCGTGCTTGAAATTGGTTATGTTGTAAAAAACCGAGCAAAAGTTAAAAAAATTAATTCTTTAAAGCCAGTTAAGTCAGTAGAATTTTATGAAAAACAACGATCACAATTGCGTCCGTCTGCAGTGAAACAGGCGCGACTACTTTCTTACCTGATACAAGCACCACGATTATTTGTTCCAGTTAAAGAAGTGATCAAGTCGTATCAATTAGATTATGCATCGGTAAAACAAGCAGAAAGTAAAGGATGGCTCATTCAGAAGCCGCTGGAGTCATACCGAATTCCAAAACTTAGTACCCCTGTGAACAAAACACAACCTTTAACTTTAAATGCAGAGCAACAGGAAGCTTATACAAATATTGCAAATAATATTTCACAAAATGATACAAAGACCTTCTTGTTGGAAGGGGTGACAGGTTCTGGGAAAACGGAAATATATCTACAGACAATTGCAAAAGCATTGACTGTAGGACAAACAGCATTAATGTTAGTACCTGAGATCACCTTGACACCACAAATGGTGCGTCGCGTAAAAAGTCGCTTCGGTGATGATGTTGCTGTAATGCATTCGGGGCTATCTGATGGTGAACGATATGATGAATGGCGGCGTGTACAACGGTCAGAAGTTCATGTGGTAGTCGGTGCAAGGTCAGCAGTTTTTGCACCTCTAAAAAACATTGGTCTTATTATCATTGATGAGGAACATGAATCATCGTATAAGCAAGATGAAAACCCCAGATATCACGCACGAGATGTTGCGCAATGGCGTGCAAAATATCATCATGCAACCCTGGTTTTGGGGTCAGCGACGCCATCATTAGAAAGCCGTGCACGTGCGCAAAAAGGGGTTTATCAATTATTAACATTAAACCACCGCGCCACGAATAGTACATTACCAGAAACAAACATCGTTGATATGAGAGAGGCTATTAAACAAGGTGGCGATGATGTTTTTTCACCACAATTGTTAGCGGCTATTAAAGATCGTTTGGTTAAAAAGGAACAAATTGTCCTGATGTTAAACCGTCGTGGCTATGCAAATTTTTTAGTTTGTCGAGAATGTGGTTACACACCACGTTGTGTTAATTGCGATGTCGCATTGACAGTCCATAAAGATATTTCGCGGTTAGTTTGTCATTATTGTGGTTATAGTGAAACTATCCCAACGAAATGTAAAAATTGTGGTTCAACAAGAATTCGCCAGTTTGGAACTGGGACGCAGAAAGTAGCTGAACAGTTGCAGCAACAAATTCCGCAGGCACGGGTACTACGCATGGATGTTGATACAACGCGCAAGAAAGGATCAGTTGATCGTTTATTGACGGCTTTTGGTAACCACGAGGCCGATATCTTATTGGGGACACAAATGATTGCCAAAGGGTTAGATTTTGCCAATGTTACCTTGGTCGGCGTTTTAAATGCTGATACAACCTTGTCGTTGCCTGATTTCCGTGCATCAGAACGTACATTTCAATTACTGACTCAGGTTTCTGGTCGCGCTGGTCGAGGGGATAAAGCTGGAAATGTTATCATGCAGACTTTCAATCCGGATCATTATGCGATTCAATTAGCTAGACAGCAAGATTACGAGACTTTTTACCGCCAAGAAATGGTTTTCAGACACGCTTGGCGATATACGCCATATTATTTTACGATTCAAATCAAATTTGCACATGAAAAAGTTGATGAATCAGCAAAGGCAGCCTTTGAAATTGCTAATTGGTTGAAAGATATTGTGAACAATGAAACGATTATGCTAGGACCAGCCACAGGAACGATTCCACGTATAAAAAATAAATATTATTACCGTTTAGTTCTTAAATATCGGCATGATGACAAGTTAATGCAGGCGCTTGCAAGTTTAATGCAAAAGGGTCAGCGATTACAAAAAAAAGGGGTTACAATCATGATTGATCGTGAGCCTATTAATTTCATGTAGTTACAGATAATACTGCCTAAATGGTTGATATTATCATACATATAATAAAGGAGTTAAAAGCAATGACAAGTATTGTTTTCATGGGTACACCGGAATTTGCGGCCCCTATTTTACAAAGTTTAATTGATGATTCAGCTTATGATGTGCTGGCTGTTTTGACACAACCAGATCGGCCGGTGGGACGTAAGCGTACGCTTAAACCAACACCAGTGAAAGAAGTAGCAGTGGCGGCTGATATTCCTGTATTACAACCAAATAAGTTATCAGGTTCTGAAGAAATGGCACAAATTATTTCATTAGCACCCGATTTCATTATTACGGCTGCTTATGGTCAATTTTTACCAACCAAGCTATTAGCTGCTGCTAAAATGGGAGCTATTAATGTGCATGCGTCATTACTACCTAAATACCGTGGCGGAGCACCAATTCACTACGCTGTTTTAAATGGTGATGAAAAGACCGGGGTTACAATTATGTACATGATCAAAGCCATGGATGCGGGAGACATTATTGCGCAAGCAGAATTGCCTATTTTACCTGAAGATAATACTGGTTCCTTGTTTGATAAATTAAGTTTATTAGGTCGTGATTTATTATTAGTTACTTTACCAAAATTAATTTCAGGTGATGTGACACCTGTACCACAAGATGTTGATAAAGTAAGCTTTTCACCCAATATTCAACCTGAGGAAGAGATTCTTGACTTTACGAAACCAGCTCAAGTTATCCATAATCATGTTAGAGGATTGTTCCCATTTCCAATTGCCCATACGTCAATTAATGGTACGCGGACGAAAATCCAACAAACACATCTGGTTGATGAGACGACAGATGCAAAGCCGGGAACGGTTGTGAAAAAAGGAAAGCATGAATTGTGGTTAGCGGCTGGCGATGGCCATGTGATTGCGATTGATGAGTTGCAGCCTGCTGGTAAGCCCAAAATGACAATTACAGCCTATCTAAATGGCCATGCAAATTTTGCAGAGGGAGATCAAGTAATTACTTATGAGTAAAAAAAGTAACCAAAAAATTGCTAATTGGGAATTAACTAACCCTCGTGCTCTATCGGTTCGTGTTTTAGAAAAAGTGCATAATGGCGCATATTCTAATTTGCAACTAGATAGTATGATTAAGCAAGCCAATTTATCGGAGAAGAACGTTCATCTGTTGACAACAATGGTTTATGGTGTAATCCAACATCGATTAACCTTAGAGTACTGGCTAACACCATTTATCAAGCAACCACAGAAGCTGGATGCCTGGGTGCGTGAGTTATTGTATATTTCATTATTTCAGATGCAATATTTGGATAAAATCCCAGACCATGCGATTTTTGACGAGGCCATTAATATTGCAAAACGTCGTGGCCATGATGGTACGCGAAAGTTCGTTACAGGTGTTTTGCATGCAATCCAAAGACAAGGTCTGACCGACTTTGAAGATATTGAAGAAGAAACACAACGGTTATCAATCCAAACGTCGCTACCTTTGTGGTTGATTGAAGCGTTAAATAATCAGCTTGGTTGGTCTAAGACAGTTGCCATTGCATTGGCAATTAATGAAGCACCAAAGCAATCAGTACGTGTAAACCATGAGATGACTTCATTAGCAACGGTGACGCAGTTATTAGAAGATGACGGGTATCATGTGGAATCTTCTGAAGTCACTCCTGATGCATTATTGGTTTCTGGTGGTCATGTTGCTGGCTCAAAGGCTTTTCAAGATGGTTTGCTAACACTTCAAGATGAATCAGCAATGCTAATGGCTCCTAGTCTGGAGATTATGCCTGATAATAAAGTGCTTGATGCTGCCGCTGCACCAGGTGGTAAAACGACACAAATTGCAACGTACCTGGACCAATCACAAGGCGGTCATGTTGTCGCGTTAGACATTCATGATCACAAGGCTAAGTTGATTAAAGAAAATGCCGATCGATTAAATGTTGCAGACCGCATAGAAACACAAGTTTTGGATGCGCGAAAAGTGAGTGAAAAGTATGAAGATGAGACATTTGATCGTATCTTAGTGGATGCACCTTGTTCAGGTTTTGGTTTGTTACGACGGAAGCCAGAAATTAGGTATGAAAAAACATTACAAGATAGTTACCAATTACAGAAAATACAACGTGCGATTTTAGATGCAGTTGCAAGTAAGCTAAAAAAAGGTGGCCGTCTTGTGTATGGTACATGTACAATTTTGCAAACTGAAAATGAAGATGTTATCAATGACTTTTTGGCGAGTCATAGTGATTTTAAACTAGTCCCTACTAAAACAGTCAATAACTTAGATGTTTTGGATGATCAAGGCATGTTACACCTGTACCCTGATGATTTTCAGTCAGATGGTTTCTTTATAGCGACATTAGTTAAACAATAATAGATTGTAGTGATGAAGGGATGATAAGATATGAAAATAGCATATGCATCTGACACTGGTCGTATGCGTGCCGAAAATCAAGATTATGTTAGTGTTTTTATCAATCAATCTGGTGCGCAGCTAGCTATTGTTGCTGATGGTGTTGGTGGCCAAAATGGTGGGGATGTTGCAGCAACGATGGCTGTTTCCCACATTGGTAATCAATGGCAACAATCAACGATTGAAACAGTCGAAACAGCTAAGCAGTGGCTAATTGAACAGATTGATAGTGAAAATGACACAATCGTGAAGACGGCCCAACGTTATCGAACGCTAAATGGTATGGCAACAACTTTAGTAATTGGGGTAATATTGGCAAATCAACTAATAATCGCTAATATTGGTGATTCTAGAGCCTACGTCATCCGACAACGTCAAATGAGACAGTTAACAGTAGATCATAATTTGGCAAATGAATTATTGCAAGAAGGTGCTATTACAGAAGATGAGGCAATGACTCATCCTGGACGGCACTTGATTACACGTCAATTAGGTGTAACAGATGATTCAAAACCAGATTTGTTTGCGATTAATTTATATCCTGATGACTATGTTTTGATGACGACAGATGGTATGCCAAAACATGTCAGTGACGAAAACATCTTACAAACGGTTTTATCAGCTAATGATATTGCTGATGCGGTTACGCAGTTAATTACGAATACAAATAATGCTGGCGGATCAGACAATGTGACTGTACTTATTGGTCACCAAGAAAGTGAGGACTACTAAATGCGAATAAATCAATTAATTGGTGAACGATATCGCATTGTAGAACCACTTGGCGAAGGTGGTATGGCTAACGTTTATCGTGCGCATGATATTATTTTAGATCGAGACGTGTCGTTGAAACTGATGCGTTTGGACATGCGAGATGATGAGTCTGTTCGTCGTCGTTTCAATAATGAAATTGCTGCGACATCAGCTATCTTGCATCCAAATATTATTCAAGTATACGATTATGGTGAAGAAGGCGGCTCACAGTATTTAGTAACTGAGTTTGTTTCAGGGATGGATTTAAAACGTTATATTGCTGAAAATTGGCCGATTCCAGTTAGTCGGATTGTTGATATTATGCAAGAGATTTTGGCTGGAATATCAGTTGCCCATCAAGCTGGGATTATTCATCGCGACTTAAAACCGCAAAATATTTTGATTAGTAATGAAGGCGAAGCAAAAATTTCGGATTTTGGAATTGCTAGAGCACAGACATCATTTGGTATGACGCAAACAAATACAGCAATTGGGTCTGTTCATTATATGGCACCTGAACAGGTTCGTGGTGAAGTTGCTTCTAATCGTAGTGATATTTATTCATTAGGAATTATGTTGTATGAAATGATTACTGGACATGTACCGTTTGAAGGTGAGACGGCGGTTGCGATTGCTGTTAAGCACGCTCAAAGCCCAATGCCATCGGTAAGAGAGGTTGATCCACGTGTACCACAGGCGTTGGAAAATGTTATTTTTAAAGCCACAGCTAAAAGTCCGATGAGCAGATATACTTCAGCCCAAGCGATGTCAGATGATTTAGCGACCGTCTTGTCACCAAATCGGATCAATGAACCAGTTTGGCGTGATACTAATGATGCTGAGGAAGATGATACTGAGACCAAAGTTATTCCGTTGGCACAAATTAAGGAAGTTGCGAATCAACGTCCAGATGAAACGAAAAAACCTGAACCACTTGTAAAAGAAGAACATGTAGACGCTAGTAAAATGAAGCAACAATCTGCTGCTAAGTCTAAAAATAAACGGCGTCGCCGATATATATGGTTAGCATTACTAGCACTGGTGATTATAATTAGTGGCTTTGGTGTCTATGGGGCAATGCAACCAGATAATGTTCATGTTTCCGATGTGCGTGGTATGACACAAGCGAATGCTGAAAAGACTTTGGATGAAGACGGGTTAAAGATGGGTGATATTACGACGAAGCATTCAAGTGATATTGATCGTGGTAAGGTCATTCAAACTAAGCCCAAGGTCGGTAAAACAGTGGCAGCAAATTCAGTGATTGACTTAGTTGTTTCTAACGGACCAGCCAAAGTACGCTTTGGTGATTACGTCAATGAGAAGTACAGTACAGTTAGTGACAAATTAGAGGATAAAGGCTTTACAGTTTCGAAAAAGGAAGTGGCTAGTGACACCGTACCAAAGGGCTATATTGTGTCACAAAATGTGAATGCGGAAGACAGTGTTGTCCCAAGTAAAACCAAGGTGAAGTTCAAGGTTTCAACTGGGCCAAAGAGCTATACGGTACCTAATTTTACTGGTAAGGCGCAAAGCACAGTTAGTGCCTGGGCACAGAGTAATGGTGTATCAGTTGATTTTAATAGTGTTTATTCCAATAGTATTCCAGCTGGCTATGCCGTTTCTCAATCAATGACACCGGGTAGTAAGCTATCTAAAAGTGATGTCTTGCTAGTGACGATTTCAAATGGTCCAAATGCGGCATCTCATTCATCAAGTAGCGAGTCAAAATCATCAAATAATAACAGTAGCGGAAGCGAAAGTGATAATGATAGTGATAGTGGACGCGAGAGTAGTAGTTCATCGCAAAATAGTTCATCAAGCAGTGAGTCTGAGGATACGACGTCTGATTCAACTAGTGAACCAGAATCAGAAAGTTCGCAACCATCTAGTTCATCATCAGAGTCAGATTAGTTAAATTAGATAGGAGTTTAGATGGCAGAATATCATGGACAAATTCAATTAGCATTAGCGGGCTTTTATGATGTCTTAACAGCAGAAGGTAAAACTTTCCGAACCCGTGCGCGGGGAAATTTCCGTAAAAAATCTTTAAAACCGTTGGTAGGTGATTGGGTCACATTTAGCGCTGAAACAGCTACAGAAGGATACATTCTTGCTATTGACGAACGAAGGAACAGCATTGTCCGTCCGCCTGTGGCTAATGTTGATCAAGTAATTATTGTTACGGCAGTGAAAATGCCGGATTGGTCAAGTAATTTGTTAGATCGTCAACTTGTCGCACTTGAAGAGAAACGTATCGAACCAGTTATCTATTTTACGAAAACTGATTTACTGAATAGTGAAGAAAAGAAGATGTTTGCGATGATTGCTGATGGTTATCGTCAGATTGGTTATAAAGTTATCTTACCAGAAGAGGCTTTTGATGAAACCAGCCTGGGTCAGGTTGAGCAGCTACTAGCAGATAAATTAACTGTTTTAATGGGACAAACTGGTGCTGGTAAAAGTACGCTACTGAACCATATTTCACCAGAGCTTAACTTAGCTACTGGTGAAGTATCGCAGGCGTTGAGTCGTGGCCGTCATACGACTCGTCAAGTTGCATTAATTAATTTATTTGATGGCTTTGTAGCAGATACACCAGGCTTTTCAGCCTTTGAAGTTTTTGATATGCCCGCCCGTGAATTGGGACAGTACTTTCGAGACTTCAACCATTTTTCAAGTAACTGTCGGTTTCGAGGTTGTGTTCATTTGAATGAACCTGGCTGTGCGGTTAAAGAAGCTGTGACTGAAGGAAAAATTATGGCTACCAGATATGAGAATTATAAATTGTTTTATGATTTGATTGCTGGTCGGCGCCCGGTTTATAATAAACATGATAAAAAACATTAGTAATACTTTTAAAGAGGGTAAAAATTATGACAATTAAAGTTGCACCATCTATTTTGGCTGCGGATTACTTGAATTTAGCCCATGATGTGGCATTAGTGGAAAATGCAGGGGCCGAGTTATTACACATTGATGTAATGGACGGTTCATTTGTGCCAGCTATTGCCTATGGTCCAAATTGGGTAAAAGCATTGCGTAAAGTAAGTAATATGACACTTGACGTTCACTTAATGGCCGTTGAACCTGAACGCTATATTGATGAGTTTGCGGCTGCTGGTGCAGATATTATTGGTGTGCATTATGAGGCAACGAACCATATTCATCGTGCATTGCAACAAATTAAAGGCCATGGTGTCAAAGCAGAAGTGGTTATTAATCCCGGCACAGCAGTTTCTTTGATTGAACCAGTTTTGTATATGGTTGATCAAGTATTGGTAATGACTGTTAACCCCGGATTTGGTGGCCAAAAGTTTCTACCTGAAATGCTAGAGAAAATCGCTACTTTGGATCAAATTAAACGTGAAAAGGGCTATGATTTTGACATTGAAATTGATGGTGGCGCTAATGATGAAACGACTAAGATGGCTTATGACGCTGGCGCAACGGTAGCAGTAGCTGGTTCTTATGTTTATGATAAAGTGGATCCTGCGGCTAAGATTGCAAAATTGAAGGAAGTTACGGCTGACTAATGGAGCGAATACGTTTGTTGATTGGTGGGCCAGTAACAGAATGGCCAGATGATCTAAAAAGCGGGCGACTTGCCGGACCATGGGCGGCTGCAGACCGCGGATCGTTACGCTTGTTGAATTTGGGACAGATTCCGATTTTAACAGTTGGCGATTTTGACTCCGTAACTACTGAAGAACAACAAAAGTTAGTTGATCAGTTACCTAAAATTGTTAGTGTTAAGCCTGAAAAGGATGACACGGATACTGAATTATTGTTAAGTCTGGTTGAAAAAAATTACCAACCGGAAGAAATTGAAATTTATGGTGCCACAGGTGGTCGTATTGATCAATTATTATCGAATATTTGGATTTTTACGCAACCGCGCTTTTCAGCCATTGTTGAAAAGATTACGATAATCGATCGAATTAATCACATTTCATTCTTTTTGCCAGGTGAGCATACGATTGAAAAAGAGCCAACGATGAAGTACCTTGGTTTCATGCCGTTAACACCGGTTAGTGGATTGACGCTAGACGATGAAAAATACCGATTGACTAACTGGTCAGGGAATCCGTTTTCGTTTTCTTCAAATGAGTTTGACGGTACAGTCAATCACTTTTCTTTTAAGAGTGGAATCGTGGCTGTCATTCAAAGTCGAGACTTAATTGGTCAAACTGCTGATCAGTAAAAAAACTGTAAAGTAAAAATACTTTACAGAAAACCCTTGCTTATTGTGTAAGGGTTTGGTATCATTATTCAAGTAAATAAAAGCACTGAATTTAAAAGAGCTTAAGATTGGAGGGTAAACATATGGCAGTTGATGTAGTCAATGGAAAGCGTACTCGTTTTAGTAAACAACGTTCACACGCCCTTAACTCAAGTAGTCGTAGCTGGAAGCCTAACTTGCAAAAAGTGACGGTTAAGATTAACGGTTCAGCACCTAAGAAGGTGTACCTATCAGCTCGTACTTTGAAGGCTGGTTTGAAGAACGGCTCAATTGAGCGTGTATAAGATGAAAAGCTGCCGTTTGGTAGCTTTTTTCTTTTATACGGCATAAAAATGATTGCGACGATTACTAGCCGGTACTAATGCCAAGCTTGTGGTAAAATAGTATTAGCTTTATATGGAGGTCATTCTAATGGCAGTAAAGATTCAAACAGCACAAGGTGCTATTGAAATTGAAAATGACGTCATTGCAACGATTGTAGGTGGGGCAACAACTGATAACTATGGTGTTGTTGGTATGGCCAGCCAAAATCCGTTGCGTGATGGTGTGAATCAGATATTGAACGGTGATAACTTCTCAAAGGGTGTTGTTGTTCGCCAACAAGATGGTGGTGTCACGGTAGATGTTCATATTATTGTTGGATATGGCATGAAAATTTCCGAAATTTCTAAGAGTGTACAATCACGTGTTAAAAATGATTTGAACGTTATGTTAGGCATTGTTGCTAGTGAGGTAAATGTGACGGTTCAAGGCGTACGTATGCTAGGGGATTAGCCTGGTTATAAGGAGTTAAATACTGTGGAAGTTGTAACGACAATTACCAACGATGAATTTGGTAAAATGATTAACGCAGCAGCGGATGCGTTAAAAAATAATGCGGAAAAAATAAATAAATTGAATGTTTTCCCCGTTCCTGACGGAGATACAGGAACAAATATGACTTTGTCGATGGCTAGTGGTGCCGAGTATGAACGTAATGAAAATGATACACATCTCGGTAAGTTAGCCCAAGCAACGGCAAAAGGGCTGCTAATGGGAGCGCGTGGAAACTCAGGGGTTATTTTGTCACAAATATTCCGTGGCTTTGCGGCTAAAATTGCTGATAAGCAAACTTTGTCAGCTCGTGATTTAGCGGATGCCTTGATGGGTGGTGCTGAAACAGCCTATAAAGCTGTCATGAAGCCAACTGAAGGAACTATTTTGACAGTTATTCGTGAGGCCGCTTCAGCTGCCAATAAGACAGCGAAAAAAACTGATAATGCTACCCAAGTCTTGGGAGATGCATTAGAGGCAGCTGAAAAAGCCCTTGCCTCAACGCCAGAATTACTGCCAGTTTTAAAAGAAGTTGGTGTTGTTGATTCTGGTGGTCAAGGATTGGTGATTGTTTTGAGTGCTTTTTACGCCGTGTTGTCTGGCCAAGAAGTCAAAACCGAGTTAGACAATGCTAATCTTGATGCAATGGTTCTTTCATTACATAACGCTGGTGTGCAAGGTGAGTTGAATCCAGAAGATATTCAGTATGGTTATTGTACTGAAATTATGGTGGATATTGCTAAGGGAACGACTTATAATCAGAAATTTGATTATGATACATTTTATAATCATCTTGCTGGCTTGGGTGACTCATTACTTGTTATTAACGATGATGATGTTGTCAAAGTTCACGTTCATACAGAGGACCCAGGTGATGTTATTAACTGGGGAACTCAGTTTGGTTCATTACGTAAAGTTAAAGTAGATAATATGCGTGATCAGCAAGCTGAAGCAGCTAGTGTTGCAGCCGAACAAAAGTCTCAAGCAGTTGATGAAGACAATGAAGATGGTCCTGAATTAGCAATTATTACAACTGCTGCAGGTGAAGGTATTAAAGAAATTTTCGCTTCTGCAGGGGCAACTGTCATTATTGACAGTAAACAAGCTCCTGCAACACAAGATTTGTTGCAGGCCATTAAAGATAGTCATGCAGCAAGTGCGATTATACTGCCAAATGATGGTAATATCTTTATGGCTGCTGAACAGGCTGTTTCTCTAGCCGATGTGCCTGTTAAAGTCGTGAAAACGAAGACGATCCAACAAGGATTGACAGCGCTCGTTCTAGGATATGATCAATTGAAGTCACTTGATGAGAATGAAGCAGCTATGTCTGCAATGATTACTGAAGTTAAATCTGGATCAGTGACAACTTCTGTTCGTGATACAACGATTAATGGGTTATCTATCCAAGCTGGGGATGCCATTGGTCTATTAGATGGCGAAATTGTTGTTGCAGTTCCTGACGCAAATGTTGATCAAGCTGCGGCAGAATTGTTGGCAAAAATGGTCGATGAAGATTCAGAAGTGGTTACGATTTACTATGGTCAAGATTCGACAATTAATGCAGCTGAAGCGCTACAGACTGCTGGTGAAGCACTAGATGATGAACTAGAATTTGAAATTCATGATGGTGGTCAACCACTATACCCAATTTTGCTATCAGTTGAATAGTAATCTAATGTGTTATTCAGTTTAAATGCACAATAAAAAATGTCAGAATTTATTTAAAAGGTCTTTGGTGCATAAGTTACTAAGGACCTTTTAGTCGTTTAGTCAGAAAGGGGGGGAATATGTCAAGCTTAATGGATAGTATTGCAGAATTGTCAGGTGTTGGTCCAAAACGTGAACAAGCTCTTAACAAATTGGGTGTATTTACAATTGATGATTTATTAACGTATTATCCAAGACGTTACAATGATTTAGCACAAAAATTACCTTCTGAAACGTTGGATGGCGAGAAAGTAACGTTTAAAGGCTTGGTCACGTCCCCGCCAGTTGTGAGTCGGATGGGTTTTAAAAAAACACGCTTAAACTTTAGACTAACAGTGTCCCATGACACGATTCAAATTTCTTTTTTTAACCAGCCTTGGTTAAAGAAAAATATTGTGATTGGGGAAGAGGTTGCAGTTTATGGCACGTACAGTAAGACGCATCAAAGTTTATCGGCTATTAAAATCATGCCTAAAAACAACGAAAATGAGTTAGAAGCTATTTATCCTTCTTCAAAGGAGATAAAGGCAGGTACGATTAAAGATTTGGTCTTTCAGGCTTTAGGCAAATATGGTGACTTACTGACGCAGGAGATTGTCCCAGCAGATATTCGACGCAGATACCGCCTAATGAATTATCACGATACCATTTTTGGTATGCATGCACCTGATGATGAACGTATGGCAGAAGAAGCACGTCGTACTGCATCATTTATGGAATTTTTTATTTTTCAAATGCGTTTGCAGGTTATCAAACAAATGGATCGACAAAACCAGGGACGTTCGGTGAATTTTGATAATCAACAGTTAAAGGCGTTTATTAAAACTTTACCCTTTGAATTAACGACTGCACAAAAAAAGGTCGTTAACGAAATTGTGCGTGATATGCGAAGACCTGTACATATGAATCGCTTGTTACAAGGTGATGTCGGGTCGGGAAAGACAGTTGTTGCTGCATTAGCGATGTACGCAACAATTACTGCTGGAATGCAGGCAACTTTAATGGCTCCAACTGAAATTTTGGCACAACAACATGCGCGCACAATAGGAAATTATTTTAATCCAAATGAAGTTCGTGTCGAAATATTAACAAGGGCGACTAAAGCAGCAGCCCGGCGACAAATATTATCAGATTTAGCGGCTGGCGATATTGATATTTTGATTGGCACACACGCGTTGATTCAACCAGATGTTGCGTTTCATAATCTTGGCCTAGCGGTTATTGATGAACAACATCGTTTTGGCGTGCAACAACGAGCAACCCTTCGAAAAGTGGGGGTCAACCCAGATATTTTGGCCATGACTGCGACACCGATTCCACGAACTCTAGCTATTACAGCATATGGTGAAATGGATGTGTCAATTATTGACCAATTACCCGCAGGTCGTAAACCAATTAAAACTTATTGGTTACGTCATAATAAATTCGAAAAAGCGATTCAGTTTGTTAAAGAGCAACTAGCAACAGGAGCCCAAGCTTATGTTGTGACACCCTTAATTGAGGAATCCGAAACGTTGGATGTTCAAAATGCACAGGCGGTTTATGAAGAACTGTCGGCCTACTTTTCCCCTAAGTTTAACGTTGGTTTATTACATGGTCGGTTATCGAATGAAGAAAAAGACAGTATTATGGCAGCGTTCAAAGCGAACCAATTTCAAGTCTTGGTGGCAACAACGGTGATTGAAGTTGGTGTTGATGTGTCAAATGCAACCATGATGTTGATTCTGGATGCTGATCGATTTGGCTTATCGCAACTACATCAATTACGTGGTCGAGTTGGGCGTGGCGAACGGCAAGCATATACTTTCTTAGTAAGTGACCCCAAAACTCAGTATGGCATTGATCGTATGGAAGCAATGGTCAAGACGACTGACGGGTTCGTCTTAGCTCAAAAGGACTTAGAATTACGTGGTGCAGGTGATGTTTTGGGAAATCGTCAATCAGGTGTACCAGAGTTTAGGGTCGGGGACCCCATTGCTGACTTGGCTATGATGAACGTCGCCCAGGAGGAAGCAATTGAAATTGTTTCACAGCCGGATTGGGATAAGTCGCCAGAGATGGCCGGGTTAGCTGAAATGTTATCAGAAACAATGGGTCGATATCGTAATTTTGATTAAAAATTACTTTATATTTTTACCAGGACGATAAAATGTGTTACATTTTATAGTATTGCAATTATAAAAAGAAATAAATCCGTGAGGGAGTCAATTATGTATAAAATTGCTGTTGATGCAATGGGTGGTGACAATGCACCTGAAGCGATCGTAGCTGGTATTGAACAAGCACGTGATAAAATGCCAGATACAGAATTTTTGCTATTTGGTCAATTAGATAAAGTAAAGCCATTAGTAAAAAATGAAGAACGTTTGACGTTAATACAATCTGATGAAATTGTAGAGATGGGTGAAGAACCAGTTAAAGCCATTCGTCGTAAAAAGCAAAGCTCTTTAGTTATGGCAGCACAAGCTGTTAAAGATGGAGAAGCAGAAGCAATCTTTTCGGCCGGAAATACTGGTGCATTATTAGCGGTTGGTATTTTTACGGTAGGTCGTATACGCGGTATTGATCGTCCAGCACTGTTGACTGTTTTGCCAGCACTTGATGGTCCACATGATGCCTTTGCTATGATGGACGTTGGTGCGAATGCTGAAAATCGCTCAACTCATTTATACCAATATGGTATTTTGGGCTCATTCTATGCGCAAGAGGTTCTAGGGTATGATAATCCGCGTGTTGGACTATTGAATAATGGTGCTGAAGAAGATAAGGGTGATCCAATTCATAAAGAAGCACATCAACTGTTAAAGCATGGTGCATCACAATCTTATTTGAATTTCGTAGGAAATGTTGAATCTCGTGACCTGCTACAAGGTCCAGCAGATGTTGTGGTTGCCGATGGATTTTCAGGTAATGCAGCTTTGAAGGCAACTGAAGGAACAGCCCTTGCGATGCTAAGATTGATTAAGCATACTATTCTAGATGGTAATGTCAAAACTAAATTAGCTGGATTAATGTTGAAACCAGCCATGAAAGATATTCAGTCACAGTTAGACTATTCGCAACATGGTGGGGCAGTTGTTATTGGTGTTAAAGCACCAGTTGTTAAAACTCATGGTTCGGCTGGACCTAGTGCAGTTGCCAACACCATGGGACAGATACATACTATGCTAGAAACTGACCTTGTTTCAAAGACAGAGGCATTTGTGGCAGAACATAAATCTGATTTGTCAAAATCGGCTGAGTAGATTAGACGTTACGCTAAAAATAAGATACGCTTAGGGTAAATGATTTAAGAATAGGAAGTAGTTATCATGGAACGACAGGAAATTTTAGATAAGGTAATCACATTAGTTGCTGATCATTTTGAATTAGATCCAGCCAGTATAACTGGTGAAACTAACTTAACAAAAGATATTGATGCAGACTCGATTGATTTTGTTGAATTGGTCTTAGAAATGGAAGACGAATTTGGTGCTGAGATTTCAGATGAAGATGCCGAAAAGTTAATTACAGTTAATAATACTGTCGATTACATTGCATCACGCGCTAAGTAAATTTGGTAATTGCCATGTCAAAATGGGCAATATCATACAAACTGAGGTAGAAGAAATTCTATCTCAGTTTTTTTACTAAAAAATAATATAGATAATTAATGTCTGGTATAATAGAAAGGTGTATATATAAAAGAAGGTAGGACTATGTTTAAACAATTACAAGCAGACTTAGCAAAAGAACACCACATTCATTTTAATAACTTAAAGTTGTTAGAAGAAGCGCTAACACAAGCAAACTATATCAATGAGCACCCGGGTTACACTGGGGGTGATTATCAACGTCTTGAGTTTTTAGGAGACGCTATTATGCAACAATCCACGGCGGTCTACTTATTTAAACGTTTTCCAAACTGGGATGAAGGTCGATTGACAGAGTTGAGGATTTCAATGGTCCAAACAAGGGCGTTCGCAGCTTTGTCACGTGAGTTGCATCTAGATCGTTATGTGCAATTAGGTCGTGGAGAGGAATTGTCTGGGGCTCGCAATCGAGATTCATTGTTAGAAGATTTATGGGAAGCATTCATCGGTGCTTTGTTCTTAGATCAAGGACAAGAAGTTGTTATGGACTTTTTGAAAGAAATTATGTTTGTCAAAATAGATGAAGGTTTCTATGATCAATTTGTAGATTATAAATCTAAATTACAAGAGTTTTTGCAACGACATGGAACAGTTAAAATTTCTTATGAAAAGCTTGACGAGCGAGCTATCTCTAATAATGAACAAGTCTTTACGATACAAGTATCCGTTGATGGTAAACCATTAGCAACTGGTGAAGGTAAATCTACCAAGGATGCCGAAAAAGCGGCTGCCCGAAAAGCTTACCAAACTTTAATGAACAACTAGGACTATGAAATGAAATTAAAAACTTTGGAAATAACTGGTTTTAAGTCGTTTGCTGAACGAACTAAAATTGAATTTATGCCAGGTATTACCGGGGTTGTCGGCCCCAATGGATCAGGAAAATCAAATATTATTGAAGCAATTCGCTGGGTAATGGGCGAGCAGTCTGCTAAAGGATTGCGCGGTGATAAAATGGCCGATGTTATTTTTGGTGGTACGTCAGAAAGGGCGCCTTTAAATCGTGCTGAAGTTGCGATAACTTTTGATAACACTGACCATTATTTAAATTCAGATTATTCAGAAATCACAATCACACGAACGTTATACCGCAATGGTGATTCAAATTATCAAATCAATGGGGTGCCGGTAAGGCTGAAGGACGTTCATGAACTGTTTATGGATTCAGGGCTAGGCCGTGAAAGCTTTTCTATTATTTCGCAAGGGCGTGTTGAAAGTATTTTTAGTGCGAAACCAGTTGAACGACGCAGTATTATTGAAGATGTTGCAGGTGTTTATAAATATAAGCAAAATAAAGATAAAGCAGAAAAGGAACTAGGCGATGTCCATGATAATTTAACGCGTATTACGGATATTTTGTATGAATTACAAGGACGCGTTGAACCATTGGCGGAAGAATCAGCAAAAGCGCAGGATTATCTAACAACCAAAGCCTCTTATGATCAGTTGGATCAATCGCGAATTGTGCTCGAATTACTTGATTGGTATCAAGAAAAAGATGAGTTAACGACAAAATTAACAACGGCTCAAGATGAATATGATACACAACAGACGGTTGTGAATACTAAGAAAACAGAGCTGGAAAAATTTAGGCAAGAACAAACTGCGTTAAATGCAAAGCAACAAAAATTGCAAGAAGTCTTGTTAGAAAGTATCAAGCAAGTTGAACAATTGACTGGTGAACAAAACTTGCAGTCAGAACGACTTAAAAATCGAACTGAAACAACGACTGACTTAAACAATCGTTTAAAAGTAGCAACTGAGCGGTTAACCTCACTTGAGGAAACATACCAAACATGTTTACAAGAGTTAACGGATCAGCAGGCTGAATATACGTATTATCAACAAGCAATTCAGCAGGCAACTGACAGTCATCCGCGAACTAAATTATCAAAGATCAATGCTATTATCGAGCAAGTTCGCCATGATTTAGTTGCCATTATGCAAGATTTGACGAGTGCTAAAAATGAGCAAAATTATTTAGCTCAAGAAAATCAACGTAGTGATGCAGAATCGTTACGACTACGACAACGTCAAGCGAAAATCGATCAACGGTTAGCTGAGGCGAATCGTTTGGTTGAAGAGCGAAATCAGCATGTTGATCAAACAGAGAAAACATTAACTGAAGTTCAGAGGTCATTTGAAGAGCTGAAGAAAAAAGGCCAAGAATTGGAGCAACAACGTAATACTGAGCGACAAGCTTGGTTTACCAAGATGGAGCAAGAACAACGATTAAGTACACGGTTGCAATCATTACAACACTTATCAGAAAATTATGACGGTTATTATCAAGGCGTTAAGAACTTAATGAAGGCGCAACAACAATTTGAAGGTATTCAAGATGTTATTGCGAACTTGATTTCAGTGGATGATCAACACCGAGTTGCTATTGAAACAGCATTAGGTTCGGCATTGCAACATGTTGTTGTTCAAAATGAACAGGCTGGAAAGTCGGCCATTCAATATTTGTCTAAACATCGTTTAGGACGGGTTACTTTTTTGCCACAAACGACAATTAAAGCACGTCAGTTACCTGATTATCAGATAGCAAAGGTGCAGAATATTGCTGGATTCGTCGGGATTGCATCAGAGCTAGTAACAACAGCAGCAGACTATCAAAATATCATTGCGAACCTATTAGGAACCACAGTGGTTGTTACTGATATGTCAGCAGCTATTCCGATGGCTAAGCAATTAAAACATCGTGTCCGTTTAGTTACTTTGGATGGACAGATCATGAACGCTGGTGGATCCATGACAGGAGGCGCCACGCGTCAGCATGGGAATGGTCTACTTTCGCAAAAAAACGAGATCGATCAATTAACGCAACAAGAGTCTGAATTGCATCAGGCTACGCTGGCACTGGAACAGCGAGTTAAACAAATTGACCAGCAGCTTAAGGAAGTTACAGAAGCGTTCAATCAACAGCAGGCGCGGGTGTTATCAGCTAATGAAGAATGGCAAAATGATAAGGCTAATTTACAATTAGCACAATCAACGCTCAAACAAGTCAAAAAGGAGCAGGCTGCGTTACAATATGACTATCAGTTAGCTGCTGATTCTCAGCACGAGAAAGCATCTGTTGATCAGAACGAAGAGTCGATTGCAGAGTTGTCTGCGCAACAACAAAAATTGCAACAGAATTTGGATGACTATTTGCGGCAGCGGTCGGACCTAGAATCTGAGATTGCACAAGCAGATCAGCAAATCAGTGACTTCAAATCAGCTTTTGCTAAAGCTGAGGCAACGTTATCTTCATTGACTACTCGAAAAAAAGACTTACTTGAGCAGAAAAATGCTGAACAAGATCAGGTTAAAGCCATTCAACAGCAAATTACTGATTTGACACAGGATAAGAATGATGTTCAAAAACGTTTGGCACAACAACTAAAAGATATGCAACAGCAGAAAATGACTGCTGAACAGGATTTGGCAACGCTAAAATTTAAATTACAACAAGTGCAGGAGCAACATGATACAACAAACAGTGAATTAAGTATTATCCAAGATACAGTTAGTGAAATGCTAACGAATATTTCGCAATATAATGGTCGTTTGGGTGAACTACGATCATCTATTAATACTAATGAACAGTTGTTAGAAACAACTTATGACACGTCATTTGAGTTTGCAAAATCTGAGATGTTAAATCTTGATATTGCGACAATTAGGACAAAGTTAAAATTGCTAAAACAAGGCTTGGACGAAATTGGGCATGTCAATTTGAATGCTATTGATGAGTATGCAACGGTTAAGGAACGTTATGATTTTCTGACGCAACAAAAACAAGACCTAATTGCGGCTAAAGATAATTTACAAGAGACAATGTCTGAGATGGATACGGAAGTTATTACACGATTCCAATCGACATTTGATGCGATTGCAGAGCAGTTTGCTAAAATTTTTGTTAAGATGTTTGGTGGTGGGCAAGCGTCATTGGTCCTAACAGACCCAGAACATTTATTAACCACTGGTATTGATATTAAAGCGCAACCACCTGGCAAAAAGTTTCAACAAATGAGCTTGTTATCGGGTGGTGAAAAAGCGCTAACCGCAATTAGTTTACTATTTGCAATTCTTGCGGTGAGACCAGTGCCTTTTGCAATTCTTGATGAAACTGAAGCTGCGTTAGACGAGGCGAATGTGGATAGATTTGCACGTTATCTTCATGAAGTAAACCATCGCACACAGTTTATTGTCATCACCCATCGAAAAGGAACGATGACGGAAGCCGATGTGCTTTACGGTGTAACAATGCAAGAGCCAGGAGTCTCAACCATGGTTTCAGTTAATTTGACTGATCTGGATGAAACACTGGTAGAAAACTAGGGGGATATGAATAATCATGGGATTATTTGATTTTTTTAAAAAGAAGCCAGTCAAGCAAGTTGAAGTTGAAATCTTATACCCAAGTAATTGGGAAAATGGCATGCCACCAGTAAAAGTTGTCGCTGTTGAAATATTACAACCAACACCTGGTGAAGCAATTGACATCGAGTTACCCAAGGCCGATACTACAGAAACAGAAACAGAAACAGAAACAGAAACAGAAACAGAAACAGAAACAGAAACAGAAACAGAAACAGAAACAGAAACAGAAACAGAAACAGAAACAGAAACAGAAACAGAAACAGAAGTAGAAACAGAGGATGCTAGTGAAAAACTAGATACTGGTCTGAAAAAGACTAAGAAGACTTGGTCTGAACGTTGGAATGCCTTTATGGCTAATTTCCGTTCAGTCGATGAGGACTTCTTTGACGACTTGGAAGAAACACTGATTGGTGCTGATGTTGGTGCCCAAACAGCATTACAATTAACAGATGAATTGCGCGATGAAGTTAAATTGCAAAACGCTAAAAGTAAGCAAGAAATTTCTGAGGTAATTATTGACAAGCTGGTTGATCTATATCGTAGCCAGGGGGTTAATGAAGATGCCTCAATGCACTTTGCACCTGAAGGACCAACCGTGATTTTGTTGGTCGGTGTTAATGGTGTCGGTAAGACGACTACGATCGGGAAACTATCTGCTTATTATAAGCGGGCAGGTAAAAAAGTTGTTTTGGCGGCTGCCGATACATTTAGAGCTGGTGCCACTGAACAATTAGTCGCATGGGGTGATCGTAACGATATTCCTGTTGTGACTGGTTCAGCTAAGGCCGATCCAGCATCCGTTGTTTTTGATGGTGTTAAAACGGCTATTGATACTCAGGCAGATATATTATTTGTTGATACAGCTGGTCGCTTACAGAATAATGTTAATTTGATGCAAGAATTATCAAAGATGAAGCGTATTATTACGCGTGAATTACCAAATGAACCACAGGAAGTATTATTGACTCTAGATGCAACGACTGGTCAAAATGCCGTACAACAAGCAAAATTATTTAAGGATTCAACTGATGTGACGGGAATCGTGTTAACAAAGTTGGATGGAACAGCCAAGGGTGGGATTGTTCTACCAATTCGAAATGAGTTGCACTTACCAGTTAAATGGGTTGGATTAGGTGAAAAGGTTACGGATATTCAACCATTTGAAGCAAACGATTTTGCCAAGAGTCTATTCGGTAGTTTGCTAACGGAGTCAAAATAATGGAACTAGAAAAAAGTATGCGGCTTAATATGTTGTTCGACTTCTATCAGCCCTTACTGACAGTGAAGCAAAATGATTATTTGCAACTATATTATGCGGATGATTATTCTCTGGGTGAAATTGCTGAAGAATATCAAGTTTCTAGGCAAGCAGTTTATGATAATATTAAGAGAAGTACCCAGTTGTTAGAGAATTATGAAGGTAGATTACATTTGTATGATGACTATCAAAATAGACAACAAGCAGCTGATCACTTGAATGACTATATTCAACAAAACTATCCTGATGACAAAGCATTGATTCGCTTAGCATCAAAATTATTGACATTAGAAGAGGAGTAAAGTAATGGCCTTTGAAGGTTTAACAGATCGACTACAGAAAGCCTTGAGTGGCTTACGTCGTAAAGGAAAAGTTACAGACGCAGACTTACGCGAGACGATGCGTGAAATCCGGCTAGCATTATTGGAAGCCGATGTTAACTTTAAAGTTGTTAAGGACTTTGTACGCAGTGTTCGTGAAAAAGCAGCGGGTGCCAAAGTCTTAGACGGACTTAACCCAGCTCAACAAATTGTCTCAATTGTTAATGATGAGTTGACGGCAATGATGGGTGAGTCAGCCGTAGAACTTAATAAGTCGCCTAAGATACCAACAGTGATTATGATGGTTGGGTTACAAGGTGCTGGTAAAACGACGACGGCTGGTAAGTTAGCACTGAAGTTAAAAAATGAACAAAATGCACGACCATTGATGATTGCAGCCGACGTTTACCGTCCAGCCGCCATTGATCAATTAAAGTCATTAGGTGAGCAAATTGATGTGCCTGTATTTGACATGGGTACGGATGTTAATCCACGTGATATCGTTAAAGCAGGGATGGAAAAAGCGGCTGAGTTAAAGTCGGATTATGTTTTCATTGATGCGGCTGGTCGTTTACAAATTGACGAAGAGCTGATGCAAGAGTTGGCTGATGTTAAGGATATCGCGCAGCCTGATGAAATCATGTTGGTTGTCGATGCGATGACTGGTCAGAACGCGGTAGAGACCGCTGAAGGATTTAATAATCGCCTTGATATTACTGGTGTTGTTTTGACGAAGTTGGATGGTGACACCCGTGGTGGAGCTGCCTTATCAATTCGTGCAGTGACTGGCAAGCCAATTAAGTTTGTTGGTCAAGGAGAAAAAATGACCGATTTGGATATCTTCTATCCAGACCGGATGGCTAGTCGAATTCTTGGTATGGGTGACTTACTGACTTTGATTGAAAAGGCCCAAAAAGATTACGACGAGAAACAAGCTAACGAAACAATGGAAAAAATGAAATCAAATACGTTTGATTTCAATGATTTCATTGATCAGATGGACCAATTGCAAAATATGGGATCAATGGAAGATATTATGAAAATGATTCCGGGTATGGCAAATAATCCAGCTTTGAAGAATGCAAAAATTGATCCGAAAGATATGGCACATATTCGTGCAATTGTGATGTCAATGACACCTGAAGAACGTGAAAATCCAGATGTTTTGAATCCATCGCGTAAGCGCCGTTTAGCAGCAGGAGCAGGTCGGCCAGTGGTCGAAGTCAATCGTATGGTTAAACAATTTAATCAGATGAAGAAGATGATGAGCGGTGTGATGAATGGTAACATGGCTGGTATGGAACAAATGATGAACGCCATGGGCGGTGGTGCTAATGGTGCTGGCTTCCCAGGAGCTGGTGGCGGTATGAAAGGTAAGATGGCCGACATTGCAATGAAACAAATGGCGCGAAAAATTCGTAAGAACAAGAAAAAACGTCGTTAATTTTAAAGTGTAAAGGAAAATCACTTTACAGCATTTGCTAAGTCTGTTATAGTTATAAATGTAGAAAACAATTGGAGGAATTATTTAAAATATGGCAGTTAAAATTCGCTTGAAGCGCATGGGTTCAAAGAAGCACCCTGTATACCGTATCGTTGTTGCTGACTCACGTTCACCACGTGATGGTCGCTTTATCGAAACAGTAGGTACTTACAACCCACTTATCCAACCATCAGAAGTTAAATTAGACGAAGAATTAATTTTGTCATGGTTGAACAATGGTGCACAACCATCAGATACTGTTAAGAATTTGCTATCAAATGCAGGCATTATGGCAAAGTACCATGATGCAAAGTATTCAAAATAATTTGATACATCAAAAAAGGAATCCATTTTTGGATTCCTTTTTTTGTGGATTTTTAATTATTAATATGGTCTAATTAGGCATCTTAAAGTCTTTTGTTTTGTGTACTTACCAGATAGTTTGTAAGTCATTAAAGACGCGCAATGTTAAATGATCGCCAGTCAGTTGCCAAAGACTTACTGCGCCATTATCTGGCTCTGCATGTTCACCATCAAGTTTTGCAAAGTGTTGCCCTAATGTACTCAATAGTCTGCCGTGTGAAACTAAAAGTACGTTGGCATTTTCAGTACTTTCGGCAGCAATCTGTTTAAAGCCACTCATCAGTCGTTGCCAAAATACCGCAGCTGTTTCGGCATCCCCGGTCGGGTCGGCCTCATGAATGGCATTTATGATTTCGAATGGGCCAAGTTGACGAGTTAACTGGTCAAATGTTGTTGTCACAGGTAAGGCACGTTTTTTGGCAATCAATTGCGCCGCAATAGTGTTAGAAATACCATCAAAATAACCAAAAAATTGTTCTCTTAATTCGGGTAAAGATTGTAATAATGAGGCATCAGTATGGTTGTTTTGGTCTAAAACCATTTGAGCTGTTGACACCGCACGTTCCAAATCAGAAGAATAGGCACGATCGAATACAATGTCCTGTAGGCGCTCACCAGCGGCTCGACCATCTTGAATGCCTTTTTCGGTAAGCGGGGCATTAGTCCAGCCTTGGATACGTTTATATTTATTGATGTACGTTTCACCGTGCCTGACGATATAAAGATTGATACTCATTGATTGCTCTCCTTAGGGTGCAGTTGTTAGTTAGATTTTATCAAATAATTCTCAGGATTTCCTATTCAGTTAGTTTTCTTTTACTGGTATACTACAATTAATATGACTAATGAAAAGGAAGACAACATGGCACTTTATAAAGTAGGTAAAATTGTTAATACGCACGGTATTCGTGGTGAAGTACGCATTGTGCCAACGACAGATTTTCCTGCAGATCGCTTTAAAAAGAACCAAAGTTTGGTTATTCAATCACAACAAGGTAATGTAACAGTACAAATTGCGACAGCACGTCAGCATAAACAATTTATGTTAGTTAGTTTTGTCGATATGGAAAATATTAATGATGTTGAGCAATACAAAGAGTGCGAGGTTTTTGTGACTGACGAATTGCAACAAGGCTTGCCTGATAATGAATATTATTATCATGAAATTATTGGCTTGAATGTTATTGATAACGCAACAAATGAAACCCTTGGTCAGGTAAGTGAAATCATGCCATTACCAGCAAATGATGTCTGGGTTGTTCGTGCACAGGGTGAAGAAGACTTATTCTTGCCATTTATTGCGGATGTTGTTACCGACATTGATTTAGATGCTGGTACTGCAAAAGTAAATATGTTAGAGGAAATTTAAAATGCGAATTGATGTATTAAGCCTATTCCCAAATATGTTTGCGCCAATGCGAGAATCTATTATTGGTAAAACAGTTGAACGGGGCTTGGTTGATTTTAATGTGACTGATTTTAGAGATTATACAGAAAATAAACACAACAAGGTTGATGATGAAATTTATGGTGGTGGGCAAGGCATGCTTTTAATGCCACAGCCATTATTTGATGCGATGGATGCCGTGGAAAAGGAAGCTGGCAGTCGTGGCCGAGTTATTTTGATGGATCCAGCGGGTAAGACTTTCAATCAAGCCATTGCCGAAGAACTAGCCCAAGAAGATCATCTAACTATTATCGCGGGTCATTATGAAGGTTACGATGAACGTATCCGGACGTTAGTTGATGATGAAATTTCCTTGGGAGACTTTGTGTTAACTGGTGGTGAACTAGGTGCGATGACAGTGGTTGACGCCACGGTACGTCTATTAGATGAGGCGCTTGGAGATGAACGCTCTGCTGTTGATGAATCATTTTCAACTGGTTTACTTGAATATCCACAATATACACGGCCAGCTGATTTTAGAGGCTTGAAAGTGCCCGATGTGCTACTATCTGGTCACCATGCTAATATTGCAAAATGGAAGCATAAAGAGGCGTTACGTCGCACCTATCAGCGGCGTCCAGATTTACTAGCCGATTATGAATTAACGACGGATGATCAAAAACTATTAAAAGAAATTAAACAAGAAGAACAAATCAATTAGTCATTGCTTGTTAACAGATTATTAATGTGGTATTATTTTATTCAGTGCTTATAGCACAAAATAAAACCCGATAATCCGCTGGCCGAGTGGTGCAATGATTGTCGAAGAGGAGATTTAATTATGCGTCAAAACGCTTTGTTAGAAAAGTTGGTTGCTGACCAATTACGTACAGATATCCCAGAGTTCCGTGCCGGAGATTCAGTTCGTGTTCACGCACGTATCGTTGAAGGTTCACGCGAACGTATCCAAATCTTTGAAGGTGTTGTTATCAAGCGTAAGGGTACTGGTATCCAAGCTACTTACACTGTTCGTAAGATTTCAAGTGGTGTTGGTGTGGAACGTACATTCCCATTGCACTCACCACGTGTTGACAAAATTGAAGTAGTTCGTCATGGACGTGTACGTCGTGCCAAGTTGTATTACTTGCGTGCATTGCACGGAAAGGCTGCTCGTATTCCAGAAGCACGCCGCAACTAATAAGGGTAAACTATTAGTAAAAAGCCAACCTCTGTGGGTTGGCTTTTTTTGCAGATAAAATGATATGGTAGAGGGGTTAAGTTTTTGAGTGTTGATAGAAAGACTAAGAGAGAAAAACGTAGTATTGGTTTAGGGTGGCAAATCGTTATTGGTTTAATTGTTGGTGTCATTTTGGGAGTTATCTTTTTTAAGAACAAGACGGCTATTACGGCAATGCAAAATATAGGAACAATGTTTATTGGTCTTATTCAAATGATTGTGTTGCCAATTGTGGTATCTAGTTTAACGGTTGGTATTGCCAAGATGGGTGATATTCGTAAATTAGGTCGTGTTGGATTGAAGACGTTGCTCTATTTTGAGATATTATCAACGATTGCGATTGTATTAGGTATGTTAGCAGGAAATGTCTTTGAACCAGGTGCCAATGTCAATGTGCACAACTTGCAAGCAACTAATATTAGTAATTACTTGTCAACCGCAAAATCTGCTAGTGATGGTGGCGTTTGGGCAACGATAATGGATATCGTACCAACTAACTTCTTTGCATCATTATCAGAAAACAAAATGTTACAGGTTATTTTGTTTTCAGTATTTTTTGGTCTAGGAACTGCAGCAATTGGTAATAAGGGGCAAATTATTATTGACTTTTTTGATGCAGTGGCAGAAGTCATGTTTAAAGTGACAAATTGGGTCATGCAGTTAGCACCTATTGGTGTTGGGGCTTTAATTGGAGCCACAGTTGCTCAGATGGGACTAAAGTCATTGGGGTCACTAGGATATTTTATATTCGTTTCTTACCTGACGATGATTTTCTTTATGATTGTTATTCTAGGCATTGTTTTGAAAATTTATAACGTGGATGTATTTACCTTATTCAAGGTGCTACGTGATGAAATCATTTTAGCCTTTACAACCGCATCTTCAGAAGCAACATTACCAAGAATTGTGTCGAAGATGGAAAAGTTTGGGGTCAGTCAAGGAATTGTTTCCTTTGTTGTTCCAACAGGTTATACATTTAATCTTGATGGTTCCGCTATATATCAAGCAATTGGTGCGCTATTTATGGCACAAGCCTATAATATTCATTTATCGTTAGCACAACAGTTGACCTTACTAGTTGTTCTAATGATTACTTCAAAAGGGATGGCCGGTGTGCCGGGGGCATCGTTCGTGGTACTTTTGGCTACGGTATCATCAATCGGTGTACCGCCTTCAGGATTAGCCTTTATTGCTGGTGTTGATCGTTTGGTTGACATGGGACGTACGGCAGTTAATGTTGTTGGAAATTCAACGGCATCAATTGTCATTGGTAAGTCTGAAAAGGACTTTGATGAAGAAAAAAATGTTAAGTATTTAGCAAGCTTTAATGATTAACTAAATAGCAACAGCTAGCTATAGCCAAATCGGTTATAGCTAGCTGTTGTTTTGTTTATAAGTTAAAAAACTGCGACAAATGGGCTTTGTGTATGGAATAATGCCTTTTTTTGTGTGATAATGGATAAATGATTTTTGTTTAAGATAGGAGGCAGATGTTGTGACAATGGTACGTGTACGTGAGTATGGTATGAAGACGATTGTATTTGTTTTAGCAGCCGTTTTAGTGGCCATCTCAATGAATAGTTTTTTCATCCCAAACAACATCTTTTCAGGTGGTTTCAATGGTGTGGCACAACTAATTAGTTTATTTTTTGATTCAGTAGTTGGGATACATATTGAAGTTGGGGCAATTATTATGGGTTCAAATATCCCACTAGCGATTGCTGGTTGGATATTTGCTGGACGAAAGTTTACGATTTTATCATTTTTGAATAATTTTGCTGCTTCGTTTATGCAAATTGTATTGCCCAAAAGCTCTTTGGTGACTCAAGAACCAATTTTGGCAGGTTTGTTTGGTGGGTTGTTATTAGGTATCTCAATTGGGTTAACATTTAAAATGGGCTTTTCTACTGGTGGTATGGATATTGTCGCCATGATTGTTCAAAAGACAACTGGAAAGTCAATTGGCTCGATTAATATGTTTATTAATGGTTTCATTGTCATCGTTGCTGGTGCCTTTATTGGTTGGCAAAATGCGATGTATACGATCATTGGTATCTATGCCACATCTGTTGCTGTGGATGCTATTCATACACGCCATCAAAAGTTAACAGCGTTTATCGTTACCAGCCATCCGGATGAGGTCATCAAAGCCTTACAGGAAGCATTGGTGCGTGGTATTACGGTTATGCCTTCGCGTGGTGCATTTACGCAAGAGCCTAATACTACATTGATGATGGTTCTATCACGTTATGAGCTGACAGAAATGCAAAATTTGATTAAATCTGTGGATGTCGATGCATTTGTGAACATTGTTAGTACTGTGGAAGTTTCTAATAACTTCTGGAATGAAGACTTACAATCGCAAATTAGACGTGAACGCACGGTTGCTAAGGCACAGATTACGGATGCGTTGAATCTCAGTGAAGAAGCTGATAAAATTGATGTAGACAAATAAGAAAGATAATGAGGGACGTATATAATGCCATTAGTTCATATTGATTTGGTTGCAGGACGTAGTGATGAGCAGTTAAAAGCGATGATGACGGATGTAACAACCGCTCTTGAGAAACACATTGGTGTGCCTCGTGAAAATGTTAAAGTAGTTGTTAATGAGATGCAACCCGATCGTTTCATGGATGGCGGCGTTTTGCGTTCTGAGAAATAATTTCGTACAATGGAAGATGAAGCACGTTATGTGTTTCATCTTTTTTTTGTCATGAGGGGCATAATCAATTATTGGTTATTGAAAAATAAAAGTAGGAGCTATAGAGATAGATGGCTGATCAATATATATTGGCGCTCGATCAAGGTACAACAAGTACACGAGCAATGTTGTTTGATAAAGACGGGCAAGTAGTTGCCACGGCGCAAAAAGAGTTACCCCAGATTTTTAATAATCCGGGTTGGGTAGAACATGATGCGAATGGTATTTGGGAAGATGCCCGCCAAGTAATGGCTGAGGTTGTCATTAAAGCTAATATACCGCCGTACAAAATTGCAGGTATTGGATTAACCAATCAACGTGAAACAACGGTTATTTGGGATCGTTTAACGGGTGAACCAATAGCACCAGCAGTTGTTTGGCAATCAAAACAAAGTGTTGAAATTGCTGAAAAGCTAAAAGCTGAAGGATTGACAGACTACATTTATCAGAAAACAGGATTATGGGTCGATGCATATTTCTCAGCGACAAAAATTATGTGGCTGTTAGATAACGTACCTGGTGCGCGAGAACGTGCTGAAAAAGGCGATTTGTTGTTTGGAACAGTTGACTCATGGTTGTTATACAAACTAACTAATGGGCATGTTCATGCGACTGATTATTCAAATGCATCACGAACAATGTTATTTAACATACATTTGAAAGAATGGGATCAAGATTTACTAGAGAAATTCAATATTCCCGTCACAATGCTGCCTGAAGTTCGCGATTCTTCAGGGATATTTGGTTATACCGCCGAATATGCTTTCTTTGGTATTCAAGTACCGATTGCAGGAATTGCAGGTGATCAACAATCGGCATTGATTGGTCATCAAGCATTTCAGCAAGGTGATGTTAAGAATACATATGGCACAGGTTCATTTATTGTGATGAATACGGGCCAAGAAATTGCAACTTCAACTAATGGATTGCTATCGACGATTGCCTATAGTATTAATGGACAAGTAACCTATGCCCTGGAAGGCTCTGTCTTTATAGCAGGTGCTGCTATTCAATGGTTACGTGATGGTTTACAACTCGTTAAGAGTGCTAAAGAAACCGCAGCACTGGCCGAAATCGCCCGCGAACAACACGTTGATCCGATTTACTTAGTACCTGCTTTTGCTGGGTTAGGGGCACCTTATTGGGATCAGAATGCACGTGGCGCTATGTTTGGCCTAACTCGTGCGACAACTAAGGAAGATCTTGTAAGAGCCACATTGGAATCAATTGCATACCAAACACGAGATGTGTTAGATGCTATGCAGGACGATACAAATATTGAAATAACCAATTTGGTTATTGACGGTGGGGCTGCTGCAAATGATTACTTGCATCAATTCCAAGCTGACTTAATTAATACAGTGGTTAAGCGACCGGAACAATTGGAGACAACGGCGTTAGGTGCAGCATATCTAGCTGGTTTAGGTGTTGGTTTTTGGGAAGATATAGATAGTTTACCAGCGTCTAACCATCTACAGCTAAAAGAACCGCTTGCTGAACGTCAGAATCAAGTGCAGCATGCCTATAAGGGATGGCAACGTGCAGTGGCTGCGACCCGTCTTTTTCCAACAGATTAATATGAGTTAAACGGAGATACAAAAGGTTTAAGAGACATTGATTTATTATCCCAAGATGGTTAAATTGATGTCTCTTTTTTGGTTACAACAAAGGCGAACAAAGTTTCCCCTAAAAATTTAAGGAAAATTAAGGTATGATATAGATGTTAAATAAAGTTTAAATATAAGCTGGTGTCTGTGTATTTAAACCTGGGTTTAACGATTAGGATTTGAGAGGAGTTATGCCTATGGTACAGGTTTCAAAAAAGGTGATCACCACTGGTCTTGTTGGTGCATTGGGTGTTGTGGCAACCACACAAGTGCCGGATGTACAAGCTGCAGTCAGGGGCGCTGTGAACTTAGCCCCTGATTCGGAACATGTGACGCAATTTCAGAGTGTGACGAATTTTATTCAAGAAGTGGCATCTGGACAGAAGCATGGTAAAGTGACAACAAAGTCGGATGTTCTTCGAGAAAAGGGGTCAAAAAAATCAGCAATTGCGACCTTTACGGGTAAAACCAAGCATGCTGATAAAAGAACGACAACTGATGTGAACAATGTCGCATCTGAAGCAATGACAGAAGCGCTAGTTACCTCTAGTCAAGCGGATGAGACGACATCATCATATTATGATGATTCAACAACGGATACAACAGAAACCGATGCTTCAACGACACCAGCTGAAGATGCTGTGGTTTCTGAAGCGAATAGTGATAGCACACAGTCGGACGCAACAAGCGTTTATACGATTAGAGACGGTGATACATTAGCGAAAGTAGCAGCGGCTACTGGGATTTCAATTGCTGATTTACAGGCGGCTAATCCAGATGCTGATACTAGCATGTTACAAATTGGGCAGTCAATCTCTGTGCCAGCTGCTGGCACAGATGATGTTTCCCAAGCGGCTAATTATGACACACAGTATGATGCAACAGCAGAAACGGCAGACACAGCAACGTACGCAGCGGATACAACGGTAGTTGACGATGCACAGTCACAGTCAGCCTATGCTGAACCAGTACAACAATCTGTGCGTGATTTCACTGCGGATACGACTTCGGCGACCTTGCAATCAGATACACAAGTCAATGTACAATCTTTGGAAAGCTCACCAATACAGAATCAACAAAGGCATGAGACAACGACAAGCGGCAGCCAGGTGATGTCTAATGGTGATGTTGTGCTAGATGCCTTGCCAACTAAGCAAAGTAGCGCAGATACAGTAACTAAAGATTCTAGTTCACCAAGTGTACAGACACTGAGTGCGCAGAATGCTGAAACCGGCACATTAACACAGACCCAAAGAAATGATATTGTTTCGGCAGCATTAAAATATGCTTCACAAAATATTCCTTATGTCTGGGGTGGTAAGACTGCTGCTGGACTAGATTGTTCAGGATTGGTAGCAAAAGCATATCGAACAGCTGGCGTTTCGATTCCAGCATATACGGTCGCTGAAGAGGCTTATGTTACAACACAAGATGTTCAAAATGAACCAGATATTTTGTCTGCAGCACAGCCAGGTGATTTATTATTCTGGGGTGGTCATGGTGCAACTTGGCAAGTCGCTATTTATGTTGGTGATGGGCAATATGTCATTGCTTCTGAGCCTGAGCAACAGGTTCAAATTGCTAACATAGCGGATACGAATGTCCTACCTGATTTTGTTGGGGCATATAGTTTTCATTAAGCTTAAAAAATCATATTAAAGATTAAAGGGACGTCAATCTGACCAAGTTAAATTGGTAGATTAACGTCCCTTTAATTTATGGTTTCACTTACTTTTGTGTAATCAATTAAACAGTTTCTAATTCTTTTAGTCGGTCATCAATTTGTTGTAAAACAATTTTCTGACTGTCTTCATTTTCAAGATCATATTTTTGCAAATCAATTTTCATTTTTGGTGAAGCATCATAATCTGCATACCATTTCTGATAGGCTGACCACATCTTGAAGTAATATTGTCGTAAATCAGCATTGTCTTCAAATTGCTCATAATCGCGACCGCGTTTTTTAATACGGTAAAGGATGGTGTCAAAATCGGCATCAGCAAATACCATTAAGTCTGGACGACCTTTTTTCATCGTTTGGATTTCATCCATCATGTTTTTAAGCAATGTCATATAAACATTTAACTCAGCATCAGAGATGTTACCTTCACGATGATTTTCTTGGGTGAACAGCGCATCTTCGTAAATAGAACGATCTAAGACATTATTATCATCCGATAAAGCTTTCTTGATCATTGCGAAACGCTTGTTCAAAAAGTAAATTTGTAGTAAAAATCCATATTGTTTTGGATCTGCATAATAAAGAGGCAACACAGGATTTTCACCTACAGGCTCAAAAAAGGCCTGTGTATTAAGATGTTTTGCAATCAAATCAGTTAGTGTGGTTTTCCCGACACCGATCATACCAGCTGTGATAATCACCATGGTAGTCCTTCTTCCTTCAGGATTATATTTTCTCCAAATACTCATCTTATAAAGTACATGAGTGAGCTTATCAGCTGATAACTATATTAGCCAATATAATAAATAAATTCAACATCTTGACAAAATAAAAAGAACGTCCTTACATAGACAAATGCCTATATATCAAGGGCGTTCCTGTTTAAAAATAAAAAATTAGTCTTTCTTTTCTGCTAGTGCGTCACGAATTTCTTGAAGAACAACCAATTCAGTTTCTTCTTCTTCTTCCTCTTCATCTTTTTTAGCTAGTGATTGTGCTTTACGAATAGCCTTCAAAATTAAGAAAATGGCAAAACTCGTCAATAAGAATGTAATCAGTGTACCAATGAATGATCCAATCTTGATATTAGCTGAACCGACATGCCAAACGATTGTTGAGAATGAGATTGAGCCAGTAATAATACCAATTAGGGGCATAACTAGATCATCAACGACAGATGTCACAACTGTTTGGAAAGCAGCCCCCATAATAAAGGCAACTGCTAAGTCCAAAACGTTACCACGCATGATAAAGTCTTTAAATTCATTTATAAAATTACGCATAAAATGTCTCCTTTTATTAACCTATTAATAAATATGGCACAGTGCTCTAGTCAAGTCAAAATAAATGTGGAAGATACTAGAATTTTTTTAATTATCTCTTTTATATTAAATATCGTTACAAGCAAATTAATTTTTTCTGGTAGAATAAAGAAAATATGTGACATAGAGGAAGTAGTCAATGAGTTATAAAATGTTGGTGTCCGATTTAGATGAAACGTTTCTAAATGATGATGGTACCATTCACAAAGAAAACGTACGTGCAATTAAGCAAGCAATGACAAAAGGGTTTAAGTTTGTCCCTAATACTGGTCGATCGTTTATATCGGTCCAAAATATGTTAAAAGAGTTAGGATTATTTGATCAAGCAGACCAGTATGTTATTTCATATAATGGCGCTGCAATTGTTGAGAATCATGATAATCGAGTTATAGCCACGCAAGGTATGCCGGTATCCTTAGCAAAAAAGATAGTTGCGGCGGGATATTTGAACAGCCAAATTGATGTGCATATTTATACAGTAGATAAGTTATTTATCTACGATCTTAATGAATCCGATAAGCGGTATATGGCAACTCGCGGCGTGGTATATGAAACAATCGATCAGCTTGATTTATCATTTTTAAATGATGAACAGCCAATTATGAAAGTGATTTTTGAAAATGAAGACGCAATCGTTCAAAGACAAATACATGATGCTGTGATTAAGGCAGTAGGCAGTGATAGTGTTGAAGCAACATATTCATCTGGACGTTATGTTGAATTTAATCTGCAAGGCGTTGATAAGGGGAGTGTGTCATTGTTATTAGGTAAAAAACTAGGTATTGAGCCTTCTGAAATAATGGCTGCTGGTGATAATAATAATGATTTAAAGATGATTACTGCCGTAGGATTAGGTGTTAGTGTGGCCAATGGAATTGCATCAGTTAAAGCAGCGGCAGATTTTGTAACGCAACACACGAATAATGAAGGTGCGATTGCCGAGGTATTAGATCAATTTGTATTGGCAGGTGAAGATTAGTATGCGTTTTGCAATTCAAATTGGTGCGAGTTTTATTGTTGTTATTGTTTTTATTGGTTTTGTCTGGTTTGCAAAAATAGCAAATTGGCCAACATGGGTGATTGGTGTCGCCTTGTTTGTATTGTTTGTCTTATTCACGATTTTGATAACAGTGTTATCATTAGCGCTGCAACCAAAAAATCAGGAGGATGAACATGAAAAAGATTAATCAAGTCGGCAGCTTGATAACTGGAATCATTTGGGTAGTCGTTGGGGTTATTTTAGATTTTGTTATTCAGTTAGGTAGTACTTACAGTAAAGTGGGAATTGTGAATTGGCTAGGCGTTGATAAAAATCATCCCATTGGCATTGCCGTGATGTTAATTGTTGCCGCCATATTAACTGCGATAACAGTTTGGATATTATCTTATGCCGTTCAAAAAAAGGCTCCCAAGACAAGCTTACATCCGTTTCGTGGTGACAAACTAGCTTGGGTTGGCTATGGTTATGCCATGATTCTTGGGGCTGGTATGGTAACAGTCGCCTTACAATATGTATTTTCTCATCAAAAGATGACCGCTAGTAATCAAGTCGCATTAGAGGAGATGGCTAAAAAAGGTGGGGCAGCGCTCGTCTTTGTCGTTGTTCTGGCGGTTTTTGTCGCACCGTTGGTCGAAGAGCTGATTTTCCGTGGCATTATTTTGAATTACTTTTTTAAAGAAGGCCCTTGGTGGTTTAATGTCATTATTTCGGGTGTTTTATTTGGCTACTTCCATGTTTATCAAGATTTCCAAACCTTTGCATTTATTCAATATTCATTAATGGGAATATCATTGGCCGTTGTTTATAAAAAGACCAAGCAAATTCAGTATTCGATGGCCACACACATGTTGAACAATAGTATTGCCGCTCTTAGCTTAATTGGCATGGCGTTTGGTTCATAATGCGATAATTCGTGTGACTATATTTTTTAATCGATTTAGATTATGATTAGTATAGAATCATCGCCAAGTACGATGTGAATGGGGGAAACATTATGACTGAATATTTACATGAGACGTTTGGATCAAAGGATGTTTTACAAAATGTGCGGAATAATAATTTAGAGCGCGGACTCTTACTAATGAGTGACGACTCTGATCGACAAAAATATGAATTATTGGAAAAAACAACTGATAAAAATTCTGTATTTGCTATGCCAGTAACATATGAGATTCTTGCTAGCCATGGGGAGACTGATGAACTAAGAGGTTGGATGAATTTTACTTTTATCAGTCTTAATGATTTAGAACGAGATAATTTTATTCGGCGGTACAAAGCAAGTAAGTTAGATATTGAAACACCTGGCTTTATTAGTTCGTATATTTTACAAAAAACAACGAATGCACATGAACTTGTTATTTTGTCGACATGGCGTCTAAAGGAAAATTGGTCCGATTGGCAAGAATCAACTGATTTTCCATTACATCGCTATGAGCATGCCCAATATAATTTATACAGAAAACAGCTTAGTTTTGCAGCTTTAGCAAAGCAAAAGTTATAAAAATACTACCCAATGACATTGATTTCTGTTATAGTTATCACTGTTATGTAATGGGTATGCCGTCGTGGCGGAATTGGCAGACGCGCACCGTTCAGGTCGGTGTGAGATTTATCTCGTGCAGGTTCGATTCCTGTCGACGGCACTAGGAACAAATTTAATAATTTTACAGAAACCCTGTTATACCGGCTCAAACCGTTGGTGTGATAGGGCTTTTTGTCGTTTATAAAAAGTCTATTTTTACCATAAAATACTGCCTTTTTTGTTTTCATTTCCTACGTATTTGCTACAAATATTTACTTTTGTGAACACACACATTTAAAAAACTATCGCTTCATATATTGGTTTGGTAATATGGAGATAATAAATAAATGGAGGATATCACATGGGATATAAGCACCTTGAAAAAGGATATAATATTTTTTTAGGCGTAGGCATGCTTATTTTAGGAATCATTATGTTTGGTTTCTTTGTGAAAGATTTGTGGGTTTTATTACAAATGATTTGGCAAGTTGATTTGCAAAAAAATTTCTATAGTATTGCACAATTGATTTTGGAAACCTTTCTATTCTTTGAATTTGTCGTATTGACCCAAGAGTATTTTTTACAAAATCATATTTCATTACAAAATTTCATGTATATTGGTGTAACGGCAATGCTACGTAATTTATTGGTTTATCACGATGATACGATGGGGATATTGATTCAATCGATCTCGATTGCCCTTATGATACTAGTTCTGGTTATTTATCGCTGGTCACGACGTTACTTAGCGGATTTAGAACAAGAAGAAGCTAGGAAAGAAGCGATATTTGCTGAAGAACACCACAAACAACAGCTAGAGAATGAAAAATAGTCATATGGGATGATGCCGTATTTGACTGCCGCATGTTAACTAAAGTGAAAAATGGGTTGGGGCACAGAAATGTTTGATCTAAACAAGATACCAAAACAATATTGGCACAAAATAAGATGGGGCTTTTTCTGGGGGCTATTTATACTTGGTGTGTTATTTAGTAACTATACAAATGCAGCAACCTGGCTCTTTATTGGTGGTATTACTGTATTAGGTGTATCAATCAAACAAATTTTCCGCTGGGTTTTACCAATTGTTTTTGTTTTGTTAATTATTGGTACGCCACAATTAGGATTGATGACGCAAGGGATATTGGTATTGACTGTCATCGGATTACGTGAACTATTCGTTATACCACATGCAAATAATAAAAGATTAAAATACCAATCACGATTGAAAATCAATACGAATGATTTAACACGGCGGGATGTGCATGTTTTTAAGGAAACGTTTAAGCGATTGCGAATATCTGCGGCGCATATTGAAGCTTTGTTGGCGGAAACGGTTGGACTAAGGCGTATTAACGTAGAAACAAAAGTTGTGACATATATTAATGCTACGCTAGAAGAACTAGCAGCGAATCCTACTCAACTTACGGTAGTGGATGACTTTGCATACCGCTGATTACCTAACCTAGAACAATTGTTGGTGAGTTATGTAGAAATTGCACATCATGCAGTTATTAGCGATAACGATAAAAAGCAATTAAAAGAAGCACGCCAATTAATTAAGCAATTAGCAATCGCTGTTTATGACGATTATCGTTTGGTGATTCGTCAGGATGTGAATAATTTAAATGATCGGATGAGCGCAACGAAAGATACCCTTGGAGGCAATCATGACTGAGAAACAACAATCAAAAAATGATGTAGCAACTGATGAACATGATAGTGTCGGTGATTTAACGGCACAGGAAAGGTCAGAAGCCTTGAAGCTAGCACAACAGCTTGATGTGGCACACATGGATTCAATTATTTCGTATGGTGCTGATACACAAAAAAATTTAATCGATTTTTCTCAGGGGGTACTAGATAAGGTGCAATCACAGGATGTTGGACCAATTGGTGACACGCTCTCAGAATTAATGACCAATTTGTCGCAAGCCAATCCATCTGAGTTAGCGCCTGTTAAGCAAGGATTTTTTGCACGACTATTTAAAAATATGCAAAAATCCATCTATGAATTAACAGCAAAATATCAAAAAATTGGTGCTCAAGTTGATCAGGTGGCGGGGCAATTACAACATGATCAAGCAGAGTTAATGTCTGATAATCGTATGTTAGATGATTTGTATAGTGAAAACATGGCTTTTTTACAGCAACTCAATGTCCATATTGTTGGTGCAGAGATGAAATTAACGGATATTGAAAAAAGAGAATTACCAACTGCACAAAAACGTGCCCGGGAGTCAGATGATCAATTATTAGCGCAAAAAGTGCAAGATTTAGTGCCATTTCAACAACGACTTGAAAAACGTGTGCATGATTTAAAATTAACACGCTAAATGACTCTGCAGCAGGCACCGCAAATTAGATTGATTCAAACGACTAACCAGGTGTTGGCTGAAAAAATTCAAACATCAATCAATACGTCTATTCCGCTATGGAAAAATCAGGTTACCATTGCGTTAACATTACTAAAACAAAAGAAAGCTGTGACAGCGCAGCGTGCTGTAGCGGATACAACGAATGAATACTTAAGTCAAATTCAGATATGTTGCAGCAAAATACGGTTGAGACGGCTAAGGAAAATGAACGTGGAGTTGTAGATATTGAAACCTTGCAACATACACAAAATCAATTGGTTAGAACAATTGAAGAAACCATGACCATTCAACAGGAAGGTCGAGAGAAACGCGTAGTGGCCGAACAACAAATGAAAGAGATGGAAGTAGAGCTTAAAAAGAAATTACTTTCAATGGCAACAGAAAAAAATAATAAACAATAGTCAGTTTGCTAAATGAGACTTTTTTAATTTATTACAATTATTTGACAAAAAAGGGTTACATGTTTGGGACGATACCGTTATAATGGACACTATAAGGAACAGTAGTATGAATAGTCGTATCATTGTAGTGCCGAGAGGAGGCCCATTATGGTAACGTTATATACATCACCAAGTTGTACCTCATGCCGAAAAGCGCGTGCATGGCTCGAGGAGAATGAGATTTCTTATCAAGAACGAAATATATTTAAAGAACCATTGACTCGAGAAGAGATTAAGAACATTTTGCGTATGACTGAGGATGGTACTGAAGAAATCATCTCAACAAGATCAAAATTGTTTACAGAACTAGACATCAAATTAGATGATATGTCATTAAGTTCATTAATTGATTTACTACATAGTCAGCCCGCGTTGTTGAAGCGCCCGTTAATAATGGACGAGAAACGTATGCAGGTCGGCTATAATGAAGATGAAATTCGTCGATTCTTGCCTCATGAAATGCGTCAGGCAGAGTTAGCACGGGTTACTGCTATGGTTGACCTATAGTAGCTGTCTTTTTATGAAAATAGTTTATTATGAAGTTGATGTTCAATTGTGACATCAACTTTTTTGTATAATGTATTCGACTAACAAACTAAGAATTTGTTATAATATATTATTGAAACGATTTCTCATGATTGAGTGAGAAGAAAGGGGTGCCCATTATGGAAATGGAACGAATAAATGATGATACCATTCGCGTTGTTGTCACAAATGACGATTTAGCGGAGCGTAGTATTTCAATTGTTGATTTGCTGGGCAACCAAGATGAAATTGAGGAGTTCTTCTATAATATTCTAGAAGAGGTCGATGTCGATGGCGACTTCGAAGATAATGAAGCAGTCACCTTCCAAGTATTACCAAATCGAAATGGGTTAGAATTATTTATTTCTAAGAATATCGATGATAAGTCAATGATGGAAGGCATGTTAAATTCTGTATTAGGTAAGCGGGATGCTGGTGAGGCTAATGATGAAGTTTCTGATGATCTATTAGACAAATTATTAGCTAGTGATAGTACAGATAATCAGAATAAGCCAGAAAAACCCGTTATTAAACAGCCCGAGGTAAAAGATGTGACGACGTCAGATAAGCAGAACCATTTAGTTGATAAGTTGTTGGATTCAGATAACGTGGCTGACCAAGAACTAGTACTGCAATTTGATGATTTTGAAAACATTATTCAGTTTTCATTGATTATGAAGAAGCAGGATTTTGCTTTTAGTACAGAGTTGGTCAAATACCATGGCAAGTTTTATTATATCTTGGGAATCGATGGCCAAGCACTGCAAGATAATTATGATATGAAAGACTTAACAGCTGTTGCTCGTGAATTTGCTAAGATATCAGAAGTATCGGCAGAAGTTTTGATAGAACATGGTCAAGTTATTTTTGCAAATGATGCACTTGAACAAGTGCTAACTTACTTTAATTAAAAACAATCGTACTGGGGCAGAGTAATCTGTCTCAGTTTTTTTGTAAAACAGACATCAATGCGCGTCTATTAATACGGAGGTTAGTGAATGTTTATTGCAAAGAACACAACTACAATGGTCTACATTGATGCTAACTCAGCCAATGTAATAGATAAATACGAATGTCCAGGTTGTGGGGAACCGGTTCGTTTAAAAAAAGGGAATATAAAAATAGCCCACTATGCTCATCAGCAATTTGGACAATGCCATGTGAGTACAGAAGGGGAATCGGCCACGCATCTTCAAGGAAAATTGGCTTTGTTTCAATATTTTAGTGATAAATATGATGAGGTTAAATTGGAGCCATGGCTCAGTAAAATCAAGCAACGCCCTGACTTAATGGTAAGAAAAGGGACTACTTGGACCGTCATTGAATTTCAATGTGCGCCAATTACAATTGAACGTATTCGGGAACGTATGGCTGGCTATCGACAGTTACAAATGCAAGTTATTTGGATTTTGGGAGAACCTTATCAGAAAAAGCGAATACAGTCATCAACAATGGCGAAATTTGCCACTTTACACCGTAAAGAATTAAAAATATTTTTCTGGCATGCTCAGAAGGGAATTTATTACAAGGCATGGTGGCAAATTGACCATAGAAAACCTGTTACCCGGCATAAACGAGTCGACAATCATGTACAGCAACTGTTTAAAATACAACAAGCGATCATACAGGCGCAATCACAAATTTGTACAATACAAAAGCAGCTTTATGCACAGAATAGGAACGTTGTCGGTATTCCTTGGATTTGCCATCCAGCCTATTCATTACCAGGGGGACTTAAGATACCGCAATGGCAGGTAATTGTACGAATCATCATGTTATTAGAGCATAAACCAATTACCATAGATGAGATGTATCAACAATTATTTGCACAAGAGTGGCACAAATTCGGTTGTTTAAAATTGGCAGATGTACAAAGGCTATGGCTTGATTGGTTTTTAAACGATGCTATTAATTTGAAACAAATTCAATTTGTAAATGGCCGATTTCAGTTGGCAGATACCGTCAGTTGGTTTGATAATTACCATGATAAATTAAAAGCATTTCAGGGAAATAGATAAAAAATTGGTAAGAAAAGTACATTGAACGTCATAACTCACCCTGAATAGATAGGTAAACTATGGTAGAATGAAGGTTATATTAGACTGAAATGAGGGAAAATAATGGCTAAAGAATTACCTTTACGTGAAGACTTACCAGAGTCAGCGACATGGGATCTTAGCACGATCTTTCAAAGCGATGAAGACTGGCAAGATACCTATAATGAAGTAGCAGAGCGTCTTGATACGGCAGAATTTTTTGCTGCTAATGCAACGCAATCGGGAACTGCGTTATATAATGCACTGCAGTATGGGTTAGGCTTGATGCGTGATTTAGAAAAATTATACGTCTACGCTTCAATGAAATCTGACCAGGATACTGCTAATGGATTCTACCAAGGCCTGAGTAACAAGGCTGAAAGCTTAGCAGCTAAAGTTTCTGCAGCCATTTCATTTTTTGATCCAGCAGTGTTGTCACTATCGTCAGATCAATTAGCCGCATATTTTGCAGCTGAGCCACGTTTGAATGATTACAAACATTATTTTGACGATATTTTGACGCAAAAAGGACATGTTCTTCCTGAAAATGAAGAGAAATTATTGGCCGCTGCTGGGGATGTGTTTGGGGCTTCAGAACGTGCTTTTGGTATGTTAGATAATGCTGATATACAATTTGACGCTGTAGAAAATGATGAAGGTGAATTAGAAACACTATCTGATGGTGTCTATTCACGGCTTCTAGAATCTGTTAATCCCGATGTACGTAGAAATGCCTTTAAAACATTTTACGCATCTTACATGGCATTGGATAATACGTTTGCTTCATTAATTGGTAGCCATGTTAAGGGGCACAACTACTTAGCAAGTGTTCACCATTATGATTCAGCTCGCCAAGCGGCCTTAGCTGCTGATAATGTTCCTGAAACAGTTTATGATACGTTAGTTACTGAAGTAAATAAGGCGTTGCCATTATTGCATCGTTACATGAAGTTACGTAAACGTTTGTTAAAGCTGTCAGAATTACATTCTTATGACCTTTATACACCTATTCTTGGTGAGCCGGATTATGAGATTGACTATCCTCGTGCACAAGCTGAAGCATTAAAGGCATTAGCACCTTTGGGTGAGGATTATCTGGCTATTGTACAAAAGGCCTTTGATAGTCGTTGGATTGATGTTATTGAAAACAAAGGTAAACGATCAGGTGCTTACTCGGGCGGTTCTTATGATACCAATCCATTTATCTTACTAAATTGGGTTGATAATTTGAATAATTTGAGTACATTGGTACATGAAATGGGACACACTGTCCATTCATATTTGACGAGGACAAATCAACCATATCAATATGGGGATTACCCAATTTTTCTTGCTGAGATTGCCTCAACGACCAATGAAAATTTGTTGACCGATTACTTGTTACATACGATTACTGATAAAAAATTAAAAGCATACGTATTAAACCAATACTTGGATGGTGTCAAAGGCACTTTGTTCCGACAAACACAATTTGCTGAGTTTGAACAATGGATGCATGAAACTGATGCAGCTGGGACGCCTTTAACGGCTGAGGTACTTAATGATGCTTATGCTGAATTGAACCAACGTTACTATGGACCGGCTCTGACTGTAGATGAAGAAATTGCTCATGAGTGGGAACGTATTCCGCACTTTTACTATAATTATTATGTTTTCCAGTACAGTACTGGTTTTGCGGCAGCAACTGCTTTGGCAGATAAAATCTTACATGAAGGTCAGCCGGCAGTTGATGCCTATAAAGAATATCTTAAGGCAGGTGCGTCAGCCTTCCCAATCGATGTCATGAAAAAAGCAGGTGTCGATATGACGAAGCCAGAGTATCTACAAGAAACTTTCAAAGTATTTGAAAATCGTTTGAATGAATTTGAGCAGTTGGTAGAAGAGTTAGACTTCGAATAGGTAAAGGTATGGTGATTGATAGAAAATAATGGTGATATGGTTATCATATCTGGTGGTATACATTTACCTATAAAAGTCTTACAATTGCCAGCAAGCACATAAAACGTTAGAATAGTGGATATACACAGGATGCTAGGAGGGAAAATATGACAGGTGGACAAATTGCTCTAATAATTTTAGCTGTAGCCGTATTATTATTAGTTCTATTTATTGGACTATTCTTGGTGAAGTTAACGCAAACATTGGGTGTTGTCACGAAGGATGTTGATATTATTGCACGCGAGGCTAATGATATATTAGCTAATGTAGATGTATTGTTAAATGATGTAAATGGCAAGGTGGCGACAGTTGATCCTGCCTTCCAAGCGATTGCTGACTTGGGGACTTCAGTATCAGAATTGAACGATGCAACACATAACCTAACTGATAAAGTTAAATCATCATCTGGTTCAAATAAAACCAAAGTGGCGTCAGCAGTGTTTGCTGCTAACGCGGCACGCAAGAATCGTAAGAGTGCCAAAAAAGCTGCGGCTGCAGAAAAGTAGTCATTAGTTAATCAAACAAAACGGAGGATACGTTCATGTCAAAAACAAAAGGATTTTTAGCAGGTGTCGCATTTGGTAGTTTAGTTGCTGCGGCAGGGTATGGTTATTACAAGATGTTAACTGTTGAACAACAAGAGGACTTGAAAGACAAGTTCGATGAAACAGTAGCTGACGTTCGTGATAAAGTAGTAGATTATAGTTATGCTGCAACTGATGCAGTAGCTTCAGTTCGTGACAAAGCGGACGACTTTGTATCTGATAAAAGTTATGCTTTCGATGAGAAAGTGACTGATTTAAAAGAATCAGCTGAGGAAAAGTCAGCTGACTTACGTGCAAAGGCTGATGAATTAGTAGCTTCAGCACAAGAAAAGGCAAACGACTTGCGTGACCAAGCGCAAGATTTGACTGATCAAGCTAAGGCCAAGGCTGACGATTTCAAAGAACAAGTTAAGGCTGATGTTGCTGAACAAACTGAAGAAGATATTGTTCTTTCACCAGCTGATGACGCAGTTGCATCAGAAACTTTTGAAAGTTTTGAAGATGATGTTGAATCAGAGGTATTAGAACCAACTTCAGGTTTGTCAGAAACTGATAAAGAAGGACTATCTAAAAAAGCTGACAAGTAAATCGCTAATGTTTGTCTAATTCAATATAAAGAAAAACGCTAACTCGATTAACTAATTCGAGTTAGCGTTTTTTAGTTATACGTATTAACTTTTATAAATTATTCAATAATACGTAATTCCTTAGGTGAGTGTGTATATGGATCGACACCAGATTCGGTAACAATTACTGAGTCTTCGATACGGATACCTAAGTCACCAGGAATGTAAATACCTGGTTCAATTGAGAATGACATACCTGGTTGTAAGACTAGATCATTTCCTTGAGCAATTTGAATTGATTCGTGGACAGATGAACCAATTCCATGACCAAGACGGTGAACAAAGTATTCACCATAACCAGCCTTGGTGATAATGTCTCGGGCAATGCCATCTAACTCACCAGCCGTCATACCTGGCTTGGCAGCTGATTGAGCAGTGAGCTCAGCTTCTAAGACAACATCGTAGACTTCACGTTGATGATCTGATACTGATTGGAAGGCAACAGTACGTGTGGCATCAGATACATAGCCATCGTAGATAGTACCAAGGTCGAATAGCGCAAGGTCACCAGACTTTAACGTATTGTTGCTTGTGTCACCATGTGGTTCAGCAGCATGGGCGCCGAATTGAACAAGTGTATCAAATGACATACCAACAACGCCTGATGATTTTAGATCATATTCTAATTTTGCCATGACTTGTAGTTCTGAAACACCAGCTTGCAAAGCATTAAAGGCAAATTCAAATGCACGATCAGCGTCTTCACCAGCTTTATGTAATTTAACAATTTCGTCGGGAGTTTTGATCAAATGTAATTTGGTCATTAATGGTGATAGGTTACCAATAAACTTTGCCTCTGGGATGGCTGTTTGAATAAGAGAAGCACGCTTTAGTGTTAATTGATCTTGTTCAACTGCCCATTTTTCTGTATGTTGTGTGTGGGCATGTAAGTGTTGACTAATTAAATCCCATGGGTTTTCTTGGTCTTGGTAACCATAAACAGGGTGTGTCCAACCTGCGCTTTTCACGGCTTCAACTTCAAGTGCTGGTGCAAAGATGAATGGTTCATCTTGTGGGAAAACCACTAGAGCAAGCACACGTTCGATAGGGTCAGAATTGAAACCTGTTAAGTAATCAATTGAATGAAAATCTGAGAAGTAAGCAACATCTAATTGTTGTTCTTCTAGCCAACTTTGGATTGATGAAAGTTTATCGGTCATTAAAAATTCTCCTTTGATTGAAATACATGGTTAATTGTACGCTCATTTTAAAAAAATGCCTATCCATGATTAAAAGTTATGTTACAATGAATCGTTGTGTGAAATTTTTATTAAATAATGAAACAAATCATGAAAACATGTTACAATCACATTGTAAGCGTTCCCGTAAAATAAAGAAGGTCTTTAGTTATTATATGAAATACTTTCATTTAATGTTTAGGCTGAATTAAAAATTTGTATTTTTTAGGAGAATAGTAATGGATAAACAAACGGTCACAATTTATGATGTGGCACGAGAAGCCAAAGTCTCAATGGCCACAGTTTCACGTGTCGTGAACGGCAATGCAAATGTTAAAGCCGAAACAAAAGAAAAAGTCAATGCAGTGATAGCAAAGTTAGGTTATCGACCAAATGCAGTTGCTCGAGGATTAGCTTCACGACGAACAACGACTATTGGTGTGGTGATTCCTGATGTAACCAATCATTATTTTGCGGAACTAGCTCGTGGAATTGATGATGTTGCCGCAATGTATCATTATCAAATTATTTTAGCAAATTCGGATGAATCTGATACAAAAGAAGTGCAAGTGATGGAAAATCTACTTGGTAAACAAGTTGACGGGATTATCTTTATGGGTAATACGTTAAATGATGCCATCCGTGATGAATTTAAAAAAGCCGATGTACCAGTTGTCTTAGCTGGTTTACTAGACGAGGCTGAAGAACAGCCTTCAGTTAATATTGCTTACCGATCAGCAATGAGCGATGCGACGACAGAACTACTTAAAGCAGGTCATAAGAGAATTGCTTTTGTAAGTGGTGATTTGAACCATTACATGAACAAAGCACATAAGTTACTGGGGTATCAAGATGCTTTGGCAGCTTATGACATTGACTATGATGCAAACCTTGTTTTTGAAGGAAATTATGATTATCAATCGGGCTATCAGTTAGCTGATCAAATAAAAAACTCAGCGGCGACCGCTGCAATCGTTGCCAATGATGAAATGGCTGCGGGTGTCATTAATGGGTTAACTGATGCCGGTGTTAATGTGCCAGAAGACTTCGAAATTATTACTAGTAATGATTCGAAGGTGGCTGTTATCACGCGTCCTCAGTTGTCTTCAATTACGCAACCAATTTATGATATTGGTGCGGTTGCTATGCGGATGTTAACGAAATTAATGAACCATGAAGAACTTGCGGTTAACGATGTTGTTTTGCCACACGGATTTGCTGATCGTGGATCAACAAAGAATGTTAAATAATCGTTGCCATCAATTAGTGTGAGCCAAAAATTGGTGTTATAATTTGTAAATAAAATTGAGCCTATTAACTGGTAGGACAGTGTAAGTAGGGTGGTATTTTTCGATTGTCTTTGAAAAATGCCATCCTATTTTTTATTTTAAAAGGTTAGTCTTATAGCAAGTCTAATCGTAAAATTATAAATAAATTAGAAAAATATTGACTTTTATAATCAGCGCGGTATCATTGAAATAATCGATTGATATTTTACTGTCACTACATTATAAAGCTATTATTTTTAGAATTTTTAGTGATTGAATAGTAATGCCAAAATCAATCAAAAGTATTGTAACAGGTGTTTTTTTTATTTAAAATCAGATATCTTTTTAACCTTCTGATCGTTAAATCGTAAAATTATACTTGATAAAGACACCCAAGTTAGGAGAATTTTTATATGGGGCTATGGTCAAAATTTTTGGAGCGTGAGGATGCTTCAACATATATTAGTAAAGATTCGGATATGCCACGTATCCTACATACAAAGGACTTTTTAGCATTAGGTGTTGGAACGATTGTTTCGACAGCTATTTTTACTTTACCAGGTGTTGTCGCGGCTAACTATGCCGGACCTAGTGTGGTATTTTCATTCCTTTTGGCGGCAGTCGTTGCTGGTTTTGTTGCTTTAGCGTATGCCGAAATGGCCTCAACTTTACCAGTCGCTGGATCGGCATATTCATGGATCAATGTCCTATTTGGTGAAGGATTTGGTTGGATTGCAGGTTGGGCACTATTGGCTGAATATATCATTGCCGTCGCGTTTGTTGGGTCCGGGTTATCAGCGAATTTTAGAGGGTTGATTTCTCAAATTGGTATTAATTTGCCACCAGCATTATCAGGTGCTCTTGATACCCATTCATTATTTGGTTGGGCATCATCGGTTAGTGGACCTAAAGGTGGGGTTATTGATATTGTTGCCTTTATCGCAATTATTGCCGTAGCATGGTTGTTATCGCATGGTGTGCATGAGGCATCTCGTGTTGAAGTTATCTTGGTTGTTATTAAAGTGCTCGCCGTTTTGCTATTTATTGTGGTTGGTTTAACAGCTATTCACCCTGAAAATTATTCACCATTCGTTCCTGCCTATACGCCTAACGGCACAACTATTGGTGGTTTTCAAGGAATTTGGGCCGGTGTATCCGGTATTTTCTTGGCGTACATTGGATTTGATTCGATTGCCTCAAATTCTGCGGAAGCGGTAAATCCACAAAAGACAATGCCTCGTGGTATTTTGGGATCATTATTGATCGCAGTTGTTTTGTTCATTGGTGTTTCACTTGTTCTTGTGGGAATGTTTAAGTATACAAAATATGTTGATAACGCTGAACCGGTTGGTTGGGCCTTGCGACAAGCTGGTCATCCAATTGTCGCAGCCACTGTTTCAACAATTGCCGTTGTTGGAATGGTAACGGCCTTGATTGGTATGATGATGGCTGGTTCTCGCTTGCTTTATTCATTCGGCCGTGATGGTATGTTGCCAAAGTGGTTAGGAGAAGTTACCGAAAATAAAGGATTGCCAAACCGTGGTTTGCTCGTTTTGACAGTTGTCGCTGTTATTGTCGGATCATTCTTCCCATTCTCGTTCCTATCAGAGCTAATTTCTGCTGGTACGTTGATTGCGTTTATCTTTGTTTCATTAGCAATGTACTCACTACATAAGCGTGAAGGTAAAGACTTGCCTAAGGCTGGTTTTAAAATGCCAGGTTACCCTGTAACGCCGGCTATTGGTGCAATACTATCAGTCTGGGTCTTCTGGGGCTTGAGTTCTGAAGCAAAGCTTTATGCATTGATTTGGTTCATTATTGGAATTATTGTGTACTTCCTTTATGGCGCAAAACATTCCGTATTAAGAAGTAAATCAAACAAGTAGTTAAATTTATTTTTACTAAGGGGGGAGTGAGTTATCAAACATGGATGAAAATAATGATATCTTAAACCAAGAAGAACAAAATTTTGCAGGTGCGGGCCGCGTTTATTATTTTGATGTGGTACTCGATTCAGGAAAAGGGGCCATCTTAAAAGATGTTGCTGGTAACGAGTACATTGACTTGTTAGCAAGTGCTAGTGCAACGAACACAGGTCATGCGCACCCAAAGATTGTTAAGGCTATTAAAGAACAAGCAGAAAAGTTGATTCATTACACGCCAGCATATTTTGCAACGTCAACTGAGGCTAAGCTAGCTTCAGAGTTGGTGAAATTAGCTCCCGGTGATGAAAAAGACTGGATTGTTGTATTTGGAAATTCAGGTTCAGATGCTAATGATGCAGTGATTAAGTTTGCACGTGGTTATACAGGAAGACCAAATGTTGTTTCATTTGTGGGTGCCTATCATGGATCAACTTATGGATCGATGTCTGCATCGGCTGTTAGTTTAAATATGACTCGTAAAATGGGACCATTATTACCTGGTTTTTACAAAGTGCCATTTCCATCACCTGATAAGCGTTTACCTGGTGAAAGCGATGCTGATTTTTCAGAGCGCCTGTTTGCAGCGTTTAAAGAACCCTTCGAAAATTATTTACCAGCTGAAGGGACAGCGGTTATTATGATTGAGGCAATTCAAGGGGATGGGGGCATTATGGCGCCACCGGCAGGATACTGGCAAAAAGTAGCAGCTTTTGCTCACGAGCATGGTATTTTGTTAGCCGTTGATGAGGTTAATCAAGGTTATGGTCGAACAGGTAAGTTTTGGTCTTTTGAGAACTTTGGCCTACAACCGGACTTGATTACCATGAGAAAGTCAATGGCATCTGGATTACCATTAAGTGCCGTCTTAGGTAGACGAGAGATTATGCAAAGCCTTGATGCACCAGCTAATGTATATACAACAGCTGGTAATCCTATCAGTGCTGCTTCAGCGTTGGCAACGCTAGACGTGATTAAATCTGAAAGTTTAGTCGCACGATCGGCCGAACTTGGTAAGTTTGCTAAGCAGTTTTTTGAAAAAGAACAAGCCACATTTAATTTTATAGGTGATGTTCGCCTATATGGATTGAATGGTGGTATCGATATCATTGATCCAGAGACTGGTTTGGGGGATGAACAAGGGACTAATACAATTATCTATAACCTATTTAAACAAGGTGTGTTGATGATTTCATTACGTGGTAGTACTTTGCGTTTCCAACCGCCACTAGTGATTAAAGAGGAAGAATTACAACAAGCATTTGATGTGATGCATAGGGCCTTTACTAGCTATCAAGCTGGTGAATTAGTTGAACCAAGTGGACGTCATCACATTGGCTGGTAATTAAAAAGCGACCAACTGACCATAACAAATTGTTATGATTGGTTGGTCGTTTTCTTATGTAAAATATTTTTACTTTTCTGCCTGTGAGATAGCAGCATGTAAGCCAGCAAAGTCGACATTATGTTTTGTAAAGTCTGTATTGTTCGTTGGCAAATGCAAGTTTAATGTATCAAATATGTCGATTTTTAAGTCGACGCTATCAGTATCAAAACTTAATACATGGCCACCGACTGTGCGATCATCACTAATGAAGTGAATGTGCCAGCCACCAGCCATCACACCAGTATACAAGTCATTACCAAAATCACCAACTAGGGTACCAGTAACATTTTCATAGTTGAATACTGGTTGATTAGCAGCGACCGTACCGAAATCTGGATATGGTTTTTCCTGTTTAGGTGCAACCCGAACTTGAAGATTTTTAAGCGTACCGTGGGCTTTGATCGATAGGAATGTGTTATTTAACTTTTGTTCCTTGACTAATTTTTCTAGTAATTCAAAGGTTAGTGGTGTATCGTCAACTTTTACATTATTAGTTGAGGCCTTGTGGGCTGATGCAAAAGGCGTGGTTGTACTCAAATCAGTGATCTCAACTGTTTCACCTGAGGACTTTGTTTGGTAAGCATGACCGTCAAGAATAGTGACTTCACCATCTAAGCCATGTGTTGTACCAATGCCATCATCACCATTTTCAAGTAATTCTGAAAAGCTAAGGGTACCATCATATAAACCAGCCATAATTAATTCGAGAGTGCCGTGTTGAAAAATTTTGTTCATTGTCTACTCCATGTTTCTTATTAAATCTAAAATGCTTACTTAATGTTCTTACATTTAATAAGTGATTATAGCACTTTATAACTTAAAAAGAACTTACAAATTATTAATATTATTGATCGACTTTTTATTAAGCTTCTGTTTTGGTATAGAAGTGCGTGTTTATAGACTGGTATACTGAAACAAAAGATAATTGGGGGGCGGAGCAAAGATATGACAGAAGTTTATGTATTAGGACATAATCATCCAGATACGGATGCAATTGGATCTGCTATGTCCTTATCATATTTATTGAATGAAATATACAATTTTAAAGCGATTCCGGTTATCTCTCAAAAGCCAGATATAGAAACAAGGTATGTACTAGATTATTTTAAAATACCAACGCCAGCGGTTGTTAGAACTGTTGCTAATAAGCAAATTATATTAGTTGATCATAATGAGACTGCACAATCATTAGCTGACTTTAAAAACTCAGAAGTATTAGCAATTATTGATCATCATAAGCTTGAAATTGAGACCAATAAACCAATCTATTTATTAAGCGAACCCGTTGGTGCAACAGCGACAATCATCTATTTTAAATATAAAGAATTAGGAATTAGTATCCCTGAAAAAATAGCTGGCTTAATGTTATCAGCTATCATTTCTGATACTTTACTATTAAAAGGGCCAACGACAACTAAGAAGGATTGTGTGGCCTACCAAGATTTAGCTGATATTAGTGGTGTAGCTAATGTTGATAGGTATGGTGCAGAAATGTTAAAAGCAGGTGCGGCAATAAATAATAATACGGCCAAAGATTTTATTAATGGTGATGTCAAAGAATATTTTATTCATGGCAAACACATTCGCATAGCACAAGTATACGTGACAGATATGGCACCAGTTTTAGAAAAAATAACAGATATTAAGAATGAAATGAATAAACACATTTCAAAAAATTATTGTGATTTATTTATGTTTGTTGTGACAGATATTCTAAAAATTGATTCTATGATAGTGGTGTTGGGGGATGAAAGGGCAGTTGTTGAGCGCGCGTTTAATACTAAATTAAATCATGATATGTGTTATCAGCCAGGTGTTGTTTCGCGTAAAAAACAGATTATTCCACTATTGATCAAAGCCTCTCTAGCCAAATAAATAACGCTATTCAATTAATTGAGTAGCGTTATTTTAGTATGATGGAAGTTCATACTAATTAATTTTTGAATATTGATTATTAAAGTATATTGAAAGTGGACCTATTGATTAATTTTGACTGGTTAACAAGTCTTGTAAGCCATCCTTATTGGTTTCTGATAGTGTTGGTGTCTCAGTTTGAGAAAGTGGTGTGACACTGTCTTTTGAGAGGCGCTTTTCAGTTGTTTTAGATAAACCTTTCCAGTACATAGTATCGTCCTTTCTGAATGAAAAACATATGGTGTATATGTCTATTTGTTTGTTATGATATACGATAATTTTAACACATATTGAGAAACTTCTATTTTTTATATCGTGGATTACTTGCTAGTTCTCAATATTAGCTGCAATATTTATGTAGTAGGACAGGCTTAGTTTAGAAATTTGAGAAAGAGGTGAATATATGAGCTCAAGGCAGGAACGGACAGAGGCAAAACAACGACACAAAATAAAAGCTATTATTATAGCATTTGTTATTGTGTTGATAATGTTGATTTGTGGCATAGGTTGGGGACTTTCACATCAGTTAAATAAGTCTAACAAGATGGAGTCAGCTAGTTCAATGAGTAATGTTTCATCAGAAGAAAATGCCAAATTAGAAAACTCAAGTTCAATGGTTGATAGCACAAGTGATTCAGCAGGTGCTATAGGTAGTTCAGAAGACGTTATGAATTCAAATCGTTCTGAAGGTGATGATGTAACGGCGCATGAAACGAAGATGCTTCGTCAGCGGCAAGAAATTGTATTAGGAATCAATAAGTCAGTCTATTATGATAGAAGTAAAGATACGCCAAACTTTAGCTACATGACAGAAATACCACATGGATTTACCGTTTATTTTGATAATGGGAATATTCTTAAAGTGAAAGAGGTTGATAACTCTGAAGGACTTGCGGATGATTACAAATTTGAAGAAAATCAAGGTTGGCAAGTAGAAGCCGATGGTGAGAATATTTTCGAAAATATTATATTAGAAAAACCTAGCGGAATGGGCGGCGCTGGTTATCCATCGCCTACAGAAGAAGAATTGCATCAGTATGGCATAAGATAGATTTTTTGATCTATATCTTTAATAACGAAAGAGGATAGGGCAATGAGTTCAAGGCAGGAACGGACAAAGGGGCAACAGCATTACAAGAAAGTTAAAAAACGGATTGTGCTAACTATTACTATTATTACTGCATTAATTATTATTGGTGGTGCGTTTGTTTTTCATCAGTTGAACAAGCAAAATAAAATAGACACACAAGAATCAGCATCCTCTGTAAAAAAACATACAGTGCCTAATAATAGTCATGAAGAAACTAATAGTAGCTCATCAAGTGAAGACAGTAATGATGAGGACACAGCTAATGAAATAACGAGCTCACAAAATGAGGTAACTGAAGAGAGCCAAGAAGTTAATGCGTACGGCCATTCGGTTGAAGAAAGTCAGCAGGATAATGCAGGTATTGCTGAAAGCGATCGACAACGAAATGAAGATTTAGAAAACTTAGATTATATTGTCACTGCACCTTTAACGTATGAACAAAAAATGATTCAAATGAAGGCTTGGGGCTTTTCCTTTATGCCAGCTCCGCCATCAGAAAATTTAGTTATTTGGGGACGTGATGTCAGGTCGAGTACTGGTTCAATTGGCATCATTTATCCAGATGGAAGGGTTGAAAAAGCTAATTAATTTTTAATAGTTGGATATCATATCAGTATAACCATTGAACACGAGTATTTATTTACTGGTGTTTTTTTAAGCGAAATAAAAGCGCTAATCATGTACATGATTAGCGTTGAGCTTTCTTACTTATAGAGATACTTGTAAACCCTAAAAAGGAGCCAACGGGATTTGAACCCGTGCGCCGGTTCAACACCGGTTCGGCGGATTTCGAGTCCGCTGCATTACCACTCTGCCATAGCTCCATCACAACTAAATATTATACCGATATCGCGCGTGTGTTTCAAGTATAAAAAAACTAGGATAAAAGGTATCCTAGTAACATCAATAGCTCATCAGGGAGTCGGACCCTGGATGCCGGTGTGAAAAACCGGAGTCTTAACCGCTTGACCAATGAGCCAAAAATATGAAGTTTTTTGGTCGAAACCAATAGCTCATCAGGGAGTCGAACCCTGGATGCCGGTGTGAAAAACCGGAGTCTTAACCGCTTGACCAATGAGCCATGTAATGTTAACTATGTTGCCTCTGTTTCAACAACAAATAATAATATACCAGATGAATTGAAACGATGCAAGGATTTATTGAAAAAATCTTGAATATTGTTATTTATCATGGTTGTCATTTAAAATAACGGGTAGCAATTTGTTTTTAATTTAAGGCTTGTTGTTCATGGTAAACTAAATATATCCGGATTTTTTAAACTAAGGAGAAAAGCGTATGTTTTCACAAAAAAACATAGTATTAGTCATTAGTGGAGGTGTTGCAGCATATAAAGCTGCGTCATTTGCACGTTTATTGGTAAAAATGGATGCAACGGTGAAAGTCGTCATGACTGCAACAGCTGCCGAATTTATCACACCGAAAACAATGGCTGTATTAACAAGTCAGCCCGTTTTGACAGATTTATTTACCGATAAGACGGGAGAATCCATTGACCATATTGCTTTGGCCGATTGGGCAGATTATTTTTTTGTCGTTCCAGCAACAGCCAACATCATTGCGAAAATTGCTAATGGGGTGGCCGATGATGCGGCTAGTTCTGTATTAGCTGCTAGACATACACCAATGATTGTTGCACCAGCAATGAACGAAAATATGTACTTACAATCTGCTGTGCAAAGGAATCTACAACAAATCCAGTTAGATGGAGACATTGTCGTTGAACCAGTTGATGGCATGTTAGCAGAGGGTTATGCTGGGAAAGGTCGTTTACCAGAGCCCCAGGAAATCTTAACGCTTAGCGAACTTGCTATTTATCAAAAACATGGTCAGCTAAAAGATAAGCGAATTGTTATTTCTGCAGGCGGAACCGTTGAAGCAATTGATCCGGTACGTTACATTTCAAATCGCTCGTCAGGTAAAATGGGCTATGCGCTAGCGCGTGCGGCAGCTGAGCAGGGCGCTGATGTGACCTTGGTATCAGCAACGACGCAGCTTCCTGATCCAGTTGGTGTCACAACGATCCACATTCAATCCGCACAAGAATTATCGGATAAAATGTTTGTGATGTTGCCACATGCGGATGTTATTATTATGGCTGCAGCCGTTTCAGATTACCGCATGTCCCAGACGGCTGAAAACAAACTCAAAAAGCAAGATTCAGGGCAACTACACTTGACCTTAGTTGAAAACCCTGATATTTTAGCTCAATTAGGTTCAGCAAAAACCGATCAGTATTTAGTTGGCTTTGCAGCTGAAACCCAAAATTTGATGACTTATGCCCAAAATAAGTTGAAAAAGAAAAATGCTGACATGTTAGTTGCGAATGATGTGTCAAAAGATCAAGTCGGTTTTGGATATGATACGAACCAAGTGACTATTTTGACGAAGGATAATGAACCAGAGTCATTGCCACTACAGAGTAAAATTACGCTGGCTCGTGAAATTATGAAAAAAATTAGTGTTGCAATCAATGGGTAGGTAGAAAAATGACAATTATTGGAATTGATAAAATGAGTTTCTTTTCACCACATCAATATATTGATATGGTTGAATTAGCTAATGCACGTGGTGAAGAACCCAATAAATATCTAATTGGCATCGGCCAGACGGAACAAGCAGTCATTCCATCAACGCAAGACGTTGTGACGATGGCTGCAAATGCGGCTGATGAAATGTTAACAGCTTCAGATCGTAAGAAAATTACGATGATTCTTTTTGCAACGGAATCGGGAATTGATAATTCTAAATCTGGGGCCGTTTATTTACAACGATTACTGGGTATTAACCCTTATGCGCGCACAATCGAATTGAAGCAAGCCTGTTATGCAGGGACTTTCGCACTAATGCAAGCTCGCGATTATGTAACCTTACATCCTGACGAAAAAGTGCTCGTGGTTGCCTCTGATATTGCCCGCTATGGTTTACAAACAAGTGGTGAAGTCACTCAAGGTGGTGGTGCTGTTGCCATGTTGGTAGCTGCTAACCCCATGATTGCTGAAATTAACCAAGATAGCCAATTCTTGTCACGAGATATCATGGATTTTTGGCGTCCTGTTTATGCGGATACTGCTAGGGTCGATGGTAAATATTCATCAAATGTCTATCAAGACTTTTTCAAAAAGGTTTGGACACGGTATAAGTCTAAAACTGGTCGTGACATTGCCGATTTTAAAGCGTTAGCCTTTCACTTGCCATTTACTAAAATGGGATTGAAAGCCTTACGTGATGTATTGCCTGAAGCAACTGATGAACAGCAGGTCGTGTTAATGGATGAATTCGAAGCTAGCCGTGTGTACAATAAGCGAATTGGTAACCTATATACAGGGTCATTGTACCTAAGTTTGTATTCATTACTAGACAATTCACAATCTCTCAAAGCTGGTGATCGTATTGGGATGTTTTCTTACGGATCTGGTGCAGAGGGAGAGTTTTATTCATTGACTTTGCGTCCACACTTTAGTGCTGGCTTAGTAACCGGGCAAATTGACACCCTATTAGCTAATCGACAGTATGTAACGATTGCTGATTACGAAAAGATATTTAATAATCAGCTAAAGGGTGCAGCAGATCGGGAGTTTGACTTCAAAGGTGATCCTGCCAAATTTGTTCTTCATGGATTAAAAAATGAACGACGTCAGTATATCTGTAATTAAAAGTTGATAAAACGATCAATAAGCTTCATTAAGTTCACAAATTAATCAAAAAACGTTCTATTTTTAATTGATTGTTCGCTATTTATTTGATAAAATAATATCATTAAAACGATTGATAAAAGAGGATAGTACTATGAAGCGCGTTTATCTTGCTGGACCATTTTTTGATGATGAATAAATTGATCGTATTGAACGGTTAGAAGAGGCGTTGACGAATAATCAGACAGTGTCTGAATTTTTTAGTCCTCGTACGGAAGTGCACGATGAATTTGAATTTGGCTCGCCAGAATGGGCAGAGGCAATCTATAAAGGTGACAAAGACCACTTAGATCCAGCCGATGTAGTCGTGGCGGTTATTGACTATGATAATGAACACGTTGATCCAGGTACAGCGTGGGAAATTGGCTATTCTGAGGCAACTCAAAAACCAGTGATTTTAGTCAAGGAAAAAGAAGGTGCGATTAATTTGATGATGTCTGTACCAGCTCATACTGTTGTGACAGATGCTGCTGATATTGCAACCTATGATTTTGATGAATTGCCTGCAAGTAAGTGGACAGGTAAGGCTTTTTAAGAGGCTTCAGTCTATACTGAGATAGATTACAATGTACTAGAGGATGGGACAAAAGAAGATGTTCCATCCTCTTTATGGTTAAAATTAACTATTGGTGATTTTAAAAATTCAAAACATCGACGCATTTCAAAAATCTGAGAATTCAATGTGACAATAATTGTCTCCCTCTTTTTTTATGAGTTTGTGTCGCTATTTAGCCTAAAAAAGGGTAAACTAATGGGTATATAACCAGAATATGAGGTCAAATCATGAAAGATTTAATACAAGTATTGCGACAATGGTTAATGAAATTCTGGGTGCCGTTAACAATTGTAATTGTCATGCTTGGAACGGCGATTTCGTTGACAGTTGTGTTGTTACATAAACAGCAAGTAACTGTGCAAATTCCTAATTTGACATTGCGAAAGCAAAAAGGCGTTCAAAGTGCGCCAGTTTCCGTATTAAAAAAAGGTGAACATTTACAAATTCTAAAAAAGTCTGAAGGTTGGTATCAAATTCGTCGCGAGGATGAATCAACTGGCTGGGTGGCCGGCTGGTTATTACATAGGCAAAAACCGTTAAAGACAGTAACACCACTATCAGAAACAACTATTGTTCTTGATCCAGGCCATGGTGGTTCCGATGTTGGTTCGTTATCGATAAATAATAAATACGAAAAAACATACACGTTACAGTTGGCAAAGCGTGTTGCTAAACAATTACGTCAACGTGGTGCTCGTGTGATTATGACTCGTAATACAGATAAATTAGTTTATTTGGCTAAAATACCTAAAGTAGCAGAAGATAATCATGCAGACATGTTTATTTCGTTCCATTTTGATTCGTCACCCGAACCTAACTCGGCCACAGGCTATACGTCGTACTATTATCATAAAAATAATGGGTCGTATGACCTTGCTAGCAACATCAATGCTGAGTTATCGCTGCCGTTGGTTAATAAAGGTGTTGAATATGGTAATTTCTTGGTTATTCGTGATAATTCCGTACCAGCAGTTTTGCTTGAAAATGGCTATATGAATTCAAAAGATGACTTTAAATCAATTAAATCAAAGGCTTATCAAGAAAAGATTGCTAAGGCAATTCCAGTGGGAATTCAAAATTATTTAAGTAATCAAACGACAACAGCGCAATAGGATGTTTACTTGACGGCGTTTTAGAACTATAAGATAATAAGATGTAATAAATAAAACCGATGAGAAAGAAAACTCATTAAGAATAACCAAAGCGAGCGGAAATAGGTGAAAGTCCGTGTTGTTGTTTTTGAGGGGACACTTTTAAGGTCACAATTTTTGTGCGTAGAGCCACGTTACGGCTATTAGCCAAAAAAACAAGGTGGTACCGTGCTGTTGTGATAAGCACCCTTGACGATGTTTGCGATATCGTTAAGGGTGTTTTTTTATTTTGTAAAAACGAATAGGAGAAGAGTTTTATGGCAAAGCAATTATTTCAAAAGCCAAAGGGGACAGCTGATTTACTACCTGCTGAGTCAATCAAGTGGCATTATGTAGAAGAAACAGCTAGATTATTATTCAGCGACTACCAGTATGCAGAAGTTCGCACGCCAATTTTCGAGAACTTTGATGTTTTTGCACGATCAGCTGGAGATACTTCAGATGTTGTGACAAAAGAAATGTATGATTTTAAGGACAAGGGAGATCGACACATTGCGCTACGTCCTGAGGGAACAGCCGGTGTAGTACGTGCTTTTGTGGAAAATAAACTATTTGGACCAGAACATGCTAAGCCATATAAACTATTTTATGTTGGACCAATGTTTCGCTATGAGCGACCACAAGCTGGTCGAATGCGTCAATTTCATCAAATCGGGGTTGAAGCACTAGGTTCAGAATCACCAGCTCTTGATGCTGAGGTTATTGCAATGGCGGTTGATTTCTTCCAGACCTTAGGAATCACCAACTTAAAGGTTAAGGTTAATTCATTAGGTGATAAGGAGTCTCGTGAAAACTACCGCCAAGCATTGATTGATTTCTTAAAACCCCACTTTGATGAATTGTCACAGGACTCTCAAGAGCGATTAGAGAAAAATCCATTGCGAGTTTTGGACTCAAAAGATGCTAAGGATCAGGAAATTGTGGCTGATGCACCATCAATTTTGGACTACTTGACGGAAGATGCACAAAGTCATTGGCAAAAAGTTCAACAATATTTGGATGCTTTAGGTATTGATTATGAAATTGATGAAAATGTGGTGCGTGGCCTTGATTACTATAACCACACAATTTTTGAAGTGATGACGAAGTCAAAGGCTTTGGGACATGGTTGGTCAACGATTACTGGTGGTGGTCGCTACAACGGCTTAGTATCAGAGTTCGGTGGCCCTGAAATGGCTGGTGTTGGTTTTGGAATCGGATTAGAACGACTAATGTTACTGTTAGAATCAGAAAATGCACCCCTACCAGAAAAAAATAAATTAGACATTTATGTAGCTAATCAAGGGCAGGATACTGATATTACAGCGATGCAAATGGTTCAAGCAATTCGTTCATTTGGTTACAGTGCCGATCGCGATTATGAAGACCGCAAGCTAAAGGCGCAATTCAAGACAGCTAATCGTTTAAATGCGCGTTACATGATTACCATTGGTGAACGTGAGCTCGCAGAACAATCTGCTCATTTGAAAGACATGGCAACAGGTAAAGAAACTTCTATTAAGCTTGCTGAATTGTACACTAACTTACCAGAATATATAAAGTCACCTGAAGATGAAGGAGAATAAGTAATAATGAAACGAACAAACTATGCAGGATTAATTGACGAAGCGTATTTAGAGCAGGAAGTAACGCTTCAGGGATGGGTACAGAAACGCCGTGATTTAGGTGGCTTAATTTTTGTTGATTTACGTGATCGTGAAGGTATCGTCCAATTAGCCTTTTCAAACGAATTTGGCGAAACAGCTTTAAAAGTTGCTGAAGATATGCGTACGGAATACGTTATTGAAGTTACTGGAACTGTTCAGTCACGTGGTGAAGGAGCGGTTAATGAAAATTTGCGTTCTGGTAAAATTGAAGTACACGTCACAGCTGCTAAAATTTTATCAGAATCAAAGACAACACCCTTCTATATTGAAGATGACATCAATGTTTCTGATGAATTACGTTTAAAGTACCGTTACTTGGACTTACGTCGTCCTGAAATGCAACGCAATTTACGAATCCGTTCAAAGATAACAGCTGCAACGCATGAATTTTTGGATGCAAATGGCTTTATCGATATTGAAACACCATATCTTGCAAAATCAACACCTGAAGGAGCACGTGACTATTTGGTGCCATCACGTGTCTATCCTGGTTCATTTTATGCATTGCCTCAGTCACCGCAATTGTTTAAGCAATTGTTGATGGGAGCTGGTTTTGACCGTTACTATCAAGTTGCGCGTGCTTTCCGTGATGAAGATTTACGTGGTGATCGTCAACCTGAATTTACACAACTTGATGTTGAAATGTCATTTATGAATCAAGATGAAATCATGGATTTGGTATCTGATTGGGTAGCAGCCATTATGAAACGGACTGTGAATTACGATCTTGATAAGACGACTATTCCTGTTTTGGATTATGCTGAGTCAATGCGTCGTTTTGGAACCGATAAGCCTGATATGCGCTTTGGTTTGGAGTTGCAAGATCTATCAACATTAATGGCTGATTCAGAATTTGGTGTCTTTGCGAATGCTATCAAGAATGGTGGTGAAGTAAAGGCAATCGTCGTACCTGGTGGGGCAGAACACTATTCTCGTAAGGACATTGATAAGATGGCCCAATATGTTGCGCGTTTTGGTGCCAAAGGATTAGCTTGGCTAAAAGTTAGCGATGAGGGTATTTCTGGACCAATTGCGAAGTTCCTTAAAAATAAAGAAGCTGATTTGTTAGCAGAAACAAACGCACAGGCTGGTGATTTGCTATTATTCGCAGCAGATAATGAGAATATTGTTGCTGCAACTTTGGATGCGCTACGTCGTCGAACGGCACAAGAATTAGATTTGATCGATGAAAGTAAGTGGGCCTTTGCTTGGGTTGTTAACTGGCCATTGTTTGATTACCAACCAGAAGAGGACCGTTGGATTGCTGCTCATCATCCATTTACGATGCCAAATGAAGAGGATTTGCCATTATTGGAAACGACTGAAGGTGCCCACAAGGCGCATGCACAATCTTATGATCTAGTGTTGAATGGTTATGAACTAGGTTCTGGTTCAATCCGTATTCATCAGATGGCTGTACAGGAAAAGATGTTGTCTGCGTTAGGATTTACTAAAGAAGCAGCACATGAAGCCTTTGGGTTCCTCTTGGAAGGTATGGAGTATGGTTTCCCACCAATGGGTGGTATTGCGCTAGGACTTGATCGATTAGCTATGTTGTTGGCTGGTCAGGATAACATTCGTGAAGTGATTGCCTTCCCTAAGAACTCTAAGGCAACAGAGCCAATGACTGAGGCACCAACACCAGTAGCTAAAGCACAAATTATTGGCGATTTGAAGTTAACGGCACCAGAATACGCTGATGTCACTGCACCAAATATGGCAGAAGAGTAATAACTTGCAGTTACGCATACGTTTGATATTACTAAATAGTTATTAATTTAATCAATAAATAGGGCGGAACAGATAAAAATGTTCCGCCTTTATTATTAACTAAAAAGCTTGTAAATTGCGACTAGGAACATATGATAAAAGATTGTCTTGGTGGGACGACAAGCTTTTAGTTTAATAACTTGGATAAAAGTACATCGCATGATAAAATCATAAACGGACTTATTGCAGTGTATTATGAAAGAATAGGGAAAATGGAGCAGTTAGAACAGTATTTTAATCAGCATCAATATTCAAGTCGTTTTGGTAGTGCCATGATTTATGCTTTGGCTTCGGCGGTTGCCTTGAACTTTTTTTGGACACCAGGTCATATTTACTCATCGGGATTTACTGGGTTAGCGCAGTTACTAAATACATTAGTAACTAGATTGATTGGTGTCCAAATACCCGTTGGTGTTTGGTTAGTTTTGCTGAACTTACCGTTATTTATTTTGGCTTATCGAAAAATTGGTAAGCGTTTTGCTTTCTTTACTGGCCTGGCCATCTTGTTAGCAGCTATTGCCATGAATTGGATAAAGCAACCCACCCATTTGTGGACAGATGATCCCTTAGCAATGGCGATTTTTGGTGGTGCCATCAATGGTTTTGGAACAGGATTTGCTTTACGTAATGGGTTATCGACCGGTGGATTGGATATTATTGGTATCATTGTTCGACGTAGAACGGGTGCCAAAATGGGGGCAGTGAATTTAACCTTTAATTTCTTTATTCTAGTGGCATCTGGTATCATGTTCGGTGTCCAATATGCGTTATTTACGGCAATTGGATTAGTAGTTAATGCACGTGTAATCGATTTAGTTTATACAAGACAACAGAAAATGCAAGTGATGATTGTTACAGAAGAGCCAGAGAAGGTAATTGCTGAAATTCAGGATGGTTTGCATCGTGGTATCACGATTGTTCATCAGGCTGAAGGCGGTTACAATCATCGAAAAAAAGAAATTTTGTTTACAGTTATTTCGATGTACGAGCAATTTGAATTACATGAGGCTATTTACCGGGTAGATCCAACGGCATGGGCATCGTTATGGCGAGTTGATCGGATCTTTGGTGGCTTCTATGAGCCAAAATTATAGGCGGCTATTTTCAAAGTGACGATTGACAAACACGCTTATTTTGATAGAATAATAAAGAACAAAGTGTGCGACATATATTAAATATAAGTTGAAATCTTCACACGTGAAGGGAGGGTAAACATTATGGCAAAGACTGTTGTTCGTAAGAATGAGTCTCTTGATGATGCTCTCCGTCGCTTTAAGCGTGGTGTATCAAAGGACGGTACTCTACAAGAATACCGTAAGCGTGAATTTTACATCAAGCCATCAGTACAACGTAAGTTGAAGGCTGAGGCCGCACGTAAGCGCAAGAACAAGAAGGGCCGTTAAAACGGTTCGCACCGGGCTATCCTAGTTGGTAGTCCGGTTTTGTTGTATAATGAAGAAAAAATAGGAGTATACCATGGGACTATTAGCACAATTAACAGAAGATATGAAAGTGGCCATGAAGGCAAAGGATAAGGAAACACTTAGTGTCATCCGCATGGTCAAGTCTGCATTGTCAAATGAGCAAATTCAGTTAGGGCATGACTTGACACCTGACGAAGAAATGACCGTGTTATCACGTGAAATGAAACAACGTGTGGAAGAGTTGGATTCTTATCAGGAGGCAAATCGTGATGATTTGGCACAAAATATTCAGCAACAAATTGATGTTTTAAATAAATATATGCCTAAACAATTGTCTGAATCAGAAGTGGAAGACATTGTTAAGACAACTATCAGTGAAGTTGGCGCTACAAGCAAGGCTGATATGGGTAAGGTAATGGGCGCATTGATGCCAAAGGTTAAAGGAAAAGCTGATGGTAAGCTAGTTAGCCAAAAAGTGCAATCACTACTATAATTCCAAAACGGGGGTCTCCCCGATACATAAATATTTGCGTTATACTATACTTAAGCAAAAAACATTGAAATGTGAGGGATTTAACGTTTGGCAACTCAAGTTGAAAAAATTTATCATTTTGAAAATGCAGAACAAGAAATTGGTTTAGTCGGACCACAAGACAGTCAGCTAAAATTGATTGAAGAAGGTTTGGCAGTGACCTTATCGGTTTTGGGTGATCAACTAACGATAAAGGGTGATGCGGAAAAGGTTGCAGCTGCTTATTCAGTAGTCTCGGCGTTAACATCATTGATAAGACGGGGTGTCAAAATAGGTCCCGCTGATATTGTATCTGCTATCAATATGGCTGAGCGTGGTACAATAGAATACTTTGAAGATATGTATACTGAAACGCTACTACGTGATGTTAAAGGTCGCCCGGTAAGAGTTAAAAATTATGGCCAGCGCCGTTATATTCATGCTATTCGCCAAAATGATATTACATTTGGGATTGGACCAGCAGGAACGGGTAAAACGTATTTGGCCGTTGTCATGGCGGTTGCGGCAATGAAGCGTGGGGATGTCGAACGCATTATCATTACACGTCCAGCGGTTGAGGCAGGTGAAAGTCTTGGCTTTTTACCAGGTGATTTGAAGGAAAAAGTTGACCCTTATTTACGTCCAATTTATGATGCACTATATGCCATTTTGGGTAAGGAGCATACAGAACGTTTGATGGAGCGTGAAACGATTGAAATTGCCCCATTGGCATATATGCGTGGTCGTACATTAGATGATGCATTTATTATTTTAGATGAGGCCCAAAACACAACGCCACAACAAATGAAAATGTTCTTAACACGTCTAGGATTTGGCTCAAAAATGCTCGTTAATGGTGATATTTCACAAATTGACTTACCAACAAAGACGCGGTCTGGGTTGATTCAGGCGCAAAGAGTGTTATCAGATGTGCAACATATTTCTTTTGTGACATTTGATGCAGATGATGTTGTTCGACACCCGGTTGTTGGGGCAATTGTTAATGCTTATGAGGCGTACGATGTTAAACAAAATCAAACAAGTGAAAAGGAATAAAAATGGATTTAGCAATAATCGATCAATCAAAACCAGGCGTTCCAGAGGAACAAGTAAAATTAGTTAACGATGTTTTAAATTATGCTGGTAATTATCTATCTTTGCCAGATGATACCGAAATGTCGGTAACTTTTGTTAATAATGATGAGATTCAAAGATATAATCGGGAATATCGTGGTTTAGATAAAGCAACTGATGTTATTTCTTTTGCTATCGAAGATGATGGTGATGATATGCCTTTATTGATGGATGATGAGATGGTAGATGATATCGCGAAGAATATTGGTGATATCATTGTTTCAGTTGATAAAATCAGTGAGCAAGCTGAATATCTTGAGCACTCATATGAACGTGAACTAGGATTTTTGGTCGTACATGGATTCTTACACTTAAACGGATACGACCACATGCGAAGTGAAGCAGATGAAAAAATCATGTTTGATTTGCAGCGTGAAATATTAGATAGCTATGGACTCAAAAGATAATAAGAAAAAAGAAGATACCCATCAAGTTCACAAAAATTCCCATTTTGTGCAAGCGTTCGGTCATGCCATGGCGGGAATTGGTGAATTATTGGTACGTGAGCGTAATATGCGTTTTCACATATTTGCTGCTTGTGTGGTACTAATCGTAGGAATTTACGTTGATTTAGGACGCTCAGATTGGTTGTGGATTTCAGTCGCCGTCTTTACTGTGATTAGTGCGGAGTTTTTGAACACAGTTGTTGAAGCAATTGTTGACTTGATAGTGGGTGAAAATTATCATCCGCTAGCTAAAGTCGCTAAGGATGTTGCATCCGGGGGCGTCTTGGCTGCCGCTGCTTTTGCAATTGTTGTCGGTATCCTAATTTTTCAACCATATTTGCTACCCAATTTACAAATGATTTTTAGATAATAAAAAAGAAATAGAGAGAAGTTTAATGAGCGAACAAGAATTTAAGTCTGGGTTTATTGCCCTTGTTGGTCGACCAAATGTTGGAAAATCAACGCTTTTAAATAAGATGATTGGTGAAAAAATTGCCATCATGTCACCTAAAGCCCAGACGACCCGTAATAAAATCCAAGGTATTTACACGACTAATGAAGGTCAGATGGTTTTCATGGATACGCCTGGTATCCATAAACCTCATAACTCATTAGGAGATTATATGGTGAAAACTGCGATGTCAGCGCTACGTGAGTCAGATATGGTCTGGTTGTTAGTGAATGCAGATCAAGAACGTGGCGTTGGTGACGATTTCATCATTAACCGTTTAAAAGAATCAAATACGCCAGTTTATTTGATTATTAACAAAGTAGACTTAATTGACCGTGCTGAGGTGTTGAATCAAATTGCAGATTACAATGCACAGATGGACTTTGCCGAAATTTTCCCAATTTCTGCCCTAACAGGTGAGGGTGTACCGGAGTTGCTGCAGTTTACAATGGATCATATGGCTGCTGGACCACAGTATTATCCAGCAGATCAATTAACAGATCACCCGGAACGTTTTATTATGAGTGAATTGATTCGTGAAAAAGTTTTGGAGTTAACACGTCAAGAGGTACCGCATTCCGTTGCAGTCGTTATTGATAAGATTGCTCGTGAGGATGAACAAAAGCTACATGTTCAAGCAACGATTGTTGTTGAACGTCCAAGTCAAAAAAATATTATCATCGGTAAGCGTGGTGCTATGATCAAGGAAATTGGGATACGTGCCCGTAAAGATATTGAACGTTTACTTGGTGACAAAATATTCCTTGAAACTTGGGTGAAGGTGGAAGATCGTTGGCGAGATAAACCACAAGCTTTACAGTCATATGGTTACAAGGAAGATTCAGATATATAGTAAAAAGTAAGAGTTTAGCAGTGATTTTGTCTCACTCTTTTTTAATAGGTGAATAAAATGACAGAAATTTTTGATGCAATTGTCATGTATCAACGCGACCATAAAGAAAAGGACTTAATGGTCAAAATGTTAACACGTCAAGCGGGCAAACGAATGTTTTATATTCGTCATGGCAAAAGCCAAAGGTATCAATTTACGGCCGAAATCCAACCACTGAGTGCAGCCACCTTTGAGGGAACGATTAATACGACTGGTTTAAGTTTTATTAATGATGTGAAGGCGACTAAAGATACAACATTCTTAATGACGGATATTGTTTTAAATGCATATATGACCTATATTTTGGGCTTGATTGATGCGGCCTTTGTCGATAATCAACCTATTACGAAATGGTATGATTTGATTATTGAAGCACTTGATAAATTACAGAACGGTCTTGATCCACAAGGGATTGCAAATTATTTTGAGATACAGTTATTATCTGTTTTTGGTATACGACCTACTTGGGGACAATGTGTGATTTGTGGTCGTAGTGATCTGCCATTGGATTTCTCTGAAGAATTAAATGGCACCTTGTGTCAACAACATTGGTCGGTTGATGAGCATCGTTTACATGCAGACGCTAAGGCGGTGCGTATTCTATCTAAATTGGCACACATTGACCTAAGATTAGTTGGTACTTTGGATTTAAAGCTGCAAACGAAACAAGAAATGGCGCGTGTGATGGACAAACTGTATGATGATCAAGTTGGTATTCATTTAAAATCAAAGTCATTTATTCAGCAGTTAGCTTCTTGGCAAAATCGAATGATAAAGCGTGAAGAAAATGATGATAACTGAACACCATGAAATGTCCTTATTGACAAGTAAGTAAGGCGTGCTAAACTTATAAATTGTAAAGCTTACGACAATTAGTGGAAAAATTAATCTGTTATTAGCGCAGCAAGCCATCGTTAATGTGAGGGTGGTCTAGTAATAATTAAGGGGCACTACTAATTAATAAACTCAATTAAAAAAGCTGCTAGTATTTCGGTACTAGAAGTAGGGTGGAACCGCGAAATTATCGTCCCTACATTAACCAATGTTTGATGGTTGATGTAGGGCTTTTTTGTGGCTTTGCTCAGTAGAAAGAAAGGAATATTTGTCATAATGAGCGCAAAAATGAGTGTGCAAGATATTATTTTGACGTTACAAAAGTTTTGGGCTGACCAAGGAGCCATGTTAATGGAGGCCTATGATACCGAAAAAGGTGCGGGAACTATGAGCCCATTTACTTTTTTGCGTGCGAATGGTCCTGAACCATGGCACGCAGCCTACGTTGAGCCATCACGTCGACCAGCTGATGGTCGCTATGGTGATAATCCTAATCGTCTTTATCAGCATCACCAGTTTCAAGTAGTTATGAAGCCATCCCCTGATAATATTCAAGAATTATATTTGAATTCATTACAGGCACTGGGAATTGATCCGTTAGCTCATGATATTCGCTTTGTTGAAGATAACTGGGAAAACCCATCAATGGGAGCTGCTGGTATTGGTTGGGAAATTTGGCTTGATGGTATGGAAGTGACCCAGTTTACTTATTTCCAACAAGTTGGAGGCATCCAAGTCGATGCTGTAACATCTGAAATTACTTACGGTTTGGAGCGTTTAGCTTCGTATATTCAGGATGTGCCAACTGTTTATGATTTGGAATGGGGAAATGGCGTAATGTATGGTGATATCTTTAAGGAACCTGAATATGAGCATTCCGTTTATTCATTTGAAAAGTCAGATTCAGAGATGTTGCTACGTCATTTTAACGAGTATGAAGCGGAAGCTAAAAAATTATTAGCAGAAGGCCTTGTTCATCCAGCCTATGATTATATCTTGAAGTCATCACACACATTTAATTTGCTAGATGCTCGTGGTACTGTGTCTGTTACCGAGCGTGCAAAATATCTTTCACGTATTCGAAACATGGCTCGTTCAGTCGCACGTGCATTTATTGATGAGCGTAAGAAACTAGGCTTCCCACTATTAAAGGATGAAGAATTGCGGGCAAAGTACTTGCCAGCTGACGAGGAGGAAAACTAATATGGCAAACTTTTTATTAGAGATTGGTTTAGAAGAAATGCCAGCACATTTGGTGACACCAGCAATTGATCAACTGGTTGAACGTGCAGCAGATTTTATGAAAGAAAACCGGTTACAATATGGTGACATCAAGCCATTTTCAACACCTCGTCGTTTGGCAATCTTAATTTCAGATGTTGCCGATAAAGCAGATGATTTAACGAAAGAAATTAAAGGACCTGCTAAAAAAGCCGCTTTTGATAAAGAAGGTAATTATTCAAAGGCAGCCCAAGGATTTGCTCGTGGTCAAGGAATGACCACTGACGATATTACTTTTAAAGAATTCAAGGGTAATGAGTATATTTTTGTGACAAAGTTCGAAGCTGGTCAACCAGCTGCAGAAGTTTTAGCAGGCTTTAAAGAAGTGATCACAAGTATGACATTTACAACAACGATGAAGTGGGCACGTCATACGTTTGAGTATGTACGACCAATTCGTTGGATTGTTGCCTTACTTGATGATACGATTGTGCCAATTAATATCTTAGATGTCATTTCAGGACGCGAAACACGTGGTCACCGTTTCTTGGGTCAAACCATTGACATTGAAAATGCAACTGATTACGAAAATGATTTGGAAAAAGTTTACGTCCAGGCAGATGCTGATAAGCGTAAGGCGAATATTGTCGCTCAAATTGATGCACTTGCAGCAGAAAACAAATGGCAGATTGAAAAGGATGCTGACTTATTAGAGGAAGTTAATAATATTGTTGAGTATCCAACTGCCTTTGTTGGTCGTTTTGATGCGGAGTACTTAGAATTACCTGATGAAGTTTTGATTACTTCAATGCGTGAGCACCAACGATTCTTCCATGTTATTGATGAGTCAGGATCATTATTATCATATTTTGTTTCAGTACGTAATGGTAATAATGAACACTTAGATAACGTTATTGCTGGAAATGAAAAAGTGTTGGTTGCTCGTTTGGAAGATGCCAAGTTCTTTTATCATGAAGACCAAAAGAATGACATAGACTTTTATAATAATAAGTTGAAGGTTGTTTCGTTCCACGCCAAATTAGGTTCAGTTGCTAGTCATACAACTCGTGTTCAAGCATTAGCTGCCATAATTGGTCACAATATTTCATTGTCTGAAAACCAACAGCATCAATTAGCTCGTGCTGCCGAGATTTATAAGTTCGACTTAATGACGGGCATGGTTGGCGAATTTGACGAATTGCAAGGTGTGATGGGTGAGAAGTACGCCTTGTTGTTTGGCGAAGACCCAGCCGTTGCTCAAGCTATCCGTGAGCATTATATGCCAATTTCTGCTGACGGGGATCTACCAGAATCTGTGCTTGGTAAAGTTTTGGCCTTGGCTGATAAGTTAGATAGTCTACTATCATTCTTTGCGGGTGGTATGATGCCATCAGGTTCTAATGATCCATATGCGCTACGTCGTGCTGCTTCTGGTGTGGTTAATATTTTGCATGCGAACGATTGGCACTTGCCAGTCAATGACCTTCTATCAACCTTGGCAGATGATGTCTTAGCGGATGACAGTTATATGGGACTTCCTGAAGATGTTGCCCATAACTTGCAAGCTGTGATTAATGATGTCATTGCATTCTTAACTGATCGTGTTGTTAAAGCATTACAGACTGAAAAGGTTCGTTATGATGTTATCAACGCGGTAACTACTGGTAAGTTAACAGATACAACGCAAATGTTTACATCAACGAGTGCGTTATTGGCGCATAGTGAAGACTCAATGTTCCGTGAAGGTGTCGAATCATTAACTCGTGTGATGCGCTTAACTTCTAAAAACCCAACGGATGCAGCTGTTGATACGGCTTTGTTTGAAAATGAAGCCGAAAAGCAACTTTATGATGTAATTGGGTCATTCGCTGATAAAGCATTTACGACTGATGAATTAGTTGCTGCATTATTAAGTTTGCAACCAGCTATTGCTGCATACTTTGACCAAACGATGGTTATGGTTGACGATGAAGCTGTCAAGCAGAATCGTCTGGCAACCTTGCAATTAGTTTCTGATGAAGCGGAAAAGGTTGCTAACTTTATGGCGCTTGATGTGAAATCAAACTAATTTTCTGATAAATACGAATAATTTTCATAAAAGAGGTTGTGAACTGAACCCCAAAAATTGGAGAGAAGTTTAAGCAACTAGCTGGTCGGAAAGACTTCGGTATTGAACCGGAGTTTTTCCGGCCAGCTTTGTTTTAATCCGTTTATTGTTGTAGTAATAGATATAA
>NZ_JAMXDB010000040.1 GCF_024718545.1 Weissella fangxianensis
TCCGTATTTTATAAGGCGGAATACCTTGTAGATACATTGTGACAGCTTCAATTTGTACTTCTTTTGAAAACATAGTAAAACCCCGTAAGTTTTGGAAATTACTCCAACTTACGGGGTTCAGTTCACTGTGAAAATTAGCATATTTAAAAATGTGAAAATTAATTATTTTATGTAACACTGTTAGGACATTAAAACTAAAAGTGCAATAAAAGAGTAGTATAGCGTGATTCTACCTATGAAAAATATCATAAACTATGTATTTAAATTATCATTAACTCCAAAAACTAATATAAAAAGACTTGTTTATTATTTAACTAACATATATGCTAATAATATATTTTTGATTCGGAGATCAAAGACATGAAATTATTAAAAGGTAGTTTAAAACGTCGTCGCGAACAATTAGGAATTTCTCAAGCTGATGTTGCGGAGGGTATCTGTCATCAGTCCTTGCTATCTCGAATAGAACGTACTGACGAAATTTCAAATATCACCGTCTTACAACAACTTTGCGCACGTTTACAGTTACGTGTGTCCAGTGTTGCTAAAATTAATGAGTTGACGGTAACACCGTTAACGGTTATTCGTTACTTTATTGATATTGGCCAATTTGAACAAGCTGCTAACCGATTAGAGAGTTCAACTTTACTACGTCGGTTACCAGCGTTTGCATTGCCAGAATATAATCTATTAAGAGCTCGCATTGCATTGTCTCAAAATCAGACAAACGTTGCGATGCAATTATTACAAATAGCACTTGGTGATGCAGAAAAGCATCAAATGGAGTTGTTAATTGAAATTTACACAGAAATGGGGGCAACGTGGGCAAAACAAGGTGAGTATGTATATGCATCAGAATATTTTGAACGTGCTTGTGGTATTATCAAAGGTTATCGGCCAACCATGCGTGCTGAACTAGGAAAAGTTATCGCACATACGTATTATCATCAAAGTAAATTATATTTAACGATTGATGATCCGCAAAAAGCAATGGAACGTATTACACAGGCACTGGCAATTTTACCAACGAGTGAACATTTTCATCAGATTGTCAAACTACAAAAACTACGAGTAAAGTGCTGTGAACAGTTATCTTTATTGAAAGAAAAATCAGAGGCTAAAATGCTCATGTATGCAGCTGCGGAGTTTTCTAAAGATATTAATCTACAAGATGATGTTAAACAGTATCTAGAAAATCTTGAAATAAATTAATAAAACACCTATCAGAATAGTTTACTAAACTATCGTGATAGGTGTTTTATACTAATAACCGCGTTTATAATCGACTACGTTGTAAGATAGTGGTTGACCAGCCAGAAAGTCTGGTAAATTTTTCATGAATATATTAAATAGCGAGTCTGATTCTCCCGCCCAAGTTGAGTGTTGTGTTAATAACAAGTTATCCTGATGCCACAACTGTGAGTCATTTGGAATTGGTTCTACTTTAGTTACATCTAAAGCAGCGTGTTGAATACTACCGTCATTAAGTTTAGCCAATAAATCCTGTTCATTGACCGTTGAACCGCGACCGATATTAATGAATAGGAATAATTCTTTAAATAACCCGAGTTGTGTTTTATTAAAGAAATTATTTGTCGTGGTAGTACTAGGTAAGGCGTTAATAACGATAGCGATATGATCTGGCATTTGTTTTAAATCATTGATAGCAAAAGTTTCTTTAAAACCATCGACGGAGTGGCCTGTTGTATTGACCCCGTATACTGTAGTACCGAATGCTTGTAAATAGGTAGCAATTTGTTGTCCAATACGTCCGGTACCAAATATAATAACTGGCAATTCTTTCAACGTAAATTGTCTTTCAAAGGGTTCCCAATGGTTCTGTGTTTGATAAACGTGTAAACCACGAGCAAAGTGTAAAATATAACTCATCACACTTTCAGCAATTGGCACTGCCTTTTGCCCACTGGCGTTGGTTAGGGTAATGTGTTGCCTTTCTAACTCGGCCAGAGGCATAAAGTCCACACCGGCTGAAAAAGATTGTATCCATTTTAATTTATGATTGGGAGTTTTTAGTATTTTACTGATAACTTTAGAGCGCCAACCGTAAATAATGTCAATCTGAGCATAATCGTCGGCAACCAGTGTTTCTGGTGTAACAACCGTAATGTGATATTTTTTTAATGTTTCTATATTTTCATCGGTTAACGGTGACAGTGCCAATAATTTCGTTGTCATAACTATTCCTCCAAATGGGTCATTTTAATTTATTTTAAGCGAAATATCGGAAAACGTCCATTTAATAATACGATGAAAGCGATGCAAAATATTAATGATTTATGTCAATTGAAATGTTAATGAAAATATTCACAAATAAATAATATTTTAGCAAAAAAATGTGCAAAAAAACGTTTAATAAAGTGGTAAAAAACGCATAAAATAGGTACAATTAAACTTATATGAGCACTTATTGCGCTTAAAAACATATCTGTTGAGTAGGAGGTTAGTTGTATGAACTTGGTAGCAGGTCTTTCCATTTTAAACCTGGCAAGATTCCAGTTCGCGATGACAACAATTTTTCATTTTTTCTTTGTACCGTTGTCAATCGGGCTTGGTATTATTGTATCGGTAATGGAAACTTTGTACGTTATAAAAAAGGATGACCAGTATAAACGAATGACAAAATTCTGGGGTAAGATTTTTATGCTCAGTTTTGCGGTAGGTGTTGTTACTGGAATTATCCAAGAGTTCCAATTTGGTATGAATTGGTCAAGATATTCTCGTTATGTGGGTGATATCTTTGGTCCAGCACTGGCTGTTGAGGCCTTAGTTGCTTTCTTCTTGGAATCAACTTTCTTGGGCTTATGGTCATTTGGATGGGATCGTTTTAATAAAAAATTACATCTATTGTTTATTTGGTTAACGACACTAGGTTCTGCGTTCTCAGCCCTTTGGATTTTAGCAGCTAATTCATTTATGCAAAATCCAGTTGGTTTTGAAGTTGATCATAAATTTGATCGAGCTGTTTTGGTAGATTTCCCGGCATTGTTGCAAAATCATCAATTATGGCTTGAATTCCCCCATGTTATTTTTGCTACATTTATGGCAGGATCATTTGTGGTTATGGGAGTTTCTGCCTTTTCACTATTGCGTAAGCCACACCATGAAGTCAATTTCTTTAAAAAATCAGTGCAGGTATCTGCAGTGGTGGCACTAGTTGGTGTTGTCGGATTAGCCTACACTGGTGATAGTCACTCATTGGCTCTACAAGACGATCAACCAATGAAGTTTGCTGCGACAGAAGGTATTGATAAGAATGTTGGTGGCGATGATGAACAAGCACCATGGTCTGTTATCTCTTATACTGATCCAAAGACCAATGAAGTGAAGTGGTCACTGGATATTCCTTACATGTTGTCAATTCTAGGTGACCATTCATTAACTGGTGGTAGTCAAGGTTGGAATGAGCTTAACAAGGAACTTCATGAAAAGTACGATGTAAAGTTTGGTCATGATATGAATTATTACTTACCAAACAATACGCTGTACTATAGTTTCCGAATCATGGCGGTATCGGCCGGCGCATTTGGGTTGTTAGCGGTAGTCGCACTTTGGTTCACTCGTAAGAAGTCTAAAATTGATATTTCAAAGTATAAGTGGGCTCTTTGGATATTTGGAATTGCAACGTACTTGCCATTTGTGGCAATTACTTCAGGTTGGTTAATTACTGAACTAGGTCGTGCACCATGGGTTGTTTATGGTGTGCTAACGATGGCTGATGCTGTATCACCAAACGTTTCTGCGGCATCATTGCTAACATCAAACATTTTGTATTTTGCAACTTTCACAGTATTAGGACTAATCATGGTCATGTTATCACGTCGTGTGATGATTGCTGGCCCAGAATCAGTTGATGAAACTGACACTGAAGAAGATGTCGATCCATTTTCACCTAAAGCCTTTGAAAATGGAAAGGAGGCCTAATCGATGACAGGATATCAAATTTTATGGTTCGTTTTAATTGCTGTGCTATTTTCAGGGTTCTTCTTTCTTGAAGGGTTTGACTTTGGAATTGGTATGTCATTAAAGACACTAGCTAAAAATGAAGAAGAAGAAGATGCGTTGATTCGTTCAATTGGTCCACACTGGGACGGTAATGAAGTTTGGTTAATTACAGCCGGTGGAGCAATGTTTGCCGCTATGCCATTCTGGTATGCATCTTTATTCTCAGGTTTCTATTTGATTCTATTTGCGATTTTGATTGGATTGATTTATCGTGGCGTTTCTTTTGAATTCCGTGAACAAATGAAAACGGCCAAATACCGTAATCTATGGACGGCTATTTCATCAGTTACATCAATGTTAGTACCATTCCTATTTGGTGTGTTATTTACTGATGTTGTTCAAGGAATGCCTTTGAACGCTAATGGTGATATGTCAGCTAATTTCTGGGATTACTTTAATATTTTCTCAATTGTTGGTGGTGTTGCCATGTCATTACTTTCATACGTGCATGGTCTAAATTACGCACGTTTGAAGATTACGGATGGTTCACTGCATAATCGTATTCAAAAGCAATTGCGAGTACTATATCCAGTACTTTTGGTTGGTGAAGTCGCATTTGCGGTGACGTTATTTGCCTTTACTGATTTCTTTACGGAAAAGCCATTGATAACAGTTATTATGCTTGCAGCGATTGTGGTATTAACACTAGTTGCTTGGACAGTCACACTTAAAAGACAAAATACTTGGGCATTTATTGCTTTAGGATTGGTCATTATTTTAGTTGTGGCATTGTTGTTTACAGGATTGTTCCCACGTGTCATTGTTGGAAATGAATCAGGTATGTCACTATTACTAAAGAATGCGACTTCAACGCCGTATACACTAAAATGGATGACAATTATTTCATTAACAGCTTTGCCAATTGTGTTGGCATATCAAATCTGGAGTTTTTACGTTTTCCGTGATCGTGTTCGGGTTGAGAAGATTTCATATTAAGTACTTGTTAGCTTTAGCGATTAACAGGTTCAAAAAGGTTGGAACAATATTTGTCCCAACCTTTTTATACATATTTGCTTTATTCTTGAAGTGAAAGGAATTATTTTTATGTTAGATAAACGATTATTTAAGTTTTCCGGAGCACGGAAAGCGTTGGGTGTGTTGTGTATCCTGACCTTTATTCAATCCCTTGCTATTATTGGACAAGGACGTGCCATTAGTGTTGCATTGACCAGACTTTGGCAACAACATCCACTAAAGTCGGTGTTTTGGGTTGTTTTAATATTTATTGGCTCATATTTTTTACGGCAATTGATGGGGGTGTTTAAAGAATATGCCTTGGAACCATTTGCTGGTAAAACAACGGGGATGTTGCAAAGTAAATTAACCCAAAAATATGCAAAATTAGGACCCAGTGTTATTTCTGATTTAGGTACTGGGAAATCAGTTTCGCTAGCTGTTGAGGGTATTGATCAAGTACATGACTATTTTACCTTAGTTTTGATTAAACTATTTGATATGATGATCATCCCATGGGTGATTTTGGCATACATTTTTACAATAAATTGGAAACAAGCTGTTTTCCTATTTATAATTTATCCAGTGATTGTCTTATTTATGATCGTTTTAGGTTATGCAGCCCAGGCTAAGGCGGATCGTGAATATGATACGTTTAATAGACTATCTAACCATTTTGTGGACTCATTACGTGGTTTGACTACATTGAAGCAACTTGGATTAGCCAAGCAATATGCTAATAACATCTATGATGTGTCAGAAGAACATCGTAAAGCAACGATGAGCACCTTGAAAATTGCGATTTTATCAACTTTTGCCTTGGATTTCTTTACAACATTGTCGATTGCTATTGTTGCGCTCTTTTTGGGATTAGGACTAATGAACGGTACGATGCCATTATTACCAGCGTTAACAATTCTAGTTTTAGCGCCAGAATACTTTTTACCAATTCGAAATTTTGCTAACGATTATCATGCAACACTTAATGGTAAAAATTCATTTGCGGATATTATGGACTTACTTGATAAAGATCTTGCTGATGATACAGATGTTTATCATAGTGAGCAACAACAATGGCAAGCTGACGATACCTTACAACTTCAGGGTGTTAACTATCAATATCCTGAAGCAACTGAGCCGGCTTTGAAAAATATTGACTTATCCTTTAAAGGGCATCAACGAGTTGCCATTGTCGGGACTTCTGGGTCTGGTAAATCAACGCTCTTGAATTTATTAGGCGGTTTTATAATTGGTGATGGTGAAGTACGGTTAAATGACCAAAGTATTCCTCATTTACAACAAAAAGATTGGCAAAATCAATTACAAGTGTTGCCACAAAAACCATATATTTTCCATGATACGTTACGCGGTAATTTATCGTTTTATTCTCCTGACAAAAATGATGATGAGCTAATTAAAGCCCTGCATACGGTTGGATTAGGCGAATGGTATGATAGTTTGTCAAGCGGACTAGATACATTAATTGGTGAAGGGGCAATGAAGACCTCTGGTGGTCAAGCACAACGAATTGGTTTGGCAAGAATTTTGTTAGATCAGGATCGCCGGGTGCTATTATTGGATGAACCAACTGCCCATCTAGATATTGAAACAGAAGTTCGATTGAAAGAGACGATGATTCCATTATTCGAACAAAGGTTGGTTATTTTTGCGACACACCGATTACATTGGTTAACTGAGATGGACTGGATTATTGTTATGCGTGAAGGTGAGATTGTTGAGCAGGGAACGTTAGCAGACTTGAAGTCGCATAATGGTTACTTTGTAAGTTTGCAATCAGCAATGCGAGGTGACAAAAATGCATAAAATGTTTGAATTAATAAAAAAAGATACTTGGGTATTTCCATATCTAAAGTCATATAAAAAGCTACTTGCTTTAATTATCTTTTTAGGCTTTATGACTACTTTTTCTGGAGCAGCTTTGATGTTTACTTCAGGCTTCTTGATTTCAAGATCGGCACAAATCCCTGAAAATATTTTAATGGTTTATGTGCCAATTGTGTTAACACGTGCGTTTGGTATTGGACGGCCAAGTTTTCGTTATGCTGAACGCCTGGTTTCACATAATTGGGTATTAAAGATTGTTTCAGTATTCCGCCGACGTCTATATGAACTGGTGGAAGCTGGTACAAAATCTGTGTATGCAAAATCACAAACTGGAGAAGTTTTAAATGTTCTCGATAATGACTTGTTTAAGATAGAAAACTTTTATCTACGGACTTTATTTCCGACCGTCATCGGCCTGGTAGTTTATCTACTAATTGCGATTGGTGTTGGTGTCTTTAATTGGGGATTTGCGTTGGCTATCTTGCTTGTGTTAGGTATGACGACAATTGTTGCACCCATGGTTACTTTGGCAGTTAATGGTGCCCGTGATTTTAAGCAACAACAATTGGAGGGTCAGTTATATACTGATTTAACTGATTCGGTAATGGGATTACAAGACTGGGTTTTAGCTGGTCGAACGCAAGAATTGTTTGATCGCCAACAAAATGATTTTGATGGCATTAATAAAATTAAGTCAAAGCAAGCTCATTTTAATTGGTGGCGTGACATGTTCAGTGCCTTGATTATTGGCGCAACTGCAGTTATTTTGCTAGTTTTTGCTACTCGTCAATTCGGTGATGACAGCTTTGCCGTTAACTGGATTGCCGCCTTTGTGTTAGCTATTTTTCCAGCGGAGGATGCTTTAACATCTATTAGTACAGGAATTGGTGAATGGCCACGATACCAGGATTCTATTGAAAGATTAAATAATATGGCTGCTGAATCAAAAAATGAATGGCAGCAAACAAGTGAACAATCAACTGAAAAAATTAAAGAACCAGATGTTAAGTTTAATCAAGTTAATTTTGGGTATAATGACAATAGCTTGGTTCTAGAAAATCTCAATCTAACAATAAAAAATGGTGAAAAGCTAGCTATTTTGGGTCAATCTGGTGCTGGAAAAACGACGCTTTTAAAGTTATTATTAGGTGATGAACAACCTAATAGTGGTGCAATTACGATTAATGATCAGAATATTAATACATTGCAACAACAACGTTCATCTATTATTTCAGTTTTGGATCAACAACCACATCTATTTGCCAGTTCGGTTGCTAATAATTTACGCTTAGGAAACTTAGCGGCAACTGATGAAGAATTATGGTATGTGTTAAAACAAGTTGCTTTAGCTGATTTGGTCGGTAGTTTACCAGAAGGATTGGAAACGCCAATGACCGAGATGGGAAATCGTTTTTCTGGTGGTGAACAGCAGCGTTTCGCATTAGCACGGGTGCTGTTACAAGATACGCCGATCGTTGTGCTTGATGAACCAACTGTTGCTCTAGATCCGATTACTGAGTTAAATGTATTAAAGACTATTTTTGACGCACTTTCTGATCGGACTATTATTTGGGTAACCCATCATCTAACTGGTATTGAATTTGTTAATGATGTCATTTTTATCGAAAATAAAAAAATATCGATGCAGGGTGCGCCTGAACAATTGATGACGACAGAACCAAGATTTAAAAAGTTATTACAAATGGATCATGGTAGTTTAACTGATATATAAGAGGGTGATTTTCTGGTTAAGACAAAGAAAAGGCATACGAAAAAAAAGAAAAGTTTCATAAGGACTTTCTTTGTTGAAAAAGGTCAATTACACCGAGGTCGAGTATTTGTATGTGTGATTATTTTACTAGGACTAGGTTTTTGGCAAACAGATATACATTGGCAGCAATTGCATAAGGAAAAACCAACAGAAGAGGTGGCGCAGGTGCCGGTTTATCGCGAAGCATTTATTAAAAAAATTGCCCCTGAGGCGCAAAAGCTGGAAAAACAATATGGGCTACTATCATCTATTAGTATTGCTCAGGCTGCTTTAGAATCAAATTGGGGTCAATCTGAGTTATCATCTAAGTATAATAATTTTTTTGGTGTAAAGTCTTCGGCAGAACAGCCAAGTGTGACGCTTGCAACCAAGGAATATGAAAATAATCAGTGGATCACTATTAATGATTCTTTTCGTGTTTATAACAGCTGGCAGGATTCAATGGCAGCGCATGCTCAGTTACTCGTCAACGGTACGTCAGACAATCCACAACGATATGCAACAGTCATTCAAGCCAAAGATTATAAAACGGCAGCAAATGGGTTAGTAACTGGGGGTTACGCAACAGACCCTACTTATGCGGATAAAATAATTCATATGATTGAAACTTATCATTTGGATAAGTATGATGATAAATAGAAATGGATGAAAAGGGTGAGAACATGAGTTATGAAATTTTACCGGGCAAAACTATTGGTATAATTGGTGAAGGCATTACTAGTCGTTACTTGGCACAAGCAGCTCATAATATGGGCTACCAAGTTGCGGCGTATAGCAGTACGGCTGAATCTGCAGTATTAAAGGGTGCTGACTATCGTTTCTTGGGGGATAAGGATAATGATGACGAAATTGAAAGTTTCGTGGCACTATCTAACATGATTACCTATACATCAGCATGGTTACCAACACAGATTACAGATAAATTGGCTAACCAAACGGTGCCACAAGGAACGACAATCCTAGATATCACTGATGATCATGCCTTAGCAAAAGCGTTTTATGAAAATGAATCATTGAATATATTGCCATATGAAACAGGTAGTTCATTGGATGAAATTGCACAAGCAGGGGCCAGATTGGGTTATCCAATTATCGTAAAGCCTATTTTTAAGCATAAACATATTGATGATCAAGTTATTTTACGCGGCGATTGGGATCTTGGTTTAGTTGCACCATTAATTGATGGTGGTACATTGCTAGTAGAACCTTGGCTCGAAAACACAAAATCTTTTGTCATGACAGCAGTTCGCGGCACACATGATGACACGACCCTATATCCATTACGACAAGTAGAAACACCTGAACAAGGTTTAACAAGAGCGTGGACAGTTGGGGATGTTTCAGATGAAATTGTGACGGAAATTAAGCATGTCACTGAAAAATTAGGTAGCGCTTTGAATTATATCGGAGCCTATGATGTGACATTTTTAGTTTCTGAGAATGGCACGTTGTACTTACGTAATGTTATTCCTGGCTTGTCTAAGACAACGGTCTTGTATGATGTTTCTGTCAATATTAGTGTGACCATGCAACATTTAAGAGCAGTTACTGGTCAAAGATTAGCTGAGGTTATTTTTGAAGAATCTGCTGTTTATATGCCAATTACCGAAAAAGAAGCGGATAAATTGTATAGACATTGGCAAATTCAACCACATTGGCAAATCTCAATGTATCAGTTACCTGGTTTATTACCCCAAATGGGACATGTTCTGGCTGTTGGGTCAAGTTCTGAGCAACTGTTGAACCAGTTGCACGTTGCTGGAGTTTGGCAATTTAACGATTAAAAAGCACAAGGTGTTACATTGATGATGCGACAGTTTGGCATACGCAGATACTTAAAACTTACCAGCTATTAATTAGTATATGTTAAAAACAAAAAGTGGTTGAGACATTTACGTTGTCTCAACCACTTTTGTCTTAAGTTGATTAAAAAGAAATCTGCAACAATGTAATAAACACACTGGCAAATGATAGAATAAGCATAAAGATGACAAATCCTTGAATAACCTTTTGCATTGTTGATTTTTTCTTTTTGTTATTTTTTTGCATTACCGTACCTCTAATTTTTTGTTTAGTCTATTGTATCAAAAAAATAGGATAACGTACCACAGAGAGATTAATTAAAGGTATAATGAATAGATTAATGAATTTAAGGAGGCAAGGATGCTGACATTATTTAATTGGCCAGTTACTGTTTTCATTGCTTTAATTTTGCTAATTGTTCTCTGGATTATCAAACAAGTCTTTTTCCAGAATCATTGGCCAAAAAACATAAAGATTACAGATATCGCTGTTGTTTTTGCGTGGTGGAGTATCGCTGTCACCACCTTTGAAGTTTGGCATATCACGCTGTTATTTCCCATGTTCTTGATGTTTGTTGTTTGGGGGATTGCTCTGGCCTTATATCAAGGATTTATCCGTGAAAATTTTGTAACTCGTCGATTTTGGATTATTTGGTGGCGTATCAGCACACTTGCAAGTTATGTCATTTTAATTGGTATTACCGCCTATGCCTTTTTTATAACTCGTGCTTAAGAATAAGGAGTAAAACAGATGGAAAAAATTAGTGGCTATGTCAAAACATGGCAATCAGATAAAGGATTTGGGTTTATTGAATTGAAAGGGGAGGATGATGTTTTTGTCCATTTTTCAGCTATTCAAACACCAAAAGTACGTGATTTAACAGTTGGTCAAGAAGTGAAATTAGTTGTTGTTCCAGGTGTACGTGGTCCTCAAGCAGCAGCGGTTGAAGTACTGGACTAATAATTAATGGGAGGTTGATGACATGATAGATTTGTCAGTAGATACGAACGAATTTAAGGAAACAATCTTAAATGAGGAAGAAAAGTATAAGGGACACATCATTCGGGCAACGGAACAGACTGTTTCGTTACCTGATGGTCGCCAGGCAAAACGTGATATTGTCTATCATGCCGATGCAATTGCGATTCTAGCATTAACGAAAGACAATAAAATGATTCTAGAAAAACAATGGCGTGCCCCAGTTCAAAAATTAACGTTAGAAATTCCTGCAGGTAAAATCGATACACGAGATCAAAACCCACTTGATGCGGTTAATCGTGAATTAAATGAAGAAACAAGACTTCAAGCTCAGCATGTAGAAAAAATAACAGGATTTTATTCTTCAATTGGTTTTTCAAATGAATATATGACATTGTATTTAGCCAATGATTTATCCGCCGTGGGTCAAGAATTACCTCAAGATGATGATGAAAAAATTGACCTAATTTATGTCACTTATGAAGAAGCAACGGCATTATTTGAGAATGGACAATTAGAGGATGCCAAAACTAATATGGCGTACCTTTATTGGCGTACTTTACAATAATAGGTAAATACGATGTTATTTAAAAAAAAATCACAAGAAACAACTCGTCGGCAGCGCTCAAACGTTGGTACAGAGGATGTTAAAACAGTGTCTGAGGATGAGCCTACTAGTTCAGTTGACCCTGAATTATTGACACGTGAAGAGCATCGTTTAACGCGCCATGGACGATATGAATTAGATGCACAAACACGAAAACTAACAAAGAATGGTAAAACGGCAAGGTTACGACACCGTCTAAACTTGGCAATCATCGTTTTGATTGTGTTGATTGTAATTACTTACCTAGTTTTATTCTTTCTATAGTAGATCATAAAATAAAGGAGATATTTTTTAATGCGATATGGTGTAATAAATGCAATGGCAGAAGAGAAAGCAGCGTTGGTTGAAGCAATGGTCGATGAAAAAACGACAACTATTGCTGGTAAGTTATTTCATCACGGAAAAATTGGTCACGTTGATGTCGTTGTTGTTGAATCGGGAATTGGAAAGGTTGCTTCTGCGCTAACGACAACCTTACTGATTACTAATTTTGGCGTTGATGCAGTGATTAATTCAGGGTCAGCAGGTGCGTTGGGGACTGACTTACGAATTGGTGATGTTGTCATTGCTGGCCAGTTGGCATATGCAGATGCAGATGCACGAGCCTTTGGATATGTCTATGGGCAAGTTCCACAACAACCAGCACGATTCAAGGCGGATGAGGATTTGGCAAACGGTCTATCACAAGCCTACCAAGAAGTAACGGATGCTCGTTTAGTTAATGGGTTAATTGTGACGAGCGATTCATTTATTGCTAGTAATGAACAAAAACAGACTATTTTGTCAAACTTTCCTGAGGCTCAATCAGCAGAAATGGAGGGGGCATCAATTGCTCAAGTTGCTAGCTACTTTGATGTACCTTTTGCTGTTGTTCGTGCCATTTCAGATAACGCAAATGGGGATGCCGGTATGACTTTTGATGAATTTATTATTGAAGCCGGAAAACAATCTGCACAAGTTCTAATTAATTTCTTTAAAGAACAGGCTTAATAATAGTAGGAGGATCATAAACATGGCATTTGAAACAACTGTTGTAGTGGCTGGAGATGATGTTGTTTATCAATTCAATCCACAATTAAAGCAATACGCATTAGGTGACACAGGCTTTGTGAAAAAAAATGCGGGTTCATATGTGATGAAAAGGTCATTAGAACCAGAGAAAGGCTTAGATAATGCGATTAAGTTAAAAGTTGTCGTGAACAAACAATTAACTGGCATTAAAATAAAAACGGTTAATCCAAGTGGTAATGCAACGGTGAATATTTTTAAGAATGATCATCATGAAGATTTAGTATCACTATATCGTTTTTATTTGAATGAGTTAGTTGAGCGAGAAATTATCAAAATAGCATAAAATATTTATAAAGCAGTTTGGTCATTGAAAACCAAGCTGTTTTTTACTTAATAGGTAAATAAAAAGAAAATAAATTAACTTTACTGCTGTTACATTGTCGTAATTAATAAACCTTTATTTAGAATAAAAATAAATGTTGCAAGAAATTTAGGGATTTTAGAAAATTTAATTTTCTTATTTAACCGGTTAATTAGTATTTTAAGAAAGTTGCTGTGCCAGTCATTGGCTCCCTTTATAGAGATGATATTACAGTTTAATTTCTAACAAAAAGTTGGTTTGTGATACATGTGTAACGCAATGTCGCATCCTTGTAACGAATATCGGGTTGAGCTTGGTAAACTAATACATGTCGTAAAGGTTCAGTCCCCAACGTAGTGATATACCTGCGTTGCAGTGGATTGAGTAGATTAATTGCCGTTTAGGCAAATATCAAGGAGAAGAATTTACCATGAATAAGAAAGTACTTACTGCATTAACTGTCGCTGGTGTTGCAACTGCTGCAATGGCCACTGATGTATCAGCTGATACATACACTGTTAAGTCAGGGGACACCCTATCATCAATCGCCGCAGATCATAACACCACAGTTGATCGTATTTTGAATGTAAACAAGATCTCAGATTCTAACATGATTTTTGTGGGTGAGCAATTTGAGTTAGATGACCAGGCAGGTAATGCACAAACGCAAGCTGTTGCACCAGCATCAAGTGCCGCTACAACACAACAATCTGTTGCAACTTCAGTAGCACCTGCTGCTAGCCAAGCACCTTCACAAGCTGCTGCACCAGCATCAAGTGCTGCTACAACAACAAAGACATCAACAACTTCTAATTCAGCTTCAACAAGCTCAGCTTCAGGATCAACTTATGATCAATTTATTGCTGCTGGTGGAACATCAGAATTGTGGGAATCAGTTGTAATGCCTGAATCAGGTGGAAATGTCAACGCATCAAACGGTCAATACCATGGACTAGGTCAAACTAACCAATCATGGGGTACAGGTTCTGTTGAAAACCAAACAAAGGGTATGTTGGACTATGCAAATTCACGCTACGGTTCAATTGACAGTGCGATTTCTTTCCGTGCCGCTAATGGTTGGTGGTAAGCCGAACCGTTAAAGGTTACTTTATTTACTCATAAAATTTAAAAGGCTACGTCTGACTAGGAATTTTCCCTAGTTTTCAGACGTGAACTGAACCCCAAAAATTGGAGAGAAGTTTAAGCAACTAGCTGGTCGGAAAGATTTCGGTATTGAACCGGAGTTTTTCCGGCCAGTTTTGTTTTAATCCGTTTATTATTGTAGTAATAGATATA
>NZ_JAMXDB010000041.1 GCF_024718545.1 Weissella fangxianensis
TATCTATTACTACAATAATAAACGGATTAAAACAAAACTGGCCGGAAAAACTCCGGTTCAATACCGAAATCTTTCCGACCAGCTAGTTGCTTAAACTTCTCTCCAATTTTTGGGGTTCAGTTCATTAACCCTTTTAGCAGACGATGTTTCTTAGCATAACGAACTAATAAAGCTAAATCAAATGGTATCAATGCTAAAAATATATTCCAAATTAAAAAATTATAGTTGGTCGGTACCAACCAAATGACTAAAAGCATGCCTAAAATAACGATGTGCACCCTGATAATATCCGTTTTCATTTTTTCTTCCAATACTTTGTTTCTTAACCTGATGAAGACATTTTACAAGACGTACGATAAATGCATCATAAAAATACCTTATTTAAGCGTTTCAGTTTTTGCATGAACTTTATTCGTATATGGTACTTCATACCAATTAATATCCCCAACAACAATCTGCACTTGCCCAGCCATTTCATCAGTAACCGCTTGCTTAAATGCGGTCATTTCTGAATCAGCAACCGCAACTGTAATCGTTACATCAGTCGCATAGGCGGTATCTAAAATCTGATATTCATTCTGTCCTAACCAATATTTCAGCGGATCAAATTGCTTATAAGTAATTTGTAAACGTACCTCATGTCGCTGAATCCGTTCAACCAAGCCACTCGCTTCAACACCACCAACAACAGTTCCTGCATAAGCTCTAACAAGTCCACCGGCACCCAGCTTAATGCCACCAAAGTAACGCGTTACAACCACCGCAACATCGCGAATGGCATTATTTTTTAAAACTTCTAACATCGGTACACCAGCTGTGCCGGCCGGCTCACCATTATCAGAATATCGTTGTATTTCATTACGATCGCCTAATAAATATGCCCAAACATTATGGGTCGCTTTACGATGAGTCAAACTGATACTATCGATAAATTGTTTCGCTTCTTCTTCATTTGACACACGTGCAATATTTACAATAAACCGAGACTTTTTGATAACTTGCTCCCAGGTTATCTGTTGCTCAGCAATTGTGATATATTTTCCCAACTCTTCCACGTGCTCCACTTGATTTCCCGCCATATTATCCTCCTTCTTAATTAATAAAACTCGTTTATTCTCAGCTTTACCGAAAATAAACGAGCTATAAAATTTCCAAATGTATAATCAATCTTACTCTTCGTATTCAAATTGGAAATCTAAAATCTGTACAGTGTCACCATTTTTCGCACCAGCTTCATGAAGTGCCTCATCAACACCCATAAACCTGATTTGTCGTGCAAAACGCATTAATGATTCTGTGAAGTTTGTATTTGTACGCTTAAACAATCGTTCAATTTCATCACCAGATAGAATCCAAGTTCCATACTCATCTTGTGATAATTCGAATGGCTGCTCACGGCCCTCAAATTCATAATTTGCTTGTTCATCATCAGTTGCTGCCATGCCCTTTGGTATAAAGGCAGGTGTCTCATCCAACAAGTCAGCTGTACGACGTAACAAAGGTTCCAAACCTTCACGTGATAATGATGAAATTGGCATGATTTCAATATTATCGGGTACACTATCATCTTTACGGAGTTGCTCTTCAAACATTTCCAGGGCGGTTTGAGCATCCGGCATATCCATCTTAGTAGGTACAATAATTTGTGGACGCTCTAATAATGCTGGATCATAGGCTGCTAATTCTTGATTGATTTTTATATAATTATCGTAAGGATCCTGTTCCGGATCAACACCTGACATATCAATCATATGCAAAATAACTCTAGTTCGTTCAACATGACGTAAGAATTGGATTCCTAATCCGACACCATCTGAAGCGCCTTCAATCAACCCAGGCAAATCAGCCATAACAAAATCACGATTGTCGCCTAAGCGCACCATTCCTAAGTTTGGTACCAGGGTAGTGAAATGATAAGCTGCCACCTTTGGCTTTGCTGCCGTTACGACTGATAATAACGTTGATTTTCCAACTGAAGGGAAACCAACTAGACCGACATCTGCCAATACTTTTAATTCTAATGAAATATCTAATTCTTCACCTGGTTCACCATTTTCAGCAATCTCAGGAGCTGGATTTTTCGATGAAGCAAAACGAATATTACCACGACCACCACGGCCACCTTGGGCAATAACTAACCGTTGCCCCTTTTCAGTCAAATCACCAATGACTGCACCAGTTTCCGTGTTTGTAATCGTTGTTCCTTGTGGGACTCTAATAATTAAATCTTCTGCTGATTTTCCTGTCATCCCCTTGGTAGCACCATTACCACCAACTTGCGCCTTAAAGTGGCGTTGGTAACGGAAATCCATCAGCGTGCGAAGGCCCTCATCAACAACCATGACGACTGATCCACCATGGCCACCATCTCCACCGAAAGGGCCTCCCATATCAATATATTTTTCGTGGCGGAATGAAACTGCACCATCCCCACCTTTTCCTGCTTTAACAAATATTTTTACTTGGTCGACAAACGCCATCGTTCATGACCTCACTTTCTTTTTTAGCTGCCTTGTAGCCAACTGTAAACTGTCGTGTTACATTTTACAGCACTTTCTAAGGTTTGACTACCTTTAGTCGTCATGATTTTGCATTGCTGCCAATGATATGCGTATATTATTAGCAACCTTTTCTGATATACCTAATTGTTTTAAATCATCAAATGAGGCGTTCGCCATTTTATTCATTGAACCGAACTTTGTTAACAATTTCTGACGTGTTTTGGGACCGACTCCAGCAATGCCATCTAGTCTTGAACCTAATGAACTTTTAGAACGTAACTGACGATGAAATGTGATAACAAATCGATGGACTTCATCCTGTATCCGTTGTAATAAATAGAAACCTTGCGAATTTGGATCAAGGTGGACGTGAGCCGCCCCTTCTTCCTTTAACAGGTCAGCAGTCTTATGCTGGTCATTTTTTACCATAGCTGCTACCGGAATATCAAGACCTAATTCATCCTCGATAACCTCCCGAGCCGCATTTAATTGAATAACACCACCATCCATTAAAATAAGATCTGGCATTTCATCATGTTCTTTCAATAATCTTGTATAACGTCGCCGGATGACCTCCATCGTTTCAGCATGTTCATCGGCGTGCTCAGCCGTTTTGTTTTTATACTTACGATATTTGTTTTTGTTTGGCACACCATCTTCAAAGACGACCATCGCAGAAACCATCGCTGTTCCTTGTAAATGAGAATGGTCAAAGGCCTCAATGCGATGAATCTCTGGAATATTCAAAGCATCAGCAATTTCTTGCATTGCACCACTGGTTTTTGACTCGTTCATCTCTAGTAAGCGGAATTTTTCATCCAAAACAATTTTGGCATTCTTCCCCGCTAATTCAAACAATGCCCGCTTTTCACCACGTTGTGGGGTCCGTACTGGCACATCAAACACCTGTGAAATAGCCTCTTTATCAACACCTGCCGGTACCAAGATTTCTTTTGGCAGCACAGCGTTTCGCCGATTGTAAAATTGCAAAATAAAACTTGTCAATTCTTCTTGTGCTGAACCAACAATAGCAAAAAGACGTTTTTCCCGTTTCATTAAACGGGCTTGCCTAATGAAGAAAACTTGGACTGATAACCACCCTTTATCCATATAGAAGTTAAAGATATCTCTGGGCGTACCATCACGCGAAATAATTTTTTGCTTTTCAACCGTTGCTTCAATAAATTTTAGTTGATCTCTTAAGTCAGCCGCGCGTTCATAAGCTAAATTTGCCGCCGCATCGGCCATTTTTTCTTGTAACATTTTGGTGACAACCCTTGTATCACCATCTAGAAAACGCTTTATCTTCTTTATCTGGTCACTATATTCTTTTTCAGGCACTACTTTGTAACAAGCGCCTAAACACTGTCCAATATTAGCGTACAAGCATGGTCGCCCTTGAAATCCATGACAACGTCGTAAAGGATAGACTTTTTGCAAAAAGTGCAAGGTCTCTTGAGCAGCATAAACATTCGGATATGGTCCAAAATAATGACCACCGTCATCTGCTACTTCGTTTGCTAATTGGATTTGCGGATCACGTTCATTAGTTATCTTAATATAGGGATAGCCAGTTCCACGTTTTAACCTAATATTATAGTAAGGCTGGTATTTCTGAATTAGCGTAATTTCTAGCAACAATGATTCTTTTTCAGAACTTGTCACAATAAAATCAAAGTCGGCGATATTAGCTACCAGCTGCTCAGTTTTTCCAGAGTGTTCACTTTTAAAATAAGAACGGACTCTATTTTTTAAATTTTTAGCCTTACCAACGTAGATAATTTTCCCATCTTTATCCTTCATTTGATATGATCCCGGTAAATCAGGTAATAAAGCTAATTTCTGTTCAATATGTTCTGATGCCATCTAGATGCCTTTCTTAACTATCAGCTGACAATTCGCCATGCTTATACTAATTTTTCTTGTTTAACCAAATTTTAATTAAACATGCTATAATAGTGCTAACTATTACATAGGAGGTTATTGACATGCCACTACAAACCAAAAGAGATAATGAATTAACCCGTCAGGTTGACGAGGTTTTTGATATTCCTGATTTAAACGACAAAAATAAAGATCGTTTCCTCGGCAATCAGCAAAATGAGGAAGAAGAAAAATAAGTTTAACTAAGAGACTGGCACAAAAAATATGCCAGTCTCTTTTATGTCTAAAATTTGAAAAAATTTAGGCATAAACGCGTATCAAAAGTTATCGCCTGAATATAACAAGCATCTTTTTTCTCGCTGACTTTTCTTTATTGCTACATACTTTATACAATAATAACTATGAGTATTCACCTCTACATCATAACAACCCTATGCTACTTTCTCAATAGCATAGGGTTGTTACCGTTACTCATCAATTGTTTTTTTACTAAATAATCCTTTTAAGCTCAATAAAGCTGCTTTAGTAATATTACCATCACTGTATGTTAACACGTTTTTCTTATAAACTCGTAATCCGTATCTGGCCAAGAAAACCAGCACAACGACTTCTAATACTAATGCAATGAATGCATCTGTCATATTAGCATATTGTAATCCTAAGCGTGCTGGCATAAGTGTCTGAGATACAAACGGCACGTAAGACAACGTATTGATCAACATATTATGTGGCTGACCTTCAAGTATAAACGTCAAAATATAGCCAATCATCGCCATATAGGTAATTGGTGATACCGCTTGTTGTACTTGACTTAAGTCATTGATCATAGCCGATATAATTGCTGTTAAAATCATGTACAAGAATATCCCAACAATTGCTAAGAGTCCTGTCATTACGGCAAAGCCAACATCAACGCCAGTGAGTAGCTCCTTAGCCATGTCAACGTATTTATTATCAGGCACAAAGACGTACCCAATAACACCCGCTACAACATACACAAGGCCATGGGTGATAGCAAGTCCAGCAACACCCAATAGTTTTCCAAAAAATTGTACCCCAGCCGAAGTAACTGCTAACAAAATTTCCATAATTCGCGAAGACTTTTCATTCGCAATTTCTTGAGCAATCATACCGACATATGCTGTTAGAAAAATAAATATAAAGATACCCAAGCCACCGGCTAGCATGCTATTAGCAGCGTTCGAAGATACACCACCTGCTGATGTTTTACCGTTGCTACTATAAACCGTTGAGTTAAATGATGGCGGCTGAATCAAATTTTGCAATTGCTTCGTATCTAAATGCAATTTAGCTGCTTGATTAACCATATAATATTGATTAATCGTCGTTTGCAAAGTATCTTCAGAGAGCGATTCAGCATCTTTGGCCATAGTTAAATGATAACGTTCATGTTGAGAAGTCAAATAACCATCAATCTTATCATTGCGTAAGGCTTGCTTGGCTTTAGCCGACGACTTGATATTCGTATACTGTGCACCAACTGATTTATTCTTCTTCAAATATGTCATTAGTGATGTATCATTCACTATTGCTACAGTAGGTTTCTCATCACTTTTAGTAGCGTCTATTGCAAACGTAATGCCAAAGATAACAAGTAATATTAATAAGGGTGCTAAAACAACCGACCAAAAACCGAATGTTTTCATGCGATTCATATAGGTTTGTCGAGCAACTAAAAATAATTGATGTCTAGTCATTTTCAACACCCCCAGCAACTTCACGGCGGAAAATTTCGTCTAATGTAGGTGGTGTTTGTGCAAATACCGGTACATACCCATCTCGAGCAACAATCCTGAAGACCTCTTTACCAACACGATCATCTGACAACTTCAGATGTCGGCCATCCCCTTCTTTCTCAACCGAGACAACTCCTGGTATTGCTAATAATTCCGCATCTTCTACAGGTGATTCTAAATAGATTTCACTACGTCCAAACGACTCTCTAATATCGGATAAGCCACCACTTAGCACTGTCTGTCCATGTTTTAACATTAATAATTCATCTGATAACTTTTCAACACCACTCATATTATGTGAACTAAAGATAATCATTGCACCGTTATGCTTCAGGCGTAAAATTTCATTCATCATGAGTTGGGCATTAACTGGATCAAGACCAGTAAACGGTTCATCCAATATCAGTAATGATGGTTCAGTAATCACCGTGGCAATTAATTGAACTTTTTGTGCATTACCTTTAGACAGACTTTGGACTTTATCAGTTACCTTACCCACAACGTCCAGCCTAGTCATCCAATGCTTTAATTTTTGTTTCGCATCACTCTTTGACATACCATGTAGTGCAGCAAAATAAACAACTTGTTGTTCAATACTCAATTTTTGGTACAAGCCACGTTCTTCAGGCAAAAAACCAATATTTTGCCTATCTCGATTTGTAATATCATGATTGTCCCAGGTAATCGTACCATGTGTGGGCTTAATAAAATCCAGCATCATTCGAAAAGTTGTCGTTTTCCCAGCACCATTCTGGCCAATTAAACCAACGACATGCCCTGCTTCTAATTGCATATTCATATTGTCAACTGCAACTTTATCCCCAAACTCTTTTGTTAAATTTTTTAATTCTATCATGCAAAAACTCCTATCATAATTGGCAGTTAACACTATTAGGATAGCATATTTTGTTAAAATAACTATCTTTTAAATTAAAAATCATCAATACTATCAATCTAAGATGTTAAAAAAAGAACGCAAGGCAAAAGTCACTTTGAAATTCGGCAATGTGATAAAAATTACAAATAGTCATAATTAATACATTTTCAGCACAAAAAAGCTGGAACATTTTTGTCCCAGCTCCCCATCTTATCTAAAATGTTTTAATCGCGATTCAGAAAAACTGAATTACTCATTTATTACTGTGCACCCTTTTTAAAACGATCCATCATTTCAGCAGTAAACTTCAACTCACGTGGTTTAGAGCCATTTGCGGGTCCGACTAATCCACGATCTTCTAACGCATCAATAATTCGTCCAGCACGATTATAGCCCATCCCAAAGTGACGTTGAATAGATGATGTTGATGCACCATTTGCACGAAGAATGAATTCCAAAACTTCATCCCACTTTTCATCCAACTCGTCATTACCTGAACTATGACCATTTTCTAATGCCTGTACTTCAGCGTCTGATACTGACATTGATTCATCATATTGTGCACTACCTTGTTGCTTAATATAATCAGTAATTGCTTCAACATCATCATCAGATATAAACGCACCTTGAACACGTTGTGGTCCATTTGATCCGATTGGTGCAAATAGCATATCACCACGACCCAATAGTTTCTCAGCACCATTACCATCTAAGATAGTACGTGAATCAACGCCCGAAGATACGGCGAAAGCCATTCGTGATGGCACGTTCGCTTTAATCAACCCAGTAATAATATCAACTGATGGGCGTTGTGTGGCAACAATCATATGAATACCAGCAGCACGACCTAATTGTGCGATTCGAACAATGGCGTTTTCAACGTCTCCTGATACGGACGAAGTCATCATCAGATCAGCTAACTCATCAATAATAACAACTAGATATGGCAACTTTTGCGAAGCAACACCTTTTTCGGTTTCATCACGCTTTTTCATTAGCTTATTATAACCGTCGATATTACGGACGCCTTCTTCAGCCAATAACTTGAAGCGTCGATCCATCTCAGCAACAACCTTCTTTAGGCCCAACGCTGCCTTTTTAGGATCCGAAACAACTGGTGTAATCAGATGCGGAATGTCATTATAAACTGACAACTCCACCTTTTTAGGGTCAACAAGCATCAAACGTACTTGTGAAGGTTTAGCTTGCAATAGAATTGAGGCTAAAATACCGTTAATAGCCACTGATTTTCCTGACCCAGTCGAACCAGCAATTAGCAAGTGCGGCATTTTAGTCAAATCAACCTTAACAACCCCGCTTGTAACACCTCTTCCGATTGGTACAACCAATGGTTTATCAGTGTCAATACCGGCTTCTTCAACCATGTCACGAAAACCAACTGTCGCTTGTTGATCATTTGCGACTTCAATACCAACAACATTTTTTCCAGGAATTGGTGCCTCAATACGTAAGGACTTTGCTGCTAATGCCAATGCTAAATCATCAGCCAAATTTTGGATTTTCGAAACTTTGACACCAACAGCCGGTTTAATTTCATACTGAGTAACTGTTGGTCCCAACACAACCTTTTCAACCGTTGCATTAATCTTGAAACTCTGCAATGTTTGATGAAGGATCTGGGCCTTTTCACTAAGGGCATCGCGCTCCTGTGATTGATCAGTAGAACCAATTTGTTGTAATAACTGTGTTGTTGGTATGCGATAGTCTTCATCACTAACCACGGTTGCTAACCCGCTAGCATCAACATCTGGCGTTGGCTCCGACATTGCTGATGGTGTCACATGCATGTTAGCCCGATGCGTCGTTGGCTTAGCTTCACTTTTTACTGGTCGATCTAGCATATCCACATGTGACAGTGGCACATCTTGACCTGGTAGCAAATCATCGTCCGCTAAGTCTTCGCCATAGACAACTGGTTCAACTGGGTCCGCTGATTGAACCACTCGTTTAGAATCAAAGCTTGTCTTTGCTTGCTGTGGTGCGCTTGATTGCATTGAAGTAGGAGCTGTTGAAGCCGCAGCATGCTGTGCCTTAGTCTCAGTTGTTGCGGCACCGCTTGACTGGCTCTTTTTCATTAATTCTGGATCAACAGACACGGTTGCCTGTTGATCGTGCTGAGAAGTAGGTGCCACAATTTCAGGTACAACAAACTTAGTAACCGAAGCTTCTGCATCATCGTCAGTTAATGTTTGTTTCTTATCGGGTACCTTAAAATGTACTTCCCCCGATGAAGACGCCTCAGGTAATGGGTTTTCTTTCTTCTCTTGGTTAGAACTAAAAGGATCTTCATTAAAGAAATCCTTCATCGCCTCTTGCTGACGATCTTTTTGTTTTGTGCGGAACGTACTAATTGATTCCGTCATTTTTTCATGGGCCGTTGTCGCCTGATTCTGTACTAAATCACCTGCGCCTTCAGCAAACGTAAAGAAGTTATCAAAGACGTTGCGTATCGGTAATCGGAACATGACAACATTACCAACAATCAATAACACGATAGCAATCAACCATGAGCCAAAATTACCTGTGGCTAAATAAGTATATTGATAGATAAACGCACCAATAATACCACCACCGACAGGCGTTGTAACTGCATGATTGTTTAAATCTTGATTGATTAATTGTTGAATAGTAACAACATAGTCGCTATGCAAATCCATCTTATTAAATAACAAAATAGAACCAATCAACATAATGCCCACATAAAATGTGATAAAGCCTAGATAATGATGCCATTTCAATCGAGGTGGCCATGTCCCATATGCCATGACAACTAGAAATGGTAGCAACAAGACAATCAACAATATTTGGTAAGAGCCACCCACCAATAAACGGACTAAGTTTGCCACTAATTTTCCAACCAATCCGACTTTAGCAATTGCTAAGATGGTTAAGATAACTGCAATCAATCCCGAAATCTGTGGTAAACGTGAAATAAACCAATCTAAAGTATCATTGTTTTTTTTCTTCTTACGATTCGTTGTCTTTCTTGGAGTGCTTTTTTTAGGGCGACCCCTGGTTGGTTTTTTTCTAGCTGTACTCTTTTTATATGCCATATGGTCCTCCTTTCTTAAAAATTAGAGACCAATCATCTAGTGTTTACTTTAGCTTATCGTAATCATATTCATGAGTCAGATCAAGATTGGGAAAACTTTGTTGACGCAACACTTCATAAATAACAATTGCTGCTGTATTTGAAAGATTTAGTGAACGAATGTGATCATCATTTTGTGGGATACGCAAAGCTTGATCTGGATGCTCCTTCATAAAGGGCTCAGGCAAACCAGTTGTTTCTTTACCGAATAAGAAATAATAATCATGATCAGGATTTGTATAGTCAGCTTGATGATATGACTGTTTTGCAAATTTAGAAATAAGGAACAATTCATCGGTATCTTTTAGCGTTGCCATAAAAGCAGGCAAATTCTTGTGAACGGTAATATCAACATTATCCCAGTAGTCTAAGCCAGCACGTTTGACATGCTTATCATCTAATTTAAATCCTAGTGGCTCAATTAAATCCAATTTAGCATTAGTTCCAGTAGCAGTTCTTGCAACGTTCCCCGTATTCGCTGGCATTAATGGTTCAAACAAAACAATGTGATTCGTACTCATAATTTAACTTCTCCTATTCTTCTTAGGTTATTTTTTAACCTACACGTGATTAATGCATACAAAAACAAGTATAGCACGTACTTTAAGTACCTTGTGCCATACTTGTCAAAATTTATTAATGTTTTAACCCTAATCTGCTTCTTTAAAGATATCAGAAGTTGACTCCCACCAACTATAGAAGCGGTAAACCAACACTTTCAAAATGGCATATCCCGGTACTCCAAAAATAACCCCTAAGACACCAAATACATTGCCCGCCGATAGCAAGACAATCAGAACGGTTACCGGATGAATTTTCATTGAAGATCCCAGTAGCTTTGGTGAAATCAGTCGTCCTTCTAAAGTTTGCTCAATCATAAAGACAATCAGGACAGACGCTAGCATGATTGGTGATACAAAAATACCGACAACAATTGCTGGCACCATTGCCAAAAATGATCCTAGGAAAGGAATAATATTCAAAATTCCAGCGACAATGGCAATTAACCAACCATAGGGCAAGCCTATAATTGTATATCCAATCGCAAACATAATCATTACTGCAAACGCAACTGCAATTTGCCCACGAATGTAATTTGAAATTTGCGTACTAATTTCTTTTAGTGTCTCTAAAAATGAGCGGCGTGCCTTGGCTGGCAAAAATTTTGCTACATACGCTGGCATTTGATGACCATCTTTTAGCAAGTAAAATAGAACAAATGGGAAAGTAATAATGGCAATTACAACACTAGTGACTGTTCCCACAACCGAAGACACACCATGTAGTCCTTTTTTAGCATATTCGGCTGAATAATCTTGTAACCAACTTGATATTTCGGTATTAGTTGTATTAAACCACTTGTTAATTGCGTTAAATTGTTTGTTTGATGTAAATTGATCAACCATACGCACGATTTTATGCCAATAGGTTGGCCATTCATCAACCAGACTACCAATTTGGCTACTTACCCAGGGAACAAACACTGCTAATCCCCAGACAATTAAAATTGCTAAAACTAAGAATTGAATGGAAATTGTAGCAATTCTCGGAAAATTATACCGACGTTCCGCCCAATCGACCATCGGATTCAATAAGAAATAAAATACACCTGCAATAATGATTGGTGCACCAACAGCTCTAAAGAATTCCGCAACTGGTGCGAAAATAAATGCCACTTTATGAAGCATAAAGATAATTATTAAAAATAATAAAATCATTAACATTGCAGACAAAAACTTATTGTCCAACAACCAACGCTGAAAAATTGATTGACCATTTGGCTTTTCTTTCATGTTCTTGCTCCCTTTTCATAGTAATATTTACTAAATTATTTTTTATAAAAAAGCCCCATCTGGTTGCACATACAGCTTATGCTTATATGCATCACCATAGGGGTAATCATTCACGATTAAAAACAAATCATTAATTAAACAAATAAAACACGAATTGCTTCTGGTACAGCGAAGTCTTTCTGAACCAAACTTAGTTTTCCCGTATCACTATTACGTGAATATACTGAAACATTATCAGTATTTTGATTAGCTGCAACTAAATAATTCTCCTCAGGGTTTAAAGCAAAATCTCGTGGAAAATCCCCTTCAGTTGAAACCCATTGCATGTGTTCAACGGCAGCACCATCTGCTGTAACCGCAAATACCGCAATTGAGTTGTGCCCACGATTTGACGTATAAATAAAGCGGCCATCCTTTGATACATAGATAGCAGCACCACCATTATGAGCATCCCAGTTTTCAGGAATCATCAAAACGGTTTGTAACAAAGTAAATGAACCATCTTCATGATACTTCAATACTGATAACTTAGATGATAGTTCTCCAAGTAGATAAGCATATTGGCCATCGGGACTAAACCGAATGTGACGTGGTCCAAAACCAGCTTCAGTATTAAATGTTGCAACCAAGCTTAATTTACCTTCACTAGAAACATCAAACGTTAGCACCTTATCTGCCCCCAAATCAGCAACTACTACCCGATTATCAGGTGTTAAATTACTGAAGTGAACATGTGTCCCTTCTTGCTCCGGACGAGGACCTTCTCCTTCAGATTGATATGAATCAGTCAAAGTCAAATCACCGTTTTCAGCCATTGCATACACATCCAATGTCCCTTTATGATAGTTTCCCGTAAATACTAATTGGCGTGATTCATCGACCGCAACATAAGCTGGTGCTGCCCCTTCAGTAAGCACCTCCTGCTGTAATGTTGCATGACCATCTTTATAATCATAGACAGCAATACCACCTTCGCCATCACCCTTATCAACCGCGTACAACTTATTGGCTTTACTTAATGCCAAATAAGTAGGTGAACCAAGTTCTGCTACAAGATTTTGATTAGATAACTGACCTGATTCAGTATCAAGATCTGCAACATAAATTCCTTTTGAAACACGTTTTGTGTAAGTTCCAAATAAAATATGTTCTATTGCCATGTTTACGCTCACTTTCTCACTAGTTTTGATTCAAGTTGCCTACATTATATCATAATTTGCATATATAATTAACTGCATCTATATGGTCTAAAATTTACGACGTTCTTGCACACGACCAACTATCACCGATGCAATAATTGAGACAACCAATAGCGTAACAATAACAATTAATGACACAATATTGGAAATATGCCATGTATTCCCTAGCGCTTTCATCCCTTCGTTAAAGATCATCTTAGTACCAATAAATGCCAAAATAATGGCAAGTGCATACTTGATGTACCGAAACATTGGCAAGATACCAGACAAAGCAAAATATAGCGAACGTAATCCCATAATTGCGAAAATATTTGATGTCACCACAATAAAAGTGTTTTGGGTAACCGCTAATACAGCCGGTATTGAATCGACTGCGAACAATAAATCAGTCCCTTCAATAAATAATAGCACTATCAAAAACTGCGTTGCATAACGCTTACCATTTTCTTTCACAATAAAATGTGGTTCAACAGCCCCTTCTTTAATTGGTAAAAATTTACGTAATAGCTTAATCAAACGATTATCATTCAGATCCTGTTGTTCATCTTTCTCAAAGAGCATTTTAACGCCAGTAATGATTAGAAAAACACCAAATAGATACATTAACCACACAAAGCGATGCAATAAAGCTGCACCACCAAAGATAAACAGCACCCGCATAATTAAAGCGCCAAAGACACCCCAAAATAATAAGCGATGCTGATACTTGATATCAATATTGAAAAATCCGAAAACCAGTATGAAAATAAATAAATTATCGATACTCAATGATTTTTCTAATAGGTATGCCGTAATAAAATCCAACGCATGACTACTACCCATTGTCTGCCAAATAATGCCACTAAATGTAAATGCCAAGGCAATCCAAAAAGCACTCCACAATAATGATGATTTCATTGTTGGTGCATGGTTGTCCCTATGAAATACCCCTAAATCTAATGCCAACATAATAATGACAAAAGTAAAAAACAACACCCAATAACCTAAACTAACCGCCATCGATATCTCAACTTTCTTTTATGGTACTGATAGAGCGACATTGTCAATAAAATATAATGTGCCAAATATACCTGATGAAGCCTTAAATATAGTTAAAAATTCAGAGCGGCGAGACAAAAGTTGGTTTGAAGCCAGTATGTCACGTAGATTGCGATATTTTTAACACAAAAAGGTTGGAACAATCACTTTGTTCCAATGAACTGAACCCCGTAAGTTGGAGTAATTTCCAAAACTTACGGGGTTTTACTATGTTTTCAAAAGAAGTACAAATTGAAGCAGTCACGATGTACCTACAAGGTATTCCGCCTTATAAAATACGGAAA
>NZ_JAMXDB010000042.1 GCF_024718545.1 Weissella fangxianensis
TTGATTGTGCATCTCAACAAGAGACTGCTTAAATTCTTTTTTGTATTGAATCATATTAAAAAATGCTCCTATGCTATTAGTTTACAGGGCAGAAGAAAATCTGTCCGTAAATCTAGCATAAGAGCAAGCTACTGAAGAGTTAGAACCGTTGCGACTAGAAGCGTACAAAGCTATGAGAGAGTTTGTATCAGTGGCTAGAAAGTACACGACAGCCGTTGCTGATAAGGATAACGAGTATAGGTTGTTGTATAACCAAATGGAAGATTATAACACTCGTAGTCAAAATCGAACTGAATGGAGCGGTCACTTTTTAGAAAATATTGTGAAGCCAGATTTTAATGTAACAAATGTACTAGGTATAGCGGAGAACAGATTAAATGGATAAGATAGTAGAACGTAATATTGGTATTGATGTCCCTATCAGTGCTAAGAGTAATAAGGTTAAAGGCAGTATCGGCGAGCTATCAGGATATGCGATTAAGTTTAATAAACCAAGCGTTGCAGAAGCACCGTTCACTGAATACATTGCGCCACATGCATTAGATCGTGTTGATATGAGTAAGGTACTGGTACTATACGATAACAATTACGCTAATGTGTTAGGACGAGTGGATGCGGGCACATTGGACTTGTCTATAGATGAAGTTGGTTTGAAGTTCATTGTACAAGTACCTGACACGTCACTAGGACGAGATGTCTATGCAAACGTTAAGGCAGGTAATTTAAAGGGCATGAGCTTTGGCTTTACGGTCGCTAAGGGAGGTGATGTTTGGAATCGTATGAACACTAAACCAACTCGAACGATTAATAAGATTGAAAAGATAAATGAAATTAGTATTGTTAGCATGCCTGCTTATGATGATACTAGTGTTAATGTGACACAAAACTTTGATTCATTTAAAAAATATAAGGAACAAAATTACAGACAGAAAGTCATCTATTACTTAGATCATATGTAGTAGTTAATGATAAGGTAGCAGTCATTAGATTGTTGCCTTTTTATTTATTATCATTAATCATTTGGAAGTCAGTAAAAGTTTTGCCGAAGTGAAAAAATATTTTATACCCCCCACCATAGCTAGCGGGAAATAACCGAATATCAAATAGGGGCATCCTTTGCACGCTCTGCAGTTATAATTATTTTTCAAAAAAAAAACATCGTCAGAAGTGGCGATGATCCATTAAGTTTGTTTATATTGATGGAAATTTGTTATTTAAAAATCTATATAATCAGAATAAATAACTAAACAAATTCCTAATAACCAACAAGTTAATTCCGGGATAAACCAATTTTCCATAAACCAAAAAAATAAGAAGCTACCAATTACAATAATTATTCCTAGAGAAAATAAAATATTACTCAATTTTTGTTTACCCATAATCTATGCCCTATATTTCTGCGGTTGCTTTGTTTATATATTATGAGACAATAATAAAACTTTAATTAGAAAAGGTAAATAAAAAAGTCAGCATTTGCATTTCTTGTCTGAGATTATGACAATGATAACTTATTGAAATTAATCTAAATAATGTAAAAGGGCTATTAATATATTACAATTTAAATAACTTGAGAACACTTCTCATGATAAAAATAAAAGCGATAATTATTTGCATTAAACAAAAAAGTTATCAAGTTTGAATTCCCACTAGGTTATTCGATTGAATAGTTTGGTGGGTTTTTTGCTATGTGTTATAATTTCCACGTAGAGTGTAATAGCTATTTAACTGATTACTCTTAAATCACTCTACAAGTAGTCATGTGTTGTTCGAGTACATGACTATAAAAATCATGATAAACTTACCATTTTGTATTTGCTCCTTGTCATGGTTTAAACCACCAGTTTATGTGACTGGTGGTTTTTTAACGAGTTATTTAAAATATTGTGTTACAATTGTTGTGTAGATATTTGGTGGACATAACCGTCTACTAATTATCTTAATTAGGTTTTCCTAAAATTCATTGATATACAACACTTTCCATTATGTTTTATCTGATCTCATTGATCTAGGATAGGACATTTAAAAGCCCCACTTGGTAGAGCGGTCACTCTATCTGGTGGGACTTTTTTTATTTGAAACAGCATATTTGCTATACATATCTTATAAATTCCTATCACTACTATCCATTAATTTATTTAAAATTATCTAAGTCATTCATCCTACTAACCACCGCCTATTTTTAGTTAGTTTGACAGCATTGACACAAGTATTGATGATTCAATGCCAATTTAGGAAAAAGTTTAACCTCTAAAAAATGCAATTAGTGACGGTCTATATTCAACTTAGGGCGTGAGATATTGGCGGAATTAACTAAACCTTACTTATTTCCGTTTCACTGTCGAGATTATGACAGTGAGAACTTAACTATTTTCATGGCGGAGTTTTCCGCAGTGAGAACTTAGTATAAAGTGGAATTGATTTTACAACTGTGAAAACGGGTACGGTTGTGAACCAACCATTAACTAATAAAAAAGACATTATACATTTGCCATAAGTGGCAACGATCCCGACAAATGAGGACTTGTCAAAACTTGTAATTTTTACCCAAAGTCCTAAGAAAGGCTGAACTATTTCTTATTGATGTGAGTATTATTAGTTAAAAAAATTAAACTTATTTTTGGTTGATAAAGTTGTGTATTTATAAATCATTTTCAAAACAAAAGAAACGTTGAGTATTAAAAACGGTCGTATGATATACTATATTTGATAAAAGTGTATTGAATGGTTTTTAGATTTTTAGTTTGGAAGCCATAGATTGGAGGGCCTGTATGACTAATACAATTAAAATAAATGATTATACAGATTTGTATGGAACTAGCAATTTAAAAACTATGTTTGGAGATAAGGCTAGTGAAATTGGAAAAATCCCTTTTGATATTGATAACCCGTTCGTTGATTTAAATAGTATAGCAAAAATATTAGGATTAACAGTTAGTGAAACAGATTTATCAGTTGATGGTTTTTTTAAATCACAAGGTAAAATGATTGAATTAAATAAAAATGTTTCTGAAGGACGCAAAAGATTTACGTTAGCTCATGAAATGGCTCATTCAATAAATTCTGCAGATAAGGAAAATATACAATTTAGAAAATTTGAAAATTATACTCCGGCTGAAAGAAGAGATGAACAAAAAGCGAATCAATTAGCTGCTGAATTATTAATGCCGAATAAAAAGTTATTAGTTTATTTAATGAAGGAGGCTTTAAATTCTATTGGTGCTAATCCCAGTGGTTTTGATAATTTTGAACGAGATCGTGCTTTGTCAGAAGTTGCTGCAAAGTTAAAAGTTTCATCACAATCTTTGAAATATAGATTGCAAAATTTACGAATTTTGGGGAAATAGTAATGGATGAAGCTACTAAAATACATTCCAATATAGTCAACTCATTAAGTGAACATAAAGATGATAATTTATATCCATTTCAATCAAATATAAAGATTATAATCAAAGTTCATCCAAGTGATACAAAGCGAAGATATAAGATAACTAAAATCGAATTGGAAAATCATTTGATCGAAGATGATGAAGAAGCAGAGTATCCAATTTCAGAATTAGATCAAGGAATTTATGGTTTTGTGATTAAACAAAATGAAGAATTGCAGAGCAGTAATGAATATCCAGAAGAGTGGAATTCTTTCTATATGTTGAAAGAGTTGATTCAATTTGTTGAAAATTTTAAGTTTAAAAGTAACTTAGTATATCCATTGACAAATTCTTATAATATTTTCTACCGTGGTCAAAATCATAACTTTAATTTACTCCCAGGTATTGCTAGATCAAAGCAATATGATGTGGAGAGGCTTGCGGAAAATTTTGAATTAATTTATAAAGATTTGTGTTATGAGTATCAAGAATTAAAATATGTGCCTATTAATTTGAGCACAGAAAATGATAATCTAGTTGGGGAACGAGTAACGCAACTTGCACTATTACAACATTATGGTTTTCCTACTCCGCTTATTGATGTTACGTCTAGTCCATTCGTAGGTATGTTTTTCTTAGCACATGAATTCAATGTTGATACTTCTTTTATGGGAGAGATAGAAACGCCGTCACTAACGATATTCATGGCAAAAAAACATGTTAAAAATTCTCTCTTTCAAAGAGCAGAAGTCAATCCAGTTAACCATAGATTAAAGCCACAGAATGGATCGTTTATAGACTATGAAATGCTATCCAATGAAGTAAAGAGTTCTTCAGATCATGCATTTCACATTGTGTTTCAATGTGATCAAGAGGGCGTAGAAGAAAAAGATTTAAAAAATATGTATGATTGTATTCGTAAAGATATTGATTGTAAACTTGAAGAATATCACTATAGATATATAGATTTGTTTCCAGAATTAGAAAATAGAGCAGATTACATTAAAAATATATACAAACCAAAACCAAAAGATCAGTCTATATATGAATAATATAAATATTAAGCAGTCATTTTTTATAAATTTGGCTGCTTTTTTTGTTTGAATTTGAATATTCGTGTTTTTCTAATAGGTCTAAAGAGTTAAGTAACAGCAACGTTATAATTAATTTGTTAGTGCTTTTTTATTTTCTTAACTATATTTAGTATAATAATATATGTAATATAGGTATGCAGGAGGAAGTTATGAAAAGGGCAGAACAGCTTATTAAAGATTATTTTAATGGACGTTTAGACGTGAATATTAAATGTTCTAAGTTACAAATGGACTATTTGAAGACTGATGACGATACCAAATTAAAAGCCTATGAAGCACAAAAGACAGCCGTTGATGAAGTGCTGTTAACATTAACACCCGTTCAGTTACAAGCTATTACCATGCATGATAAGGACAATATGACATGGCAAGATATTAGCGATAAGTTAGGTGTTAAACAGTACAAATTGCATGATTTAAAATGTAAATTATTAAAAAAATTGCGTTCACGATTGGAGGCATAGCGTGGCAGATAAGATAGATCATTTATTAACTGATTATTTTACAGGACAATTAGAAGCTAATATCAAGTTACGAAAGTTAGAACTAAGTCACTATACTAACCATGACGATAATGTGGGTGGTGGACGAATGCAAAATAACATTGTCCGCAATACTGAAACAACCATGTTAAAAGTAGAATCAGATAGATTGATACAAGATTGGTTATATGCAAGTCAAGTTATTGAGCTGATGTTTGCATTGGAATTGGATAATGTACAGCGAATTATAAAAGCACGCCATGCGCAAAGGCGTACATGGATAGATATTAGTATGAGTGAGCATGTTGATGTTAGAACCTTATCACGGTGGCGAGATGACTTTAAAAATAAGTTAAAACGACCGTTAAAAAACGTTTTATAAACAGGAGGCGGTCAGATGCAGACACCTTTAAAAAATAAATAATCGTATTTAGTTATATGTTTAAACATAGATCAGTAATTCAATGTATAAATAGCTTAAAAGGTCAGCGTAAAATTCCGCCACCCTATGAGAGCTCATATATTGACGTGTAAGCCGTTTTTATATTGATTGGAGTAATTAGTCAAGTAGTGTTATAAATGAGTTCACTTTTTATACAACGTGTTGAATAAATAAAGGCTGTCCAGTTTAGGACAACAGTTTATTTTCCGCGCAAGTGGAGAATTTAAAGGGTGTAGATTTAACCGACATCCTTAATAAAAAGCAAAATAAAGCCTAAGTATTTTCACTACACTTCTTAAACAGTCTAGGGTGTAGTTACAACTACACCCTGACAGTGATTTATAAGTAACCAGCACATGCTCGTCACTTAGAAGTGACAACCACTTGTACAACCATACCTGAAAGTACACTTGTTATTAATATTGGGCGTACTCAGAGGTACACCCAATAGATCTATTCCCAATAAAAAAGCAAAATAAAACGCCGTTCACTTAAAGCGAACAGCGACATATTTACACGGCGGGTAGTCCCATATTTTTCATCATCAGAAATACACATCAAAATACACATTAAGCAAAATTTCAATGGTATTTCACGGAATTATATAACTTTCAGATGTGTATTTAAATGTGTATCTAAGCCCGTCATATCAAGTAAAACGTTGATTTGTAGGCGATTCTATAACCCTACTATGGACCCGGGGGGAATCGAACCCTCATCTCCGGAACCGGAATCCAACGTGATATCCATTACACTACGGGTCCACAACAGATTAAATTATAGCCTATTAAAATAGTATTTGCAAGACTATCGAGGAGCTCGTCAAAACTATGCGTTAGGTTAAACCTTGCAATTCATTAAGTTTAGCTTTATCATAAGAACTATAAAAAATAAAAGTCAATTCAAAAAAATGAACATAGAAAAGGTGGAGAATATGGCATCATCAGAAGGAAAGGCCACGATGGGCCGAAATATAAAAAGATACATTAAACAAAATGAAATGACGGCTGCTCATCTTGCTGAGGTCATTGGTGTATCAACCGCAACTATTTCTGATTGGTCAAATGGGAAAACGTATCCTAGAATCGACAAAATCGAAGCGATGGCTGATTTCTTTGGCGTGTCAAAGTCAGATCTTGTTGAGGAGCCAAATCAAACTTCGCAGGCGACCGTAACTGATGAACCTGTATTAATGGCTGCACATTGGGGACTAGATATTTCTGGGTTACCTGATGAAGAACGTTCACGAGTGATTGACCGGGCTAAGTCTTATATAGAAGGATTAATTGCTGACTACGAGGATCGGAATGGGAACAGATAGTTATGATGACCTATTAATTAGGGTGGAAAATGATCTCACTAGTTTGGGGATGACACCGGTTATTCTAGATACAATGCCTCTAAAAGAAAATTCAGGATTAGATGGTGTTGCTTATTTAAAAGGTGATAAGGCATATATCTTTGTCGATAAAACATTATCGACTTTTGATAAGGCGAAAACTTTGGTTGAAGAATATCATCATGCAATTTCGGATATTGGAAACCATATGGATTATGATGCCACGCTTGCTCATAACGACGAAATCGTCGCCCGCGAGTCAGTAATCAAGTATATGACGCCGGAAAAAGTTATGATGAGAGTTGCTCATGAATATGAAGATCAACCTTTTGAAGCCTGGATGTTATGTGAGTATCTGGGGTATCCGTTAGATTTTGCTCAAGAAACAGTTAACCTATACAGGAGGAATGGACTGTTAAATTAAGCCCCCTTAATTTCTTGTAATTAGGTTAAAGTTAATATATACTATGAATAGTCCTAAAGGAATTCCTTTAGGACTTTAATTAACAAATTACATTAAGTTTAAACTAATTGTCAGGAGGCAGTTTATGAGTAGTGATATGATTTCGTTCTTAATAATTTTGGGGACACTTACAAGTGCGTGGATTGCTGTAATGGCATTTATTTCAATGATTGAATTTCTAATTGATGGTAATGTGCATCGGGTAGTACGTGGCGTCAAGTTATTATTGCAGTATAGCCTAATTAGGTTAGGTGGCGTTGATGGCAAAGAAGCACATCGTATTTTATTAGGTAAGTAAAGTTTGTGTTTTCACAATTTCGTTAACTTTCTATATTAATAAGTCGGATAAACGATAAAAAAGCTGACAATTATAAATTGTCGTTTCTAAGTTAATCAAAGAATCAAGTGAATTAATGTTCAAGCAAATATGACGCAGTTTCTACCTATTTATCGTATAATACATGTAACGGATGGGTTTAGGATTAGTGAACGCTAACTAGTTCATCTGTAGCAGGGTTTAATTTCAAATGGTATGAAATTAAAGCATAACAATAGTTGTACGTTTGTTTGCGAAATTGTAAACAAAGTCGTATAATATTCCATGTAGAAACGTTACAAAAGAATTTTTTTCTGGGAGGAATCTTAATAATATGACTGTTAAGATTGGTATCAACGGTTTCGGCCGTATTGGTCGTTTGGCATTTCGTCGTATTCTTGAATTGAAGGGTACAGCGGACGACATTGAAGTTGTTGCAATTAACGATTTAACTAATCCTGCTATGTTGGCATACTTGTTGAAGTATGATTCAACTCATGGCACTTTGGATGCTGAAGTTTCAGCTGATGAAGATGGTATTGTCGTTGACGGTAAGAAGATCCGTGTATACGCTGAGCGCGATGCAGCTAACTTGAAGTGGGTTGCTAATGACGGTGTTGAAATTGTATTGGAATCAACTGGTTTCTATACATCAGCAGAAAAGTCACAAGCACACTTGGACGCCGGAGCAAAGAAGGTATTGGTTTCAGCACCAGCTGGAAACGTACCAACTGTTGTTTATGGTGTTAACCAAGACACATTGACTGCAGACGACAACATTGTTTCTGCTGGTTCATGTACCACTCAATCACTTGCACCATTGGCAAACGCCTTGGACAAGGAATTTGGTATTGAAATTGGTTTGATGACTACTGTTCACGCCTTTACTGGTACACAAATGCTTTTGGATGGACCTAAGGGTAAGAAGATGCGCTCAAACCGTGCAGCTTCTGTAAACACAATTCCTCACTCAACTGGTGCTGCTAAGGCTATTGGTCTAGTTGTTCCATCAGTTGCTGGTAAGTTGGATGGTCACGCACAACGTGTTGGTGTTGTTGACGGTTCTGTTACTGAGTTGACATCTGTATTGTCAAAGACTGTTTCTGCTGAAGAAGTTAACGAGGCAGTTAAGAAGTATGAAAATGCTTCATTTGGATATAATGATGATGAAATTGTTTCATCTGATATGATTGGCGACACACACGGTGCCGTATACGATCCAACTTTGACTAAGGTTATCACTGTTGGTGATAAGCAATTAGTACAAACTGCTGCTTGGTATGATAACGAGTATGGTTTCACTTCAAACATGATCCGTACTTTGTTGCACTTGGCAACACTTTAATAGTTACTTAACTATTATTGAAAACGGGTGGTTTAGTAATAGTCTGAACCGCCCGTTTTTTATATAAGATTTGTAGTATTTGAAGTAAAAAGAAAGAGGGATTCCATGGCAAAATTAACAGTTGAAGACCTAGAATTAAAAGGTAAAAAAGTATTGATGCGTGTTGACTTCAATGTTCCCCTAAAGGAAGTTGACGGACAACAAGAAGTGGCAAACGATAACCGTATTGTTGCAGCATTACCAACAATTAAGTATGTCTTGTCACAAGGTGGTCGTGCAGTATTATTTTCACACTTAGGACGTATTAAGAGTGAAGATGATAAGCCTGCTCTTTCAATGAAGCCTGTTGCACAACGTTTGGCTGATCTACTTGGTCAACCTGTAACTTTTGTACCAGCTATTGAAGGTCCAGAACTTGAAGACTCAATTAACAAGTTAGAAGACGGCCAAGTGTTGATTTTCGAAAACACTCGTTATGCTGACGTTGTTGATGGTGAGGTTGTTAAGCGCGAATCAAAGAATGATCCTGACTTAGGTGCTTACTGGGCATCTTTGGGTGATGTATTCGTAAACGATGCCTTTGGTACTGCTCACCGTTCACATGCATCTAATGCTGGGATTGCCGCAAATGTTGCTCAAACAGCAGCTGGTTACCTGATGGAAAAAGAAATTAAGTTCTTGGGTGGTGCTGTTGAAAATCCAGAGCGTCCATTTGTTGCCATCATTGGTGGTGCTAAGGTTTCTGATAAGATTACCATTATTCAAAACTTGTTGGAAAAGGCTGACAAGGTTATTGTTGGTGGTGGAATGGCTTATACTTTCGCCGCTGCAAAGGGTGAAAAGATTGGTAACTCATTATACGAGGAAGACAAAGTTGAACTTGCTAAGCAATTAATTGCTGACGCCGGTGAAAAGTTGGTATTGCCTGTTGATGCAGTCGCTGCTGATAAGTTTGCCAACGATGCTGACTCATATGTTGCAGAAGGTGACATTAAAGATGGCTACATGGGTCTTGATATTGGTCCTAAGTCAGTTGAACTATTTAAGTCAGTTCTTGCAGGTGCTAAAACAGTTGTTTGGAACGGACCTATGGGTGTGTTCGAGATGGCAAACTTTGCCAAGGGTACGTTAGCTATTGGTGAAGAATTAGTTAAGGTAACTGATAATGGCGCAACGACAATTGTTGGTGGTGGTGATTCAACTGCCGCCGTTCAACAATTAGGTGTTGCTGATAAGTTGAGCCACATTTCAACTGGTGGTGGTGCTTCTCTTGAATACCTAGAAGGTAAGACATTGCCTGGAATTGCAGCAATTTCTGAGAAGTAATTTCAATATAATAAATAAAGAAACTGGGACATCAGATAATGTCTCAGTTTTTTAATTTGGTGATAGTTATTTTTGGTAGGAAAGCAATTCACTATGACAAAGTTGATTAGAGTGTGGTAGACTATTCCAAATAGTAATAATTGGGGAACTACATAATGGATATTCATAAATTTAAGGTCTTTTTAGATTTAGCTGAAACAGGGAATTATTCTGAAACAGCTGACAGGTTGTATACAACGCAAGGTAATATTTCTAAGCAAATTTTGTCTTTGGAAAAGGAATTAAAAACACAGTTATTTAAGCGTGAGCATCGTCATATTTCATTAACTGAATCAGGACGAATTACTGAAATGTATGCCAAAAAAATCATGCATGAATTTGATGCACTACAACAAACATTGGTGCAACATGATTCTGAATCAGATAACGTACTGACGATTCATACGATGCCAACTTTTTCTAATTACCGTGGCTTTTCATTGATGAGTGACTTCCATAAAAGACATCCCGAAATTACATTACATTTCTCTGAAACGAAAGATAGTTTGTTGGTCCAGTCGTTAGAAGATAACCAAGCTGATATAATTTTTGGTCATTACACACCAGCTGTTAATGGAAAATTAGAAACGTTGTTGACTGATCAGGATAATTTAGTATGTGTGTTGCCAGCTAATCATCCACTGTCTGCCAATCGTGTGATTTCATTAGATGATTTGATGAAAGAAGAGCTATTATTACTTGAAGGCGAGGAAACAATAATTTTTAATAAGTTTGGTGCAGTTGGTGAGAAAAAACAATTGGCATCTGCGGTGGCTTATCAAGGTGAACGAATCGATATCATATTAAACATGGTCCTAAATGGTATGGGCATCGCATTAATGATGGAAAAAAGGGTTGATATGACGAATGATGGCCAAATAGTTAAACGCAAAATCGCTACAAATACGACAAGTGATTTTGGTTTTATGAGGCTGAAACAAGTCCATGAGTCTAAGGCTAATGGATTATTTTGGAAATATATTACTCAAGTACTTAACCATGATATTATTTAAAAGCCATTTTATTAGTATATGTGGTAATATTATAGTATAAAAATTAAATATAATCGCAAAGGGGAGCCAAGTTGGCTGAGAATGAGGAGAACTCTAGACCCTTCGTACCTGTTTTAGTTATTTAAGCGTAGGAATTGTGTAAATGTGTCAATTATTGGCCTCTTTGTGATGATTTTTTTATTGCAGGGAGGTCTTTTTTATTGCCCAATTATTTTGAAATTGTAGTGCTTAAATTTATCGGGGGACAACAGGAATGAATTCAAAAGTTAGGAAAATAACTTATTTAGCAATGATGATTGCGTTAGACGTTGTGCTATCACCAATTTTACGTATTGAAGGAATGGCACCGATGTCTAGTGTGATTAACATTTTGGCGGGTGTTCTTATGGGGCCATTGTACGCAACAATTATGGCGATTTGCTGTGGAATTATTCGGATGATGATGATGGGGATTCCGCCATTAGCGTTGACGGGGGCCGTTTTTGGTGCTTTATTAGCAGGTCTTGGGGCTCGCTGGACGCATAGTATTTACGGTTCTATCCTTGGTGAAATTATTGGGACTGGCATAGTTGGGTCATTGCTATCTTATCCAGTTATGGTGCTTTTCACTGGTACAAAAACGGATTTATATTGGTTATTGTATACACCACGCTTTTTAGGTGCGACACTTATGGGTGCCGTGGCAGCCTGGCTCATTTGGCAACAAGCCAAAAAAATATCTTTGTTTAAAGATATGATTCGCATTTTTAATGGAAAGGGGTATGTCATTAAATGAAGAAAATAAAGATACCGTTGCAAACAGCACCGCTAATTCATTGTATTACAAATGCTATTTCAGTAGAGACGGTCGCAAATGCGTTACTTTACATTGGGGCTAAGCCAATCATGACTGAGGACACGCGTGCTTTTGATGATTTAATTCGCCAAACAAATGCCTTACTGTTAAATTTGGGTAGCTTATCACCAACTAAAGAACAAAGCATACTGGCTGCGAGTGAAGTAGCAGATGGTAAAGAGCCAATCGTGCTTGATGTTGTGGGGATTGCAAGTGCCAAATCAGCTATGCAAATTGCTAAGATTGTTATGGAAAAGAAACCAACGATTATTCGCGGTAATATTTCAGAAATGCGCGCATTATGTGGTTTAGTAACAAACGGCCGTGGTGTTGATGGTAGCCCACTAGATCAGACCGATGATGAATTAACAAGGTTGATTGCGGCACTGAAACAGTTGCCACAAGAGTCCGTTTATGTGGCAACTGGAGCGCGAGATATTGTGGTTGCTAAGGACAATGCTTGGATATTAAGTAATGGTGTATCGGAATTGGATCAGTTTACTGGTTCAGGGGATACGTTAAGTGGTTTATTGGCAGCGTTGTTGGGTGCAGGTGCGTCCCCCGAAGACGCCGCCGTTCAAGCAATTAGTTATCTCAATATTTCAGGTGAAATGGCTAAAGTTAAGGCAACTACAGCGGGTATTGCGGAATTTCGACAACTATTCCTAAATGAACTTTCATTATTAGGTATCGATAATACCGATTGGACAAATCAGATAAGGGGAACAAAAAATGGCGAAGCAATTATATTTAGTGACAGCAAGATATGGGGAGACGGAGAGTGAATTCTTAAGTAAGGTTGAGACAGCATGTGCAAATGGCGTTACCCTGGTACAGTTACGGGAAAAGAATTTATCAACTCGAGATTACTATGAGTTAGCTTTGAAAGTGAAGCAAATAACAGATCGCTATGATTTGAAATTAATTATTGATGACCGGATCGATATTTGCCAGGCGGTTGATGCAGGTGGGGTGCATATTGGTGATGATGAATTGCCGGTAAGTGTGGCACGAAAGCTACTTGGCAAGGAAAAATTGCTAGGTGTTTCGGCCAAGACAGTTGCCCGTGCCATGGAAGCGGCAGCAGAAGGTGCTGATTACTTGGGGACTGGTGCAATCTTCCCAACCCAAACAAAAGTTGTTACCAAGCAGACGTCGGTTGATACGTTGCGGGAAATTACCGCAGCTGTTAATATTCCGGTCGTTGCCATTGGCGGCATCACAGAAGATCGTATTCAGACATTTAAAGGAACGGGCATTGCCGGCATTTCCGTTGTAAGTGAAATTATGAAAGCGAATGATATTGCGCAAAAAGTTCAACAGTTGAAAAAGAAGCTTGAACAGTTATAATGTATTGAAGACTGAGATAATAATTAACTATTACTCAGTCTTTTTTATATTCCTTTGATTTTAAAGAAATAATCTTGTGATAGGCAGTCAAGTGCTGAATAAAGGAGTTATGGTCATGATAAAATTCAGTGATGTGGTCAAGACATACCAAGAAAAGCAGGTCGTTAATAAACTAAATTTAACGGTTGCCTCGGGTGAATTTTTTGTTTTGGTTGGTCCAAGTGGTAGTGGTAAAACAACAATTTTAAAGATGATCAATCGTTTGATTGAACAATCTGCAGGTGAAATATTGATTGATGACATAAATGTTAATCAAGTTGATACAGCCAATTTACGAAAGAATATTGGATATGTGCTACAGAATATTGCTCTTTTTCCTAATCTAACAATTAGCCAAAATGCTGGTATTTTATTAGAGTCACGAGGAGTGAAACGTGATAAACGGGAACCTTTAGTTAACCAATTATTAGATAGGGTGGGATTGCCACATGAACAATATGGCTCACGTATGCCGAGCGAATTATCAGGCGGTGAGCAGCAACGAGTGGGGATCGTTAGAGCATTAATTACAAAGCCGGATTGAACTGAACCCCAAAAATTGGAGAGAAGTTTAAGCAACTAGCTGGTCGGAAAGATTTCGGTATTGAACCGGAGTTTTTCCGGCCAGTTTTGTTTTAATCCGTTTATTATTGTAGTAATAGATATA